>NZ_BAAGQD010000026.1:0-657193 GCF_054783655.1 Nocardioides salsibiostraticola | reverse complement strand
GGGGTCCGGGTGGTTCTCCTCTGCGGCGTGGGTGACGATGATGCTGGGTCCCACCGTGGCCCCGGCCGGCAGATCGATCCCGCCGATGGTCGCGGGCTTCATCAGGGTCCGCACCACCATCGGGATGATCGGGTGAAGGCGCATAGATTCCTTGAACACCGCCTCGAGCCAGTCATCGTCACCGTCGGCGGCGGCCTGAACCGTGCGGGCGTGCAGTTCGGGATGCCGACCGAGTTCGTAGAGGGCCCAGGCCAGCGCCGCGGCGGTGGTCTCATGGCCGGCCAGCAGCAGGGTGATGAGCTGATCGCGCAACTCGGTGTCGTTCAGGGTGTCCGCGTCGGTCCCGCCGACGCCGTCCTCGGTGCCGACCCGGATCAGTCGCGACAACACGTCGGTGCGCTCGGCGAGGTCCGGAGCCGTACGACGCTCGCGGATCTCGGCGTAGATGAGTTGGTCGAGTTCGTACTGGTTGTCGATGGTCCGCTTCCACGGACCGAACCTCTGCAGCTTGGGGTAGCTCCAGCCGAACAGGACCACGGGGCTGATGTCGACCGTGGCGGTGACCCGCGGCCGCATCGCGGCCAGCCGCTTCTCATCGGTCACTCCGAAGACGACCCGCAGGATCACCTCGAGGGTCAGCCGGTTCATCCGATCGAGGGCCTCGAAGTCCTCGCCGTCACGCCAGGTGGTGACCTCGTCGCGAGCCAGGTCGGTGACCAGGGTGCGGTACTCCTTGAGCGCCTGCCCGTTGAAGGCGGGCATCAAGAGTTTGCGGGCCCGCTTGTGCTCCACGGAGTCCTGGATGAGCAGCGAGTGCTGGCCCATGATCGGGCTGAGGATGGCGTTGCCCTTGCCTGCGTAGAAGATCTCGGGGTCGGCGGCGAAGATCTCTTTGGTGTGCTCGGGTCGGGTGAAGAACACCAGCGGGCGACCCCCGGGCATCAACCGAATACTGAAGGTGTCGCCGTACTTCTTGGCCAGGTAGGGGTGGAACCAGTGTCGGAAGCGGATCAGCGCCACGCTCTGCACGAATACCGGCCACTTCGGTCCGGGCGGTAGCCCCTCGCTGCTCACCGGGCCCAGTCCATCGTTCTCGAGGAATCGCATGTCCTCGAAGCGTGCTCGGGTCAGGGCATGAACGTCGTCCAGAGTGGTGGCCACGCGGCCATACTACGAGTACGTCAACGCGGCTGCTACCCCGTCTTACCCCGTGCTACCCCACCGCCATCCGCGCGGACACCACCGTGAAGACCGGGGTCGCTTTGAGCTTCAGATCCGCGCACGACGCGCGCCGGGGTTCACCCGGTGCGGCCACCACCTCGACGACCCAGTCGTCCTCGTCGGCCCGGACGGTCACGATCGTCGTATCGGGGGTCGTGTCGGGGCTGTACTGCTTCGTGGATCCGGTCGCCCGCACGAGGCGATAGCCGAACTCGGTGCGCAGATGCGTCTCGGCGTACTGCACCTCCGCCGGGCGACCGGCGTGCCCGCGGGTCAGGAGCCCCGGGACGAGGCCCGCGATCACCTCCTCACACGCCTTGATCGCCGAGGCCGGGTCGAGCCGACCCAAGGTGAGTCCGCTGGGCAGCGCCAACAGGGTGGCCGCGAACCGGTGTCCACCCAGGTGGCTGGTCTCCCAGGTCGCCTCGGGCCAGCGGTCCGCGAGGGCGGCGGCGACCGGGCGTCCCTGCTCGGCACAACAGATGTCCCGCTTGCCGTTGGTGCAGACGAACCAGAGCGGCTCGTCGTACGCCGTCAGATCGGTGGGGTTCAGGTCGATCAGGTCCCGCGCATCATCGAGCACCGCGGTCGTGACCCTCGAGGCACCGGCGTTGCCGTTGTCCAGGCTGGCGGCGAACACGCGGATCGGCGCCCCCACGGACCGTTCGTCGCGACCGTGTCGGCGGATCAGCTGAACCCGTTCGCTACGACCGGCCAGGTGGGCGCGAACCTCCTCGGGGAGCCGTGACTCGGCGACGGCCTTGGCCCCCCAGGACCCGGCGTACTCGACGAACAACCACTCGGGGTCCGTCGGCGCGGTTCCGGCCAGCGCCTCGCCGTCGGCGACGCTGGACGGGGCGCAGCGGAAGGGGCTGTGCACGTCGGGCGTGGCGGGCTCGTCGGGCTCATCGGAGGGGTGGGTCACGGCCCTATTCGATCAGACGCGGGCTTCTGGCGGTCAGCCAGACACTCGCTCCGAGGTGGTAGCCGATGTAGCCGAGGGAGGCGACCACCAGGAGCGTCGGAGGATCGGGCAACAGCGCCACGATCACGACGTAGGCGACCACCCAGAGCCCCGAGAGGATCAGCGTCAGACCCTGGAGCGACTCCGTGCGGCTGGGGTAGATGTAGTGGATCGGCACGAACACCCCGATGGCGCAGACCGCCAGCACGACGGTCACCGCCGCCGGACCCAGGTCGAGGGCGACGACGTAGAACACGACCACGTTCCAGTAGCTGGGGAAGCCGAGGAAGAAGTGCTCCCCGCCGACGGTGGGTTTGGCGTCGGTCCGACAGAACTGGACGCACGAGGCCAGCATCGGCACGGAGGCGATGACCCCGCCCCACGTCCCGTCGGGGAGGTACCCGTTGGCCCACAGGAGGGTCATGGGGGCCAGCACGTAGGTCATGTAGTCGACGATGTTGTCCAGCAGTGCCCCGTCGAACTCGGGCATCACCTCCTTGACCCGGAAGCGTCGGGCGAGGGTCCCGTCGGTGCCGTCGACGAACATGGCGGCCAACAACACCCAGAGGAACGCCTCGATCCGCCCCTGGTAGGCCAGGTGCACCAGCACCAGCGCCAGCACACTCCCCGATGCGGTGTAGGCGTGGATCGCGCCGGCGGTGACGCGCTCGGCGGTGGTGGCTGTCGGGGAGGTCACGCCCGCATCCTTGCAGCCTTCAGAGGACCGGACGGCCCTCGATCCACGTCTGGGTGACCAGGGGTACGCCGGGGCGGTAGGCCAGGTGGGCGTGTGTGGGGGCGTCCAGGACGACGAGATCGGCCCGGTGACCGGGCACGAGACGACCGATGTCCTCCCGCTCGAGGGCGGCGGCACCGGTGGCCGTGGCGGCGTACACCGCCTCGGCGGGGGTCATCCCCATCTCGCGGACCGCGAGGGCGATGCAGAACGGGACGCTGCTGGTGAAACAGGACCCGGGGTTGCAGTCCGAGGCCAGGGCGACGGTGACCCCGGCGTCGAGGAGGGACCGGGCGTTCGGGTACGGCTGCCGGGTCGAGAACTCCACCCCGGGCAACAGGGTGGCGATGGTGTTGCTCTCGCGCAGGGCGTCGACGTCGGCCGGTCGCAGGTGGGTGCAGTGGTCGACCGCGGCGAGGCCGAGTTCGGCGGCCAGCCGGACCCCGGGACCGAAGGTCAGCTGGTTGGCGTGCAGGCGGGGTCGCAGCCCGGCCGCCCGGCCCGCGGTCAGGATCGTGCGCGCCTGGTCGGCGTCGAAGGCGCCCTCCTCGCAGAAGGCGTCGATCCACTTCGCGTGAGGGGCACAGGCCTCGAGCATGGGGCCGGTGACGAGATCGACGTACTCACCCGGGTCGGTGCCGGCGGGCACCACGTGGGCGCCGAGGTAGGTCGTCTCCTCGGTGAACTGCCGGGCGATCGCGAGGCTGCGTGCCTCGTCGTGGACGCTCAGGCCGTAGCCGCTCTTGATCTCCACCGTCGTGGTGCCCTGGGCCCGCATCTCCCGCACGAGGTGGGCGACGTTCGCGCTGAGTTGCTCGTCGGTGGCGGCGCGGGTCGCAGCGACGGTGGTGCGGATCCCGCCGGCGGCGTACTGCTCCCCCGCCATCCGGGCGGTGAACTCCTGGGCCCGGTGCCCGGCGAAGACGAGGTGGGAGTGGGAGTCGACGAAGCCGGGGAGCACCGTGCGTCCCCCGAGGTCGAGGCGTACGTCGGCCTCGGGCGCCCGGTCGGCGGGTCCGACCCAGGCGACCTTGCCGCCCTCGATGACCAGCGCGGCGTTCTCGACGACGCCCAGCAGATCGGGGGCCTCGGGGTCGTTGGTGACCAGCTCGGCGATGTTGGTCAGCAGCGTGGTCATCGGGGTGCTCATGGGGCCGTTCATCTCAGCATCCTCGCGATCGCTTCGTGGAGTTCGCGACCGACCTCGGCCGCGTCGTGGTGGCGGTGGACCACCCGCCCGTCGACGACGACGTGGGTGACGTCGGCGGCGGAGGCGGCGAAGACGGCCGTGTGCTCGTCGGCGCCGGTGCCGGCGGTTCGTGGGCTGTGGAGATCCAGGGTCACCAGGTCGGCGCGGTGGCCGACCGCAATGGCGCCGACGTCGGGGAAGCCGAGGCTGGCGTGCCCGGTGACCGTGGCGGCGGTCAGGAGGTCCGGGGCCGTCCAGTTCCCGCGCACCCCGGAGGCGAGGCGCTCGTCGTACTCCACGGCCCGCATCTCTTCGAACAGGTCGATGACGGCATGGCTGTCCGACCCCAGGGTGAGTCGGGCGCCGGCCTCTCGCAGGCGGGTGCTGGGTCCGATGCCGTCGGCGAGGTCGCGCTCGGTGGTCGGGCAGAACGAGACGTGGCTGGAGGCCTGTCCCAGGAGCGCGATGTCGTCCTCGGTGAGGTGGGTGGCGTGCACGGCGGTGAAGGCGTCGGTCAGGACACCGGCGTCGGCGAGGAGTTGGGTCGGGGTGCGGCCGGTGGCCACGAGGCAGGCCTGGTTCTCGGCGGGTTGCTCGCTGAGGTGGGCGTGCACGATGCCGTTGGTGGGGATCCACTCCTGGACAGGCACCGCTCGGACCGAGTGGATGGCCGCACCCACCACGACCTGAGGGTCGTTAGCGGTAGGGGTGCTATGCCGAAGTTCGGCGACCCGCGCCCGCCAGGTGTCCAGGTCGCCGTCGCAGTAGCGGCGTTGCACACCTTCGACCGGGCGACCGAAGCCGCTGGCGAGATAGCACGTGTCGAGCAGGCTGATCCGGAGCCCGGCATCGCGAGCGGCCGCGATCAGGGCATGCCCCATGGCGTTCGGGTCGTCGTACGGCGTCCCGTCGAGTTGGTGGTGGAGGTAGTGGAACTCCCCCACCGTGGTGATTCCAGCCGCCACCATCTCGCGGTAGGTCGCCCGCGCCAGGGCGTAGTAACTGTCGGGGTCGAGCCGCTCCGCGACGGCGTACATCTGCTCCCGCCACGTCCAGAACGATCCCGTCCCCCTCTGGGTCCGCCCCCTCAGCCCCCGGTGGAACGCGTGGCTGTGGGTGTTCGCCAGCCCCGGGAGCGTCAGGCCGGCCAGGGGAGTTTCACCGGCCGGCCGGTGAAACTCACGCTTGGACGATGAAACTTTCTCGTCCAAGCGTGAGTTTTCTCGTCCAACCTGCACCGAAGTGAACCGACCGTCCATGATCTCCACTCGTACGCCGTCCCGCACGGCTCCGTCCACCCACGCCTTCTCGAGCAGGTACGCCGCCCGCTCACCGCTCATCGGAGCACCCGTTCGAGGGTGTCGGCCAGGGCGGTGACGCCGGTGAGGCAGTCCGCCATCTCCGCGGTTTCGGCCGGTGAGTGCGAGACCCCCGTGGGGTTGCGGACGAACAGCATCGACGTCGGCACCCCCGCCGCCGACAGCACACCGGCGTCATGGCCGGCCTGCGTGGCGATGATCGGCCAGTCTCCGCCCCCCTGTCCCCCGATGGAATGGTCGGCGGCGATGCGTGCGGCCAAGTCGGGGGCGAAGCCCACCTCCCCGGACACCGATTCGGCCGTGACGACGACGTGGGTCCCGTCGCGGCCCGCCCGCTGGACGGCCTGACGTTCGATCCCGGCCACCAGGTCGGCCAACAGTGGCTCGGAGGCGGCGCGGGCGTCGAGCCAGGCGGTCACCCGGGAGGCCACGGCGTTGGTGGAGTTGGGGCTGACGTCCAAGCGCCCGAAGGTGGCTCGGGCGTCGGCCAGCCGAGCCTGTTTGGCGGCCGCCAAGGCCGTCATCGCATAGGTCAGCATCGGATCGGCCCGGTCTTCCATCCGGGTCGAGCCGGCGTGATTGGCCTCCCCCGTGACGTCGAACCGGTAGCGCCCGTGCGGCCAGATGCCCGACGCCACCCCGATCGCCGCCTCCCGGTGGATCAGGTCCCGGCCCTGCTCGACGTGCAGCTCCACGAAACAGTCCAGCCCGCTGAGGTCCCACCGCAGGTCGGCCTCAGCCCCGGGGCCTTCCTGCACCGCATCGGCCAGCGCATCGGCGAACCAGACCCCGTCCCGGTCACGCAACTGTTGCGCCTGCGCCCAGGTCGTGGCGCCGGTCGCCAACCGCGATCCCAGGCACGCCAACCCGAACCGTGACCCCTCCTCCTCCACGAAGACCGCCACGCCGAGCGGCCGCGTCGGCACGAATCCCCGCCCACGCAACTCGTCGATCGCCGCCAGTGAGGAGACGACGCCGAGCGGGCCGTCGTACGCGCCACCGTCGAGCACCGAGTCCAGATGCGATCCCGTCAGCACCCCCCGCGCCGATAGTCCCTGACGTTTGTGCGACGACACGCCGTCCGAGATCGCACAAACGTCAGGGACTACCCCGGCGGAGGAAGGAGGGTCCCACCACGCCACCACGTTCCCGATGAGGTCCCGCTCGAGCCGCAGACCCCGAGCTGCGGCCTGTTCGGTGAACCACATCCGAGCCTCGGTCTCGGCGGCCAGGAAGGGCTGGCGGAAGTACCCGCCCGATGCGGCCGAGCGCCCCACGGGTAGCAGGTCGGCCCACATGCGTTCGAAGTCGTCAGCCACGTGCCACCTCCGGATGGGGGTTGTCATACTCGCCGACATGGAGTTCCAGGACGTCGTACGCCGCCGCCGGATGGTCAGAACCTACGCCGACCGTCCGGTCGACACCTCGATCATCGACCGGGCGCTGGAGAACGCCACCCATGCACCCAGTGCGGGGTTCAGCCAGGGGTGGGCGTTCCTGCGCCTCGACACCCCCGAGTCGGTGGGCCGTTTCTGGGCCGCCTCGGTCGAGGATCCCGCGCGCGCAGGGAAGTGGCTCGACGGGTTGATGAAGGCCCCGGTGGTGATCGTGCCGTGCAGTAGCAAGGCGGCGTACCTGGACCGGTACGCCGAGGCCGACAAGGGCTGGACCGACCGCGACGAGTCGCGCTGGGCGATGCCGTTCTGGCACATGGACGCCGCGATGGCCAGCCTGCTGATCCTGCAGACCATCACCGACGCCGGTCTGGGCGGCTGCTTCTTCGGGGTATTCAAGGCCCGAGAGGCCCAGGTGCGCGAGGCGTTGGGCATCCCCGAGGAGTTCGACCCGATCGGCGTGATCACCATCGGGCACCGGGTGGTTCTGGACACCGGCGCCGCGGGCTCGCCCGCCGTCCGCACCCGAACGCCGTGGACCGACGTCGTCCACACCGGGGTGTGGGGCGGCACTGCGACCGGGGACTCGACTTCTCACTGACCCAGCGTCGCGTCCCGGACCCCGCGAGGACATCCACCCACAGCCGATAGTGTCTCGGATTTCAGACCTGCGGTGGCTCCTCGCCTCACGGTCGAAATAGTTGCCGGGAAACGACAAGAACGCGAGGAATTCTCCCGGCCTTCCGGCGTAGGTTGCAGCCCATGCACGAGACGTACGCCGATGCCGTCGCCGCGCTCCAGGCGCTGGTCCGCATCCCCACCGTCAGCCACCGCGACCCCTCGCTCGTGGACACCGCCGCGTTCGACGAGCTGCTCGCCGAGATGGAGCGACGCTTCCCGCTGATCCACGCCCGGCTGCCCCTGACCCGAATCGACACCCACGGGCTGCTCTTCCACTGGGGCGGGGTCTCAGATGCCCGGCCGGTCGTGCTGATGGCGCACCTGGACGTCGTACCGGTCGAGGGCGAGTGGCAGCACCCCGCCTTCGGCGGCGACATCGTCGAGAGCGCGGAGGGGGACGCGATCTGGGGGCGCGGCACCCTCGACGACAAGGGCTGCGTGGTCGGGATCTGTGCGGCCGTCGAAGCCCTGCTGGCTGAGGGCTTCACCCCCACTCAGGACATCTGGCTCTCCTTCGGCTGCAACGAGGAGGTCTCCGGCACCAGCGCCACCCTCGCCGTCGAGGAGTTGCGCCGCCGCGGGGTCGAGCCATGGTTCGTGCTCGACGAGGGCGGCGCGATCGCCAGTGAGGCGTTCCCCGGGGTGGCCGCCCCGATCGGCGTGATCGGCCTGACCGAGAAGGGCGTGACCTCTCTCGAACTACGGGTCGAGGGACGCGGCGGACACGCCTCGACACCGGCGAAGATGGGGCCGACGGTCCGCGTCGCTCGGGCCATCACACGTCTCGACTCCTCGCCGATGAACGCACGTCTGCCCGCGCCCACCATCGAACTGATGCGCCGGGTCGGCGCCCACGCCCCCCTCCCCCTCCGCGCGGCACTCGCCGGGGTGTCACGGGCCAAGCCGCTGCTGACCCGCACCCTGTTGGCCGCAGGCCCCGAGACGGCCGCGATGACCCGGACGACCTTTGCGATCACGACCCTGTCCGGCGCCCCCGCGCTCAACGTGATCGCCGCGACGGCGAAGGCCGGCGTCAACATCCGGATCATGGTGGGCGACACCGTGGCCGACGTCCTCGGCCACGTCCGCACCGTCATCAACGACGACCAGATCGAGATCGACATCGTCGAGCAGAACGAGCCCAGTCCGGTCTCCCCGATGGACGAGGCGTTCGAGCTGCTCGAGGCCACGATCACCGAGCTCTTCCCTGACGCGGTGCCCTCGCCGTACGTGATGATGGCCGCCACCGATTCCCGCTTCTTCACCGCGATCTGCGAGCGCGTCTACCGGTTCGCGCCGTTCCGGATGACCAAGGCCCAGCGTCAGTCCATTCACTCCTACGACGAACACCTCGGTGTCGAGGCGTTCCTCGACGGCATCCGGTGGTACCGCCGACTCATCGAGAGGCTTCCCGCATGAGCACCCCACGCAACACGCCCGGCACCCAGCAGACCGGCCGGACAGGGAGTGCCGTCACCCCGGCGCAGGGTCTGGCCGCGATCGTCGGCTTCCTCGTCGCGGTCGAGGTCGCCAGCGGGGTGCTGCAGGGGTACTACACGCCGATCTATCCCCAGATCGCCGACCACCTGAGCATCCCCGAGGGGGACATCAACTGGTTCGAGGCGGCGCAACTGATCGTCTCGGCGCTCTGCATCCCGCTCCTGGCGCGGATGGGCGACCTGATCGGGCACAAGAAGGTGCTGCTCATCGCCACCGGCGTGACGGCCCTTGGTTCCTGGATCACCGTCGTCGCCCCGTCGTTCACGACCTTCCTCATCGGCTGGGCGTTGCAGGGCGCGGCGATCATCTGGTTGCCGCTGGAGATCGCGATCATCCACCGTCGTACCCGCGACTCCGGCCGCCAGCAGCTGCTCACCCGGCGTGGTGCCGCGGTGCTGGTCGGCGCCCTCGAGATCTCGGTGATCATCGGCGCGCTGAGCAGCGGCCTGCTCGTCGAGAAGCTCGACATGAATCTCATCCTCGCCGGTCCCGCGATTGTCGTCTCTGCGGTGTTCTTCCTGATCTGGGCGGGCATCGAGGACGTGCCCGGGGAGTCCTCGGGCGGCATCGACTGGGGCGGCCTCGGGCTGATCACGCTGGCCCTGGGACTGGTGATGGCCGGGCTGGTGTTCATCCGCCTCGACGGAGCCGGGAGTGTTCGTGCGTGGGGCCTGGTGGCGCTCGGTCTGCTCACGCTGGTGCCGTTCGTCCGCTACGAACGCGCCCACCCCGAACCCATCGTCGACGTCGACCTGCTGGCCAGCCCCGGACAGTGGCCGATCCAACTGACCGCCTTCCTGTTCGGCATCCCGGTGCTGGGTGGGCAGATCCCCCTGTCCACCTTCGCCCAGGCGGATCCGGCGGTGCGCGGGTACGGCCTCGGCGCCGACTCGGCCTTCGTCTCGACCCTGATCGGCGTCTACGTCATCACCCTCGCGATCGGGGCCTTCACCCTGCCGCTGACGACGCGATGGTTCGGCGTACGCCGCACTCTCATGCTGGCCTGCCTGTTGGTCGCGCTCGGCTACGCCCTGTGGTTGCCCTTCCACGACAACACCGGTCAGGCCCTGATGAACATGGCGATTGCCGGACTCGGCTCGGGCGCCCTGGTCGCCTCGCTCCCGGCGGCCGCCGCTGCTGCCGCACCACCCGAGCGCACCGGTATCGCCACCGGGATGACCAACGGCACCAAGGTGATCGGCGGTGCCTTCGCCTCCTCGATCTTCGCCATCGCCCTGGCCTCGACCGGCTCGATCGACAAGCTGGGTGAGGCCGCACCCGAGGCTCCCCTGTCGGGCTACCTGACGGTGTGGGCGGTGTGCTCGATCGCGGCGCTGCTGGCCGCGCTCGCCCTGCTGGCCGCCCCCAAGCACGCCTTCTCCGATCAGCCTGAGTCGGCGGTGAGTTAGGGGCCTTTCGACCATCCAAATGACCTCCTGCTCACCGCCACCCCCATCCAGCCCCCACCTAAACTGGCTGCAGCGAGGTGATGACATTGGTGCAGGGAAGCACGGACGACAATAGGCGGCGGCCCACCGACAAGTCGCAGGCCGCGGACGAAACGGAGCGGCGCAAGCGCAGCGGTCAGAGCGGCGCAAGCGCAGCGGTCAGAGCGCCGCTGCCGCCCGAATCACCCACCAGCAGTCCTGGGTCGACCAGCAGATCCGGGTGGCCATGGCTCGGGGCGACTTCGACAACCTCCCGGGCGCCGGCAAGCCGATCAAGGATCTCGATGGCGCCTATGACCCCGACTGGTGGCTGAAGAAGCTCGTCGAGCGCGAGCAGATCAGCGTCCTGCCGCCGTCGCTGCAACTGCGCAAGGACGATGCGGAGCTCGACGCACGACTCGACGCCTTCTCGACCGAGGGCGACGTACGACGTGAGGTGGAGGAGTTCAACGCCCGGGTCATGAAGGCCCGCTACGACCCCACCCCCAGGCCGCCGCTGATCACGCTCCCCCGTGACACCGACGCACAGATCCAGGCGTGGCGCACACGGCGCGCCGCGCGCAGGGCCGCTCAGGCGGTGCGCGTCGAAGAGTCACGGCCGAGTTTGCAGAACCCCAGGAAACGTTGGTGGCAGCGCTCCTCGCGTTAACACCGACCGGACTTCAGACCCGCGCCGACCCCACCGCGCCGCTGTGACACCTTCCTTGCATCTGTGTGTGTGCAGTGTCACAGTGTGGGCGTTCATCGCAACATCGAGCGCGTCCGGGAGTGCTCATCGGGTGATCTCGGGCGCCTGATTTCTGGAGGAAAGCAAGTGAATAGATCCACGACCGGGCTGTTGAGCCTGGCCCTGGCCGCGGGATTGGGAGTGTCGCTCGCGACGTCCCCGGTCACCGCGGCCACACCACCGCAGGGCAGCCCATCGGCCACTCCGGGCGACCAGTCCGAAGCCCAAGAGCAGGCGAAGCACGATCTGCCGAACCCGCTAGAGGACAAGCGGCGGGCCCTGCGTCAAGAGGCCATCACCCAGGTCCTCAACGGCGAGGCCAAGCCGGTCAAACGCGGCAAGAGCACCGTGGTCAAGATCAGCGACAGCCGCACCTCGCCGGCCGCGGACAAGAACGGCAAGCGCAAGCAGAAGGCGACCCGCGAGGACCAGTACGTCGAACTCAACCGCGAGTCGACCGACCGGATCTTCGTGGTGCTCGCCGAGTTCGGGAACGAACGACACCCCGACTTCCCGGACAAGGATCTCGAAGCCGACATCCCAGGACCGGTGACGTTCGAGGGCCCGCTGCGCAACGCGATCCCCGAACCCGACCGCAGCAAGGACAACTCCACGGTCTGGCAGCCCAACTACGACCAGTCCCATTACGCCGACCTCTACTTCGGTGAGGGCGACGCGCCAGGCTCAGGTGGCGAAGTCGAATCGGTCAAGCAGTACTACGAACGCCAGTCCTCGGGGCGATACAGCGTCGACGGCACGGTGACCGACTGGGTTAAGGTGCGCTACAACGAAGCTCGCTACGGCCGCTCGAGCGACGACCCGAGCAACGGTGACGACCCCAAGGTGTGCGCCGGCTCGGTCTGTTCGAACACCTGGAACCTCGTCGGGGACGCGGTGGACCAGTGGGTCAAGGGCCAGCGCACCCAGGGTCGCACCGAGGCCGAGATCAAGGAGGAGTTGAAGACCTTCGACGAGTGGGACCGCTATGACGCGGACGGTGACGGCAACTTCAACGAACCCGACGGCTACATCGACCACTTCCAGGTCGTCCACGCGGGCGGCGATGAGGCCGACGGTGACGACCAGCAGGGTGAGGACGCGATCTGGTCCCACCGGTGGTACGTCCAGACCACTCCCATCGGCACGGGCGGACCGGCCAACAACCCGTTGGGTGGAACCGAGATCGGCAGCACCGGCCTCTGGGTCGGTGACTACACGATGCAACCGGAGAACGGCGGGATGAGCGTGTTCGCTCACGAGTACGGCCACGACCTCGGTCTGCCCGACCTCTACGACACGGCCGGTGGAAGCAACGGCGTCAACTTCTGGTCGATGATGGCGCAGAGCCGCGAGTCGGGCCCGAACGACGAGGCCATCGGCACCCGCGGCGCCGACTTCGGCGCCTGGGAGAAGCTGCAACTGGGCTGGCTCGACTACGAGACGGTGCTTCCCTCGCAGAACCGCACCCTCGAACTCGGCCCGCACGAGTACAACAGCGACAAGGCCCAGGCTGTGGCGGTGGTGCTGCCGAAGAAGACCCAGACCACCGATCTGGTGCCCCCCTTCGCAGGGGAGAAGTCCTGGTGGAGTGGCACCGGTGACGACCTGGCGAACACGATGTCGCGACAGATCAACCTGCCCGCGGGCGAGGCGACGCTGAGCATGCAGGCCAACTACGACATCGAGGCGGGCTACGACTATGCCTACGTCGAGGTCAACGACGGCAACGGGTGGGTGACGATCCCAGGGTCGATCACCGGGGAGACCAACAACGGGATCGACGGGACCACCGAAGGATGGGTCCCGGCAACCTTCGACCTGTCGCCGTACGCCGGCACGACGATCGGCCTGCGTTTGCGCTACCAGACCGACGGAGCAGTGGCTGGTGACGACCCCGCCAAGGCGGACGGCTTCTTCGCCGACGCGATCACGGTGACCGCGGGCGGCCAGGAGATCCTCTCCTCGGATGCCGAGGCTGCACCGGAGGGCTGGGCGTTGAACGACTTCTCCTCCACGGCTGACGCCTTCACACAGGAGTACGACAACTACTACCTCGCCTCCCACCGTGATTACGTCTCCTTCGACAAGTACCTCGAGACAGGGCCGTACAACTTCGGCGACCCCGCCAAGCCCGACTTCGTGGAGCACTTCCCCTACCAGGACGGGCTGCTGATCAGCTACTGGGACACCACCCAGACCGACAACAACACCAGCCAGCACCCAGGGCAGGGCCTGATCCTCCCGATCGACGCGAACCCTCGTCCGATCGTGCGGCTAGATGGTGAGTTGTGGCGCCCACGGGTCGCCGGCTACGACGCACCGTTCTCGACGGAGAAGTCCGACTCGTTCTCCCTCGACGTCAACGGGAAGCCGAGCTACATCCGCGGCCAGAAGGCCCAGAAGCTGTTCCGGGACAGCGATCAGTACTGGTATGAGACCCAGCCCTCGGCCGGGGTGAAGGTGCCGAACAACGGCGTCGACATCAAGGTGCAGAAGACCAAGGGCACGTCCATGACGATCAAGGTGTCCGAACGCAGGTGATCCACCTTCGGTGATCGTCAACGCGAGCACCGAACGTGGCCAAGCCGTGGGCCGGGAGAGGCACATCCTCTCCCGGCCCACGTGCGTCGGTAGCGGCGGACCGCTGCGGTCTGCGCCACTGTTCGCCGTCTTGTGTTGGATGCCTCATACCGAAGTGGGGGTGCGGCGCGGTAGTTTCCGACTCATGTCTGCCTCGCGATCCGCCAAGGACTTCTTCCGCCCGCTCGCCGTCGGCGCCCCGACCCCGCTCACCGAGGTCCCGGCCCGGCCCAGCCGCGCCATCCACTTCTTCGATCCCAGCAACGAGAAGATGGCCGCCAAGATCCCCGGGATGGTCGGCAGCGTCGACGTCCTCCTGGGGAACCTCGAGGACGCCGTCAAGGCGGACAACAAACTCGCCGCCCGCGAGGGGCTGGTCAAGATCGCCCAGGCGACCGACTTCGGTCCCACGCAGCTGTGGACGCGGATCAACTCCCTCGACAGCCCGTGGGTGCTCGACGACCTGACCACCCTCGTGCCCGCCATCGGCGAGAAGCTCGACGTCATCATGGTGCCGAAGGTCCAGGGGGCCGAGGACATCCACTACGTCGACCGTCTGCTCGCCCAGCTCGAGGCCAAGGCCGGCATCACCAAGCCGATCCTGATCCACGCGATCCTCGAGACCGCCCGCGGTGTGGCGAACGTCGAAGAGATCTGTGGCGCCTCGCCGCGGATGCAAGGACTCTCGCTCGGCCCGGCCGACCTCGCCGCGGACCGTCGGATGAAGACCACCCGCGTCGGTGGCGGCCACCCCGGCTACCTGGTCCGTCAGGACCCGCCCAAGAACGAGGCCGGCGAGTCCCAGATCGACGCCGACCGCACGGTCTACCAGCAGGATCTGTGGCACTACACGATCTCCCGCATGGTCGACGCCTGCGCGATGCACGGCATCTACCCCTACTACGGCCCCTTCGGCGACATCGCCGACGTGGTGGCCTGTGAGGACCAGTTCCGCAACGCCTTCCTCCTCGGCTGCGTCGGCACCTGGAGCCTGCACCCCAAGCAGATCGCCATCGCCAACCGGGTCTTCTCCCCCTCGGTCGAGGACATCACCCACGCCCGCCGCGTGGTCGCCGCCATGGGTGACGGCACCGGCGCGGTGATGATCGACGGCAAGATGGAGGACGATGCCTCTCTCAAGCAGTGCCTGGTGATGGTCAACCTGGCCGAGGAGCTTGCGGCGATCGACCCCGAGCTGAAGAAGCAGTACGAAGCGATCGAAGCGTGAGAGCGCTTCCCAAGACCACTGAAGGAACCAAGATGACTCTGCGCTCGAACTGCGAGACCGCCATCAAAGACGCGATCGAGGTGCCGGCATGAGCGACTTCACCCCGCTGCGCTCGGTCCTCTACATGCCCAGCTCGAACGAGCGGGCCCTGGAGAAGGCCAAGTCCATCGCCTGCGACGGGCTGATCCTCGACCTCGAGGACGCTGTCGCTCCCGACGCCAAGCCCGCGGCCCGCCAGTCGGCTGCCGCCGCGGCCGCCTCGGGCGAGTACGGCCGTCGTACCGTCACGATCCGGGTCAACGGCATCGGCACCGAGTGGCACGACGACGACATCGTCGCGGCCTCGAAGGCCGGACCGGCCGGCATCGTGGTGCCGAAGGTGAACAGCGCGGACGAGGTCCGCTCGCTGGTCGCCGCCATGGAGAAGGCCGGCGCCCCCGACCACACGAAGCTGTGGGCCATGGTCGAGACCCCCGAGGCGATCTTCAACGTCCGCGAACTCGCCGCCGCCTCCGACCGCCTCGCGGTGCTGGTGATGGGCACCAACGACCTGGTCAAGGAGTTGTACGCCGAGCACGTCCCCGGCCGGGCGCCCCTGATGACCTCGCTGTCGTTGTCGCTGCTCGCCGCTCGTGCCGCCGGTGTGGCGATCCTCGACGGCGTCTACAACGACGTGAAGAACGATGAGGGCTTCCTCGCCGAGTGCGAGCAGGGCCGCCAGATGGGCTTCGACGGCAAAACACTCATCCACCCCGGTCAGGTCGGACCCGCCAACGAGCAGTTCGCGCCCTCCGAGTCGGCCGTCGAGGACGCCCGCGGCGTACTCGAGGCATGGGAGGCCGGCAAGGGATCCGGTGTGGTGACCTACAAGAACAAGATGGTCGAGAACCTGCACGTCGAGTCGGCCGAGCGCACGCTCAGCATCCACGAGGCGATCAGCGCCCTGGCGAACGACTGACGCTCAGACATCCGCCTCGTAGGCCTCGTCGATCAGATCCAGCAACGGGTCGAGATCGGCGAGGCCTCGCAGGTTCCAGACGTGCTGGTGGTTGCCCGGGGAGTACTCCTGGACCTTCCGGTCCGGCGTCGGGTCGGTCACCACGCGTGGCAACTTCAGGCTGAGCGAGACCCACTTCGTCATGGTCCGCATCTGGCCGAAGGTCGAGCCTCGCTTGAGGAAGAGCCCGACGCTCACCGGCTCGACGACCGCGTCGGGCAGGGTGCTGACGTGGGCGATGATGGCCTCCGCGATGGGCCGCTCGTACGCCGGTGAGGTCTCGAGGTAGGCGGCCAAGGTCATCGCCGGGCTGCAGGTGTGACCCTGGCGGGTCCGCCCGAAGGTGCGGGCACAATCGGGACAGATCCAGCGGACCACCGGCTCAGGTCCGCTCGTCGAGTTCCGCGATGAGCTTCTTCGGCGCGGTGATCCGGTAGGACGCATCGAGCCATTCGCCCACCTCGTCCCACCCCTCCAGTTCATCAGCGCTGGGCAGGTCGATTCCCAGCCACCCGTAGGCGCCCATGTACGCCGGCACGAAGGTGCGCGGGTCCTGCTCCATCGCCAGCCGCTCGTCCTCGGGCAACATCACCATGACGCACTGTTCGTGCTGGACGTAGACGCCATCCACCTTCACCGAACCGCCGTAGTAGACAAAGATCTTCTTGGTGAAGAACGCCGGCCTTCCGTGGGAGACCTTCACCTCGGCGCAGGGGAAAGCGAGGGCCAGCGCCCGGACGCGGGACAGGACGGGATCGGCGTCGTCGTACATCTGGGGATGGGGCACCCCGCGATCGAAGCGTGAGAGCGCGACGGGCGCAACCCCGCACCTGGACCAATGCGCTCGAACTGCGAGATCGCCATCGACCCGCGATCGAAGCGTGAGAGCGCGACGGGCGCAACCCCGCACCTGGGCTAATGCGCTCGAACTGCGAGATCGCCATCGACCCGCGATCGAAGCGTGAGAGCGCGACGGGCGCAACCCCGCACCTGGACCAGCCCACCCCCGGTCCGGCTTGACGCCCTCGGGGGCAGTCCCGACGCTGGTTGAACCGAGTCCGCCGATCGAGGAGTCACCGATGACCGACCACACCGACCAGAGCAGCGGAGACACCAGCGGTTCCCTGGTGATCGAGCGGACCTTTGGCGTCAAGGCCGATGTGCTGTGGGCGATGTGGACCGAGCCCGAACACTTCAAGGGGTGGTACGGCCCGACCGGGGCGAGCATCCCGGTCGCGGAGATGGACCTGACCGTGGGCGGGCGGCGACTGACCCAGATGGCGATGGAGACGCCGAACGGTCCGATGGAGATGTGGTTCGTCGGCGAGTTCCGGGAGATCACCCCGGCCACGCGGCTGGTCTACACCGAGTCGATGTCCGATGCGGTTGGCAACGTGCAGTCCCCGCAGGCGATGGGAATGCCCGACGGTCACCCCGAAACCACCGAGGTGATCGTCGAGTTCGAGGACCTCGGCGAGAGCACGAGGCTCGTCCTCACCCATGTCGGCGTGGCCGCCGATTCCGGTGGCGCGATGGGGTGGTCGATGGCCCTCGACAAGCTGGCGGAGTACGCCGGGAGCGTCACCTGACCTCGACCCTGTCGATGACCGGTCGCGCGGAGGGAGGCTAGACGACGGGCTCAGCCCCAGATCTTGCGGATCCGCTCCAACTCGGTGGCGGCCTGCGCGTAACCCGCACGCGCCGACGGCGGACGCGCCGCCGGGTCGAGGACGTTCTTCCCGATGGCTGCTCGCGACGTCTCGTCCGGGGAGATCACCTCGAAGGGCATGCCGAGTTCGGACAGTTGGGCCGCAGCGCTGCGGATCGGGCCCGTCGAGCGGTCGACCGGAGTCAGGGCCACCACACGATCGCACCCGACGGCCAGGCTGGCGTTCGACCCCGATCGGACCCCGCCGTCGACGTAGGTGCTGCCGGCGATGGGGATCGGGGGGTACACCAGTGGGACAGAGCAACTCGCGTTGACCGCGTCCTCCAAGGACACCTCGGGTCGTGGGCTGCGGGGGCCGAACGACACCAACTCGCCGGTCGCGACGTCCACGGCGGTGACGACGAGGTCGCGGTGCGGCCAGGTCAGGCCCTCGATGCGTTGGGCGACCTGCTCGTAGCGCTCGGGCACCGAGGGGAGCTTCCCCGCGGCCGCGGCCTTGACCGAGGCACCCCCGAGCAGGCGGCCGAAACGACGGATGTCACCCCGGGCCCGCACCAGCGCGACCACGAACTGAGCCACGACGCCCACGCCGATCGACGCCACCGGAACTCCGTCGTCGCCGAGCTCGGCGGGTGGCAGGAGCTGGCGCCGATAGAGCTCCTCCAGACCCACGTCGCTGGTGATCTGCGAGCCGACGATCGAGCCGGCCGAGGTGCCGATGACCCGTTCTGCGTCGGTGAGGTCCAGGCCCGCATCAGCCAGGCCCCAGAGCAGTCCGGTCTCCCAGGCGATGCCGGCGATGCCACCGCCTCCGAGGACGAGACCGCGGGTGAGGGTGGTGGGTTCGGGTGAGGTCACGGGGTCACTCTCCCAGAACCGGTGGGTGGGTTCGCAGCGCGCGCGGCGGCGTACGTCGTCACCGCGGTGGCCTTGACCGTCAGCCACACCTCGCGACCCGGGGCGATCTGCAGCTCTCTGCCCGCGGCGGGGGTCAGGTCGGCGACCAGATCGGTTCCGTCGGTCGCCGCCACGCGGACCCGGAGGGCGTCGCCGTGGGGCATCACGCTCGCGACGCGTCCCTGCCAGCGGTTGCGGGCTGACCCCTCGGGTGCGGCCGCCGAGACCGTGACGTCGGAGGGACGGAAGGCCATCAGGTCCTCGTTGCGGCGCACGACGTTGAGTCCCGCGAGACGGGCGACGTGGGCGGTCTGGGGGCGTGCGGCCACCTCGTGGGGGTCGTCGTACTGGGCGATCCGACCCTCGTCGAGAACCAGCACCCGATCGGCGAGGACGAAGGCGTCCAGGGCGTCGTGGGTGACCAGCAGGCACACCCCGGCGTACGTCGCCAGGTGATCGCGCAACTCCAGGCGCAACTCGGAGGCGACCCCGATGTCCAGCCCAGCAAACGGTTCGTCGAGCAGAAGGACCGCGGGTTCGGTGACCATCGTCCGCGCGATCGCCACCCGCTGCGCCTGACCACCCGAGAGTTCACTGGGCTTGCGGTCAGCCAGGTTCTCGAGCCCGAAGCGGGCCAACCACCTGGCCGCCGTGGGGCGGGCGTCCCGGACCGACTGCCCCCGGGCACGCAGGCCGAACTCGACATTCTGTTGCGCCGTGAGGTGGGGGAAGAGCAGTTGACCCTGGAAGACGACACCCACGTTTCGGTCGCGGACGAGGGTCGCGGGTTGTCCGGGTGCCGACCAAGTGGCGTCACCGACGCGCACCGTCCCGGCGGCTCCGAGGAGCCCCGCGACGGCCTCGACCAGGGTGCTCTTGCCGGCCCCGTTGGGGCCGAGGACGGCGATCACCTCGCCGCGGTGGGCACTGAAGTCAGCGGTCAGGCGACCGGGGATCTCGACGTCGACCGTCAGTCCTGCCGTCATGTCGTCAACCACCGGTTGCGCAGGCCCGCGAGGATCAACACCGAGACGATCAGCAGGATCATGCTCAGGGTCTTGGCCACCTCGACGTCGGCCTGGAGACGCGAATAGATCAGAGACGGCATCGTCTGGGTGGTGCCGGGGAAGTTGCCCGCGAAGGTGATGGTGGCCCCGAACTCACCCAGCGACCTGGCCCAGGCCAGCGCGGCACCCGCGGCGATGCCGGGGGCGGCCAGGGGCAGGGTCACCCGGCGGAAGGTTGTCCAGCGGGTGGCGCCCAGGGTGGCCGCCACCGCGTCGTACCCGTCTCCCGCGGCGCGCAGGGCCCCCTCGACCGCCAGCACGTAGAACGGCAGCGCCACGAACGTGTGGGCGATGATGACGGCCAGGGTGGTGAACGGGATGGTGAAGCCCGTCAGGTCGCGGATCACCGATCCGATCACCCCGTTGCGGCCCAGCGCGGAGACCAGTGCGACCCCGGCCACCACCGGGGGCAGGACCAGCGGCAGGGTCACCATTGCGCGCACGAGCGAGCGTCCACGGAAGGGCACCCGTGCCAGCAGCCAGGCGAGCGGCGTACCGAAGAGCAGGCAGAGGCCGACCGTGGCCAGCGAGGTCAGGGCGGTCAGTCCGAGCGCGTCACGGACGGCGGGTTCGCGGATCTGATCGAGGAACGAGCCCCAGGGGGTGTCGGCGACCAGCGCGACCAGGGGAACGACCAGGAAGAGTGCGGCTGCCACGGCCGGCACCCACAGGAGCGCCGGTGGTCGTCCCAGCGCCGGGGTGTCCCCACGACCGCTCACGGGGGTCCGAATCCCGCTGCGGCCAGCGTCGACTGCCCCTCGGGCGACAGGAGGAGCTCGACGAACTCGGCGGCCAGGTCCGGCTGCTGGGCCTGACGCAGGATCGCGACCGGGTAGGCCAGCACCTCACCGTCGGCGCCCGGGATCTCGAGGGCCTGCACGCCCTCGCCAGCAGCGACCGCGTCGGAGCGGTAGACCAGACCGGCGTCGGCCTCGTCCTGGACCACCTTGGCGAGGACCGCCTTGACGTCGGTCTCCAGGCTGGCGGGGGCTGCGGTGATCTCGTTGGTCGTGAGGAGCGCCGCCGAGGCCGCTCCGCAGGGTGCCGTTTCGACGCACGCGACGTAGTCGACTCCCGGGGTCGAGAGGTCTCCGAAGTCGGCGAGGTCGGCAGGGTTGTCGCGTGGGACGACCAGGG
The DNA here is from genome assembly GCF_054783655.1 of Nocardioides salsibiostraticola. Classification (NCBI taxonomy): domain Bacteria; kingdom Bacillati; phylum Actinomycetota; class Actinomycetes; order Propionibacteriales; family Nocardioidaceae; genus Nocardioides; species Nocardioides salsibiostraticola. The sequence continues at coordinate 636,439 of NZ_BAAGQD010000026.1, read as the reverse complement.
TCAGGGTGTTGGTGGCGAACCGCTCGGGGGTCCCGGTCACGACTCCGGCGTCCTGAGCCTGCTGCATCGTGGCCAGATCGGCGGTCGCGAGTACGTCGGCCGGGGCGCCCTGCGCCGCCTGACCGGCCAGGGTCGCGGAGGAGTCGAAGGCCAGACGGACGGTGACCCCGGGGTGGTCGGCCTCGAAGATGTCGGCCAGGGTCGTGAACGTCTCGGTCAGGGAGGCGGCAGCCAGGACGGTGACCGTTCCGCCGTCTTGAGAGTCTCCACTGCCCTCGTTGCTGGAGCAGGCCGATCCCAGCGCCGCGACCAGGGCCAGGGTGGCTGCGTTGAGCAGCACGCGGTGGGGTCTCACGGTCGCTCCACCACCACGTTGGTCGACTTCACCGAGGCCACGATCGGGGATCCTGGCTCGAGACCCAGTTCGTCGGCCGCCTCGGTGCTCATCAGGGAAACCAGTCGGTAGGGCCCGCAGATCATGTCCACCTGCGCCATCACGGTGTCCCGCTTGACGGCGGTGACGATCCCGGAGAGCCGGTTGCGGGCGCTGACCGCCGAGGCTCGGGTGCGCTCGCGGTCGGGCGCGTCAGCCTGGGAGGCCGCGAACCTCGCCAGTTGCGCGCCCTCGATCAGAGAGGGGCCCTCTGCGCTCACGGTGGTCAGGCGGCCGGCGTCGACCCAGCGTCGTACCGTGTCGTCGGAGACGCCCAGGAGTTCGGCGGCCTCGGCGACGCGGTAGGAGTGCATGCGGCCATCATGCCGCACCTGCGGTTATTCGATCTTGAATCTCCCGCATCTGCGTCAATCGCGACGGGTTATTCGTCGGCGCGGCGCAACTTCTCGTCCAGCCACAGCTTGAGGCTTCCCAAGGCTCCGGCGACGTCGTGGACCACCTTGCCCAGCGCGTCCTGGGACTGCACGAACGCCTCCTGGTAGCCGCTCGCGGCCTGCTTGGCGGCGTCGCTGACCCGAGCGTCAGAGTCGTCCTCGCGCCGCGGGTAGGCCCCGGAGACGAAGGCGGCGTACTCCCCGCCGTCGACCCACCGCCGCAGCTCGGCGGCACGGACCACGGCGAAGGGGTGGGTGGCCTTCTCGACCAGCATCAGCTTGAGCACCGAGTCGCGCAGATCGCCCGCGTCGAGGTACTCCCGGCCCTGCTCGAAGAAGGCGGTGGCGTCGAGGTCGTCGAGGTGACCGCCGCTGGCCAGTTGCATGTGCACCCGGAAGGCGGTCGCCGGATCCTGGGTGGCCAGCAGGCCCGCCCGATCCGCGGAGAGCTCGGCCTTCCTCGACCACTCGTAGAGCGCGGCGACGATGCCGCGGACGCCCAACGAGCCCAGTGGCACCGAGTTGAACGCCCCACTGATGCTGAGCAGCCGGTCGAGCAGGGTGCGGTAGACCGCGTGGCCGCTGATCGCGTGACCGAGTTCGTGGCCGATGACGAAGCGCAGTTCGTCGTCGTTCAACAGGTCGATCAGCGCCGAGTTCAGCACGATGATCGGCTTGTCCATGCCGATGGTCATCGCGTTGAGTTGCGGGCTGGAGCGGACGTACATCTCCGGGATCTCCTGGGCGTCGAGGACCCGGGCGACGTCCTGAAGGGCGAAGTGCAGGCGGCTGAACTGGCGCTCGTCGACCCGGATCGCGGACCCGAGGTAGACCAGACGCATCGATCGCTCGTTGATCAGACCGCTCATGGTCTTGAGGATCGTGTCGAAGCCCTTGAGCTTGCGCAGCGCCACCAGGGCGCCCCGATCGGCCGGGTGTTCCCAGGCCCGAGAACTGATGCCGGTCAGGGTGGCTCGAGATCGTGCTGGCTGGTTCGTCACACCTCAAACTCTCGCACGCCCCACCAATCCCCACGAAGTTCGCCAGATGGGGACGCGAAGTTCGTCAGATGGGGACGCGAGATGGCGAACGGGTCGTCAGCGCTCCCCATCTCGCGAACCTCGACGCCCCATTTGGCGAACTTCGTGGGATCGGGGGCGGGGTCATTGCCCTATATCGAGACCGTTGTTACCGTGATCTCGGCGATCCTTCGGGGCGCTTCAAGGGGGCGACGAGTCGGTCAGGACAGTCTCGCGGGGGGCGTGGTCGTCAACGACCGATAATGAGCGGGCGGGGGGCGTTCGCGTCTGCCTGCCCTCGCGATTTGAGGGAGCACACCTATGAAGCGCACATCCAAGATCGCCGTTCTGGCCATGGCCTCCGCAACGGCGGCGAGCCTCGCCCTGTCCGTCACCACGGCGACCGCCAAGCCACCGACTCCGCCACCAACGGAGGTGACCATCAGCGGCACCGTCGGCGAGGACGTGAGCACCACGGACTTCTACGACGGGCGCCACCTGCGCTATGTCGGCGACCCTGCCCCGGACGGCTACGGCGACTACTACCAGTGGGGTGGGCCCGCCATCCTCACCGCGTCGCCCGAGGACGGGCCCGTGAGCATGAGTGGCACCCTCGACTTGGCGGACATGACGACGAAGGACCAGGTCGCCGTCATCGGCCTGCACGACGCTGACGCGCTGCGCGCTGGCGACCGTGGCGAGAAGGCCGAAGTAGGGGTGTACGTGGCCCGTCGCGCCGACGGCTACCGCATCGGCGTGACCGACGGGGACGCCGGAGGCGGGGAGTTCGTGCAGCGCTTCCAGGACTTTCCGTTCGCCTCACTCGTCGACGGCGTCGTGGAGATCGAGTTCATGGTCGACGGCACCGCCGAACCGGCGACGTGTGCGAGCGCCCCTGGCGACGTACCCACTGCGGATGGCTGTATGACGCTGACCGTCAACGGGGGCGCCCCGCTGACCGATTCCTACGGCACCATCGTGCCGACCGACATTCCGATCGAGACCGAGCTCGGCAACGGCGCCGTACCGGGCTGGTACTCCGCCTACCCGAGTGGCTTCGGTCCGAACGTGGGCGTGGACTTCGATCTGACCATCGGCCCCCTCGCAACTCCCCGGACAGCCGCTGACTGTAAGCAGGGTGGCTACGCGTCGTACGGCTTCCAGAACCAGGGCCAGTGCGTGTCCAGCCTGAAGACCAACGAGAAGGCCGGCAAGAAGTAGGGCACACGACTTAGGGAGCGGGGCGGTGCCGGAGCGATCCGGTACCGCCCTCACTCATTCCCCATCTGACGAACCTCGCGTTCCCATTTGGCGCACTTCGCGGGGCCATTCGCCGGACTTCGTGGGGCCATTTGGCGAACTTCGTGGTCAGCGGGGGATGTGGACGCCTCGTTCGTCGGCGACCTCGAGGGCGCGGTCGTAGCCGGCGTCCGCGTGGCGGATGACGCCCATGGCGGGGTCGTTGGTCAGGACCCGCTCCAACTTCTCGGCGGCCAGGGCGGTGCCATCGGCGACGCAGACCTGGCCCGCGTGGATGGATCGGCCCATACCGACCCCACCGCCGTGGTGGATGGAGACCCAGGTCGCGCCACTGGCGGTGTTCACCAGCGCATTGAGCAGCGCCCAATCGGCAATGGCGTCGGATCCGTCGAGCATCCCCTCGGTCTCGCGGTACGGCGAGGCCACCGAACCGCAGTCGAGGTGGTCGCGGCCGATCACGATCGGGGCGGACACCTCACCGTTCGCGACCATCTCGTTGAACCGCAGACCGGCCAGGTGGCGTTCGCCGTACCCGAGCCAGCAGATCCGCGCCGGGAGCCCCTGGAAGGCGACCCGCTCCCCCGCCATCGTGATCCACTTGTGCAGGCGCTCGTTGTCGGGAAAGAGCTCGAGCATCGCCTTGTCCGTGGCGGCGATGTCGGCCGGGTCGCCGGAGAGTGCGGCCCAACGGAAGGGGCCCTGACCCTCACAGAACAACGGCCGGATGTACGCCGGCACGAAGCCCGGGAAGTCGAAGGCCCGGTCGAAGCCGCCCTTGCGCGCCTCGTCGCGGATCGAGTTGCCGTAGTCGAAGACCTCGGCGCCCCGGTCGGCGAACCCGACCATGGCCTCCACGTGCGCGGCCATGGAAGCCCGCGCCTGCTGGGTGAATCCCGCGGGGTCCCGTTCCGCCTCGTCGCGCCAGTCCCCGAAGGCAATCTCGACCGGGAGGTAGGACAACGGGTCGTGCGCGGAGGTCTGGTCGGTGACGATGTCGATCGGCGCGTCCATCTCGAGCAGCCGCGGGAACACCTCGGCGGCGTTGCCGAGCAATCCGATGGACAGGGGGCGACGCTCGTCGCGAGCCTCCACCGCCAGCCGTACGGCGTCCTCGAGGTCCTCGGCCTGCACGTCGAGGTAGCGGTGCTCGATGCGGCGGGCGATGCGAGAGGGGTCGACGTCGACACAGATCGCGACCCCGTCGTTCATCGTGACGGCCAGCGGCTGGGCACCACCCATCCCACCGAGTCCCGCGGTGAGGGTGATCGTGCCGGCCAGGGTGCCGTCGTACCGCTTGTCCGCGACGGCCGCGAACGTCAGGTGGGTCCCCTGCAGGATCCCCTGGGTTCCGATGTAGATCCAGGAGCCCGCCGTCATCTGGCCGTACATCGTCAGCCCCAGCTCCTCGAGCCGGCGGAACTCCTCCCAGTTGGCCCAGTCGCCGACGAGGTTCGAGTTCGCGATCAGCACCCGTGGCGCCCACTCGTGGGTCCGCATCACCCCGACCGGCTTGCCGGACTGCACCAGCAGCGTCTCGTCCTCACCCAGATCGGTCAGCGCCCGGACCAGGGCGTCGTACGCCGGCCACGACCGGGCCGCCTTGCCGGTGCCGCCGTAGACCACGAGCTCGGCCGGGTTCTCCGCGTTCTCCGGGTCGAGGTTGTTCATCAGCATGCGCAGCGGCGCCTCGGTCTGCCAGGACCGGGCGGTCAGTTCGCTGCCCCGGGCGGCCCGGATGGGCCCCCGCGCCTGTCCGTCCTCGGTGGTTGAACTCGTCGACACCATCACTGCACCTCTCCGATCACGTCACGAACGGCGTCGAGCACCGCTCCTGTCTGCACCAGCTGAACGACTATTTCGATCTCGGGGGCCAGATACCGGTCCGGGCCCGGGTCCGCGACCCCCGCCTCCCGCAGCGTCGCCACCACCGCGGCGGTCGCCGGCGCCGCCTCCAACGGCGCCCGCAACTGCAGGGCGCGAGACGCCGCGAGGATCTCGATCGCGACCACCCGGGTGAGTCCGTCCACCGAGCGTCGCAGCTTGCGCGCCGCGGACCACCCCATGGACACGTGGTCCTCCTGCATGGCACTGGAGGGGATCGAGTCGACGCTGGCCGGGGCCGCGAGGCGCTTGAGCTCCGAGACGATCGCCGCCTGGGTGTACTGCGTGATCATCAGGCCTGAGTCGACCCCGGGGTCGTGGGCCAGGAACGGCGGAAGGCCGTGGTTGCGGGCCTTGTCCAGCAGCCGGTCGGTACGCCGCTCCCCGATCGAGGCCACATCGGCGGTGATGATCGCCAGGAAGTCCAAGACGTAGGCGACCGGCGCTCCGTGGAAGTTGCCGTTCGACTCCAACCGTCCGTCGTCGAGGAGCACCGGGTTGTCGATGGCCGAGGCCAGTTCCCGGTCGGCCACGACCGCCGCGTGATCGACGGTGTCCCGGGCCGCGCCGTGGACCTGCGGCGCACAGCGCAACGAGTAGGCGTCCTGCACCCGGTTGCAGTCCGGGCCCCGGTGTGAGGCGACGATCTGCGAGTCCGTCAGCAGCCGTCTCAGGTTGGCGGCCGAGGCCGCCTGCCCCGGGTGCGGCCGGAGCGCCTGCAGGTCGGCGGCGAAGACGCGGTCGGTGGCCAGCAGCGCCTCCACCGACATCGCGGCCGCGACGTCTGCGGTCTGCAGCAGGCGCCGGAGATCTTCGATGGCCAGCAGGAGCATCCCCAGCATCCCGTCGGTCCCGTTGATCAGCGCCAACCCCTCCTTCGGCCCGAGGGTGACCGGTTCGAGGCCGGCTGCGCCGAGCGCCTCGACGGCCGGCATCAGGGTCCCGGACGCGTCACGCACCATTCCCTCTCCGATCAGCGCCAGGGCGCAGTGGGCCAGCGGCGCGAGGTCCCCCGAGCACCCGAGCGAGCCGTACTCGTGGACCACCGGGGTGATCCCGGCGGTCAGCAGGCCGGCCAACAGGATCGCGGTGGCGGGTCGGACCCCGGTGTGTGCGGTCGCCAGCGTCGACAACCGCAGGAGCATCAGCGAACGCACCACCTCGCGTTCGACCTCGGGGCCGGATCCCGCGGCGTGGGATCGGATCAGGGCGCGCTGCAGTTCGGCGCGTCGTTCAGCGGGGATGTGCCGCGTCGCCAGGGCCCCGAAGCCCGTCGATACGCCGTAGGTCGGGACCGGGGAGGATGCGAGGTCGTCGACCAGGTCGCGGGCGCGAGCCATGGCGTCGATGGTGCTGTCCGCGAGGTTCACGCCTGCTCCGAGCCGCGCCACGGCGTACACGTCGGCGCCGCTGAGCGGCCCGCGGCCGACCTCGATCGAGATGTGGCCCGAGGCGCTGCCCGGTTGGGCGGCGGGTAAGGAAGTGGTCATGTCTCTATGGAAGCCCCGGGGGGACGCCTCGCGCTACGCCCACCGCACTGTCGCTGTCTGGCATCCCAGACATTGTGGAGATCCTGTGGTCCTGCGCATATATTCGGACGTCTCGGGTACGAAACACCCTGGCGCAATCCTCCCCCCGGCCGGCGCCTTCGCCGTACCCTCCATCCATCCCCCCACCCACCAGCAGGTGCGGCTCCTCGAGAGCCGCCACCTGGGAGCCCCCGATGACCCCCCACCTCCCGCCGCACGCCCGAGCGCCCTGGATCCGGCCCGCCCGGACGCTCGTCGACACCCCCTCACCCGGACTCGACGACGACTGAAGGCGCGACCCGGCCGCTGCGCCGCACCACCGTCCTCGGGGACGGCCCCACCATCCATCTGAGGATGGCCCCACGACGGATCATGAAGGGCTGAATCAAGTGAACAGGTCAACCAAGAGTCAGGTTCCCGCCGCAACCCGGGCTCTGCGCGTGCTCCGCTTCCTGGCCAGCCAGCCCGACCCGGTGCCGCTGGAGCGGATCATCTCGGAGGTGGGCCTCCCGCGCAGCACGGCCTACCACCTGGTCAACACCATGATCGACGAGGGCTTCGTCGTTCATCTGCCCGAGGAACGCCGCTACGGCCTGGGCGTCGCCACCTTCGAGGTCGGCAGCGGATACTCCCGTCAGGCTCCGCTGGCCCGGATCGCTCGTCGACGCCTGGCCAACCTGGTCGACGAAGTGGGTCACACCGCACACCTGGCCATCCTGCACGGACGCGACGTTCTGTACGTCGTGGAGGAGCGAGCGCCCGGGCGCGCGCCGTTGGTCACCGACGTCGGTGTCCGGCTCCCCGCTCACCTCACCGCTAGCGGACGGGCGATCCTGGCGCACCTTCCGGCCAACCAGGTCCGTGCGCTGTACCCGTCCAGCGAGGACTTCGTGGACCGTACCGGGGTCGGCCCGACCAAGCCCTCTCAGTTGCGCTCGCTGCTCAGCGAGGTACGCCGACGCGGTCACGCCGCGGAGAACGGCGAAATCACCACCGGGCTGGCCAGCGTCGCCTCACCGGTGCTGGACCACAACGGGCACCCGGTGGCCGGGATCGCGGTCACCTTCGAGCACCCCGTCGACGGGGAGGGCTCGGACGCGAAGATCGCCGCCATCGTGGAGGCGGTCTCCGGGGCGGCCGACGACCTCACCCGCCGGATCAGCGGCGGGTGAGGCCCGGGGCAGAACCCGACCCTCGCGGTCTGATCCCGCCCGATCTGGAAAGTCCTGGCCGGTGTCGGCGACTCGCCTTACCATGACTTCACCGACGACGTGTTCCACCTCACACGGACCGCGCGCGGGACATCAGGTCAACAGGAAGCAAGGCACATGGGGCTGCTGCAGAACGACCATTCCACGACGGCGCGACGTCGACGTCTACGCCGTGGGTTCATCGCCGGGTGCGCTGCCCTGGGTGTCGTCGCGGTCACCCTCAGCCTGCCCGAGCCCGAGGTCGCGGCCGGGCGGGCCACCTCGCTGACGGCGGCCAACGAGAAGGAGAAGGCCGACCTCGGCCTTCCCCACACCGACCCGGTCGGCGTCGGCGAGCACGACCACGGCGATCCGGCCACCAAGAACGCCCTGGCCCGCGGAGCCGACTCGGCCGAGACCGTCGACCCCACCACCGCCGCCCAGCGAAGCAAGAGCGCGGCGTACGTCGCCCGCGAACGTCGCCGCAAGGAACCCCAACTCACCACCGCACCCCTGACCACACCGCGGGCCTTCCACCCGGAGAATCGGTACGCGATGGCCAACGGCTGCTACACCCTGCGCTCCCCGTCGGGGGCCTACCTCAAGCGGGACCGCCGCGAACTCTCGCTGCAGCGGGTGGTCCGCGGGAAGGCGACGCGCTACACCTTCAAGGCCACCGATCTGGGCAGCTACCTGCTCTACGCCAAGCACAAGAGCTTCATGTCCGGGGCCGACGACGTGTCGCTGGCCAAGGAACCCTCCCCCGCCACCGATTGGATCGTGCGCAAGGCCGGCAAGCGGACCTTCACCTTCGCGCTGGTGAACGGCCTGTTCCTGGCCGAGACCTCCAACGGCCAGGACGTGACCTTGTCGCAACGACCCACGAAGTTCGTCCTCGAACGGGTCAAGCCCTGTCGGGCCTTCCCCGAGGCCGGGGTCAACATCGAGGGCGACCCGCACGCCGGCATCACCTCCTTCCAGGAGGTGCGCGGCTTCACCGACACCCACACCCACGGGATGGCTTATGAGTTCCTCGGCGGTCGCGCGCACTGCGGCAAGCCGTGGGACCGCTACGGCGTCCAGTTCGCCCTGGTCGACTGTCCCGACCACAGCGCCACCGGGGGCAAGGGCGCCGCCCTGGAGTCGGTCCTCTCCGGCGAGCCCTCACACGACCCGGTCGGGTGGCCGACCTTCAAGGACTGGCCGGCTCCGCACTCCCTGACCCACGAGGGCACCTACTACAAGTGGATGGAGCGGGCCTGGCGCGGCGGCGAACGGCTCTTCGTCAACCTTTTGGTGGAGAACAACCAGCTCTGCCAGATCTACCCGTTGAAGAAGAACTCCTGCGACGACATGGATTCGATCCGGCTCCAGGCCAAACGGATGTACCAGTTCCAGGACTACATCGACGCGCAGTTCGGGGGCCCCGGCAAGGGCTTCTACCGGATCGTGAAGAACCCGTGGCAGGCCCGGAAGGTGATCAACTCCGGCAAGATGGCGGTGATCATGGGCATCGAGACCAGCGTGCCCTTCGGGTGCACGTTCAAGCAGGTCGCCACCACCGACGTCCCTGCGTGCACCGCCGCCGACGTCGACCGACAACTCACCGAGATGCACAAACTCGGGGTCCGCCAGATGGAGTTGGTCAACAAGTTCGACAACGCCCTCGGCGGAGTCGCGGGCGACACCGGCAGCACCGGCATCGCGGTCAACGGCGCCAACTTCCTGGAGACCGGCACCTTCTGGGACATGAAGACCTGCAACCCCACCGACGGCGAATCCTCCGACCGCACCCAGGTGGCCTTCCCGGACAGCGGAGCCGCCGAACAGGACGCGATCTTCGGGGCCATCGGCCAACTCTTCGGCCCCGTGCTCCCCGCCCTGCCGATCTATCCGCCGCCGCTGCACTGCAACGCCCGCGGACTCACCGGGCTCGGAGCGGCCACGATCGACGGGCTCATCAAGCGGAAGATGGTCTTCGACCCCGACCACCTGTCCGTCAAGGCCCGTCAGGCCGCGGTCGGACTCATCGAACGGCGCGGCTACCACGGCATCATCTCCAGCCACTCCTGGTCGACGCCCGACACCTACCCTCGGATCCTGAAAGCGGGCGGCTTCATCACGCCGTACGCCGGCGACTCCACCGGCTTCGTGGAGAAGTGGCGCCGTCACCTGGGGTGGGCGGACAAGCGGTACTACTTCGGCTTCGGATTCGGCGCCGACATCAACGGCCTCGGCGCTCAGGGCGACCCACGCGGCGCGAACATCTCTAACAAGGTGACCTACCCCTTCAAGGGCATCAACGGAGTGAAGATCAAGCGGCAACGGGCCGGCAAGCGGGTGTGGGACATCAACCGCGACGGCGTGGCGCAGTACGGCCTCTATCCCGACTGGGTGCAGGACCTCACCAAGGTCGCCGGCGGGTCGAACAGTGCGGCCGGCAAGGCCATCTTCGCGGACATGACCCGAGGCCCCGAGGCGTACCTCCAGATGTGGGAACGCGCCGAGGGCATCAAACCCGACTCGTGCCGCAACCCGGGACGCCGCAAGACCACCGCCAAGTTCCGCAAGCTCATCCGTCCCGGCATGAGCACGCTGAAGGTGATGCGGAAGGTCGGCCAACCGCTGACTCGACTGGGTCAGGAGTTCGGCTACTGCACCCGCCAGGGCAAGAAGCGGGTCTTCGTGAAGGTCGACTTCAACCAGCGCGGTCGCGTCACGGCGGTTCGCTCGAGCTGACCGGAACCGGACCCCGTCGAGATCTGGTCGGGGTCCGGTCGACTAGGAAGTTACCCGTAGGTAAGGACGGCGCGGGCCTTGATATCCTCCAGCCGACGAATGTCCGGCCACCAGAGGCAGTTTTGCCCGTAGGCTCTGCGCCGACATCAAGAACACGGCGCTCGCGCCGCAAGGTTGGGAGTGACTGTGTTAGCAGTGGTAATCCTGGGTCTGCTGATCAACGCAATCGCGTTGCCATTGGCGGCGCGTCGGGTGTTCTTCTTGTACAAGCTGATCTCGAGTGGTCAGCCCGCCCCAGACCGGATCGAGGGCGTCACCTCCAAGATGGGCACCGCCCTGAAGCGGCAGGTCGTCGAGGTCTTCGGCCAGAAGAAACTGCTGCAGTGGTCGATCCCCGGGGTCGCGCACTTCTTCGTGTTCTGGGCCTTCATCATCCTCGGCAGCGTGTACGCCGAGGCCTACGGTTCGCTGATCGAGCGCATCTTCCACATCGGCGAGACGCTCCCTGAGGGCTTCACCGACTGGTCGATTCCGATCATCGGGCAGTGGGCAGTGGTCGGCTTCGTCCAGGACTTCATCGCCGTCATGTGCCTGCTCGGCATCTGGGCCTTCGCCCAGATCCGGCTCAAGAACGCGCCCTCCAAGCTCGGTCGTGACTCGCGGTTCTCCGGCTCGCACCTCTCAGGCGCCTGGATCACCCTGTTCATGATCTTCAACGTCATCTGGACGTTGTTCCTCTTCCGCGGCGCCTCCTCGGCGCTGGGACGTTTCCCCTATGAGAACGGCGCCTTCGTCTCCATCGGCCTGGGCAAGCTGCTCGACGGCTTCGGCGAAACGACCCTCGAGGTCATCGAGGGCATCGGCCTGCTGCTCCACATCGGCGTCATGCTGGTGTTCTTGATCTTCGTGCTGAACTCCAAGCACCTGCACATCTTCCTCGCTCCGCTCAACGTGCTGTTCGGTCGCGAGCCCAAGGCCCTCGGCGCCGTCAAGCCCCTGATGATCGACGGCAAGCCGGTCTCCCTGGAGGACATCGACGACCTCGACGAGGACTCCACGCTGGGCGTGGGGCAGGTCGAGGACTTCTCCTGGAAGGGCATCCTCGACTTCAACACCTGCACCGAGTGCGGCCGTTGCCAGGACCAGTGCCCGGCCTGGAACACCGAGAAGCCCCTGTCGCCCAAGCTGCTCATCATGGCGCTGCGTGACTCGACCCTGGCCCGGGCGCCGTACAGCCTGGCCGACGAGGCGGACCGCGAGAAGGTACTCGCCGCTGGTGGGGAGACGCTGACCAAGGAGGTCGAGCGGCCCCTGGTCGCCAAGACCCCGCTCGACTACTTCTACATGCCCGAGGACGGCAGCGGCGTCATCGACCCTGACGTGCTCTGGTCCTGTGTGACCTGTGGCGCCTGTGTCGAGCAGTGCCCGGTCGACATCGAACACGTCGATCACATCATCGACATGCGCCGCTACCAGGTGCTGGTGGAGAACAACTTCCCCGCCGAGCTCAACCAGCTCTTCAAGGGCATGGAGGGCAAGGGCAACCCCTGGAACATGTCGCCCACCGGTCGGATGGACTGGGCCAAGGACCTCGACTTCGAGGTCAAGGTCGTCGGCGAGACGATCGAGTCCCTCGACGAGGTCGAGTGGCTCTTCTGGGTCGGCTGTGCCGGTGCCTACGAGGACCGCGCCAAGAAGACCACCCGCGCGGTGGCCGAGCTGCTCAACATCGCCGACGTCTCCTTCGGGGTCCTCGGCAACGGAGAGACCTGCACCGGCGACCAGGCCCGACGGGCCGGCAACGAGTTCATCTTCCAGGGCCTGGCCATGGAGAACGTCGAGACCTTCAAGCAGTACAAGGTCAAGAAGGTCGTCTCGACCTGCGCCCACTGCTTCAACACCTTGAAGAACGAGTACTCCGAGTTCGGCGTCGAGCTCGAGGTCGTGCACCACACCCAGCTGCTCAACCGCCTCGTGCGCGAGGGCAAGCTGACCCCGGTCAAGGACGGCGAGGGCGCCCACAAGCGCTCGATCACCTACCACGACCCCTGCTACGTCGGCCGCCACAACGGCGTCTACTCCCCGCCGCGTGAGCTGCTCGAGATCCTGCCTGGTGCGTCGTACGTCGAGATGCCCCGCAACTCCGAGCGGTCCTTCTGCTGTGGTGCCGGTGGCGCCCGGATGTGGATGGAAGAGACGATCGGTTCGCGGATCAACGAGAACCGCTCCAACGAGGCCATCGAGACCGGCGCCGACCAGATTGCCGTGGGCTGCCCCTTCTGCCGGGTCATGCTCTCGGACGGTCTGACCTCCGCCCAGGACAAGGGTTCAGCCCGCGAAGAGGTCGAGGTCCTCGACGTCGCGCAGATGCTGTTGGCCTCGGTCAAGGGCGTGTCCGCCACGAAGATCCTGCCCGGCGGGGGCGAGCCCGCCGCGCGGGCCGCGTCCAACGGTGCGGCGGTGAAGGCCGAGCCCGAGGCGGGCGACGTGACCATCACCGAGGACACCGTGACCGAGACCGCGGACGCCGGTCCGGCCGCCAAGGCCTCCGGCGGGTCCTCGCTCTTCGACACCCCGGCCGAGGAGCCCTCCGGAGCCGACACCGAAACCGCTGCACCCGAGAAGTCGGTGGCGCAGGAGGCCCAGGCCGCGAAGCCAGCGTCCTCCGGTGGGTCCCTGTTCGACGTCGGTGGCGACGAGCCCGAAGCCGCCCCGGCGGCGAAGGCCGAGCCGGAATCGGAGCCCGTTGCGGCCCCCGAGGCCTCGGATGCCCCCGACGACTCCACCGACCTGGGCGCTGGCGGGTCGCTGTTCGACGTGGGCGGTGACGAGCCCGAAGCCGCCCCGGCCGCGAAGTCGGAGCCGGCTGCGGCTCCCGCGACCGAGGCTCCCGCTGCCGAGTCGAAGCCGGCTGCGGCCGAAGACTCGACCGCCGCACCGGCCGAAGTGGATCTGGGCGCTGGCGGATCGTTGTTCGACGTCGTCGCCGAGGAGCCCGCGGCTGCTCCGGCAGCCAAGGCCGCGGAGCCCGAGGCTCCCTCCACGGAGCCCGAGGTTGCCGTTGCAGAGCCTGCCGCTGAAGAGCCCGCCGCTGAGGCCCCCGAGCCGAAGAAGGAGTCTGCTCCGGCTGCTGCCACTGCTGCTCCATCGGCGGAGATCCCCGACGGTGGTTCGCTCTTCGACATCGCCGCCCCCGAGGCGGCTGCGCCTGCCGCCAAGCCTGCTCCGGCGGAATCGACGGAATCGGTAGAGGCAGCGGACTCCACGGAGTCTGCGGACTCTGTGGAGTCGGCGGCTCCCGTCGAGGACGACTCGATGCCGCAGGCCGCAGTGGCCGAGGCAGAGATCCTCGAGGCCGAGGGCACCGCCGAGCCGACTGAGGAAGCCGGCGAGCCGGCCGCTCCCGAGGAGAGCCCGGCGGACGACGCTTCCGCCGCGGCCACCGAAGCAGCACCCGAGGAGGCACCTGAGGTCGAGTCGGCCCCTGAGCCCGCCGCCGAGGAGAAGCCGAAGCCGACCAGCTCCGGCGAGGCCCACACCCCGAAGACGGACGTCGATCTCGACGGCGGATCGCTCTTCGACCTGTAGGTCACCTGGTTCACCGTCACGTGGTGGGTTCGATGCGGCAGACGCATCGGACCCACCACGTTGGTTTTCCACAGGCAGCCACGAACACGGTTCCCATCCCATCCCTCTTTGGCGATGCTGACCTGATGGACCAGATCGCCGAACTGCTCAGTGCCCAGGCGGGCGTCGTCGCCCGGCGCCAACTCTTCGAGGCCGGCATGACCACCGACGACCTGGCCCGCGCCGTACGCCGCGAGGAGCTCAGCCCGCTGCTGCGGGGGGTCTACCTGCGCCGCACGGGTCCTCCGACCTGGCACCAACGAGCCTGGGCGGCCGTGCTGTACGCCTGGCCGGCCGCGCTGACGCATTCCTCGGCCCTTCGGGCCGCGGAGGGCCCCGGTCGGCGCGACCAGGACGAGTCCTCGATCGAGGTACTCGTCGACTCGCGACGTCACCTGATGGGACAGCCGGGTCTGCGCATCATCCGATCTCGAGGCTTCGACCGGCGCGTCGTGTGGAGCGCTGGCCCGCCCCGAACGAGTTGCGCCGAAGCCACCCTCGACCTCGCGACCGATACTCCCGACCGGGCGACCGTCCTGACCGCTCTCCTCGAAGCCTGCGGCGGCCGTCGCACCACCGCCGCTCGACTGCTGGTCTGCGCCGAGGCTCGAACGCAACTGTCCGATCGAGGATGGATCAGCGCGGTCCTCGCAGATCTCGCCCACGGAACGTGCGTCGTACTCGAGGACGGCTACCGACACCTGGTGCAGCGACCCCACGGGCTGCCCGACGGCGCTCCCCCGGCGTTCGGTCCACCGCGGGTGTTCAGTGGTCAGAGCGTCATCGAGCACGCGGAGTACGGACTGACCATCTCGCTCGACGGACGCTCCCTACCCGCTGCGATGGCAGCTCTCGCGACCACCGAGAGCAGACACCTGCCTCCGATCGGCTTCCACGACGTCTTCGACGACCCCTGCGGAACGGCGGCGCGCGTGGGTGAGGTGTTGATCCGGGGCGGCTGGTCAGGGCAGACGGCCCGGTGTCCGCGGTGCCGGAAACGACAGGTCGCCTGATCCGCCCGCCTGATCAACCCGTCTAATCCACCCGCGTGACCCCTCGCTCCCGGTGGCGTGGTCTGCTCAAAACGGTCACGACGGACGTCGCAAGACTCTAGACTTGGCACGTGGTCAGCGGCGCGGGAACGGGATACGAGCGCCCCGACGCCATCCACGATCCGGATGATTTCATGGCCCAGGTCACCTGGGCCGACCTGATCGACGTCGACCCGGACCACCACGTTCTGCTCATCGACAACGGCCAGCACCGTGCGCTCCCCAGCCTGCGGAGTCGGACCGATCATGTGCACACCAACAGTCCTGCTGCACTGCCCGATTCGGAACCGGGGGTCGTCTACGACGTCATCTGCATCGATCAAGTCCGCATCAAGGGCCAGGAGCTTCGTGCGCTGGAGCAGCGGCTCCGTCCCGGCGGCCGACTCGTGCTGACCCTCGACAACTTCCTCAGCCCGCTGCGCGCATTGGACCGTTCGCGGACCGCCTCGGCCAGTGCCGGCCGCTGGAGTCAACGTCGTTGGTGTCGGGAGATCGAGGCAGCCGGGTTCGAGGTCGAACAGGCCTTCGGGCTCCTGCGCTCCTCCGCCGCACCGGTCACCGCGTTCGACCTGCGGGCCCCTTCGAGTGTGGGCGCGGTCGTGAAGGCTTCGCTCAATCACGTCGGTGGGCGCCGAGGAGCGTTACTGCGCCGGCTCCCCACCCTGCGACCCGCCACCGTGGCTCGTCTCTCACCGGGATGGCTCATCGTCGCTCGCAACGGCGCGGCCGCCCCCGATCCTTTGCGAGTGGTCGGCAAGGTCTCCAATCGGGACAGCGATGAGGTCAAGCTGATTCGTGGGGAGCCACCGGCGGTGCTGGAACGGTGCTTCGTGACCGGCAAACCGGAGGCCGCGGCCGCCGCGCTGGGCGAATTGGCCGAGGTCGGTTTCGATCTCGTCCCCCGCCTCGTCGGAACTCCGAGCGTCCATCGGTTCGGCGTGAGCTGGGTCGAGGGTGACCCGTTGGAGGTCGACCGACTGTCGCCGGACGAACTGGTCACCTGGGTCGGACGCACGGCCGTGGCCCTGGAGCGGATGCAACGCCTGACCCGACATCCGGACGGGACGGTGCTCGTGCACGGCGACCTCTGGCTGGGGAACCTGCTCGTCTCGGGCGATCGGATCACCGCCATCATCGATTGGCCCTTCGCCCGTCGAGGAGCGCCCACCATCGACGCGACGTTCCTCGTCGAGAGTCTCAGGGACCATCAGTCGGTGACGGCGGCAGTCCTGATCCAGCTCATCAACGCCCGCGACCAAGGTCTTGCCCAGGCGTAATCGGCCTGAAGGAACCGATCAGGATCGGCTTCTGATCCGATCGACCACGCGGTGAACGCGGTCCGCCGCCTGCACCGCTTGCCGCGTGACGGCGATGGCCGCGGGGGTGCCGGACACGATCTCCAGGGTGTCGTAGGAGTCGGTGGCCCACTGACGTTTGTACTGCGACATCCCCAGCAGTTGGTCGACACAGGTCCGCCCCTGCTCGGCCGTCCACCCGAAGATGGCCCGGGTCAGGAGGTGGCCGGGATTGAATCGCGAGACCTCGGGGTCGAAGCGCGGGATCAGGATCGACAGCGTGGTCGGACTAAGCAAGGTGATGTTGAAGCACACCGGGCGCTCGTCGAGGTAGCCGACGAAGACCGCGGCCTCACCACGCGGGACGCTGCCCCGGAGGAAGTCCAGGGTGAAGCCCTCGTAGGGCGGCTGCAGGAAATGCAGACGCGGGTTGGCCTCCTCGGCGGCGTCGAAGATCCGGCGTACGTCGGGGAGCGCTGCCTCCAGAGCGGCCGCGTCCTGAGCCACTGTGAAGGAGAACGTGTGGCCGTCGGCCGCAGTGCGCTTGTCCGCCACGGTCAGAGCTCGCCGCAGGTTCTTGTTGCCCTCACGGCGGATCACGTCCAGTCCGTCTCCGGAGACCTCCGTGGTGGGGCAGCAGTCGTGCACCGTGGTGGTGAGGGTCCGTCCGGGTTGTCCGCCGACCTCGGTCAACGCATCGAGACCCGGCCCGCCGGCGCGGGTTTCGACCAACTCCAGGACGCGACGCCGCTTGGCCAGGCCCTGCCACAGCAGTGTTGCGGCCTCTTCGTGACCGGGGGCCACGAGGATCTGGGCGATCGTGCCGATCCCGTGACCGAGCCAGCGGGCGGCCCACACGGGTCCGACCCTGCGCTCGTGCAACGGGGCGAGAGCGACCAGGTCGTCGCCGCGGCGTACCACCGCAATCAGCAGGCGCCCCTTGCCCAGGTTGTTCCACCAGGACAGCGCGTAGTCGGGCCGCGCGAAGGTCGTCGCCGCGCACGCCTCAGCGAGGGCTTCCCACTCCCGGACCAGGCCCGGCGCCGCAGCTACGTCGCGAATCTCCGTGTAGGTCAGAGCGGTGCCACCGGTCGTCGCCGCGGCTGGCGTTGCGACGGTCGGAGCAGGGCTGTTCGCATCATCGCGCAAGTGCATGTTGTTCTCCCATGGACCAGAGGTGGAGCCGGATGGCCGTTCCCGAACTGGACTATGCCCATTGTGTCGAACGATCGGCGACAAGGCGGGAACACCTCGCCCACGGTCCAGCCACAACCCTCCACGAAGTTCGCCAAATGGCCCTTCGAGATCCTCATGACTGCTTCCGGGTGGTATCTCGCGGCCCCATCTGGCGAACTTCGAGGTCCCATTTGGCGAACTTCGTGGGGATGACGAGCAAGCACCTAGGATCGCGGGGTGGGAACAGCGGATGAGGTAGATCAGGTGGATGGATCGGACCAACAGGACGCAGAGCTCGGGCCGTTCACCTGGGTGGACCTGATCGATGTCCGGGCCGGTGCACGGGTGCTGCTGATTGACTCCGGAAACCGGCGCGCCGAGGCCTCGCTGCTCGCCACCCGTGGACAGGTCACCACGGCTACGCCGAAGACCTGGCGTCGAGAGGTCGGTCGATCCTTCGACCTGATCTGTCTGGACGGGGTGGGGATTCCCCCTAGCGATTCGCTGCGACAGATGCGGGAGATTCTGGCCCCCGAGGGACGCATGGTCCTTTGCCTGGACAACCGGACGAGCCCTCTGCGGGCCGCAGATCGACGACGGAACGGCTCGGACATCTCCGCCCCCGAAGCCGGGGTCGGGCTCCGCCCAGCACTGCGGTCGCTGAGTGGGGCCGACCTGCAGGTGCGCCAGCGATTCGTCCTCCTCAGGTCCTCGAACAGCCCGGCCACCGCCTTCGACCTGATGTCCCGCTCATCGGTCCGGGCCGTGGCTACCGCCACCCTGAGCCACGTCGGAGGCCTCCGCGGACGGCTAGTCGGCGCGTTGCCGCGGATGCCCTCCACTCTGATCGACAGGCTCGCACCCGCGTGGTTGATCATCGCCGACCGAGGCGTCGGCGGACCCGACCCCGACCGGATCATCGGCAAGGTCGCCAACCGAGACAGCGAGGAGGTGAAGCTGATCCGGGGTGACCCCCCGAGCGTGCTGGAACGCTGCTACCTGCGGCGTACGCCGGAGACGGCGGCCGAGGTCTCCGCTCTCACCGCGGCCGAGAAGGCCGGGTTCTCGCTCGCGCCTCGCATCGTCGGCACGTCCCAGGAGACCAGGGTCGCGGTGACCTACCTGACCGGCACTCCCCTGGTCGCCGCGTCGCTGAGCGACGCGGAGGTGCTGCACTGGATCGGTCGCGCCGCGCGAGCGCTCGGAACCCTGCAGCGGTCGACCCGCGAGGCGGATGGCACGGTGCTGGTGCACGGTGATCTCTGGTTGGGCAATCTGCTGGTCTCCGGCGCCGAGATCACGGGCATCGTCGACTGGACCTCAGCCCGCCGAGGCGCCGCTGACATCGACCAACGGTTCCTGATCGAGAGCCTGGATCACCACCGGGAGGTGTCCGACGCCATGAGAGAGCGGATCGAAGCGACCCTGGCCGCAGGACTCAGGCAGGGTCAGGCCTGACCTTGCCCCCGCGTAGTCGTGCCTTGCCAGCACCCGCCAACTCAGCGGCGCGCACAGCCGTCGCGGCGATCCGCAGTGCCGCTGGAGAACCGCAGGTGATCTC
Source organism: Nocardioides salsibiostraticola (assembly GCF_054783655.1). Classification (NCBI taxonomy): domain Bacteria; kingdom Bacillati; phylum Actinomycetota; class Actinomycetes; order Propionibacteriales; family Nocardioidaceae; genus Nocardioides; species Nocardioides salsibiostraticola. Next base: position 617,282 of record NZ_BAAGQD010000026.1, on the reverse strand, counting down.
ACGGGTTTCGTAGGTCCCTGTCGCCCACTGCATCTTGGCCTTCGAGTCACCCAGGAGCTGATCGACCAGGTCCCAGCCGTTCTCGGCGCTCCACGCGAAGACCGCACGGGTCAGCAGGTGTCCCGGGCTGAGCGACGCCACTTCGGGGTCGAAGCGCGAGAGCCACAGCGACACCGTCGAACCGGTGAGGAAGGCGACGTTGAAACTCACCGGCACCTCGTCGATGTAGCCGATGATCACCGCCGACTCACCCTTGGCGGAGGTGCGCCTCATGAGCTCGACCGTGAAGTCTTCGTAGGGATCCTCCAGAAAGTGTTGTCGAGGGAAGTCCGCCTCGGCGACGTCGAAGACCCTTCGCATGTCGGGCAGTAGTCGTTCGAAGCTCTCGGGATCATCGGCGACGACGGTCGTGAACTCCGAGCCCTCCGCCAGCAACCGCCGGTCGGCGACGGAGAGGGTACGGCGCAACCTGCGGCTGGTGCTCCCTGTCCGACGCAGCACATCGAGGCCGTCCCCGCTCACCGGAGTCGTGGGACAGAGGTCCCGAACCGACTCCCGGTAGAGCTTGTCCGGGAGCGATCCACGGGCCCGCAGCGCCGACAGCCCAGGGCCCTCGGCGTTCGTCTCCACAAGTTCGAGCACCCGGGAGCGGCACATCAACCCGGACCACAGGGTGATGGCAACATCCTCGTGGCCGGGCCGAATCAGGATCTCTGCAATGGTCCCGAGACCGTGACCCAGCCACCGGGTCACCCAGACGGGCCCCACCCGACGCTCGTGCAGCGGGGCGAGTGCAACGAGTTCTTCGCCACGGCGTACGACCGCCAGGAGGAGACGCCCCTTGCCGAGATGCCGCCACCAGCCCAGGGCATAGTCGGGGCGGGCGAAGGGCCCGGCCCCGGACGATTCGGCCAGTTCCTCCCACTCCTCGATCAGGCCACGAGCCTCGAGGGCGTCGGTGATCTCCGAGTAGGTCGGCGCTGCAAGCGGCGACGCGGCCGCTGACCCGCTCGCGATTACTCCGGCGTCCATGCCCCGCAAGGTTCCTCCTCGGCCACGGGGACACCCAGACGCGCAGCCCCCGCCTTGCGCCCCTCCATCCTCGCGAACCGTCGGTGACGGCAGATCCACACCCGGGGAACCATCCGGACACAAACAGTCCGGCGAGGCTCAGAGGACCGAGGTGACGACGTCGTACATCTGCTCGCGGAAGCGCTCCTGGGCGAAGGTCTCCGCGTGCGCGCGGACCTTCTCGGGTTCGAAGGCGGCGTCGTCGAAGGACGTCAGCGCCTCCGCGAACGCGGCCGCGTGCCCGGAACGATCGGGTCGGTCGGGGTGGACGAGCACCCCGCTGAGGCCTTCGATCACCGTGTCCAGGGCACCACCGACAGCCAGAGCCACCACGGGGGTCCCGCAAGCCATGGCCTCCACCGGGATGATCCCGAAGTCCTCCTCGCCCGGGAACACCAGGGCGCGAGCCCGACGCATCAGGTCCAACATCGCTGCGTCATCCACGCGGCCGACGAACTCGGTCTCGGGACCGGCCACTGCCTCACAGGCCTCCCGCGAACGACCATCGCCGACCACGACCAGCCGGACCCCCGCCCGTCGGGCGGCCTCGACAGCCACCTCTGGCCGCTTGTAGGGCACCAGTCGGCCGCACAGCAGGAAGAAGTCGCCGCGCTCGGCGGTCGGGTCCGGGGTGAACAGGTCGGTGCGCACCGGCGGGTGCACCACAGTGCTCTCCCTGCCCCACCACTGGGCGATCCGGTCGGCCACAGTGGAGGAGTTGGCCACGATGCGGTCCGGTCGGGCCGCCGCACGTCGGTCGAACCCACGCTGTGAGGCTGCGAAGGCGCCCAGGAGTCGTTCCCCGGCGGCGCCGCCGACCTCGCCCGAGCGCATCTCCTTCTCCCACATCCAACGCGCTGGGGAGTGGACGTAGCTGACCATCGCCACTCCTGGCGCGGGTCGTACCCGTTGGGAGAACGCGTGGTGGGAGGTGATCACGACGTCGGGTCGCCCCAGATCGGTTCGGGACATCGCCAGGGGCAACAGCGGCAGCAGGTGTGCGTAGCGGCCGTCCCCGCGGTACAGGCGCTGGAGCGGGCTGGTCCTGACCGGCGTTTCCTCCAGGCCCTCCGGAAGCCCGGACTCCCCCGCCACGGGGGCGAACACCGAGGCCCCGGGGAAGGTCTTGACGAGTTGCTCGACGACACGTTCGGATCCGCCGAGTTCGGTGAAGCGCTCGTGGACGACGACCGCGCGCACTGCGCCGGCCTCAGGCACGGGAGTCGGCGGTGGTTCGTGGCCCGCGGTAGGTGTGACGAAGCTGACGTTGCTCGCGGCGTACGGCGACCGCTGCGGCACCGGACTGCACGGTGATCGCGACGACCTCCACGCCCAGACCGGTCAGGGCCGACATCTGCTTGCGCAGGTGCTTGCGGGTCATCGAGCCGGGTTCGACGTCGAGCACCACCGGCCCCTGGAGGCGGATCAGCACCGGGATGAGTTGATCGATCCGCGAGACCGACGCGGCAATGATCACGCGTCCGTAGGCCCCCGAGGTGGCGATGCGGTCGAGTTGCTCGGCGTCGACCGGGCCCTCGCTACTGCCGGCAGCCAGGATGTCGAGCCGGTCCACGGGAGAGCGGGTCGACAAGGACGCCCGCAACTCCAACGGGTCGGCAGGCAGGTCCGCGGCGGCGGGCGCGTCCGAGAGCCCCGGCGAGGCAGGGGTGCCGAACTCTTGGTGTACGGCGGGGTTGCGGGCTCCGGCGTCGACGAGTAGCACGCGGTCGTCGTACCCCGCGAGCAACTCGGCCAGCAGGCTCGCCGCGTGGGCGCTGGGTCTGGCTCCCTGCTGAATCACCAGAACTGTCGAGGCTCCCCCGACCTGTGGGAGCAGTGCGGCCAGCGAGGCCGGGCCGTCAGTGGGTCCAATGGCCACCGAGGGCAGGCCGGTGACCTCACCCGCGTCGCGGGCCGGATCACGCAACGACAACTCACCACGCCAGGAGCGACGGATGACCACGATCTCGGCCATCACGATGGCCGCCAGCAGGAAGGCCAACAAAGCGTCGCGCAGGGGTTGAGGGGCGATCGGGCTCGATGGCTCATCCGCGGTCTCCACGGTCACCAGTTGCCAGGCCGACTTGCTCGACGCGGTCCGCAGCGAGGACAGCAGCGCCTCGCTCTCGCGCACGAGTGCGGCCCGTTGCACCGTTTCGCTCTCCGGCAGGTTGACGCGTTCCTGGCCCACTTCGGCCAGGGCCAGACGCAGCGCCTCGCGCTCGGTCTCGAGGTCGTCGGCTTGGTTCTGGGCGATCACCGCGCCCAGGGCCTCCGCGACCTCGTCGGCCAGACCGGCGGCGGTCTCGGGGCTGGTGCCTGAGGCGGTGACGGTGACGAAGCCGGGCTCGGAGCCCGCTTCCGCGGTGATCTTGTCGATCGCGTCCGCGACGGCGTCGGTGCGGTTGGCCGCGGCCAGAGCCGTGGTCACGACCCCGCGGTTGGTCGCCAACGCGATCACCGTGCGCGCGTAGTAGTCCACCTGGGTCGAGGGGTCGCTGACGTCGGAGGTGGGCACTCGCACCTGCATGGTGGTGGTGGCGGAGTACTCGTCCGGGAGCGAGGAGCGCCAGAAGAGCACGGCGGCCGCGGCGATCAGAGCGATGCCGAGCACGTAGAAGCGTCGGCGCCAGACACCGGCGAGTTGTTCCAGGAGATCCACGAAGATTCAGTTCTTTCGATTGGTGGTCCGCAGGGCGCGGGCAAGTGAGTAGTAGGACGGCTTGCGGGTTCCGTTCTTGCGAACGATGCCAAAGTTGGACTCGAGATCGAACGGTGCCCTGGCCGTGTCCCGGTAGGAGTAGAAGTAGATGGGGCCGAGGTAGCTCACCGAACGGGCGAGGCGTTGCCCCATCACCAGCATCCGGCCCTGTTCCTTGGCCGTGACGGCGCGGGAGTGTTTGCCGGTGGGGGCGCCGTACTCGGTGAGCCAGATCCGCTGCCGTCCGGCACCAGCAGCGCGCATGACCTGGCGCATCTCGATCAGGCGGCGGAAGGTGTTCCACTCCTGACCACCCGACGGGAGGGCCGGGTAGGAGTAGGGGTGCACCGAGATCGCATCCACCGCGCGTCGGCGTTTGCTCGCGGCGTAGAAGCGGGCCAAGAAGGTCACCGGCGAGACCTGCGAGCCGTCGCCTGCGTTGGTACCCGGCGAGAGGGCTCCGGCGAGCACGGTGGCGCTCGGGTCGCGCTTCTGCAGGACCGGAGCCACCTTGTCGACCAGGGCGGCATACGCCTTGGCGTCCGGGCCGGAGGGCCAGAAGCGTTTCAGGTTCGGCTCGTTCCAGATCTCCCACGCCTCGACCATGGGGGCATAGCGACGGGCGGCCCGGCCGGCGAACCGGGCGAACGCCTTCGGGTTCACCGGGCGGCGGGCGCCCTCAGCGTCATACCGTCGCGCCCAATCGGGCTCGTAGCTGAGGAGAGCGAGAACCTTCAGGCCCTCGGCGCGGGCGGCTTTGAAGACCCGGTCGGTGTCCGTCCAGTCGTAGGTCCCCCTCCGGGGTTGGATCCGGGCCCAACTCAGGTCGATCCGGATCCGACGAGCACCGACCTTCCGCATTCCACGCAGGTCACGTCGCAGGGCCGCCGGGGAGAGGTCGATGATGCTGAATCCGGGGGAGAAGCCGATGCGGGAGCGTCCCGACCCCGTCCGTCGGGACGCCGACGACTCCGCGGCGACCACGGCCGGAGCCCAGGTGGCGGCCGTCAGGACCCCGGCACTCACGTCGCGGGCCCGAGGCCCCTGCCCGGCGGGCACGACCGTAGCGATACTGAGGGCCAAAGTCGCCACCACAAGAGCAGCGAAAAAAGCAATCGTTCGCGGAAGGAGGGCGCGAACGCGTGGGGGGGTGTCGATCTCTACCCCCTTGATCTCATCTGCTCGTGGCGACCTTCCTGGCCGATTGCCCCCAGTATCGCATCCGGGCGTCTGCGGCGCCGGGGTTCTGGGCACGGGGTTAGGGGCCTGGCTGGCTACGTGATCTCGCCTCTGATGACCCCGCCGGCGACCTCTCCGACGACCTTGTCGTGTTGGTGGTCCGGCCACGACGAGGCCGAGCGGGCCAGGTGATACATCAACCGGGCGGGACCGTGATGCGCCCCCATGGTGAAGCGGGGCAACTTGAACGGGTCCTCGCTCCCGCGGATCCGGCCGTTGAGAAACGTGTAGCCCGCGAGGTAGCCCGCGGCCCGGGCCTCGGCCCGCACTCGCTCGTCATGGTGACCGAAGGGGTAGGCCACCAGGTCCACGGTGCGACCCAGCAGGCTCTCGAGATCGACCTTGGCCCCGGCCAGTTCGGCAGCCAACTGCCCGTCCTGGAGCGTGGGCAGCGATGCGTGGGTCCTGGTGTGGGCGATCACGTCGAGCCCTGCCTCCACCGTGTCCAGGAGCTCCGGGGCAGTCATCGTGGGCCCTGAGCCGGGCCACCACACCGGTCGTTGACCCATCATCGTGCTGACCACGGCCAGGCTGGCCGGCACGTCCAACTCCCGCAGTACGTCGACCCCGTGGTGGGCCACTCCGGCCAGGGCGTCGTCGAAGACGACCGCGGCGAGCCGGTCCACCGACTCTCCAGCGAGCACCCGGCGGCTGAGCTCGGCCACAGACACGAACCGGAAACCCATGCGCCGGGTCAGGGAGAGGTGGCGCCGCAGCGCTGGGGCGCTGACGGTCAGACCCTCTGCCTGCGCGTCGGTCGCCACCACGTCGTGATAGCCCAGGACCACGGCGGCGCCGCGAGCGGCGCGTCCGGTCACCCCCCGCAATCCGGCCGTAGCGGGTCCCACCAATGCGGCGGCCCTGCTCATGACCCACTCCGGTCCGAGCTCCGGGTGGCGTGCAGCCCCCGGGCCTCGCGCAGGACCTCGATGAGCTGAGGGGTGGACACCCTGGCGTCGTAGGTCTCGAGAAACCGTTGGCGACCCGCGGCGCCCATCCGCTGCCGCAGCTCGGGTTGCTCGATCAGATCGAGCAACGCTCTCAGTAGACCGGCGTCGTCCTCGGGGGCGAGCAGCCGACCACCCTCGGGAGGCACCATCTGCGGCATCGCGGCCACCGTCAACCCGACCACCGGAAGCCCTGCCGCCATGGCTTCGATGACGACGTTGGGAGCCTGGTCGATCGTGCTCGGGAAGACGAAGACAGCGCCCTCGCGCAGCACCTCCCACAGCCGCCCCGAGCCCACGGTCACGTCGTGTACGGCACGGACGTTGCGGCCCGGGGGCACCGACTCCGGGGTGACGATCACCAACTCGCACAGGTCGGCGAGGTGCTTCTGGTGAAGCCGGTGAAGCCGCAGGGCGCCCTTGCGCTCGAGTTGTCGACCCACGAACACCAGCTGAGGCAGCTTCGTCGACGATGCGTGCGTGCCGGGTGCGGGGCCGGGTCCGAAGTCCGGGGCCAGGATGCCGTAGGGCATCGTCCGGAGTTTCTCATCACCGACGCCGTAGTCCTCACGCAGCGAACCCGCGATCCATTCGGTGTTGGCCACCACCAGGGTGGCCGCCTCGTAGACCGGTCGTTCGAACCGTTGGGACATGCGGATCGCCATGGGGGTGTGCCGCGTCGGTTCACGGCCGGGCAGTCGGTAGCCGTTGGTCGCGTTGGTGGCGTCGGTGGCCACCACCGACGGCATCGACGACAGGAGCTCAGGAATCCTCAACGCCGCGTTGCCGGTGTAGACGTGCAGCACGTCGGCCTGGCGGACCCGTTCCCGGATCGATCGGGCGACCCACCGGCTCAACGCCAGCTGAGCCCGTAACGCCTGGAAGTCGAGGTCGAGGTGAGCCAGGCCGGGCAGCCGGGAGCCCGCCATCCGACGCAATCGCGCCGGTGTGGGGACGTCGACGAAGTCGGCGACGACCTCGGGGTGAGCCTGCAGCGCACGACGCAGATGGGCGTGCACGTTGGCGTGACCGCCGATGTTCTCGTTGACGAACAGGACCTTCACCGGGACACCTCCAGGGCGGACGCAGCGGTGCGGTCGAGCAGATCGAGGAGAACCCCCGTCTGGGCAGCCTGCTGATGATGAGACTGCACTCGGTCCCGACCTGCGGCTCCATCCCGGCGCCGCAACTCCGGATCATCGACGAGCCGGTTGACCGCCGCAGCGAGAGCCAGCGGGTCCCCCGGTGGCACCAGGTGCCCGTGCCCCGCCAGGACCTCGGGCGAACCCCCGTGGTCCGAGGCCACGACCGGCAGCCCAAGGCTCATTGCCTCGAGCACCGACAACGGGCAGGCCTCGGGATCGGTGCTGGCGCTGACCGCGATCGTCCAGCCGCGCATCTGCTGCAGCGGGTCGGCCACGTGACCCAGGACCCTGACTCGGCCCGAGCCCTCGGTCTGGGCGCGTGAGCGTACGCCGTCGGCGTACTCGCCGTCCTTGACCAGCCGCCCACCCATCAGCTCGATGTGAACGCGTGAATCCAGGTGGGGCAGGGCGTCGAGCAGGACGTGGTGCCCCTTCCAGGACGTCATCAACCCGTTCAGGCCCACCACGACCGGCGTGGTCGAGGAGTCGGCGTCGGTGTCAGTGCCAGAGGAACTCGGCGCGGCAGGGACGGGCCAGGTGACCCCGTTGTGGACGACCTCGACCCAGGGCCGACCGCCGCGCAGTTTGCGGGCCACTGCCTCGGAGACCCCGATCACCCCGGTCAGCGACGGGCGGCACCAGCGGTAGAGCCGCATCCGGTCCGGGCGTACGACCACGTCGTGGGCCAGCCAGACCACCGGTGGTCTGGGTCGGGCCAGGCGTACGACGGGGAGCGCCATCAGAGCGTTCACCAGCACGACGTCCGCCCCGGTCGAGGCACGCCGTACGATGCGGGCGGCCTGGGCCCAGGCTTTCAGGGTGCGGGCGACGGCGACCGGCTTGGACCCCTCGGCGAGGCCCAACTCGGGCAGGGCGACATGGTCGATCCCCAGAGCCGCCAGTTCGCGGCGGAGGTCTCCGTCGGGGGCGGCGCAGGTGACCTGCCAGCCGGCGTCCTTCGCCTGGGCGAGGACCCGGATCAGGACGCGTTCGGCGCCAGAGACCTGACCGGTGCTGGTCAGGGCCATCAGGCGGGGGTTCTGGGTCATCGCTTCCTTCCTGCAAGCACTGGAGGTAGGTGGATTCCAGCACACTTCGTCAGTCCGAGCGCCGTAACGAGGCCGAGATAGGTGATCGAAGCGATGGTGGCCGCCACGACCCACGGCATCACCAGGTCCGCCGACCATCCGACGGCGACGGCGCCGACGACCGAGACGGGGGCGACGACCAGTCGTCCGAGGCCGATCGGGAGGACCCCATCGATGCGGGTGACGAAGAAGACGAGCACCCCGGTGACGAACACGTTGCTGATCAGCGTCGCTACTCCGGCGCCGTGGTAGGAGTACATCGGGATGAGGATGAAGTTCAGACCCACGTTGAAGATCAACCCGCAGAGCATGACCAGGGGGTAGCCCCGGTTGCGGTCCACGGCGACCAGACAGATCATCGCGAGCGCGGCGGCGAAGGTGAACATCTCGGCGATCACCAACACCTGGGTGGTGACGGCCCCGGGCGTGTAGTCCGATCCATAGAGGGTGTCGGTCAAGGGTCGGGCGAAGCCGAGCAACCCGACACAGGCCAGGCCGCCGAAGAGACCGAGCAGCATGGCGCCGCGGCGCATCACGTCTCGGAACTGCGGCAGGTCGTCGGGCCAGGAGCGGACCAGCAGGGTCAGCAGCGGGACCGTGACCGCCGTTGATACGAAGTGGACGACGTCGATGAAACGATAGGAGACGCCGTAGATCCCGACCGCGCCGAAGCCGTCGATCTTCGACAACATCAAGGCGTCGACCCGTGAGTAGACCGTGGCCAGACCGAACCCGATGGACAGCGGCAACGCCTCCCGCAACAGCGAGCGCCAGACCGGGAAGTCGATTCGGGGACGGATCGCGATCAGTCGTCGGGCGGCCGGGATCTTGCGGGCCAGCACCACGATCTCGAACAGCACCGCCGGGATGGTGAACAGCAGCACGGTGCCGACACCCGCGGCAGCGATCGCCGCGGTCAGGGCGAACTGGGCGGTGATCCCCACGGCCTCGGCTGCCCCGACGGTGCCCATTCGCATCCGGGACTGGAAGACGACGTCGAGCGCCGCTGAGGGTGTGGCCAGCAGCACGATCGTGCCGGCCACCGCCATGGCCACGACGACCTCTCGCGGATAGCCGGCGACGATCACCACCAGCAGCGCCAGCAGATAGCCGATGATGCCCAGGCTCGACCGCAGGGCGATGTAGGTGCCGGCGAAGGTCTCGACGTCCGCCTTTCCCTCGCCGAGCATGCCGCGCACCGCGATCCGGCCGATGCCCAGGTCGGTGACGATCGACATCAGACCCAGGACCGTGAAGATGACCGTGAAGCGGCCGAACTCCTCCAGGGACAGGGTCCGGGCGATCAGCAGGGTCCCGGACCAACCCAGCACCGCCTGGATGAGGCGACTGCCCAGCAGCGCCCCCACGTTGCCGACCAGACCACGCGGTTCGGACTCCTTGTTGTGGTCATCCGCCCCGGAGGCGGAGGCACCCGTCGGGGCATCCTTCGGGGCATCTTTCGGGGCATCCGGTTCGGGTACGTCGGGTGGAGTCAACACGGCACACCGAGGCCTCGATAGACCTCGAGCGTGATGCCCGCGGTGGCGGCCCAGGTCGATCGGGCTGCGGCCGCGACCCCGGCCGTGCGAAGTTCTGCGTTCCGGTCGGTGTCGTGGGCAACCTCGTGCAGGGCGTCGCTCAATGCGTTCTCGTCGTCCACGGCCACGAGCACCGCGCCGTCTCCCACGGCGTCGGGCAGTCCACCGACCCGGGTGGTGACGACCGCAGCGCCGCAGGCCATGGCCTCCAGGGGAGGCAGACCGAAGCCCTCGTAGCAGGAGGCGTAGGCCACGACCGTCGCTGCGGCGTACAACGCCGGGAGGTCCTCGAAGGGGACGTACCCCAGGTGTCGAGCCGAGGAGGGGACCTCCTGACCCTCAGCGATCCCGCCGGCCACCAACAGGGGGAGCCCGGCCCGTTCGCAGGCCAGGGCCAGCATCGCGACCCGCTTGCGGGGCTCGACGGTCCCCACCACCAGCACGGCGCGCTCCGGGATCTCGTAGCGCTCGGTCACCTCGGCCACCTGCTCCGGAGTTGCCGGGACCAGGCCAGGAGCCGGCGCCAGAGCGGTGACCGTGGATTCCTTCCCGAACAGGTCGCGCACACGTTCCGCGGTGAAGGCACTGACCGATACCACCGCGTCGGCCCGGCCTACGGAGCGACGGATGAGGGCTCTCTCGCCCCGGGCCCGGAAGCCGCTGTGCGCCCACGGAACGTCGAAGACCGAGAGGTCGTGGACCGTGGTGACCGTCGGACCGTCGTGGCGCAGCGGGAGGTCGATGTCCAGACCGTGCAGCAGCCCGGCGTCGGGCCGCATCCTCAGACTCGTGACCGCGCGGCGTACGCCGGAGGACACGGGGTAGGTGCGTGCGAGAACTCCCGGGGGCAACTCGTCGACGGTGTCGGCCTGGACGTGCGCGGTGAGCGTGGCGTCGGTGGCGCCGCTCATGGCGTTGAGGAGCTCCCGGATGTAGGTCTGAACGCCACTGCCTCCGGGACGGAGGGCGAGAGCGTTGAATCCGACGGCCGGTCGTAACACAGGAGAACCCCTAATAAGAGCCAGAAGAAGAAGTCGAGCGGGAAGATCTCTAGATAGGTCGCGACGACCGAGGCAGCTGCAGCTGCGACCACGGAGGCCGCGATCCCCTCGGCCAACGCCCGGTCGCTCCCGGTCGTGGCCCGGGCCGATTTGAGAGCGGCGCCGATGGCGGCGGCTCCGATGAGCAGCAACAACCACAGGCCCACGGGACCCAGCTCGAGAGTGGTCTTCACGAACTGATTGTCGGGCAGATAACTCTCCCCCTTGAGGAGAATGATCTCGGACGGTTTGGCGCCGAGTTCGAGTGCCTTCTCGGCGGCGGCTCCGGTTCGCCCGACGCCGTTTCCCAACGGGGCACCGACCACCAGATCCCGGATGTCCGACCAGCCGCTGGTGCGTTGGCCCAGGCTGCTCGAGGAGAAGAAGGCCGCCAGCACGCCCGGAGGGACCAGGAAGAGCGCCAGCGGGGCCGGGACGAGGATGTGCAGCATCCCGCGGAAACGGAGGATGGCGAGGAACAACAGTCCCGCTCCGAGCGCCAGGTAGGCCCCTCGCACCACCGAGGACGCAAGGCCGGCGAGTAGCACCGGGGTGAGCAGCAGGAAGACCCGGTTGCGGGTACGCCGGGTGTCGGAGAGGGCGACGGGCATGCAGACCAGGAGGACCAGGGTGATGAACAGACCGAAGGAGAAGGGCTGGGTGAAGCTCGAGAACGACCGGAGCAGTCCCCCGCTGAAGCGAATCGCGGAGTTGTACTCATAGCCCAGGGCGTTGAGCCCGGCGCCGCCGATGAGTTGCTGCACCAAACCGTAGGCCGCCGTGATCGCCCCCGTGGCCATCAGGATCGTCACCAGGTGATCGCGGTCCCTCACCGTGAACGGGCAACGCCACACCACCAGGGGCACCAGGATGTAGAACCAGGCGATCTTCATCCCCCAGAAGCCGACCACGCCACCGACCAGGACCGCGGAGATCAGGCTGAGGACGAGCATGACCACAGCCGCCGGGATCCAGGCGTAGGTCAGCGGCAGCCCGTTACGCAGCGACGCTCTCGGCGCGACGAGCGTCGCGGCCAGAACGACGATCAACAGCACTTCCTTCCAGGCCGCGACCGCCTCGCCACCCGGGATGATCAGCAGCAGACCGTCCAACGGCACCAGTGCGGCCATGAGGAGCAGGCCGCGTTGGGGTCGCTCGATGATCAGCGCGCCGCCGTGGAGCACCACGACCAGGGCGATCCCGATCAGCGCCAAGGGGGCGAGACCAGGGGTCGTGACCAAGGTTTGCATGTGATGACCCCCGCTCAGGACCTAGTTCGGGCGCGCATCGCACGAGCCACCTGCGCGGAGGATACCGCCGCAGGGGTGGTCCGGGTCTCTCATTCGCAGACCCACAGGCCACCCTCAGGGTCCCGGGTCGCTGTCGTTGCCTGCGGCGACCGGGACCCGTCGTTCACGAACCCCGTCGCAGCAGAACGGTCGAGACGGTGCGAGCGATGATCTTCAGGTCCAGCCACAGGGACCAGTTCTGGATGTAGTAGTTGTCGAAGCGGGCACGTTCCTCGATGGAGGTGTCTCCGCGCAGGCCGTTGACCTGGGCCCAACCGGTCAGACCGGCCGGGGCACGGTGACGCTCGGTGTAGCGCGGAATGACCTTGGTGAACTCGGCGACGAAGTGCTCACGCTCGGGACGGGGTCCCACGATGCTCATCTCGCCCCGCAGGACGTTGAGGAGCTGAGGCAGCTCGTCGAGGGAGGCCGCACGCAGGATGCGGCTGATCTTGCCCAGTCGCATGTCGCCGTTGACCGACCAACGCGGCTGCTCGTCGCTCATGCCGAGGTCTGAGGGTCGGACCGAACGGAACTTCAGCAGGGTGAAGGGGTGGCCGTCCAAGCCCACGCGGACCTGACGGAAGAGCACACCGGGTCCGTTCTCGATCCGCACGGCGAGGGCGATCAGCACCATCAGCGGGGCCAGGACCGTCAACATGCTGCCGGCGACGAAGAGGTCGAAGAGACGCTTGATGCGCCAGGTGCGGCTGCGCCAGGTGGCCCGGCGTACACGGACCAGAGAGATCCCCCAGAGCTCGTCCATGTCACGGCTGCGGTGGTGCAGTTCGAAGAATCGGGGGACGCAGAAGATCTCACAATCCAGGCGGTCGCACTCACGCACGGTCTGCACCAGGTTGGCGTCGTTGCCGGACCCGTCCGCGGACGGGGTGCCGAACGCGATCAGGACCTCGCTCACGCCCTCACGCCGAATGGTCGCGGCCAGGTCGTCGTACCCGCCCAACAGCGGGACGGACAGGCTGTCGAGGCCGTCGCGAGGGACGTCGCCGAGGAACCCGACCGGGGTGAGGCCGAACTCGGGGTGAGCCAACATCGCGTCGGCCAACTGCTGTCCGACCACGCCGGTCCCGAGGATCAGGGCGGGGTGCTCGACCAACTTGCGGCGACGGGCCTCACGGACGATGGCGTAGGAGACGGCGCGGAACACCGTAAGCGCGACGATCAGGGTCGTCATCGAGCGAGCGACGCCGAACAGGGTCGGGGTGCTGCCGACCACAACGGCCCGCAGCGCGATCTGGGCCACCTCGCCGACCACGACAGCGCCGACGATCAGGGGCAGGTCGTCGAGAAGCGACAGGGTCAGGCGGGCGCGGTAGGCGCCCCACATCTGCAGGCTGAGACCGATGACGGCGTACATCGCGACCGTGGCCGAGGCGAACGCCCCGGGGATCAGGGCCAGCCCCACGGTGATCGCGACGATGTCGGCTCCGATGAGCAGCACGAACATGCGTTCACGCCAACTGCCGCTCGGCATCGGACCAGTAGCGACCCGACGCTCGAAGTCGCTGGCCGAGGTCACCCGCAGGTGGCGGTCATGGGCAGGCGTCTTCTCGGTCGTGGTGCTGTGGTCCGGCTCCGTCGCCACGTTGGCGTACGTCTCGGTGCTCATCTGGTTCCCCCTAGTCGGCGGGGAGCCCCAGATCGTCACGATCCGAGCCCCCCCGGCCTCGGTAGAATCCTGTCGCACTCGCAGTCTTACCCGGTCAACGCGACGGTAAACATGTCCCCACAAATTCCTCTCATTCGGCCTCAATGTGAGGCGCCTCACGAGATTTAGTCCCTCACAAGCGGAATACGGGCCCGATCGGGTCCGGAAGTCATCGACCGGGTGCGTCCGGCGAAAGAGGCCGGGCCGCTCGGCGGCGAGGGTCAGATGACGGTGCGGTGAAAACTCTGGAAGCTGCGCGACGGCGTCGGGCCGCGCTGCCCCTGGTACCGCGAGCCGTACTTCTCCGAGCCGTAAGGGTGCTCCGAGGGCGAGGAGAGCCGGAAGAAACAGAACTGACCGATCTTCATCCCCGGATAGAGCTTGATGGGCAGGGTTGCGACGTTGGCCAACTCGAGGGTCACGTGCCCGGAGAATCCGGGGTCGACGAAACCGGCGGTGGCGTGGGTGAGTAGGCCCAGCCGACCCAACGACGACTTGCCCTCGACCCGGGCAGCGACGTCGTCGGGCAGCGAGATCACCTCGTAGGTCGAACCCAGCACGAACTCGCCCGGGTGCAGGATGAACGCCTCGTCACCCGGCGCCTCGATCTCGCGGGTCAGATCGGCCTGATCCGCAGCCGGGTCGATGTGGGGGTAGCGGTGGTTCTCGAAGACCCGGAAGAAACGGTCCAGACGTACGTCGATCGAGGACGGCTGCAGCATGGTCGGGTCCCACGGGTCCATGGCGATCCGACCCTGGTCGATCTCCGCGAGGATGTCGCGGTCTGAGAGCAGCACGGTGGCACCCTACCCACGATCCCGACCGCGCGGTCGGACTCACCCAGCAGGCGGGCCGGTCGAACCGGTCGGTCGGACGGGCCGAGGACCGGTGCGTCAGGGTGCCTGCGGACAATGGGCACGTGGGATACCAACGCTTCGTCGCTCTGGGCGACTCCTTCACCGAGGGCCTCGGTGACCCGGACCTCGCTCGCCCCAACGGACTGCGCGGCTGGGCCGACCGGGTCGCGGAGGTGCTGTCGGCCAGCGATCCCGACTTCGGCTACGCCAACCTGGCCATCCGGGGTCGGAAGCTGGGCGGCATCCTCGACGAACAGGTCGACCCGGCGATCGCTCTGAAACCGGACCTGGTCACCATCTACGCCGGCGCCAACGACATCATCCGTCCGGCGGTCGACCTCGACCGACTCTGGGAGTCCTACGACCAGGCACTGGGTCGGCTGGCCGCCACCGGCGCCCGGATTCTGGTGTGGACGGCGTTCGACCCGGGCCACTCCTCCACCTACCAACTGCTACGCGGACGCTTCGCCGTCTACAACGAGATGGTGCGCGAGAGCGCAGACCGGCACGGCGCCACCGTGGTCGACTTCTGGCGGATGCGCGAGTACCGCGACTGGGGCATGTGGGACCCGGACCGGATGCACATGGGTCCCGCCGGGCATCAGCGGATGGCGGCCGAGGTTCTCGACATCCTGGGTGCTCCGCACACCCTCGTGCCCGTGGCGCCCCGTCTCCTGCCGACGCTGAGTCGGCGCCAGGCCCTGGCCGAGCACGCGGGGTGGTTCCGGACCTCCGCCGCTCCCTGGGTGCACCGCCGGATCACCGGGCGGTCGTCCGGGGACGGTGTGCAGCCCCGCCATCCCGGGTTCACTCACCTGGCCTGACGGGGTTGGTTCAGCGATCGCCGGATCAGGAGGGTGCGACGTACTCCAGGTTGGCTCCGCTCAGGACCAACACCACGCCACGGGGCTCGACCCGCACGTCGTCGAGCGTGATGTCGAAGGGAATCCCTTGCAACGGCACGGTGGTCCCGAAGATCTCGTTGAGGGTCTCTGTCACCACCGCACCCGCGACGCCCAGCGAGTTGACGGTGGGTTCACCGAAACCCAGCGCCCCGTCCACGATCTCGGGCCGGACAGTGATCGTGGGCGACACCGTCTCGCCCAGCACCTCGAAGGTGCGGCTGGCGCGAACTTCCCCGTCGCTGTCGAACGCCAGGTCGATGCCCAGGAGGTCGCCCAACTCGTCGTACCCGACGACCGCGGTGGCCCTGGCCCGAGCGACCTGAAAGCTCTCGAAGTCCCGGGAGGTGACGACGTCACCCAGCACCACCCGCAACCGGTTCAGCGTCAGACCGCCGTCCAGCGCGATACCCGTGGCCACGACGTCGATCTCGTCGAACTCCCGCGTGGCCACCTGGGTCAGGAAGGGGAACCCGCCGATCGACACCTCCGGTCGGTTGGCCAAGCCCTGGGACTCCTGGAGGCTCGCCTCCGACGCCTGCTCGGCAATCAGATCCCCTCCCCGGTCCACGGCGAGAACAAGGATCAACAGCACCAGCAGCGTGCCCAGAAGTTTCCTCACGCCACGATCCTGTCAGGACGGCCCTGATCGCGAGCCGACCCCGGAAGCGGGTAACATCACCGCAGTCCGGTCCGCCGGGCGCTGCGGACGTAGCTCAGTTGGTAGAGCGCGACCTTCCCAAGGTCGATGTCGCGAGTTCGAATCTCGTCGTCCGCTCCCTAGACTCCCCGTCATGGCCGACTCCCCGTTCACCGGTTTCCCCGTGGCCGCCTTCGACTTCTACGACGACCTCGAGGTCGACAACACCAAGTCGTTCTGGGCCGCCCACAAGTCGATCTACGACGACGCCGTGAAGGCCCCGATGACGGCGCTGTGCGCTGCTCTCGCCCCCGAGTTCGGGGAGGCCAAGATCTTCCGTCCGCACCGGGACGTGCGGTTCTCGAAAGACAAGACCCCCTACAAGACCGGGCAGGGCGCCTTCGTGGCCGCCGGCCCCAGCACCGGCTACTACGTCCAGATCGCGGCCCGCGGCTTCATGGTGGGTGGCGGGTTCTACGAGGCCTCCGGTGAGCGATTGGGAGCCATTCGCGACGCCATGGCCCACGACAAGACCGGACCGACGCTCAAGCGCACCCTGACCACCGCCGAGAAGGCGGGATTCGAGGTGGGTGGGGAGCGACTGAAGACGACACCGCGCGGGTACGACGCCAACCACCCTCGGATCGACCTGTTGCGTCACAAGCAACTGATCGTCAGCAAGTCCTACGGGTTCGAGAAGTTCATCCACACCGATGAGCTCGTCGACCACGTCCGCGCCGATTGGCAGGCCGTGCGTCCGCTGGTGAACTGGCTCGATCGCGCCCAGGCCGGCGTACCGGGTTGATTCGTCTGACTCGGGTCGAGGTCGCCTAGGCCGAGGTGAAGGACGCCATCGTCCGCTCGGGTTCCCAGAACGCCCGCATCGAGGTCACCCGGCCCTCGTCGTCAACCACGTAGACCATGATCAGTTCGGTCGTGGTGTGGCTGCCGTCGGCGAACGCCGTCTTGATGCTGCCGAGGTTGGCGCACGTGTTGCTGCCGGGATTGGCGAACGATTCGTTGATCGTGAACACGAAGCTGTCGATCGGGACGATGGCCTGCTTCCAGAACGCCGAGATGCCCTCGTGCCCGCGGTGCCCGTGACCCTCGGGGTCGAACATCGACGGCCCGACCGGGTCCTCGAGGACGGCATCCTCGGCGTACACCGTCAGCCACTGCGCCAGATCCTTCGCGACCACCGCGGCGTAGGAACGCTGCGAGGCCCGCCGGGCCGGGTGATCGTCGTCGGTAGCGTTCCAGATGATGGCGTCGGTCGAAGTCATCTCCGCAGCCTAGGGCCAAACTGGAACACGTTCTAGTGCCGAGTCGGCGTTACTCAACGCCCGTACGGCGCCCAGTCGGCGCTACTTGTTCAAGACGCGCCGACTCGGGCCGATCTCAGCGTCAACAGGCGCCGAGTCGGCGGTCACGCGTTGTTCACCTGCTCGACGTACCAACGCCGCACGGGAGGCACCCCCGGGCCACCGACCCCTGTGAGCCTCGAGGCATGGGTAAGCGCAAAGTCTTCCTGCACATCGGATCCGCCGGCGGTTCCGGCGACGTCATCGAGACCGCGGTGCATCACCACCGGCACGCCTTGGCCGAACTCGGCGTCCGTACGCCGGTGCCGACGCCTGACGACGGGTTCCGGGCCGCGATCGAGATCACCCGGCAGCACAAGGCCTGGGGTTACAAGCGCAAGGAGGTCGAAGGGGCCTGGGCGAAGATCTGCCGCCGACTTCTGAAGACCCCCGGCAAGGACGTGCACGTCGTCAGCCAACCTCTGCTGGGTGTGGCCACCGCCGAACAGATCGACCTCCTGCTCGATCAACTCCCCGGCACCCAGAGACACGTCGTGATCACCGGCCCCGCTCTAGCCGACGACACCTCCTGGCCCATCCTGGTCGAGCGTTGGACCGCAGGACTGGGCAAGCCCGAGCGGGTGCACACCATCGCGGGCGACCTCTCCGAGGAAGAGGTCTGGCGCGAGTTCGGTCGGATCGTCGGATTCGGTACGACCTCGCTCCCCGTCACCGGACTCGTCCGCCAGCGGCCGACCGACCTGACCGCCGCCCTGCGCGAGGTCGAGCGACTGGCCCGACGCAACGACTCGTTGGTGCACGAGATCTCCGACCTTCGCGAGCGTTCGGAGAAGCGGAAGCGCAAACTGCTCCGTCGCAACTCCGCCGCCTGACCCGAGTCGACGCAATCTGACACTGGGAGTGGAGTGAGTCGGCGCTAGTTTTCGAAGATGCGCCGAGTCAGCGGGTTTTGGGCGTCAAGATGCGCCGACTCGCGGGTCAGTGGGATTGCCAGGCGTCATCGTCGTCGGTGCGCGACGTGACGGCGTCCGGCAGTTCCCCGTCGGCGAGTTGCTGGATGGAGACCTGCTCGAACACGTCGCGCAGCGAGCGCCGGGCGGCGATCCAGACGTGCTGGAGGACCTGGGCGTTCTCGTTGTAGCTGACCATCTCCGGCCGTAGGCCGTAGACCGACACCAACGGTCCGTCGACGGCCCGGATCACGTCGGCCACGGACACGGTGGAGGCCGGGCGCGCCATCCGCCATCCTCCGGCCTGTCCGCGTTGCGACAGAACGATGCCGGCCCGGCGTAGATCCGCGAGGATCGCCTGGAGGAACCCATGTGGGATGTCCTGCAACTTGCCGAGCTCCTCGGCGCTGATGGCCGGCGGGGTGGCGGCCTTCGAATCGCCGCCCGAAGGGCTGTCCGGGCGACCGTCCTGCCGAGTGGTCATCTCGATCAGGGCCCGCAGGGCGTAGTCGGCCTTGGTGGAGACGCGCATACCGGCCAGTCAATCAGATCGAGATCCCGGTCACTCCAGGCGCCCGGATCGGCCCGGAACCGCGGGAATTTCGCGCTACACACCGACACGGCGGGGGCCGGGATGCCACATTCTCTTGCGCGAGCCCTGCGGCCCTCATATCATGATGTTACCGGCCAGTAGCACCGATGAGTAACGTTCATACCCGGGCCGGCTTCCCGAGACGAAGGATCAGGCGAGAGCAGTGAGCCACTACCACAGCAACCTGCGCGACATCGAGTTCAACCTCTTCGAGGTCCTCGGTCGCGACAAGGTCCTCGGCACCGGCCCGTTCGCCGAGGTCGACGCCGACACCACCCGCGAGATCCTCGCGCAGGTCGACGTCCTCGCCCGCGGCGAGCTGGCGGCATCGTTCGCCGACAGCGACCAGAACCCGCCCGTGTTCGACCCCGCGACCCACACGGCTCCCGTGCCGGCGTCGTTCAAGAAGAGCTACGACGCCTGGATGGAGTCGGAGTTCTGGCGCCTGCAGATCCCCGAGTCGATCGGTGGCACGCAGGCCCCCTCCTCGGTCAACTGGGCCATCGGCGAGATGGTGCTCGGTGCCAACCCCGCCGTCCACATGTACGCCGCGGGTCCGTCCTTCGCCGGGGTCGTGGACCGCAACGGCAACGAGCGCGACAAGCGCATCGCCCAGATCATGGTCGAGAAGATGTGGGGCTGCACGATGGTCCTCACCGAAGCCGATGCTGGCTCCGACGTCGGCGCCGGTCGGGCCAAGGCCACCGCCAACGACGACGGGTCCTGGAACATCGAGGGCGTCAAGCGCTTCATCACCTCGGCCGAGTCGGACCTGCAGGAAAATATCATGCACCTCGTGCTGGCCCGTCCGGTCGGCGTCGAGGGTGTCGGTGGCCCCGGCACCAAGGGCCTGAGCCTGTTCCTGGTCCCCAAGATCCACTTCGACCACGAGACCGGCGAGCTGACCGGTGAGCGCAACGGCGCCTACGTCACCAACGTCGAGCACAAGATGGGCCTGAAGGTCTCCAACACCTGCGAGGTCACCTTCGGTGACGCTGGTGTCGGCGGCGGCGAACCGGCCAAGGGCTGGCTCCTCGGCGAGGTCCACAACGGCATCGCCCAGATGTTCCAGGTCATCGAGAACGCCCGGATGATGGTGGGCACCAAGGCCATCGCCACCCTGTCCGCCGGTTACCTCAGCGCCCTGGACTACGCCAAGACCCGGGTCCAGGGTTCCGACCTCACCGAGGCCGCCAACAAGACGGCTCCCCGCGTCACGATCACCCACCACCCCGACGTACGCCGCTCGCTGATGACCCAGAAGTCGTTCGCCGAGGCGATGCGGGCCCTGGTGCTCTACACCGCTTCGTGGCAGGACGACGTCATGGTCGCCGAGCACAACGGCGAGGAGCACGGCCTCGCCGCAGCGGTCAACGACCTGCTGCTGCCGATCGTCAAGGGCTACGGCTCGGAGCGCTCCTGGGTCCTGCTGGGCACCGAGTCCCTCCAGACACTGGGCGGGTCGGGCTTCCTGAGCGAGTACCCCATCGAGCAGTACGTCCGCGACGCCAAGATCGACACCCTCTACGAAGGCACCACCGCCATCCAGGGCCAGGACTTCTTCTTCCGGAAGATCGTCAAGGACCAGGGCAAGGCGCTGGGGCACCTCGCCTCCGAGATCGAGTCCTTCATCGCCTCCGAGGCCGGAAACGGTCGCCTCAAGGTCGAACGCGAACTGTTGGCCAAGGGCCTCGAGGACGCCAACGCGATGGTCGGTCACATGATCAACGACCTGATGTCGGCCGACGCCTCCTCCGAGGGCGGGGATCTGCGCAACATCTACAAGGTGGGTCTCAACACCACCCGCCTGCTGATGGCGCTCGGCGACGTCGTGTGCTCCTGGCTGCTGCTGCGTCAGGCGGAGGTCGCTCTGGCGGCTCTCTCGTCTGGAGACACCGGCCCGAATGACAAGGACAAGTCGTTCTACGAGGGCAAGGTCGCTGCGGCTCAGTTCTTCGCCCAGACGAACCTGCCGAAGATCACCGCCGAGCTGGCCATCGCCCAGGCGACCGACCTCTCGGTGATGGATCTCGACGAGGCTGCGTTCTGATCGCAGACTGACTCGTCCCACTGGACAACGAAGCCCCGCCCGGCGATCCCGGGCGGGGTTTCGTCATTATGCCGAGCTGTGGCGAGCGGTCACCGGCGCAGGGCGATCTGGGCCGACCGGCGTACGACGTCGTCCAGTCGGTCCAAGGTTGAGGACTCCAGTCGCCACCGTTGCCAGTAGAGCGACACCGAACGCCACTCTCGCCCGAGGCGAACCAGACGGCCGTCGGCCACGTCGGGTGCCAGCTGCGGTTCCGGGATCATCCCCCAACCGAGACCCCGCCTCACGGCTGCGTGAAAGTCGGCGCTGGTCGGAACCTGGTGCACCACTGGTGGGCGCTGACCCGGCACGCCCAGATGCCGTTCGAGGTGGGCGTCCTGAAGGTCGTCCTTGTCGTTGAAGACGACCAACGGCATCGACGCCCACGCCACGCGACGCGGCGTCCCCTCCCACCACCTCGCAACGAAATCAGGCGATGCGGCAGCGGAGTACCGCATCGAACCCAGCCGTTCGACAGAGCACCCCTGGACGGCGACCGGGTCCGACGTCACCGCGGCGAGCACCTCCCCGCGACGGAGGAGGTCGGTTGAGTGCGCCTGATCCTCGACCGACAGACGCAGGGACACCTCGTCCCAGCCCGCCACCTCACCCAGCACACCCCGGAACCAGGTGGCGAGAGAGTCGGCGCTGACGACCACGGGGACCACGACCGACCCTGCCAGATCCTGGCCCAGGGCCGAGCTTGCCTCGGCGTACGACAGGGCTGTCTGGCGAGCAAGTCTCAGCACCACCTGTCCGGCCGAGGTGGCCACGCAGGGGGACGCGCGACGAACGAGCACCTGCCCACACTCCGATTCCAGCGCACGGATACGTTGGCTGATCGCACTGGCGGTCACATGCAGGCTTCGGGCGGCGGCTTCGAAGGTGCCGCAATCGACGACGGCGACGAGTGCGGCGAGTTGCGCGGGGTGAGGCTGCATGAAGCAACTCTAATGATCATCCAGTTTATGTCGCTTCCCTCAGGTCGAACGTCGCTCTAGATTCTGCTCATGCTCATCGCGCTCCTGACCGGTCTGGTCACCGGCCTCACCCTGATCGTGGCCATCGGGGCGCAGAACGCCTTCGTTCTACGGCAGGGGTTGCTGCGCGAACACGTGCTCGAGGTGGTCGTCATCTGCGCCCTCTCCGACCTGACCCTGATCCTCGCGGGAGTCGGCGGTGTGGGGGTGCTGATCGAGCGGGCGCCTGCGGCCGTGGAGACGGTCCGATGGGCGGGCGTCGCCTTCCTCGTCTGGTACGGCGTCAGCACGCTGCTGCGGGCCCGTCGCCCCGGCACCCTCGACGCCGCCCGCGGCAACGGATCGAGTCGTCGTGGCGCGGCGATCAAGGCCCTGGCCCTGACCTGGCTCAACCCGCACGTCTACCTGGACACCGTGCTCTTCCTCGGCTCCATCGGGAACAGCCAGGGCGGTGATCGGTGGTCCTTCGCCGTGGGGGCGTGCACGGCCAGCATCGTGTGGTTCACGGTCCTCGGTTTCGGCGCCCACCGGGCCGCCGGACTCCTGGCAACCCCACGCGCCTGGCGGATCCTGGACGTCGCCATCGGGACGGTCATGATGCTGATCGCCCTCCGTCTGGCGCTCAACTGACCCCTTGGGCACCCCGGGGCGGCGTACGGCCTCCCCAACCGGGCCGACACCAACTACTGTGACTCGCTATGGACGCCCAGGCCCGCCTCGCGGAGTACGTGGAGGTGTGGTGGAGCGCGATCGGCGACCTGCTCACCCTTCTCGAGCAGTTGGAAGACGACGAGTGGTCGATCCCCACGGACCTGGCCGGGTGGGACGTGCGGGCCGTCGCCTCCCATGTCGCGCACCTCGAGTCGATCCTGGCCGGCGGGCCGGAGGAGACGGCCGAGGTCGGGGAGCCGGCACACGTCGGCGGCCTGATGGGGCTGTACACCGAGATCGGCGTGGTCAACCGTCGGCAGAGCACCCCAGGCGACCTCATCGACGAAATCCGATCCGTCACCACCAGGCGTCACGAGGCCCTCGCGGCCGATCCACCGGTTGATCCCACGGCCAGCCCGACCAACGTCTTCGGAGGCGTGCCCTGGAACTGGGGAACCCTCCTGCGCAACCGCCCTCTGGACATCTGGATGCACGAGCAGGACATCCGGCGCGCCACCAACCGACCCGGCAACCTCGACAGCCCGGCCGCCCAACACACCACCGACTACCTGATCGAGAGCTTCGGCTACGTGCTCGCCAAGAAGGCGGGGATGCCCTCAGGCATCCGCGCGGTACTGGAGGTGGCCAGCAGCGAGGTCGTCGCCTACACCGTGACCGATGCTCATCGCGGAGAGCGGCTCGCCAGCGTGCCCACCGACCCCGACGTCCACCTGCGCATGGACCGCGAGACCTTCCTCCTCCTCGCCGGTGGGCGGCGGGCGATCGGCCCGGAAACGGTGAAGATCGACGGTGACGCCACCCTGGGTGAGCAGATCCTGGCCGCCATGGCCACCACCCCATAGCCAGCCCTCCTTTCCCCATCGAACGCTCCCCGCGAACCGCCGACCGTCTTCTACTACCGGAACCCTTATGCCTCTTGCTGCTGTTGACACCTGGACCCTTACCGACATCCCCGACCAGACCGGGCGGACCATCCTGGTCACCGGCACCAGTCTCGGGGGCCTGGGCCACCACACCTCCCTCGAGCTGAGTCGGCGCGGCGCCCGGGTGATCCTCGCGGGACGCAACCAGAGCAAGCTCGAGGAGACCGACCGCTCCATTCGGGGCGAGCACCCCGCTGCGAATCTCGACCAACTCGTCGTCGACCTCTCCGATCTGGGATCGATCCGTCGGGCGGCAGAGCACGCGGGCCACTTCGGACCCATCGACGTCCTGATCAACAATGCGGGCGTGATGGGCACGCCCTTACGTCGTACCGCCGACGGGCTGGAGCTTCAGATGGCCACCAACCACTTCGGACCGTTCCTGCTCACCGGACTGCTGCTGCCCCAACTGATCGCCAGCGAAGCGGGCACCGTGGTCGCGGTCTCCTCTCAGGCCCACCGAATGGCACGCAGTGCACCACTGGGCGACCCCCGATCCCAGCGGGGCCGCTACGCCAAGTGGCCGACGTACGCCGCCTCGAAGCTGGCGAATCTGATGTTCACCTACGAGCTCGACCGCCGCTGCCGGGACGCGGGGATCCCGGTGAAGGCCACCGCCGCACACCCCGGCTTCGCCGGCACCCACCTCGCCGCCAACGGGGTCCTTCGTGGCGCCGCGGGTGCCGTCTCCTCCATCCTGGATGCCGCCGTCCGAGCCGTGTCCCAGAGCGCCGCCGCGGGATCCTGGCCGACGCTCATGGCCGCCACCGCCGACCTCCCCGGCGGGACGTACTGCGGGCCCAACGGCCTCTCGGAGATGTCGGGAGCCCCGCAGGTGACCACGAGTACGGCGCTATCGCGTGATGCATCCGCACTTCGGGGAATGTGGGAGCTCAGCGAACGTACGACGGGGATCCGGTACCCCTGACCGCACGGGCCGGTGACGGTCGAGGTTGCATGCTGAGCAATCAGGAGTACTGCCGGTCCCGGACCCTGACCAGACCCGCCAGGGTGCCGACGTACGCCGAAGCTCCGGGGCCGATGAGGATCGAGGATCCGTGAGGGTCGAACAGCGTGCCGATGCCGGTGCGCACCGACCAGATGCGTCGGCCTGTCCGGGCGTCCATCGCGGTGAGATACCACGCGTTGACGCCCCACAGATTCGGCCGCTTGGTCGTCGCGTAGAGCAGGCCGGTGGCCAAGGAGAGCTTCGGGACCGAACCCGAGGCGACCTCCGAGTTGGTCCACGTGGTGGCGCATCCGCCGTCCGTCACGTCCACTCGGGCCAGACCGCCCGACGGTGCTCGGCCCAGGAGGGTGCTGCGACGTCCGGTGTCGCCCGCGCTGTTCCGCACGACCACGGAGCCCGACCCGACAGCGGTCAGGGAACTGTCGGTCGCGCTCGAACCGTCCTCGAAGACGGATTCCTGGCAGACCAGCCGGCCGTTGTCGGCGCGGTAGAACTGCACGTGCATCCGCGGTTCGGCGTTGTCGGTGATCGCGATCAATCCTGCAGGGAGCACGGTCGGGGTCGTCCCACTTCCCTGAGTGGCCTGACCGCTCTTCTGGCCCGTCCCCGCGTCGTAGATCGTGCGCCAGTCCACCACCGGTCGAGCGGCGGCATCCACCGCCATCCGGTGTAGGGCGCGGGTGGTGGCGACGTAGACCCCACCCGAACGGTCGACACTCATCGAGTTCGCGATCTCGTCCCCGAGGTCGAGGGCGCGCAGGCGGCCGGTGTCGGGTTCCAGGAAGCCGATCCGACCGTTCTGCGTGGCCCACCAGATTCGTCCCGCCCAGTCGGGCGATACCGCGACCAGGCAGTCGTCCGGCTCCACCTCCTGGCCCAGGTCGTAGGTCGCCTCCACCGTGAGGTCTGCCTCGCCCCTCCCATCCTGGCTCTCGACGATCAGCACCGTGCGGTCGGCGGCTCCGAGGACGAGGCGTCCCGCCTGATCGACGAAGTATCCGGCTCCGCACAACTCGCTCATGCCCTCACCCGCGCGGGTCAGGTCGAGGCTGGCCAGGGATCGCATCGACTCGGGTTCGATGACCCGGAGGGTCGAACCGCGAGCGGTGTCGCACCGCGCCACCAGGCGATCCGCGGCGTCGAGCACCAACTGTCCACACTGCGTCAGCCCGAACCAGGCCGTGTCCACGGTGGGCGACTCCCCGAGCGGTGCGGGAGTGTCGAAGGTGTCGGAGGACCAGGTGTCGTTGTGCATGGCGCCGGTTCCGTTGGTGGCCAGCGAAGGATTTTGCGGGACGGCCAACGAGATCGGTTGCGGGATCGCCGGACGCCCCAGGTAGCGGGGTGTCACCAGGGCTCCCACACCCGGAGGGACGGGAAGGACACCGTCGGGCAGGACCGCGATTCCCGCCCCGAGGCCCAGCACGGAGACCGCGCCGATGGCGGTGGCCCGCCACGTCGGCAGGCCGGGGTCGAGGTGGCGGTGTACCTGTCGACGTACCACCGGGGCCGCCAGGGCCAGGCCCGCGACGAGCACGATGAGCGGCCCGGCGGCCCAGACCAGCGCGAGCAGGGCAAGCAGTGCCGCGGGCGCGCGCCAGTGTGCGGCCACCCATCGGCGAAGCATCAGGTGGGCTACCGCGGCCGTGGGCCGTAGTCCGGGTCGGCCTTCTTGAAGGCGGCCTGTCGGGCGGCCTTTGTGTTGGCCGCGAACAGGAGGAACAACTGCTCGACGCGTTCGCGGGCGAAGGTACGCCGCGGACCCGCGGTCCAGGTCTGGTTGAAGATCCGCTTCGTAGCAGCCAGTTGGTCCGGCGAACGCTGCTTGAGCCGTTCGGCCAGCTCGAAGGCCGCCGCCACCGGTGCCGAGTCGATGTCGGTGACCAGGCCGAGGTCGTGGGCCTCCTTGCCGGAGACGAGGTCCGCGGTCATCGTGAGTCGCTTCGCGGTGTCGATGCCGACCAGCTCGGCCAGGCTGCGCACGCCGGTCATGTCGGGGATGATCCCCCACTTGCCCTCCAACACCGACCAGGTCGAGTCGGGGGTGGCGATGCGGAAGTCGGCGGCCAGGGCGATCTGCAGCCCGCCGCCGAGACAGTGCCCGTGGACGGCGGCAATGACCGGAACCGGCACCCGCCGCCAGGCCCAGCAGGCCTCCTGGAAGGCGTTGGTGCCCGTGAGGGGGTTGGGGATGAAGCTGCGCACGATCTTCGCGGGCTGCTTCATCACATGCGCGAAGTCGAGGCCCGCACAGAAGGCGTCGCCCTCACCGGAGATGATCACCGCACGCAGGTGCTTGTCGCGGCGCAGGGTCCGCGCGGTGCCGGCGAGATCCTTCAGCGTCTGAAGGGTCAGCGCGTTCATCTTCTCGGGCCGGGACAACTGGACGTGGGCGATCCCGTCCTCGATCGTGCAGGTCACGTTGCTCATGGGGCGGATTCTAGGCGCATCACGCGTTGTCGGGTCGTCGGTGAGTGAGAGGTGGAATGGGAGGGCGGGACAACGTCCTACTCACCGCCGCCCCTACCACCCCGCCCTACTGGTAGATCGTGCCGCGGAAGGACCGCGAGCCCCAGCCTTCGGCGGAGAACGGTGCTGGTTGCGGGAGGTTGCGCCCGCCGATCGTCACGCCCGCAGCCATGGCGCCGCCGCTTCCGGCGTAGGTCAACCACGTCTCCGCGCCTCGTTGGCCGAAGCCCGGTTCGGAGTAGTCGCAGATCCCTTGGGGGAAGACGCCCTGCAGGGTCGCCCACTGGGCGTCGGTCAGCGGCGGCAGGAGGAAGTCGAACTCGCTACGCACCAACGGCTTGAGCTGGCAGGCGACACGGTCGTTGAACGCGTCGTCACCGGCAACCTGGCGTGGGGTGGTCAGGCGAAGTTGGGCGGACTCGGGAATGACGCACTTGACCTCGCCGTCGGGACCGGTGGTCGCCCCCACGCCGGGCACGTTGGAGCAGCGGTCGGTCACATCGGCGGGTTTGCGGTCGATGATCTTCTGGGCCAGCGGCTTCTTGCTGCGGTCCTTCTCGACCGCGGCCAACCATCGGTCGATGGCCACCAGGGACTCGTTGGCCCAGTTCAGGTCGCCGATCAGCGGGGTGACGCCGAACCACATCACCCGGTTGTCGGTGTGACCCTGGGCGCGCTGCATCCGGTCCTCGGTCCAGAAGGCGTGGGCGTAGTCGTGGGCGATACCGGGGTCGGGGCCTCCGGCGTTGATGATCGCCACCTGGTCCATGTTGTTGGCCTCGTTGATCAGACCGGTCCGGTAGGCGTTGGCGATCGAGAGCGGGTCGCCGGGCGTCCGACCGTCCATGCGGCGGGAGTCGACGTCGAGGCCGCCGAGTTTGAGGTTCAGGTCCACGAACTGGGCGGCGGTGATCTGGCCCGACTTCAAGGTGTTGAGGCCGTACATGATGCCGGTGTTGGCGAACGGTACGCCCGCGAAGCCGCGGCCGGCCGCCTTCTCCTCGGCGCCCCAGACCGAGGGCGGGCGGGGCCCGATGTTCTTGATCATGATGTCCAGCACCGAGCACCGGATCCCGGCCGGGTTGATGTCCGAGTCGTAGCGGGTCTTCGGGTCACCGGCCACCGGGTCAGGGGTCCCCGAGCAGTCGGATTCGGGATTCAGCGCGGTCTTGAACAGCAGTTCGTCGGCGGCGATCGAGTTGAGCGGGCTGAGGTGTCCCTCGACCTGACCCACGGTGACGGGATCCCAGACCACGCCGGGTGCCCATCGGCTGGGGTCCTCGAAGTACTGACGCATCAGGTTGTAGTCGGCGAACTGGGCGCCCGCGGTCAGGGTGTCCGGGTAGGAGCAGGAGGTGATCAGCCCCTGGTAGATGCCGGGGTAGGCGTTGGCCACCGTGTGCTGGGCGATCGAGCCGCCGGAGCAGCCGGTGCCGATGGTGTAGCGGAGGTTGCCGTACTGCTCGACCAGGCGCTCCTTGGCCATCATCACCGACTCGGCGTTCATGGCCACGTTGCAGTTGTGTCCGGTGTTGTTCAGGGCCGTCGCGATGACCGCGAACCCTCGACTCAGGCCCGTGATGTAGGACTGCGTGACACCGGGAACCCCATCGGGAATGGTGCCCGAGTAGTCGGTCAGCCGCGGGTCGCCCGGGGCGTACGACGCGCCGCAGTTGCCGCCGTGGGTGACGAGGACCTTGTTGTTCCACTGCCGCTGGGGCTTGAAGCGGGTCCACTTCTTGGTGGGCTGCCACAGGACCAGGATCGAGTAGCGGTCCCGGTCCTGGAACCCGTCCTCACGACGCACGATGAAGGGCACCGTGCGGCCCTGGTCAGTGGTCGTCATCGCCACGTCGGAGGGTGGGTTCGACCGGTCGTAGGGCTCGAGGTCGGTCTTGAACGGGCTGGTGGACCGGTAGAGGAAGGTGTACGTCGGCGGCTCGTTGCACTGAGCGTCGACGGCGGTGTCCTGGCACTGGTAGTAGGGGAACTGAGGGCCGGAGAAGAGCGGACCACCGTTCGGATGGTTGGTGAGGATGAGACGTCCCCGGTGCTTGCCCGGCGCCATCACCCGCAGGATGTTGCGTCCCACCTTCAGACCGGTGAGGTAGGCCTCGAAGCGTCCGCCGCGACGGGAGGAGAACCGATCGGTGACCTTGCGCCCGTTGAGGAACGCCTTGATCTTGCGGTTCTTGATCCCCTTGATCGGTTTGATCGAGATGCGGACGTCACCCCCCGAGACCAGATCGTTGCGGGTGGACATCGTCCGGATGACGATCTTCTTCTTCGCCCGTCGTTGCGCCGGTGCCGCGACGGGAGTGGCGGCGGGCCCGGTCATCGGCGACACGGCCGGCACCGCGGAGGCGGCAGGTGCGGCAGATGCGACAGGTGCGACGGGGGCGGTCGCCGAGGTGGCGGCTCCGACCCCCGCGGGCAGCAGGGCCAACGGGAGTGAGATCGCGGCCAGCGCGAGCGGAAGACGGGCGGTGCGGCGTACGCGAGAAACGGTCATGGGTGTGATGCCTCCTGGGGCTACTACACCCTTAACGCGTGACCGGCGTCTCGGATACGGGTCAATCCGTCCGGAATTGCCGATCGTCGGCCCGGCGATGGGGCCACATCCGCTCAATCTCGGCGTTCAGTTCGGCTCCGAGGAGGACAGCGAACGCGGTGACGTAGAGCCACAGGACCACCGCGATCGGGGTGCCGAGCTGGCTGTAGACCGCGTCGTCGCCCACACTCACCGCGATGTACTGGCGCAGCGCCGCTGAGGCCAGCAACCACAGGGCCATGGCCAGAACCGCGCCGGGCAGGTCCCGTCGCCACGGGGTCCTCCAGGGGACGCCGATGTGGTATCCGGTGGCGAGCGCCGCCACCACGACCAGGCCGAACGCCGGCCAGTACAGCGCGCCCACCGCGTTGAGCGTGGCCTGCGCGGCATTGTCCGGTCCCAAGGCCTCGAGGAGACGCGGACCCAACACCAACAGGGGCAGCACGACGATCGCGGCCAGGAGGCCGCCCAGCGTCAGCCCGAGAGCGATGAGGCGCCGTTTCCAGGCGACCCGTGGTTCCAGGTCATAGGCGATGGTGATCGTCTCGAGGTACCGGTTGACCGCGCGCGATCCGGTCCAGAGGCTGAGCAGGGCTCCGAAGGAGATGACGTCGGCGCGGCCTTGTTCGAGAACGCCGGCCGCGAGATCGGCGTACGACGCGTAGGTCCGGTCGGTGAGGAACGACCGGGGCAGGTCGAAGACGATCCGCTGCAGCTCCGCCGAGCCCTCGGGGCCGAGTTGCTCGGCGACGTACCCCAGCGAGCCCAGCACCACCAGCAGGAGCGCCGGGAGCGAGATGAGGGTGAACAGCGCCACCTCGGCTGCCATCCCGGGGACGCGATCCTCGACCGTCTCCTGCCCGGTACGCCGGATCAGGCGCCAGGACTGTTGGACCGGTCCGGGGGCGCGTTCCAGGGTTCGCACCGCCCTGCGCCGGGCGTCGGCTCGGGCCCGAGGCACCACTCGCAGGAGCTTGGAGCCACGGCCGTCCTCGTCACTCACGGTCGTCCTGGGAATGCCATCGGTTCGACCCTACGGGCTCGCCGCTCGCTCCATGACAAACGGCGAGCCCTCCCGGACCGCAGGGTCGGGAGGGCTCGCCGTCGGATGCGGGGCCGGATCAGGCCGCGCGCACCATCGCGTCGATCTTGTTCTGCTCGGCCTTGCGGACCTTGCGGCCGCCGGTGACCATCCGGAACAGTCGAGCCGCCTGTTGGGGGGTGTTGCTCGGCTTGGTCGCAGCCAGGAAGCCGTTGGGCAGCGAGAGCCGCACGACCTTGTGCCAGGCCGAGTAGACCTGCTGGGGCAGCGGCGCCTCGTGGTAGTTCAGGTCGTACTTCTTGAACAGCGCCTTGACCTGGGGGGCGATCTCGGCGTACCGGTTGCTGGGCAGGTCGGGGTAGAGGTGGTGCTCGACCTGGTGGGAGAGGTTGCCGGTCATGAAGTGCATGGCCTTGCCACCGGAGATGTTGGCCGACCCGAGCATCTGGCGGAGGTACCACTCGCCGCGGGTCTCCCCCTCGATCGAGGTCTTCTCGAAGGTCTCGACGCCCTCGGGGAAGTGGCCGCACATGATGACCGAGTGGGTCCACACGTTGCGGACCACGTTGGCGGTGAAGTTGGCGGCCAGGGTGGGCAGGAAGGAACCGGTGGGGATCGACAGGGCCGGGTTGACCAGGTAGTCCTTGGTGGCCTGCTTGCGGATCTTGTTCAGGGTCTTCTTGTACTCCGACTTGAACTTCGGGGCGTTGCGGCGCTTCTCGCTGGCCAGGTTCTTGCCGAGCTCGAGGTCGTAGGCCGCGATGCCGTACTCGAAGAAGCAGGCGTTGATGAAGTTCCACAGGGGCTGGGCGAGGTACATCGGGATCCAGCGCTGGTCCTCGTCGACCCGCATGATGCCGTAACCGAGGTCGTTGTCCTTGCCGATGACGTTGGTGTAGGTGTGGTGGAGCTCGTTGTGGGAGTGCTTCCACTGCTCGGAGGGGGTGGCGTTGTCCCACTCCCACGTCGTGGAGTGGATCTTCGGGTCACGCATCCAGTCCCACTGGCCGTGCATGATGTTGTGGCCGATCTCCATGTTGTCGATGATCTTGGCGACCGACAGGCCAGCGGTGCCGAGCACCCAGGCCGGCGGGAAGATGCTGGCGAGCAGCACGGTGCGGCTGGCGAGCTCGAGCTTGCGCTGGGCGTCGATGACCTTGCGGATGTACGCCGCGTCATCAGCGCCGCGGTCGTCGACGATGGACTTGCGGATCGCGTCGAGTTCCTGGCCGAGGGTTTCGATGTCCTCGTCGCTCAGGTGGGCGGTGGGGTTGTGCGCCTGGTTCTGGATCGTGGTCATGTGGTGCCTCCCGCTGGTTGAGGTGCGAGCGAAGCGAGCCTCGAAACCGAGGTCGCCTCTACTCAAAAGGTCAGTGGTCGATGTCGCAGGCGCCGGCAGCGGCGCTGATGCAGGTCTGGATGTTCACTCCGTCGCCCGGCTGGGCGACGGTGATGTCGCCGCTGCGCAGGTCGCGCACCGCGCCTTCGCGCAGCGGCAGGACGCAGCCGAAGCAGACACCCATCCGGCAGCCGCTGGGCATCAGGACGCCCGCGGCTTCGGCGGCGTCGAGAATCGAGGTGGCGCCGTCGGCCTCGACGGGGGTGTCGAAGGAGGTGAAGGAGAGCGTGCCGCCCTCACCGCCGCCCGCCATGACGGGCGCTCGGAAGCGCTCGACGAACAGGTCGAGCCCGGCCGCTTCGTGGTGGGCCTCGAGCGCGTCGAGGAGTCCGGCCGGACCACAGGCGTACGTCGCCCGCTCGGCCAGGTCGGGGATCCGGGCGGCCAGGCCGCGCTCGGCGTCGTCGACGACCAGCATGCCGTCGACATCGGTGTGGAGTTCGACCAGTCGCAGACGCCCCTCGGCGGCGTACTGGCGGATCTCGTCACCGAAGATGACCTCGGAGCGGGAGAGCGCGGAGTGCAGGAGCACGATGTCGGTCTCGACCCGCTCAGCGCGGGAGAACAGGTTCCGCAGCATCCCGATCACGGGGGTGATTCCGGAGCCCGCGGTCACGAGCAGCAGTTTGGCGGGCATCGGGTCGCCGAGGACGAAGTCCCCGGCCGCCTGACCGAGTTGGATCATCTCGCCGGCGCGGGCGTGGTGCACCAGGTGGTTGGAGACGACCCCGTCGGGGATCGCCTTGACCGTGATCGAGATGTTGCGGTCGCCGCGGACGCCGTGAGTCAGGGAGTAGGTGCGCCACAGGCGGACCCCGTCGACGTCGACGCCGAGGCGGACGTACTGACCCGGCACGTGGCCGGCCCAGTCCTTCCCGGGACGGATCAGGATGGTGGCGGAGTCGGCCGTCTCGGCGGTCACCGAGACGATGCGGCCGCGCAGGTCGGTCCCGGAGCGGAGAGGGGCGAAGATGTCGAGGACCTCGCTGGGCACGAGCGGGGTGACCGCGGCCTCGGCGAGGAGCGACACGCGGCGGCTCAGGCCGGCTCGCGCGCTGCGGCGGGGAGGGCTGGCCTCGGCGATACGCAGAAGAGTAGTGGTGGTCATGGGTGCAACTATCCTCGTTCGAGGGGTTATATTCATGACCAGACAGCGTGAATAAGTTGCAACCTTTTGTGCGCAGGGAACAAATTGACCATTCCAGAGCCCACCGAGCCGATGAACCTCGCTCTCCCGCGCGAGGCGACGGCGCAGATCCGGGTCGCCCTCCCGCAGGTCGCCACCGCCGTGGTCACCGCCATCGTGGCCGAGGTGCCCAGTTACGAGAGCGCGCTGAGCGACTCGATGGGCGAGACCATCCGCAATGCGGTGCAGTTGGCGCTCGGGGGCTTCCTCTCCCTCGCCACCGATTCGGATGAGTCCGACCCCCGCACCCCGACCGCGCCGGCGGTTCGGGGCGCCTATCAGCTCGGCCGCGGGGAGGCCCGCAGTGGCCGCACCACCGATGCGCTGCTGTCGGCGTTCCGGATCGGCGCCCGGGTCTCCTGGCGGGAGATGGCCGCGATCGGGGTCAGCGCCGGTCTGCCCGCCGCGAGGGTGGCCTCGTTCGCCGAACTCGTCTTCGCCTACATCGACGAACTCTCCGCAGCCAGCGTGGCCGGGCACGCCGACGAGCTGGCGACCAGCGGCCGGGTCCGCGAGCGTCTGCTGGAACGGATCGCCCGGCCCCTGCTCGACCGGGCCCCGGCCGAGGCCGTGCTCGCCGCCGCCGAACGCGCCGACTGGACGCCTCCCACGACGCTGACCGCCGTCATCGTGCCCGAGTCGCAGGTCCGTCCGGTGCTGGGCGAGGTCTCGGCGGCCGCTCTCGTGCTTCCCGACCCGGCCGAACTGGAGGGCGCCGCGGTGGTGCTCGTGCCCGACGCCCACGGCCGCGCCCGAGAGACACTGCTACATCGACTACGCAATCGCGACTGCCTGGCCGGGCCGCCACAACCGTGGCTCGACGTACGCGATTCCTTCGATCGGGCGCTGCGGGCTCGGGCGCTCGGGCTCACGACCGACACCGAACAGCACCTGGCCCGGCTGGTCCTGTCCGCCGATCCCCTGGCCCTCACCGACCTCCAGATCCGCGTTCTGGCCCCCCTGGCTGACCTGAAACCCGCCTCCGCGGAGAAGCTGACCGAGACCCTGCGGGCCTGGCTTCTGCACCAGGGACGCCGCGAGGACGTGGCCGAAGCCCTGTTCGTCCACCCCCAGACCGTGCGCTATCGCATGGGGCAGTTGCGCGAACTGTTCGGCGACCGTCTGGAGGACCCCGAAGCGGTGCTGGAGCTGACCGTCGCCTTGGCTCACGACCCCAGAGGGTCGGGCACGCCTCAGCAGTAAGTCCGGGAGATTGCCCAGGAGCAGGACCGAGACGGTGGTGCGAGATAGATTGTGGCCCATGCGCAGCCTCTCGGACCACCTGCCCTCCGGGCGGCGTCTGCTCAGACTGTTCCTCGTAGTGACGATCGGCGCGCTCATCACGTTCGTGACCACCCGTGTGGGCGACCAGGACTCGGAGCCCACTCTGCCTCCGATCGAGTATGTCGCGCTCGGTGACTCCTACACCTCTGCGCCGTACGTCCCCCCGCAGACACCGGACGACCCCTGCTTGCAGTCCGGTGGCAACTACCCGCACCTGCTGGCGGCGGAAATCCCCGCCCTGCAACTCACCGACGTCAGCTGTGGTGCAGCGACGACCACCAACATGATCGAACCCCAGGTGCTCGGTGAGGATCAGCTTCCCCCGCAGTTCGACGCACTGTCCGCCCAGACCGATCTGGTGACTATCGGGATCGGAGCGAACGATTCTGCCGTGTTCGCCTCACTGATCTACGCCTGCTTCCCCGGCGTCCGCACCGGCGCGATCTGCCACGGCGACTCTCCTCGGGGCACGGCGCTCCAGCTGATCATCGATCAGATCCAAGACAACGTCCAGGGAGTGCTGACCGCGATCCTGACCCGCTCACCGAGCGCTGACGTCATCGTGGTGCCGTACCCCCAGATCATCGCCGCCGACACCCGCTGCCCGGACCTCATCCCGTTCGAGGCCGAGGACTCGGCGTACATCGCTGATGTCAACCGTCGAATCTCCCAGGCCCTTATCGACGCAGCGATCGAAGTGGGGGTGGAGTACGTCGACGTACTGGCAGCCAGTGCGGGCCACGACATCTGCGCCGCGGACCCCTGGGTGATGGGAAGTCGCACTGACATCGAGGTGGCCGCCTCCTTCCACCCCCTGCCGGTCGAGCAGCGGGCGGTCGCCGATCTCGTACGGGAGCGCCTGTGCGACCTGGTCATCCCCTGTTGATGTTCCCCTTATTTCCCCGGATCGGGCTGAGCCATTTATCCTGACCCCATGACGCATGGGGTGAGGGCCGGGGTATCACTGCGCGCTCTCGCGAGCGCGGGTGCTGCCGTCCTGGTCGCGGCCCTCGGAGCCTGCACCCCGGCCGATGGCATCGCCGGGGAGAACGACGCCTCGACGGTCGCTGCCGAGACCAGCATGCGCTACGTCGCGATGGGTGACTCCTACACCTCTGCGCCCGGCATTGCCGGGGAGAACAGCCCCGATGGGTGCCTGCGATCGCCGCGAAACTATCCGGCCATGGTCGCCGCCGCTCTGGAGGTCGATGAACTGGTCGACGTCAGCTGCTCAGGGGCACAGACGTTGCAGATGACCCGGACCCACGTGACCGACTCGTCGGTGAAGCCTCCCCAGCTCGATGCGCTGGACGAGGGCACCGACCTGGTCACCCTCAGTATCGGCGCGAACGACTACGGGCTCTTCTCCACCCTGGTCAACCGCTGCACCGCGTTGGCCGCCAAGGATCCGAAGGGATCCCCGTGCGCCGACCACCTCGGCTCGGGGGCCTGGGACCAGCCCACGATGCAGATCGCCCGGATCCGCGATCGGGTCGCCGGGGTCGTGGCGGACATCCAGAGCCGCGCTCCCCGGGCCCGGGTCATCGTCGTGGGCTATCCGCAACTGATTCCCGCCAAGGGTCGGTGCGACGCCCGCATCCCGCTCGCCACCGGTGACTACGCCTACGTGCGCAGCCACCTCGCGGGTCTCTCCGAGTCCATCCAGGCGGGCGCCGAGTTCGCGGGCGCCGAGTTCGTCGACCTGATCGCCGCCAGCGACGGGCACGACGTGTGCTCCAAGCGACCGTGGATGAACGGCGCCGTCGAGAAGCCGGACCGCGCCTCGCCGTACCACCCCTATCCGGTGGAGCAACGCGCCGTCGCCGACCTCATCGTCAGCCGAGTCGGCGCATCTTGACGCTCGAATCGGTTTGACCCGGCGCGTTTTTTCGGACTAGCACCGACTCGGTGTCACAGCGTGGAGTGCACGATCGCACCGTCGACGACGGTGAGGGCAACCTGCATGGAGCGCAGGTGCTTCGCGATGGCGGCGGTGTCGCGGACGGCGGTGCGGGAGTCGACCGGGTCAAGGGGCGGCCCGGGTTCCGCCGCCAGGGGATCGTGGTCCAACAGGACGAGATCGCCCCGAGATCCGAGGTGCACCGTGTGCTGCCCGTCGACCGAGGCGGCGAGAGTCTCCTGGGTGGTGAGTGAGTGCTCGGGGTACCACGCCTCCCGATCGTCGTCGCTACGGTGCACCGCAGCGGCCATGGCCAACCACGGGTCCAGGGCGGCGACCGGCGCATCGGAGCCCAACACCATCTCGACGCCCTCGTCCAGCATCCACCGGAACGCGAAGCAACGGTCACCCCGGCCGGGCCAGATGAGCTCGGTCAGGTCACGATCGTCGAGCAGATGGGACGGCTGCACGCTGGCGCGCAGGCCCAGTTGGTGGATGCGTCGCAGGTCGGCGCGTTTGATGAGTTGGGCGTGCTCGATGGACCCGCGTGCCCCCGTGGCGGCATAGGCGTCCAACGCGGCACTGGCGGCCGCATCGCCGATCGCGTGGGTCGCGACCTCGAGACCGCGCATGTGGGCTCGTGCCAGGAGGTTGCGCAGTTCGTGGGCCGGCAGGTTCGCCGCCCCCGAGGGAGCAGACAGGTTGTCGCCGTCGGCGTAGGGCTGACAACACCAGGCCGTGCGTGTGTTCAGCGACCCGTCGCTGATGATCTTCAGCGGCCCCATCGTCAGACGCGGGTCACCGTCGATGAGTGGGTCGCCGTACCGAAGACCGCGCTCGATGACGTCGTCGAGCCCCTCGGCGTACGTCGCCCTCCTGATCCGGATCAGGTCGCAGCCCTGGGCCCAGCGTTCCACCCAGTCGTCCACACCGCCCACGAACTCGAAGTCGACCATCCCGACGACCCCCTGTGAGGCCGCGGTCTTGATCGTGTCGCGGTACGCCGCGGGGGAGGTCCCGTCCCCGTCGACGAGTTCCCCGAGGACGGCGTAGGCCTCGAACCACTCGTTCTCCCGGACCACGTCCTCCCGGGGCGCCAGCATCAACGCGGCGAGAGCGGAGCTGTTGAGCCAGGCGTGGTGGCAGTCGCCCGCGATCAGGACCACCGGGGTGATGCCCGTGACGGCATCGAGCTCCGACACGGTGGGTTCACGCGCCCACACCCCGGGCCGGTGGCCCAGCGCGATCACCGGGCGGCCCGGCTCGCCCTCGACATGAGCAGCGACGATCGCCAGAACTTCCTCGGGGGACCGGGTGCCGGACAGGTCCAGCCGCTTCCTCGCGAGGGTCCACTGTCCGAGGTGCACGTGCTGGTCCCAGATCCCGGGCATCAGCCAGCGGCCGTCGGCCTGGATCTCCTCGGCATCGGGTCGGTGCAGATCCGCCCCGATATCGATCACCAGGCCATCGGAGACGATGACATCGACGGGGTGCAGGGGGGCCGAGGAGAGGGGCGAGAGGGGAACGATTCGCGCATCACGGATCAGCAGATCCTGGTGCCTGTTGCCGCCCGCCGTACTCATCAGTGCAACGGTAGTGGTCGGACCCAGCGGGGTTCGTGGGGAGGGTGACCTCGCGGCCCCATTTGGCGAACTTCGCGGGCCCATTTGGCGAACTTCGTGGGAGAAGCAGACGTCCCCGGGAGGCGCGGTGGCCGCCCGGGGACGTCTGGTGTTACTGAGTGTCAGTCAGTCGTGCTGGTGGATCACGGACCGACGGGGATGCCGGTTCCGGGAGCGACCACGGTGCCGTTGACCGTCATGACGCCGCCACCCTCTTCGTTGTAGGCGTCATCGCCCTCGCCCTCGGTGCCGGCCGCGTTGGCCGGGGGTCCGAAGGTGATGCCGGTGGCGGTGAAGACGCCGTTCCCGTTCCAGAGCCCGCCACCGTCCTTGGCCGCGGTGTTCCCGGAGACGGTGCCACCGGTGTAGGTCACGTTGGCCGTGCCGCCGGCGTGGATGGCTCCACCGTTCCCCGGGTTCGCGCCCGTGGTGTTGTTGGTGAAGTCCACGTCGGTCAGGACGCTCGAGCTGCCCGTCGCGTTCTCGATGCCGCCACCGGCGCGCTTGGAGGTGTTGGCGTCGAAGTCGGAACCCGACACGGTCAGGTCACCCTTGGTCAGGATGCCGCCACCGGAACCGGCAGCGCCGGTCGCCGAGTTGCCGTCGATCTGGGCGTCGGTGACCGTCAGCGTGCCGCCATCGTCATACAGAGCGCCACCGCCCTGGTCGGCGTCCGCACCGGTCGCGGTGTTGCCCGTGAACGAGGTCCCGTCGACGGTCATGTCGCCGGCCGCCGAGTTCCAGAGGCCACCACCCTCGACGGCGGTGTTGTTGGTGACTGCGCCGTCGGTGATCGTGGCGGTGCTGGCTCCACCGAGGTGCAGGCCGCCACCGTTGCCGGGGGCAGTTCCGACGGAGTTCCCGTCGAGGATCACGTCGGTCAACGTGGCGCCACTCGCTGCCCCTTCGAGGGCAGCAAGTTCGATGCCGCCACCCGCGCGGTTCGCGGTGTTGTTCGACACCGTCGTCTCGTCGACGATCAGTGCGCCGCCCCCCTGGTTGAGGATGCCGCCACCGGAACCGGCAGCCCCGGTGGCGGTGTTCCCGTCGATCTCGCCGCGTAGGACGCCCAGTTCGCCGTCGTTGTAGATGCCGCCGCCGCCACTGTCAGCGGCCGCTCCCCGGGCCTCGTTGTCGGTGATCGACGAGTCAGACACGCCCATCTGACCGGTGGCGGAGTTCCACAGGCCGCCACCCTCGTTGATCGCGACGTTGCCCGACACCTGCGAATCGGCGACACCGACGGTTCCCGCACCGGTGAGGTGCAGCCCGCCACCGTTGCCGGGAGCCGAACCGGTCCCGTTGTTGTTCAGCTTGACGCCGGACAGTGCGGTGGTGCCAGCCAGGGCCTCGATGCCGCCACCGGCGCGCACGGCGTCGTTGTCATTGACCTCGGAGAGACCGCGAACCGTCAGGGCGCCACCGTTGTTGAAGAGTCCGCCACCGGATCCGGCGGACCCGGTTGCGGCGT
Source organism: Nocardioides salsibiostraticola (assembly GCF_054783655.1). Classification (NCBI taxonomy): domain Bacteria; kingdom Bacillati; phylum Actinomycetota; class Actinomycetes; order Propionibacteriales; family Nocardioidaceae; genus Nocardioides; species Nocardioides salsibiostraticola. The sequence goes on along the minus strand of NZ_BAAGQD010000026.1, from coordinate 577,734 downwards.
TCTCGGAGACGATCGACTTGCTCTGCACGAACAGGCTGCCGCCGTCGTTGTAGATGCCGCCGCCGCCCTGGTCCGCGTCGTTGCCGCCTGCGACGTTCAGAGTCACGGTGGAGTCGTTGACGCCCATGGCACCGGTCAAGGAGTTCCAGAGACCGCCGCCCTCGGCGGCGGCGAAGTTGCCGGAGATCGTGGAGCCCTTGAGGACCACGGTGCCGTCACCGGTCGTGTGGATCGCGCCACCGTTGCCGGGCGCGAGACCCGCGTCGTTGCCGGACAGCGTGGACTTCACGACGGCCACGCGACCGCCGTTGGTCTCGATGGCGCCACCGGCGCGCGAGGAGCGGTTGTCGGTCAGCGACGAACGCTTGACCTTCACCTTGCCGTCGTAGTTCACGATCGCGCCGCCGGAGGCACCGTCACCGGTGACCATGCTGTCGCGGATCACGACGTTCTTGAGGACCAACTCACCGGCGTTCCGGATGGCTCCGCCGTCCTCACCGTTGGCGGGCTGGCCCTTCTTCAGGGTTGCGTCCTTGATGACGACCCGGTTGTCGGGTCGGACGTCGAAGATCCGGTCGATGTTCTGACCGTTGATCGTCTTGCCGTTGCCCTCGATCACGAGGTCGTCGAAGACGTCGACGTCGGGGCTGCGGCCCTTCTTGGGGAAGACCACGTTGCCGGTCAGGACGATCTTGTCCTTCCCACCGGAGCGGTTGGCCCGCCGTACGGCCCGGTTCAACTGAGCCAGGTTCTTGACCTCGAAGGTCTTCTTGGGAGGCTGCGCGGCGGCCACGGCAGCGGAGGCCGCGACCGTGGTGGGGACGGCGGAGGCGGCTGCGCCTGCCGCACTCGCCTGAGGGGCGGCGACGGCGAGAGCCGACAGGGTCAACGCCCCAGCCGCTCCTCCCGTCAGGAAACGGACCCGTCGGGTCCTCGGTGTCGTCATCTGTACGTGCCTTTCGATCGCTGCGCCGAGGCGTCATACCCCGGACTGACCATGTGGTCACCTGACGGTGGGTCGCAGGTGTCTACGCGGCTGCCCTGCGCCACGTTCAACGGTCGCTCAAAAAATGTGGAACAGATCACAACGGGCCGATGGGTCCGGATGCGAGCGGGGTCAGTTGCCACTGCCAGGAGCGATGAGGACGCCATTGACCGTCATCACCCCGAAGCCGCCGCCCTGGTTGAACGAGGTGGGACCGGTGGGCGCCGCGTTCCCCGCGAGGCCGATGTCGGAGGCGGTGAAGGTCCCGGTGTTGCTGTTCCAGAAGGCGCCGCCCTCGTTGGCCGCGACGTTGTTCCTGGTGGTGCCGCGGTCATAGGTGACCCGACCGGCGCCGGTGACGTGCACGGCCCCGCCGTTCCCGGGGGCGGACCCCACACCGTTGGCGAGGAAGTCGGTGGCCTCCATCGAGACCTCACCGGCGTTGGTCTCCAGGCCGCCGCCCGCGCGGCGCGCGATGTTGCCCCGGAAGTTGGTGGCGAACAGATCGACCGTTCCCGAGTTGTTCAAGATGCCGCCACCCGATCCGGCAGCGCCCGGAGCGCGGTTCTTCCGGAACGACGTCTTGGTCACGATCAACTCTCCACCGTCGTTGTAGAGCCCACCGCCGCCCTGGTCGGCCGCGTTTCCGTTGGCCCGGTTGTTGTCGATCGTGCTGGAGTCGAGTTCGAAGGTTCCGGTGGAGGAGTTCCACAGGGCCCCACCCTCGGCCGAGGCGAGGTTGCGCCGGAAGTTGGTCGACTCGATGCGGACGTTCCCGGCGCCGGTGAGGTGGAGCGCTCCGCCGTTCCCGGGGTTGGTGCCGGTGCGGTTGCGGAGGAAATCGGAGTCGAGGACGTAGGTGTCGCCCACGTTGACCTCGATCGCCCCGCCGGCCCGGTTCGCGGTGTTCCGCTTCAGTACGGTGTCGGCGACTCGCAGGCTGCCGTCGTTGTTGAAGACCGCGCCGCCCGATCCCGCCGCACCGGTCGCCGCGTTGTCGATCGCGCGCGAGTTCGTCAGGCGCAGCGAACCCCCGTTGTTGTAGACCGCGCCGCCGCCGTTGTCCGCGTCCGATCCACCTGCCCGGTTGTCGAGGAGACGGGTGCGCTGGATGAGGAACCGGCCGTTGGTGGAGTTCCACACTCCGCCGCCGTCGGCCGAGGCAGCATTGGCCTGGACCAGCGAGTCCTTGAGTCGGACCCGTCCGGTGCCGAGGTTGGCGATGGCGCCTCCCGACGCGCCCGGGCCGCGTACGGAGTTGCGGATGATCGTGGACTTCAGCACGATCAGCCGCCCCTTGTTCCGGACCGCGCCACCGCTCTGGTTTCGGGCTGGCTTGCCGTTGGTCAGCGTGACCCGCTTGAGGACCAGTCGGGCCCCGGAGGTGACGTCGAAGACACGGTCGACGTTGTTGGCGCCGATCGTTCGGCCGCGGCCCTCGATCACGAGGTCGTCGGTGATGTCGAGATCGCCTTCGGTGGCGGGCCCCGAGGCACGCCGGCCAGGGTTGAACCGCACGTTGCGGAGCAGTTGGATGCGGTCGGTGCCCTTCCGGTTGTTCGCGCGGACCACCGCACGGCGCAACTGGGAGATGGTGGACACCCGCACTGTCAGGCCAGCAGCGGAGGCCGCGGGGGCCGATGCGACAGCGAGGTTCGCGACGCTCTTCGCGCTCGACGTGGCGGGGCCGGCGGCAGCCGAGGAGGGACTCAGGCCCAGACCGGAGAGGGTCGCTGCCCCCAGAGCTGCTGCGGTGCCCCCGGCGATGAGTCGGGAACGGCCACTCTGGGAGGAGGCATTGTCGAAACGGGTCATCTGGGTCAAACCTCTCGTCGAAACCTGATCGAGCCATGTCGCGCGTCAACTCAGTGTCTCAGCAGACAGACACCGCGCGGTGGGTGTCTGTACGGTCCCGGGTGTCATGACGTTCACGCATACTGGACCGGGCTAGCCAGCCCGGTTCGACTCCGACAGTCTTTGTCGCACCCATCACCGGGTCATTCGGGATAGGTGAACGCCGGACGATCCGGGGACGTACACACTGCCATGGTCGACGTGGCGTTGCATCCGATTGCGCGAAGGGAGCCACCGCCGATGGACGATGCGGCTCCGCGTACGTCGCCCACCTCCGATAACACCCCAGTCGCCGCAGGACTCGCGTCCGAGGAGCAGGTCCATGCGGCCTACCTGCAGCACGGCCCCGAGTTGTACCGCTTCGTCCTGCGCGGGCTCGGCGAACCCGGTGCGGCTCAGGACGTCATCCAGGAGACGTTCCTCAAGGCGTGGCGTTTCGCCGACCGCTACGACCCCGAGCTGTCCTCCTTGAGGGTCTGGCTTTTCGGCATCGCCCGCAACGCGATGATCGACCACGCCCGCTCGGCCAAGGTCCGGCCGTGGCAGGGCGACGTGGTCGACCCACAGGGTGCCCGTGCCCTCAACGAATCCGTCGAGGACACCACCGACTCGTTGTTGACCGGGTGGTTGGTCGAGGAGGCTCTGCGCAGGGTCTCCGAACAGCACCGGGTCGCGCTGGTCCAGACTCACCTGTTGGAACGGCCCTATGACGAGGTCGCCGCCGAACTCGGCGTACCGGTCGGGACACTGCGCAGCCGCGTGTTCTACGGCTTGAAGGCTCTCCGCTCCGCTATGGACGAGATGGGAGTCATGTCGTGACCGACCGCAATCACTACGACCTCCAGCACCAAACGCTGCGCCAGATGCTCGGCTCCTACGCTCTCGGACACCTCAGCGCCTCGGAGCGAGACATGGTCGGCGCGCACCTCGACGGCTGCCCCGACTGCCGCGCGGAACTCGAGGACATCGCCGTCCTCGCGCCGCTGCTGACCCCCATCGACCCGACCCGCTTCACCACCGCGGCGGCACCGGACCCCGGTCTGGGTGACCAGATCCGGGCGGCTCTGGCCCAGGAGACGCGGAACCGCCAGACCGACGAACTGACCCGGCTTCGCGATTCCCGGGACAACCGGCGCAAGCGCTGGACCCGCCTCGGCGTGGTCGCCGCCGCCCTGGTGCTCATCGCCGGGATCGGTGGTGTCGCGATCGGTCGCGCCACGGCTCCCGAGCCCGCCGCGATCCCGAAGGAGCAGATCTCGCTGACCGTGGCGAAGAGTTCCGACGTGCAGATCGACGATGCGTTCCTCGTAGCCCACACCTGGGGTCTCGAACTGCGGATCGCCGCCTCGGGGTTCGAGCAGGGCGCCGCCTACCAGGCCGCCTTCCGCAGCGACACCGGCGAGATGACTCCCGCGGGCGAGTTCATCGGCACCGGAGCCAACCCGATGACGTGCAACCTGCAGTCCGCGATCCTGCGCGACGACGTCAACTCGGTAGTGATCACCGACGCGGCCGGCCGCGTGGTCCTGACCAGCGACCTGTGATGCGGTTTCGTTCTTCTACGGCAGTGGCCGGGGTGCTCTCCTTGGCCGTGCTGACGGCCTGCACAGCGGGCGACGAGAGTTCCGCAGAGTCCACGAGCGAGTCAATCGGTTCCGTGCCATCGCCCAGCGGGGCGCCGTCGAGCGCCGACCTCGAGGTGGCGGTCAACGACCCGCGTGAAGACTCGCTCTACCCCGACGTCGGCGACCCGGGCGTCGACGCCCTGAGCTACGACCTGGACCTGATCTGGGATCCGCAGGAGCGACTGCTGGAAGCCACCGAGACGCTGGTCTTCCGCTCCACCGAGACCGACGAGGGGTTCCAGCTCGATCTCGCGGAGACCCTGCGAGTCGAAGGCGTCACCGTCGACGGGTCCGACGCGGGCTTCGACCACACCGGGAAGGATCTGGTGGTCTCCTCCCCCGTGGAGGAGGACGGACGCTACGAGGTCGAGATCAGGTACGCCGGCACCCCCGAACCCGTGCCGAGCCCGACCGCGCGCAGCGACTTCAACAGCACCGGGTGGAGGATCACCGATGAAGGTGAGACCTGGACGATGCAGGAGCCGTTCGGCGCCTACAGCTGGTACGCCGTGAACGACCACCCCTCCGACAAGGCGCTCTACGACTTCACCCTCACGGTCAACGGTCCGATGGTCGGGGTCGCCAACGGCGAACTGATATCCCGCGACAGCGCCGACGGGCAGACCACGACCCGATGGAGCCTGGTCGACCCCGCGGCGTCGTACCTGGTGACGGTGGCGTTCGGCGAGTTCGAGGTCAGTGACTACACCTCCACGTCCGGGGTTCCCATCACCACCTGGCTCCCCGCCGACCGGGCCGACTCGATCACCGGCCCCGAGACCGCGCCGGCGGCCATGGACTGGCTGGAGGACAAGCTCGGTCCGTACCCCTTCGACACCTTCGGGCTCGTGGTCGTCGACTCCACGAGCGGGATGGAGACCCAGACCATGGTCACCCTCGGGGACTCCTCCTACATCACCTCCCCCGCGGTCGTCCTCCACGAACTGGCCCACCACTGGTACGGCAACACCGTGACGCCCAACGACTGGCGCGACGTGTGGATGAACGAGGGGATGGCGATGTATCTCCAGGGGTGGTGGGAGGCCGAGGACGACGGCATCACCGTTCAGCAGCAGATGGACTTCTGGGCCACCTTCGAGGACGAGGAGCGGCGTTTCGCCGGCCCTCCGGCCGACGCCGACATCGACAAGTTCGGTGCCGGGAACGTCTACTACAGCGCTGCACTGATGTGGCACGAGTTGCGGTCCCTGCTCGGCGAGGAGGCCTTCCTCGACCTCATCCGAGCCTGGCCGGCTGAGCGGGAGAACACCACCTCCGACCGCGACGACTTCCTGGGCTTCATCGAGGAACGCACCGGCGAGGAGCTCAGCGACTTCTTCGACGCCTGGCTACTGGGCAAGAAGACCCCGCCTCGCCCCTCCGCCGGCTGAGCGTCGGTTCCGCTCTGAGCGGACATGCTTGCCCGACCTGCTGGCCGCCTGGCGAAGTCAGCCCTCGGCGTAGAGTTCCGCGCTGCGGCGCGTCCGGTCCGCGACCATGCCGCGCAGGCGTGCAGGCTCCAGCACCTCCACGTGCGGGGCCAACGACAACAGATCCACCACGGCTGCCTCTACTGAGTGCACGCGGAAGGTGGCCTGCCTCCACCCATGGGTGTCGGGCTCCACCGCGCGCCGTACGCGCAATGGCTGCAGCACACCGGTGACCGCCGCCAACCGACGTCCCTCCTCGGAGATCCGGACCAGCGCCCGCACCGGTCGTCCGGGCCCTCGTCGCTCCGGGTCCCACTGCTCGGGGCCGGGCAGGATCGCGGTCGGTCCGAGCAGCTGGAAACCGCCGGCACGCCCCCGAACGGCGTACACGGGAACGCCCGCGCCGGAGAGCTCGTCGAGGTCACGCAGGATCGTGCGCTCGCTGACCTCCAGCTCCCGAGCGAGCTCGCCCGCAGTGACGCGGCCGCGCCGTTGAAGGATCAACATCACGCTCACCAGTCGTCCCGCCCGCATGCAGCCAGTCTCCCAGGAAACACGACATGAGATGTCACCTTTGACTGGTTGACTCATCCCCATGACCTCATCCACCGAAGGCAGCGGCACCCCCGACGATCCCTGGATCCTCACCACCCCTCCCGGCAAGTCCGAGTTCGAGGCCTACCGCGATCCCCAGGCCGACCCACCGGCCCTCGTCGTGCAGGTCGGCACCACTCAACTGCGCTACCACCTGTGCTGCCTCGACGATCTGCCCGCGATGCTGGCCGAGCGGGGCGACTGGGTTCCTCTCGGCAATGCCGACGAGCAGAAACCCGCCGCCGAGGGCACCGTCGAGGCCTGGGGTCGCGACCAGAACAACCCCGTGGGCGGGTGGTACGGCCTGAAGAAGGGTCTACGCGGACGGTTCGGCAACTACGTGCCACCGGTCCTCGAGGTGCTCGGCCTCGCCGAGGTCGAGCACAACGCCCGCAACAACCGGATGCGCGCGCTCTGATCGCGCCGTTCGGTTGCCTAGCGACCAGACCCTGACTTGCGTGTTACCCGGCGTACGCCGAACCACTAACCTGCGCTGGTGAACCAACGCCCCTCCGCGCACGACCTGATCACCCTCGTCCTGGACCCCGATTCCTGGACGTCGTGGGACTCGGCTCCCGAGCGCGGCCCGATCAGCGACGAGTACGCCGCCGAACTGGCTGCGGCTGCCGAGACGAGCGGTGTCGATGAGTCCGTACTGACCGGCGAGGGCCTGATGAAGGGCCGCCGGGTCGCCGTGCTCCTCGGGGAGTTCGGGTTCCTGGCCGGCTCCATCGGGCGAGCGTCGGCCGACCGGCTCGTGGCGTCCATCCAGCGTGCCACCGAGCAGGGGCTCCCGCTGCTGGCCGCCCCGGTGAGCGGCGGCACCCGCATGCAGGAGGGCACCCCGGCCTTCGTGCAGATGGTCCGGATCTCCCAGGCTGTCGCGGCCCACAAGGCGGCCGGCTTCCCCTATCTGGTCTACCTCCGTCACCCGACCACCGGCGGCGTGATGGCCTCGTGGGGCTCGTTGGGTCACGTGACCGTGGCCGAACCCGGTGCCCTGGTCGGCTTCCTGGGCCCACGGGTCTACTCCGCGTTGTACGGCGAGGACTTCCCGCCCGACATCCAGACCTCCGAGAACCTGCACGCCCGCGGGATCATCGACGGCGTCGTGGCCCCCGAGGACATCCAGGACATCCTCGATCGTGCCCTGACCATCCTGCTGGCACCCCGCCAGCAACTGGCGCCGGTGGTCGACCCGCCTCAGGAGCCACTCGCGGATGTCGAGACCTGGGACGCGATCGTCCGCTCCCGGCGGCCCGACCGGCCCGGCGTACGCCGACTGCTGAAGTACGCCGCCTCCGACGTCGTCCCCCTCAACGGCACCGGACAGGGCGAGCAGGATCCCGGCCTGCTGATCGCGCTGGTCCGGTTCGGGGACGCCCCGTGTGTGTTCCTCGGCCAGGACCGCCGCGGCCAGACCCCCGACCACGCCATGGGGCCTGAGGCGCTGCGCGAGGCCCGCCGCGGGTTCCGGCTGGCCTCCGAGCTGGGGCTGCCCCTGGTGACCGTCATCGACACCCAGGGCGCCGCACTCTCCCCGGAGGCCGAGAACGGCGGACTCGCCGGGGAGATCGCGCGCTGCCTGGCCGAGTTGGTGACGCTGCCCGCCCCGACGGTGTGCCTGATGCTCGGGGAGGGGAACGGCGGTGGCGCGTTGGCCTTCCTGCCCGCCGACCGGGTGATCGCCGCCCAGCACGCGTGGCTCTCGCCGCTTCCCCCCGAGGGCGCCAGTGCCATCGTCCACCGCGACCTCGATCACGCCCCCGAGATGGCCCGCGCCCAACAGGTCCGCGCGCAGGACCTGCACGCCCTGGGGATCGTGGATCGGATCGTCGCCGAGTTCCCGGACGCCGCCGACGAGCCCGAGGACTTCTGCCGAAGGGTCGGGTCGGTGTTGGAGTACGAGCTCTCCGCCCTGCTCTCCTCGGGTCCGGGTCGACCCGAGGATCGCGCCAAGCGTTACGGCTGAGCCACCCGTTCATCGGACATCATGGAGGCGTGACCGTCCCGCACTCGCCGCTGATCTCCGCCCACACCGCCTCGACCGGCTTCATGGCCGGGATGATCTGGACCATTCAACGGGTGCACTACCCGCTGTTCGACCGGGTCGGGGTCGACGCCTTCCCCGAGTACGCCGCCGAGCACCAGCAGCGCATCACGTGGATGCTGGCCCTGCCCTGGGCGGTCGAGGGTCTGACCTCGCTGGCTCTGGCGGCCGACCCGCCGGCGGGCGTCGGTCGGGCGCTCCCCCTGGCGGGGTTGGCCGCAGCCGGCGTGGCGGTTGCGACGACGGTCGGTCTGTCGGTGCCCGAGCACACCCGGCTCAGTGACGGGTACGATGCGGACGCCGTACGTCGCCTGGTCCGGACCAACTGGCTGCGCACCGCCGCGTGGTCGGCCCACGCCGGGATCGCGGTGTTGATCGCGGCCCGAGCTCGCCGGCGACCGTAGGGTCACCCCATGTCTCGACGGATCCGTTCGGCCCTGGCCCTCGTCGCCGTCGTCGCTCTCGCCACGGCGGGCGCCGTTCTGACCCTGAACGACGATGAGGCTGCCTCCCCTCCGGGACCGGTCGCGGCGCCCGGCAGCGGACCGGTGGTCGCGCCGGTCCTGCGTTCGCAGGGACGCAACCGACCGGTCGCGGCCACCTTCGGGGTCGCTTCGGCCAACTCCTACCGCTTCCTCGACCTAGAGGACGCCACCGCCGACTGGAATCGACTGACCTCACGACCCGGACTCGACCTGATCGGCTGGCAGGAATCGAAGTCTGCGGAGTTCCGGGAGCTCTACCCGCAGTACCGCGAGCGCGGTTGGGACACCTGGTTCTGGTCCGACCCGCACAGCGGCCCCATCTCGCTCGCGTTCAGCTGGCGCACTGCGACCTTCGACCTCGTCGACGTCGAGACGCAGCGGATGCACAAGGGTGGCTACCCCCGCGAGACCACGCACCCGTTCCCCGCGCGGTGGCTGGTCAAGGCCACGCTGCGGCACCGAGACACCGGACGGACCGTTGTCCTGCTCAACACCCACATCAACTACCACATCGAGACCGGGCAGGGCTTCGAGGACAACCTGAACGCCCGGCGCGCGAAGACCCACCTCAAGAAGCTGGCGGGTGTCTTCGCCGAGACCGCCGCCGATCCGTCGGTCACCGTGATCGGGACCGGTGACTACAACTTCGACTACGCCGACGACTCGACAGCTCGACCGAGCGGCGGCATCACCGATCGCTTCGACGGCATCGCCACCTCGTCGTACGCCGCCCTCGGCCTCGACGGGGTCGCTCCGACGCTTCGCTCCAGGTGGATCGACTACGTGTTCCTGGCCGACGCCTCGGCCGAGCGAGCACAGTTCGCCCAGCACCGTTCCCTACCAGGCAGCCGCTCCGACCACTCGCCACTGGTGGCCCGGATCCGGCTCTACGAGAACGCCGAATAGTTCTCCACAGATTGCCTTGACCCCCTTGCGGTCGAACACATGTTCTACGACAATTGACGGTATGACCCTGGCTCTCGGAACCCTTCAAACGTGGCACCGCCACGCGATGGAGTCCCCGTTGCCGGAAGGCCGCGACGGTGTCACCGACGCCGAACGGGTCGCGATGTTGGAGACGTTGGAGGATCTGAAGAACACGATCTCCGCCCTCCAGGGTGACCTCGCCGTCGACCTCGACACCTCCCAACGAGCTCAGCAGGCAGCGGCCGGGGAACCCGCACGACGGCAGGGACGCGGGGTGGCCCACCAGGTCGCCCTGGCTCGCCGGGAGTCCCCGCACCGGGGGCAGGTGTTCCTCGCCGTCGCCAAAACCCTGCGGGCCGAGATGCCCCACACCGCGGATGCGTTACACACCGGCCGGCTCTCGGAGTACGCCGCGATGCTGATGGTCCGCGAAACCAGTTGCCTCACCGCCGAGGACCGCCGGTGGGTCGATGAGGTGATGTGCGCCGACGAAACCGTGCTGGAAGGGGTCGGGACCCGCCGACTGGTCGGGATGCTCCGATCCCACGCAGCCCGGTTGGACCCGGCCGCGGTGGTCCGTCGGAACCGGAAAGCCGAATCCGAACGCACCGTGTCCTTGCGGCCGGCCCCGGACACGATGTCCTACCTCACCGGGGCACTCCCCGCCACCCAGGGAATCGCCTGCTGGGCGGCGCTCCAGCACGCGGTCGCAGCAGCGAAAGCAGCCGGCGACGAACGGTCCAAGGGCCAGATCATGGCCGACACCCTGGTGGCCCGCCTGACCGGACAGGAACAAGCCGACGAGGCACCGATCACCGTGAACGTGGTCATGTCCGACACCAGTCTCTTCGGCGGCGGACACGAACCCGCCGACGTCCCCGGATACGGACCCGTCCCCGCCGAGATCGCCCGTCACCTGATCGCGAACTCCATGGACTCCGAGGCCGCCCAGACGTTTATCCGGGGCCTGTACGCCGACCCCCACGGCCGCCTGGTCGCGATGACGACCAAACAACGCCTCCACACCGAAACCATTGCCGAGTTCCTGCGCCTACGCGACCAGGGGATCTGCCGCACCCCGTGGTGCGACGCCCCCATCGCCCAGTCCGACCACATCCACCCCGCAAACAACGGCGGTGAGACCTCCGCAGAGAACGGTCAAGGTCTCTGCGAGGCCTGCAACCACGCCAAACAGGCCCCCGGATGGACCCAGACCACCAACCCCCACAGCCGCCGACATCGAGTCGAAACCATCACCCCAACCGGCCACCGTTACACCTCCACCGCACCCAGAGCACCCACACCCGCCAGAGGCCACCCACCACACACCCCCGCCGAACGCGTCGTCGTCGACATCATCCGCGGCTACGAGCTGGTCCTCGGCGCCTGAGCGCCATTCCGGCCCATCACCGAGATGGAGCCCCGTCACATCGCGCAACACCCGGTCAGTCCCGGGTGCAGGCCGCCACGGCGTCGAGGGCATCAGCACGAGTCTCCGGCGACATCTGCTCCTCTTGGAGGTCGATGAAGTCCAGGTCCTCGTCGAAGTGCCCCTCCTCGATCAGGACCTGCAGTCCGGATCGGGCGATCCACTCGTCGGCCACGCAGTCGGCCTCGACCACGTCGCGCGGCAGAGTGGCCGCGATGACTGCGGCCATGTTGTCCCGCGCCCGCTGCCGATCCGGTTCGCTCAACCGGGCCCGCACCGCTGAGGAGTCCTCGGGGCGACCGTCGAGATACCGATCCACGGCGAGGTAGCCACCACCCGCGAGCAGAGCAGCGGCCAGCACTCCCCCGACGACTCGCCACCGCCGGCGCGGCCGGCGCAGAGGCGGCCCACCAGAGAGTCGGGTGGCCGCCACCAGTGGATGCACCGGCCCGGACAGTCGGGCCGCGGCGATCAGATCGGACCGCATCTGCGCCACATCCGGGTAGCGGTCCTCGGGCCGCTTGGCCAGGGCGCGGCGCAGGATGCGGTTGACCTCGTCGACGGCCGGCCCGTCGGGCGCCAGTTGGGGGATCGGCGACTCCACGTGAGCCCGGATCATCTCGTAGTCGGAGGTGCCGGCGTACGGCGGAACTCCGGTCAGCGTCACCCACAGCAGGCAGCCCAGCGAGTACAGGTCACTCGCCGGTCCGGCCACCCCGCCGGTGTGCAGTTCAGGGGCCATGAACCTCGGGGTGCCGACGGTGCCCCCGACGACCGTCAGTCCCGGATCGCGCCCCACCCGCCGGGCGATTCCGAAGTCCGCGAGGTAGGCGTGGAACGCAGAGCCCTGCCGGCGGAGCAGCACGTTGGCCGGCTTCAGATCGCGGTGGATCACGCCGGCTTCGTGCGCCGCGGCCAACCCGTCGGCGATCTGGGCGACGAGGTCGATCCCCGTCGCCATCGGGGGTGGTCCGTGGCGAGCGATGAGCGCGCCCAAATCACCGTCGGGCACGAGCTGGGTGGCGATGTAGAGCCGTCCGTCGACCTCACCGTGCGCGAAGACGGCGACCACGTGCGGTGAGTCCAGGGACGCCTGGCCCTGCGCTTCGGCTCGGAAGCGGGCCCGGAAGGTCGCGTCCCCGTCGATGGCGCGTGAGATCACCTTCAGCGCGACCGAACGGTCCAGGGTGGTGTCGACCGCCTCGAACACCACGCCCATCCCGCCGGTCCCCAGGCGCCGTCCGATGCGGTACGCACCGAACATCTCCCCGGGTGCGGGGTAGTCAGCCTGCGTGGTCACGTGAGTCCTGCCCGAGTTGACGACAACGACCGCCTCCGCGCTCACACTCGGGGAGGCCCGACCACTATAGGAGCCGCACCGTTTTCGCCCCCGTCACCAAGGGTCGGCTTGAATGGACCGATGCAGCCCCGCCGGATCAGTCTGATCCTTCTCGGCCTGATCGTTCCGGCTCTCACCGTGGGTCTCTCCGTCTCCGCACCAATCGCGCCCGCCGCGCAGGCGGCCGAGAACGCCCCTGCCCCGCAGGAGGCGCGGGTGACGGTCGGTCCCGAGGCCGACGGCGCCGAGGTCGAACTCGACACCACCACCTTCCTCCCCGTCGGCGATGGGGAGCACCCGGCGGTCCTGTTGACCCACGGCTTCGGCGGCTCCAAGGACGACGTCGTCGACCAGGCCACCGACCTCGCCGACGCGGGGTACGTCGTGTTGACCTACTCCGCCCGCGGCTTCGGCGCCTCCGACGGTCTGGTGCACGTGGCCGACCCGGACTACGAGATCGCCGACTCCCGAGCCCTGATCGACGTGCTCGCCGAGCGGGACGACGTCGTGATGGACTCCGACGGCGACCCGCTGGTGGGGCTGGTCGGGGCGTCGTACGGCGGCGCCATCGCGTTGATGACCGGGGCCACCGACGATCGGGTCGACACCGTCGCGGCGGCGATCACCTGGAACGACCTTGCCGATGCCTTCTTCCCGCAGAACGTGCTCGCCCAGGACCCCGGGGCCACCGGCGCGCCCGCCGAGGTCGACCCGATCGACGTCACCGGTCCGTTGAAGCAGTCGTGGACCTCGCGGTTCTTCCTCGGCACCGCCGCCCAGGGTGCGTCGGCCGGCCAGCCCGGAGGGACCGGCAACCCCGTCTGCGGTCGCTTCGCCCCCGAGGTCTGTGAGCCGTTCCTCAAGGCCGCCGACACCGGACGGCCCAACGCGAAACTGCTCGAACTGCTTGCGGCCCACAGCCCGGCCCCGCTGCTCGAGGGCCTCACCGCGCCGACGTACCTCATCCAGGGCATGGCCGACTCCCTCTTCGGGGTCGAGCAGGCCGACGCCACCGCCCGCACCCTGGCCGACCAAGGGACCCCCGTCGCCGTGCGGTGGATGGACGGCGGGCACGACGGAATCAGCAGCACCGCCGACGACGACCTGGCGTCCGTGGAGACCTGGTTGGCGGCGTACCTGGATCCCGCTGCCGACCCCGACTTCGAAGCTGCCGCGGTCGATCTCCCCCTGCCCCCGTTCGTGTTCGCCGAGACCCGCAGCCCCCGTCAGGACTCGGCCGATCTGGCGCGCACCGATGAGTACGTCGACACCGCCACCTGGGAGTCCGTCGAGATCGACGACGCGTCCCAACCGGTGTTGAATCCTCCCGGCGGGCAGCCCTCGTCGATCACCACGGTCCCGGGCATCGGCGGGTCGCTCGGCGACTTCTCCGACCTGCTGTCCACCTACGCGCTGGCCGCTCTTCCGGGCCAGTCGGCCGCCTTCGACACCCCCGCCTTCGAGGACTCCGAGACCTACGTCGGCACTCCGCGCGTCACTCTCTCGGTCACCTCGACCAATCCGTCGGCCACGTTGTTCCTCAGCCTCTGGCAACTCCCCGGGGGTCCCGGCTCCGACCAGGCCGAACTGCCACGCCGCGTGGTCTCCCCGATCACCGTCCCCACCACCCCCGGCGAGGCCACGGAGGTCGAGGTCGCCCTGCCTGGCGGCACCTGGGAGGTCTCGTCCGGGGAGTCGCTGCGGGTGCTGGTCACCAGCACCGACCAGACCTTCGCCGCACCCCGCCAGGCCCGGGCCGACCTGGTCTCTCTGACCGATCTGCGGATGCCCACCGTCGAGTCCACGCCGATCCCCGGAGCCGGGAGCGGCAACCGCGACACCGAGAGCATCGTGGTCCTCACCGCGATGGGGCTGCTGGCTCTCGGCCTCCTCGTCGCCGCGGCGCTGCGTCGCCGCCGCCGTCGCCTGACACCCCGCGACGAGTCCCTGGCCGACGTACCCCTCGTGATCGACTCACTGGTCAAGACCTACTCCGACGGCCACCGCGCGGTCGACAACGTGTCCTGGCGCGCCGAGCGTGGGCAGGTCGTCGGCCTCCTGGGTCCGAACGGGGCCGGCAAGACCACCACGCTGCGGATGGTGATGGGCCTGATCCGTCCCGACTCCGGCGCCGCGCACGTCCTCGGCGACCGGGTCGAGGCCGGATCACCCGTCTTGGCTCGCGTGGGTGCCCTCATCGAGGGTCCCGGCTTCCTGCCCCACATGACGGGCATGGACAACCTGCGCGCCTACTGGTCCGCGACCGGCCGATCCGACGCGGAGGCGGGGTACGACGAGGTGCTCGAGGTCGCGGCCCTCGGCGGCGCGGTCGACCGACCGGTGCGCACCTACAGCCACGGGATGCGGCAACGGCTGGGCATCGCCCAGGCGATGCTAGGGCTGCCGGAGGTGCTCGTACTCGACGAACCCACCAACGGCCTCGACCCGCCGCAGATCGCTGGACTACGACCCATCCTGGCGCGGTACGCCGCCGCCGGGCGCACCGTCGTGGTGTCCAGCCACCTGCTCTCGGAGGTGGAGCTGACCTGCACCCACGTGGTCGTCATGCACGCCGGTCGGGTCGTCACCACCGGGACGGTTGCGGAACTCGTCGACAACGCCGACACCACGGTGATCACGCTCGACGCGGGCTCCGAGGCCGAGCGGGCCGCCACGACACTTCGCTCCATCGCCGGGATCGACGAGGTCGAAGCGGTCGAGGACCCCACCGAACCGCATGTGGTGGTCACCTCCTCGCTGGCCCGGGCCGAGGTGGTCCGTGAGGCCGCCGACGCCGGCCTACCCATCGTCGGAGTGTCCAGCCGACGTCACCTCGAAGAGGTCTTCCTCGGGGTGATCGCCGCCGCCGCCACCGGCGACGGGCCCCCCGGTGCGGGCCGCTCTGACCTACGACAGGTGCGTTCGCGATGACCCATCTCCAGACCCCTCCCACGACCACCTCGACGAAGACACACACCGCGTTGTCCTGGCGGGCCGAGGCACGTCGCCAACTGAGCCGGCGACGAACGCTGTGGTCCTTCGTCCTGATCGTGGCCCTGCCGCTCATCATCGTCGGGGCCTTCGCGATCGGTGACGGCAACAACGACGGCGGCGAGGACCGGTTCGTGTCCCTGGCCACCTCGGGTGCCGCCAACTTCACCGTCTTCTCGTTGGCCGTTTCTTCCTCGTTCCTGCTCGTTGTCCTCGCCGCCCTGTTCGTCGGGGACTCGGTGCCCTCCGAGGCGTCCTGGTCGACGTTGCGCTACTTGCTGCTCGCGCCCGTGCCCCGCAACCGGTTGCTCACCAGCAAACTCGTGGTCGGCCTGGCGACGATGGCGCTCGCGGTGGTGACCCTGGTCCTCTGGTCGCTGTTGGTGGGGTGGGTCTTCTACGGGTCCACCTCGTTCACCAGCCTGTCCGGGGGGACGATCGATTGGGGTTCGATGGCGCCACGGCTACTCGGGGTCACGGCGTACGTCGTGGTCTCGCTACTCCCCGTCGGCGCGATCGCCTTCGCCCTGGGAGTCCGTACCGATGCGCCGCTCGCCGCGGTGGGTGGTGCGGTGATGGTGACGATCGTGGCCTCGATCCTGGGTCAGATCGGCAACCTCGGCGCGATCCGCAGCGGGCTCCCGCTCTTCTACTCCAGCGCCTGGTTCGACCTGCTCCGCCCCGCGATCGACTACACCGACCTGCGCCACGGGGTGCTGTGGTCGTTGCTCTACACCGGCACCTTCGTCAGCCTCGGCTACACCCTGTTCCGCCGCAAGGACATCCTCAGCTGAAACGAGTCGACCTGGGACACGTTTACGATGGTGGAGTTGCGGGAATTCCTACTGAGTGCCACATGCGTCCAGGTCGAGAGGTTGAACGGATGAGTGACCTCCGGGTCTCAGCCGAGGCGCTGCGGACCTTTGCGAACGCCGGACGAGACGTCGACGACGAGGTGTCGGACCTGATCGCCACGGCGCTCGGGGCCGAGTTGAGTTCCGCCCTCGACGGGTCGCAGACCGGGGTCACCGCAACCGGTATCGGCGGCACCGGTCGTGAAGCCCTCTCCGCCGTGGGTGGTCGCTTCGCCACCATCGCCGATCGGGTGACCAGCGCGGCCGAGGACTACTCCACCACCGACGACCACGTCGGCACCCGATTCGGGCTCGGCCCTCGATGACGCTGACGCTCTCCCAGATCCAGTCATGGCGTCCGGAGTCGATGCGGGAGGTGGCCTCGACCCTCGACGCCCGTTTGGATCGTCTGGAACAGCGCTTACGTCGCGCGGAGCAGGACCTCGACGAGGTCACCTCGTCGTGGGACGGCCACGCCTCGGAGGCCATGAGCGGGCAGGTGCAACGCGAGATCCGAAGTGGACGGCGAGTCCAGTACCGCGGGGAGGACATCGCCGATGCGCTGCGTTCCGGGGCCGGTCGGTTGCAGTCGGTGCGCGATCACCTGTTGGCCCGGGTCGGCGACGCCCGAGGCGCTGGGTTCACGGTGAGCGACACCTGGGAGGTCCGCGATCCGCGGAAGTACCAGCTCCTGACCGACCTCGCCGAGCGTGTGGGGAATGCGGGCCTGGTCGCCGCTCACGCCGAGTCGATCGGTCGGGCTCTTCAGCAGGTCTACGACGAAGATCATCAGGTCTCGTTCGCCGTCGACAGCGCGTTGGACGAGTGGCGGGCCACCGGCATCGATGCCGCCACGGGTGAGGACTACGCGCCACCAGCGGTGGGGTCGCTGGACGACGACGAAGCGGCAGCGCTGTTCGCCTCCGACGACTTCCGGCGTTGGACCGAACGGCATCCCGACGCGGCCAAGTCCTACCTCGATCGAGCCGTGGACCAGGGGCGCCTGGATCCGCACAGTCCGCTCTACACCCGCTTCATCGACGACTACTGGGACGGCGTGGCGCTGGAGGCCGCAGGGATCGAGGCGGGGACCTGGGACGTCACCCGTGGCGCGGCATACAACTCCGAGACCATCACCGCGGTCTACGAGTACTACGGCAACCTGTTCCTGGAGAACCCCGAGATGACCTGGGCCGGGATGGCGAACCTGATCGGACCCAGCTTCGCCGGCGGCTTCTACGACCTGGACATGGTCCGCTCCTGGGCCCAGTCGGTAGAGGGCGGGATCGACCGGGTGCCGGACCTGCCTGGATCGGTGGACGACGATCTCAGGGAACGACTCGGTGGGTTGGCCTCACTGAGCGATGAGGACCTCAACTACTACCAGACGACCCTGCTGGCGATGCAGAAGGAGATCTTCCTCGACCAGGCCTCCATGCACGAGGCCTACTTGCTGGGGGGCACCGCCGAGATCGACCGGATGACCGACGCAGGCCTGCTCGACGCCGGCACCCGGAACGCCTGGCGCGACATCGACGAGGGCCAACGGACCGGCGATCAGGAGCTGATCGACCGAGGCAACAAGCAGTTGCTCTACCGCGAACAGTGGGACATCATCGCCGACGACTACGACCGGATGCGTGATCACAGTCCGACCGGGGACCTGGTCACGTGGGGAATCACCGCGGTGGGAGCACCGTCCATCCCCGAAGCCCAGGGGTACGCCGACGTCTTCCCCGAGGTGATCGACCTCGGCGACACCCCGCGAAACATCGGTCCTCTACTTCTTCCGAGCACGAGTCTCGGCGAGGTGGTGACCCCACTGCCGGACGGCAACATCGCCAACGCCGAACAGCGCTGGAATCTGATCGAGGAGGACACCCTGCCCGCGTATCTCGACCTGGTCCACGACGATCCCGACCGACTGCGGGATCTGGTCGCCTCGGACTTCGACGAACGCGTCGAGCAGTCCCGTCCCTCCAACAACATCGGCGATATCGCCGAGGACTTCCTCACCGACTGGCAGTACCGCCGATGAGGATCTGGAAGGCCCTTCGCGCGAAGCTGTCCGTGCTGACGGTCGTAGTCTTGATGGCCACGAGTTGCACCTCGCAGGAGCCCACGACCGACCCGACCTCTGGAGCCGATCCCTTGTCCGACACCCAGTCCCGTCTCGATGACGACGGCATCGCCGCCATCAAGGCTTCCGGCGCCGCCCGACTCGATCTGCAGGACCACTCCATCGAAGCGAGCGAGGTCGGGATCGAGGCCGGCCGGATGGGTCCGATCATCGGTACGGCCGGCGGGCCGGTGATCGACCTGACGCTCATCGGACCCCAGGGCGAGGACACCATCGAGACCTCGGTCTTCGGGGTCCAGTTCGACACCGACGGTTCGGGACTCTCCGTCACGTGGATCACGTCCTACGAGTCGGGTGAGGGCCTCGCCGCGCTACGCGAGGAACGCCGCCGCTGGGGCCTGCGCGAGGCGGACCTTCAGTTCCTGGCCGAGGAGGTCGAGCTGGGAGGCGAGTTCGACCGAGTCCTGGGACCGGGGGTGGCCGAGACCGGCCTGGTCATGTCGACCACCGCCCAGTTCGGCCAGCGCGACGTGGTGAAGTTCGAGGTCATGCTCGCCGACGGGTACTACACCCCGGAGGCGCTGGCCCAGATCGAACGCGGGGAGATCCCGGACCTGCCCCGCTGACTCACCCCATCGCGCGCAGACCGGCGGTGACCACGGCCGCCGCGAGCACGGCGACGAGCACCGGGGCGCGCTTCCACAGCAACAACCCACCGACAGCGACCCCCACGGTGGTCGCGTCCACGGTCAGACGATCGCCGTCGGCCAGGGCGGAGGTCACCACCAGCGCCGCCAACACCGCCGCGGGCATCACGACGATCACCCCGTTGAACCGGGGCGGAAGTGCCCGACCGCCGAGGACCACCGGTCCGACCGCCTTGATGGCGGCCGTCAACACCGCCACGACAGCGATGAGAATCCAGAACGTCATCGCGGCCCTCCCCTGGCCAGTCCGAGCAGGGCGGTCACGGCCGCGGCGAGAACGGGGATTCCGGGAGGGGTGAAGGGAACCAGAGCCAGCGCGATCACCGAGCCCCCGAGTGCGATGACTCGCATCCGCCGATCACGCAACTCAGCGATCAGCAGGGCTAGGAAGAACGTCGGATAGATCGCGTCGAAACCCCACCGATCAGTGTCGCCGAGTAGTTGACCACCCAACGCCCCGGCCATTGTGCCGACCACCCACCCGACGTACAGCGGCAGGGTGGCTCCGAACAGCACCCACCGGTCGAAGGTCCCGTCGCCGCGGTTGGCCATCACCCACGACGGATCGACCACGGTCTGGCCCTGGAGCCCGCGACGGACCGCACGCCCCGGAAGGGACGGCGCCAAGGCGATCCCCATGGCCAGGAAGCGGCTGTTCATCAGTCCCGCAGCGGCCACGGCGGGCACCAGTCCGCCGCCGGCTCCCAGGATGGCCACGGAGGCGAACTGGGCCGATCCGGCGTGGACCACGGCCGACATGACGATGGCCTGGAGCGGGGAGAGGCCGGCATCGACGGCCACCACCCCGAAGGACATGGCCAGCAGAAAACTCACCAGCGAGAACGACAGGCCCAGGCCCACCCCGCGTCGGAATCTCCTGCGGTGGTCCTCGGTCACTCCGCAACGCTAGTGCGAGCGGGTTCGTCTTGTGCACCGGGTCCTCGCGAGTCAGCGCAACTCCATCGTCGACAGCACCGACTCCACCACCGCGCGGCGTTCCTTGGCCGGGGTCGTCCGCTCCTGGAAGATGAACTTGATCTGGTAGACGTAGTCCTCGGTCTGCACCCCGAAGCCCTCCAGCCACGCAACGCTGTCGATCATCCCAGCGACGTGGAACATCTTGACCCCTGCGACGGTGACGGGCTTCAGCGTTTTGGGACGGATGACGAACCCGTTGTCAGCATAGAAATACCCCCTGGTCTCTGCCAGCGGATCGGCCCCACTGGCCACTGGTATTGCCGACATCGCAAGTTCTCGGAAGTCGTCTACCGTGTCGCGGGAGTTGAACCCATCCTTCTCGTCGATCGACAATTGGTAGGTCTTCGGGATGTGAACGGTGAAACCCTCGACGCTCGTGATCTCCTTCATCCCCGCAGCAACCGACGGCGGCGCGGAGGCCGTCGCCGACAAGGAGTCCGAAGGCGCCGGATCACTCACGGTGGCCGACTCGGTGGGCTCCGGTTCGCCAGCGGAGGGGGACGAGTCGCCCGAGCAACCCACCGACAACGCAGCCACTGCCATGTTCGAAATCACGATCGTCCCGAGACGTCGTCCCACCAACATTCCATCTCCTTTGATGTGCGCGATCCTCCGGTGCGGACCCGTGATGCATCCTAAAGGCCCTCAATTGACGTGCCGATCAATTGGCCCTCACCCCAAGGTCGATCTAGGTTTGGAAACGAGGGGCTCGGGGCATAGTGCCTCTTGGACAGCTCAACCACTTCTCAGGGGATCAACGACATGGTCATTCCGATCGGAATCGCTGCGGGTGCCGTCATCGGTGGCATCGGCAATGCGCTGAAGAACTTCGGGCTCGACGACGACACCATCGACCCCATCATCACCTTCCTGACCGAAGGACTCAACGATCTGCCCGAGGCCCCTGCGGACGTCAAGCCCGGAGAGTTCGGCAACTTGGTCACCGGACAGCAGATGGCCTATCACACCGCCAACGCCCGACAGTTCATGCTCGAGACCTACGAGGACATGCGCCAGATCCTCAGTAGTCGGGCCGAGGACGTCGAGGCGTTCGCCCGAGACACCGAGGACGTTGACCTCGGCACCTCGATCAATCTGCTGCGACTTCGCACGGCCGTCACCGAGCACGGCGCGGGCTCCGACAGGGGGGACGCCTGATGGGGATCAGACAGGCCCGACTGACCGAGGCCGTTACCCAGGCTAAGTCCCAGACGGTCGATGCCGCCGCGACAGACTGGAGCGACGGTTCCGACCGGCTCGCCAAGGTGGCCTCCCGACTACGGCAAGCCGCCCAGTTGGCCGCCGACGGCATCGACGGCGACACCGGCCCCGCGATGGCTGCACGCTTCACCGAGGCAGTCGACCTGTTGAATGAGCGCTCACGGCAGATGAGGGCCGGGGCCGATGCGTTACGACAGACCAAGTCAGCTATCGATATCGCGGTCGACGAACACGCCAAGATCGCCACCTCCGAAATCACGCCCCAGTCCTACCGGCAGCCGGACGGCTGGTCGGACATGACCGAGATGCAGAAGAAGGCGGACCGCGACGCCCACGACCGCGGGCAGGCTTCCGCGATGGCGGACGAGGAAGCCAAGCGTGAAGAACAAGCTCGCATCGTGACCGAGAGTTTCGAGCGGCGCTACGAGACGCCCATCGAGACGATGAAGAACATCTACGGCTACCAAGAACCCCCTCCGCCGCCAACCGGTGGTGGCGGGAGCGGAGGTTCTTCGTCCGGCGGTAGTTACACGCCACCCACCGGCGGCTCGACCGGGGTCCCCACCCTCCACGGGTCAGGCGGCACCATCGGTCATTATCCGCAGACCGACCACGATGGTTCCTCGCAGACGGACACTCCGACGGATCCCGATTCGACGGGCGGCGACTCGCACGATCCCTCGCTGCTCACGGGCTCCTCTACGCAATCTGTCCCCACGACACCTACCTCGGGTGCCAACGGCGAGGCGATCCCGCCGGTGTCGACCAGCGGACCGGGCGGCGGAGTCTCGCCCGGAGTGCTCGGTGGCGTGGTCGGCGGTATCGCCGGAGGCGCTGCCCTGGGTGCGATCGCCCGCAACGGTGGGATGTCTGGACTGCTCGGCAAGGGCTCGTTGAGCAGCCGGGGAGTGGCGCCGATCGGTGGCTCCTCCAAGGGGTCCTCCGGAGTCCTGGGTCGTTCCGGCGCCGGCACGGGAGCCGCTGGTCGCGGAGCTGGCTCGGCCGGTCGCGGCGCCGGTGGCGCCGGTGGTGCCGGACGTGGTGCCGGGGCTGCGGGCCGAGGCGCAGCTGCCTCCGGTCGCGGCGCGGGTGGCCGTGGAGCCGGTGCCGGTCGCGGCGGCGCAGCCGGAGCGGGCGGACGTGGAGGCACGTCCAAGGACCAGAAGAAGGGATCCGACCAGGACCGCTTCGACGACGGCCAGGACTGGCTCGACGACGACGGGGTCGGTCCCGCCGTCCTCGACTGACCGCTGGCCGCGCCCTAGAACAGCAGCGCCGAGGCGGGGTCCTCCAGGATCCCGGCCACGTCGGCCAGGAAACGTGAGCCCAGCTCACCGTCGACGTGCCGGTGGTCGAAGGACAGGGCCAACGTGGTCACGTCCCGCGGGACGATCTGCTCGACCCCGTCACGCGTGACCACCCAGGGCTGGCGTTTGATCGCTCCGAAACAGAGGATCGCGGACTCACCGGGATTGATGATCGGAGTTCCGGCGTCGACCCCGAACACCCCGACGTTGGTGATGGTGAAGGTGCCGTCGGACATGTCGGCTGGTTGGGTCTTCCCCTCCCTAGCGGTGGCGGTCAGGTCACCCAGCGCCCCGGCCAGCTCGAGCAACGACAGGTCCTGGGCGTCCTTGACGTTGGGCACGACCAGTCCGCGTGGGGTCGCCGCGGCGATCCCGAGGTTCACGTAGTGCTTGTAGACGACCTCCTCGGCGTGGGCGTCCCAGAAGGAGTTGATCTCGGGGGTACGCCGCAGCGCGAGCATGACCGCCCGGGCCAGCACCAGCAGGGGCGAGACCTTGACGTCGCGGAACTCCCGACGCTTCTTGAGCCGCTCGACGAACTCGGTGGTAGCGGTTGCGTCGATGGTCACCCACTCGGTGACGTGCGGGGCGGTGAACGCCGAGGAGACCATCGCGTTCGCCATCATCTTGCGGACACCCTTGATGGGCTCGCGCGTCTCGCGCTCACCCGAACTCGCCGAGGCACGCGGCGCCGCGGCACCTCGGGCCGGGGCGGAGCCGGCGGAAGACTTGCCCGCCTTCTCGACGTCGGCGCGGGTCACGGTGCCGTTCGGTCCCGTGGCGGTGACCGAGGCCAGGTCCACCCCGAGGTCCTTGGCCAGCTTGCGCACCGGCGGTTTGGCCAGCGCCCGGATCTCCTGGGGTGAGGTGGCGGTGGCGGGGACGAATTCCGAGGGCGGTGTCGACTCGGGCGCCGGTCGGGCGTCCTGAGCGGGCACGGCGTCCTCGTCGCTCTCCACCACGTCCTGCGACTGGGCCCCACCGGGAGCGAAGGCGCCCTGCAACTGCATCTGAGTGGCGGCCGCCGACTCGGACTTCGGCGAGGCCGAACCCTTCCGAGCCCGACGCATCGGGCCTCGATCGGCCTTGTTGCGACCCACGAGGCTCTCGCCCTCCCCACCCCCACTGGCGGCGGGGTTGGACAGGTCCAACTCGGGTGGGGCCGCCGAGGCGTCGCCCACGGTGATGATCGGGGTCCCGACCGCCACCATCTCGCCCTCCGCGACGTGCAACGCGGTCACGGTGCCGGCGTACGGCGAGGGCAGCTCCACCAACGACTTGGCGGTCTCGATCTCGACCACGATGTCGTTGATGGCGATCTCGTCGCCCACCTTGACCATCCAGGTGACGATCTCGGCCTCGGTCAGGCCCTCGCCCACGTCGGGCAGCTTGTAGTCCGGCATCGGTTCTCCTCGGGAGTGGTCGCGCCGAGCGCGACCGACGGATCGGGGGTCAGTAGTCCAGGCTGCGGTCGACGGCGTCCAGCACCCGATCGAGATCGGGCAGGAAGTCCTCCTCGATCCGCGACGGCGGGTAGGGGGTGTCGAACCCACCGACCCTCAGCACGGGCGCTTCGAGGGAGTAGAAGCACTCCTCGGTGATCCGGGCCGACAGTTCCGAGCCGAGGCCCAGGTTGACGTGGGCCTCGTGGACCACGACCGCACGACCGGTGCGGCGCACCGACTCGAAGACCGGGCCCATGTCCAGCGGTGACAGGGTGCGCAGGTCGATCACCTCGATCGAGCGTCCCTCTTCCTCGGCTGCCTGGGCGGTGGCCATCGCGGTCTTCACCGTGGGTCCGTAGGCCAGCAGGGTCAGGTCGTTGCCCTGCCGCACCACGCGGGAGGTGAACAGCGGATCGGGAGTGACCGACTCGTCGAGCTCGGCCTTGTCTGCGTGATACTGACGCTTGGGCTCGAGGAAGATCACCGGGTCGTCGCTGGCGATGGCCTGCTGGATCATCCAGTAGCCGTCGACGGGGTTCGAGCACGCCACCACCTTCAGCCCCGGGGTGTGCGCGAACTGCGCTTCGGGGGATTCGCTGTGGTGTTCGACCGCGCCGATCCCGCCACCGAACGGGATCCGGATGACCATCGGCATCGGGATCCGGCCCTGGCTTCGGAATCGGATCTTGGCGACCTGGCACACGATCTGGTCGTAGGCCGGGTAGACGAAGCCGTCGAACTGGATCTCGACCACCGGGCGGTAGCCGCGCATGGCCATGCCGATCGCGGTGCCGACGATGCCGGACTCGGCCAGCGGCGAGTCGATGACCCGGTCCTCGCCGAAGTCCTTCTGCAGTCCGTCGGTGATCCGGAAGACCCCGCCGAGCTTGCCGACGTCCTCGCCCATCACCAGGACCTTGGGGTCATCCTCCATCGCCGCGCGCAGGCCCATGTTGAGACCCTTGGCGAGCGTGATCTTCTGCGTGCTCATCGTGCCCCCTCGAAGGTGTCGAGGTACGCCGCGTACTCCGCGCGCTGGGCGGCCAGCTCGGGCGGGGTCTCGGCGTACACGTGGTCGAACAGGCTCAACGGCTCCGGGTCAGGCATCGAGGAGCAGCCCTCGCGCAGGCGGGCGCCCAACTCGTCGGCCTCGGCCGCGACGCCGTCGTAGAACTCCTTGTCGGCCAGACCGTTGCGGTCCAACCACACCTTCACCCGGGCGATCGGGTCCTTCAGCTTCCATCGCTCGACGTCATCGGAGAGCCGGTAGCGGGTCGGGTCGTCGGTCGTGGTGTGGGCGCCCATCCGGTAGGTGTAGGCCTCCACCAGGGTCGGCCCCTGACCGTCCCGGGCCCGCTGGAGCGCGGCCTGCGTGACGGCGTACGTCGCCAAGACGTCGTTGCCGTCGACCCGCACGCCGGGGAAGCCGAACCCGAGGGCGCGTTGGTAGAGCGGGATCCGCGTCTGACGCTCGATCGGCTCGGAGATCGCCCACTGGTTGTTCTGGCAGAAGAAGACCACCGGCGCGTTGTAGGAGGCTGCGAAGATGAACGCCTCGTTCACGTCGCCCTGGCTGCTGGCGCCGTCCCCGAAGTGGGCGATCACCGCGGCGTCCCGATCGGGTTCACCGGTGCCGATGACCCCGTCGCGCTGCATCCCCATCGCGTACCCGGTGGCGTGCAGGGTCTGGGCGCCGATGACGATCGTGTAGAGCCCGAAGTTGAACTCGTTGGGATCCCAGCCGCCCTGGTCGACGCCCCGGAAGAGTCCGAGGATCTTCAGGGGATCGAGGCCGCGACACCAGGCGACGCCGTGCTCCCGATAGGTCGGGAAGACGAAGTCCTGCGTGCGCAGCGCGCGGCCGGCGCCGATCTGAGCGGCCTCCTGGCCGAGCAGTTGCGTCCAGATCCCGAGTTCACCGTGACGCTGCAGAGCGGTGGCCTCGGTGTCGATCCGCCGGGTCAGCACCATGTCGCTGTAGAACCCGCGCAACTTCTCGGCGGAGAAGTCCATGTCGAAGTCGGGGTGGTGCACCCGCTCGCCCTCGGGCGAGAGCAACTGGATCAGATCGGGGCCACCGTCGCGATAGGAGGGGCCGAACACGTCCGCGACCTCGGGGCCGAAGCCGCGGCCGTTCTTCACCTCGGATCCGCCCTGGGATGCCTCGGTGGGTTCAACATGGAATGGTGAGTCGGTCACGCGCGCTCCTTGTCCTGGCCCTGTGCGGGATTGCCGCCGAGCGGGGTGGGTTGCTTGTGCCCCGTGGGGCACAGTCGCGATGGTGGTGGGACTGTGACCTGGGCCACGCTGACACCGTAGCGCCCCGACGCGCGGAGTCCAATCTGGCCCACCGACATAGGGTTCGACCATGGCTGACCGCAACGCATCTGCAAGCACCACCATCCAGGCTCCGGCGAGCACGATCTTCGCGATCCTCACCGACCCCTCCCAACACCCGCGTATCGACGGCTCCGGCACCGTGCGCGGTTCGGTCTCCGGGGACACCGACCTGAAGTTGGGGTCGCAGTTCCGGATGGACATGAAGATGGGTGCGCCCTACAAGATCAAGAACAAGGTCGTGGAGTTCGAGCCGAACTCGCTGATCGCCTGGCGCCACATGGGTCTGCACCGCTGGCGCTACGAGTTGGCCCCCGCCGCTGACGGCGCCACGTCGGTCACCGAGACCTGGGACGTCTCCCGCTACCCGGGGTTCATCGCCGCGGCGATGTCGAACAGGCTGCGCAGCGGCACCCAGAAGGCCATCGAGAAGACGCTGGTCCGCCTCAAGGACGCCGCCGAGGCCGACGCGCGGTGAAGCCGGGCGGACGACTTCCCCACCCGCCAGTTGCTCCCCATCGCCGGACTCGTGTGCTTCTACAACGAGCAGGTCGATCTCACCGTTGGGGGTGAGGCGCTGGTTCGTCCAGCGACTAAATTCAGCGTATGACGATTCGCGAGGGTACCGAGGTGTCGTGGTCCTGGGGCAACGGCAACGCGTCCGGCAAGGTCAGCGAGATCCATCGGTCCAAGGTGACCCGGAAGCTGGGTGGTTCGGAGATCACCCGCAACGGCTCGGACGACGACCCGGCGTACCTCATCGAGCAGGACGACGGTGCCCAGGTGTTGAAGCTACGCAGCGAGGTCGACCGGGCCTGATCATCCGGGCCTGACCATCCCGGCCTGACCATCCGGGCGCGTTTGCCGGACAGCGGCGAGCTTTCAGGACATGATTCCCCTCGTTCTGATGGTGCTGTGTTGGAGGCTGTGTGCGTGTTGCGACTCGGGTGGGGATCGCCCTTGTTCTCGTTCTGGGGTTGATGGGCCTCACCCCGACCGCTGCGGAGGCGAACCCGTCCGGTGAGGTCCGACCGATCATCGAGAAGCGCAGTTTCCCCGACCCGTCGGTGGCGCGGTTCCGCGAGGGCCTGATCGCCGTCTCCACCGGCCCCCTGGCTCCGCGGGCCTGGCTGCCCGGACCGGGCGCCGCCTGGCGGGACATCGGTCCGGCCCTGAAGAAGCGTCCTGCCTGGTCCACGACGGGGAAGATCTGGGCGGCCGACATCGTCAAGGCCAAGGGCCAGTGGCTGCTCTACTACTCCATCACCGTCAAGGGTCTGCACCGTCAGGGCCGATGCATCGGGGTCGCCGTCGCCCCGACGCCCCTGCAACCGTTCGTCAACAAGAGCAAGCACCCGCTGGTCTGCCCCCGTAAAGCCAAGGCACCCCGCGCCCGGGACCTGGCCTCTCCGGAGTTCCCCCGCAAGGGAGTGATCGACCCCTCCGCATTCGTCTCGGCCTCCGGTAAGCGCTACCTGCTCTACAAGACCCAGGGGAAGCCGTCGACGATCCGGATGGTGCGGCTGACCGGATCCGGTCTGCGGAAGATGCCCGGAAAGAAGAGCCGAGAGATCCTCCGGGTGCCGCAGACCATCGAGAATCCCGTGCTCATGCAGCGCCGCCACCGGTTCTTCCTCTTCACCTCCGAGGGCGACTACACCCACTGCGGCTACCACACCTCCTGGCGCTCCGCCGGCTCGCTGGGCAGACTGAGCAAGGTCCGACGGCACCGACTCCTCAGTGGCGTCCAGGGTGAGGTCTGCGGCCCCGGTGGCGCCGACATCGTCGACCTGGCCAACGGTCCGGCCGTTTTCTATCACGGTTGGACCTGTTACAGCCGTGACCGCTCGTGCCCCCGGAGCTTCAAGGTGAGTCGCCACTCCAAGATGCGGCCCAAGCGTTCGACGTACGCCGCACCGCTGCGCTGGGTGGGACGCAAACCACGGGCCGGCACCGCCTTCACCTTCAACGGCCCTCCGGAGGAGAGTCCCGAGGAGCCCGACCCTCTGGGCCTGCCGTTGCCCCTGGTGCTGCGACAGTCCCCCGCAGCGCGGTTGTTCTGAATGAGCAGAACTCGACCACACCGCGGGGGACTATCCCCCAAGTTCGATTGCTGGCAGCACCTACCCTGCGGTTGCCAGCCGGTTGCCTACCCGCAGGCCAGGAACGAGCGGGAGGCGGTGAACTTCTTCGGCTTGATGACCGTGCGGATCACCTTGCCGTTGCGCTTCTTCTTCTTCACGATCTTCTTGGTCTTGACCACGACCTTGACCGTGGCGTGAGTGGACGGGTCGATACCGCCCAGCGTCACGGTCTTGTTCTTCGCCGGCTTCTTCACCTTCTCGACCAGCTTGCCGTTGACGTAGAACTTGGCGAACTTCAGCTTCTTCGCGTTGGCCTTCATCGCCGGGGCGATCGAGTTCGTCTCACAGTCGACCGCGTCGGGGACCGAGACGTAACGCTTCCCGGTGCCCTGCAGAGCGGTGCGCGCCTCCCCTGCCGGAGTGAAGGAAGCGGCGAGGTTCAGGGACGTCTCGAAGGCCGTGAGGTCCTCGGCCTTCGCGGTGGCCCCGCGGTTCAGCAACTGCTTGCCGGCCACGTCGCCATAGACGTACACGCCGAAGGAGTACTCCCCCGCCTCCATGAAAAAGCTGCTGGACTCGCTCACCGACCCGCCGGCGACGTACTTGCCGTAGGACTCGACCCCACCCCTTCTCGGCCGCCTCTCGCCGATGTTCAATTCGGCGTAGGCGACGCCGTCCGAAACGAAGTCCCAGGCGATCTTCACCCACCCGTCCTCGGTCAAGTCGAACTCGAACTCCTCCATGACGGTGCCCTGAAGCCGCGCGATGCACCGAGAGCCTTCGGCCGCGGGATCGACCCGCCCCTCGAGCGCTGCGGCGAAGTCGAAGGTCGACCACGACCCGTCGGTCGAGGTCAACCGTGACCCCACCGACGTCGACCCGTGGGCGGTGCGGTCGGCCTGGCCCTCCTCGGTGATGGTGGAGGTGACGTCCAGCGCCTGACTCTGGACCACGCCGTCGTCGATGACCTCGTTCTCGGTCCCGTCGCCGTTGGCGGAGGAGGCACACGCAGGAACTCGCTTGAGGTCACCGAAGGAGTCGTAGACGTCGATATCGATCTCGCTGCCCAGGTAGCCGTCGGTGACGTCCGCCTGAGCCGGAGGGGCCACGACGAGCAGAGCACCGGCGAGAGCGAGTCCGGTCAGGCAACTGATGAGGCGGGGCGCGGGGCGGAAGAGCATGGATCTCCTCGACGAAGGCGATCCCGAGACCCCCGACCGGGCTGATCGAGTCCATTGAGGCTAGGGAAGCCCACCCCAGGTCGCTATAGCCCCAACTGACTAGGCGACCTAGTCATCCAGGTGAGGTAGCGGGTTCAGCCGCGCCCGTGCGCGGTCTTCCACGCCGTCGGATCGGGCCCCTGCGGGACGATCGCGGAGGGATTGATGTCGGTGTGGACCTTGTAGTAGTGGTCCTTGATCTGCTCGAAGTCGACCGTCTCGCCGAAACCGGGCGTCTGGAACAGGTCGCGGGCGTAGCCCCACAGCGCCGGCATCTCGGTGAGCTTGTTGCGGTTGCACTTGAAGTGGTTGTGGTAGACCGCATCGAAGCGGACCAGGGTGGTGAACAGGCGCACGTCGGCCTCGGTGATGGTGTCGCCCATCAGAAAGCGGCGATCGGTCAGTCGCTCCTCGAGCCAGTCCATCGCGACCCAGAGACGTTCGTAGGCCTCGTTGTAGGTCTCCTGCGATCCGGCGAACCCACATCGGTAGACACCGTTGTTGACCTCGGTGAAGATCCGCTTCATGACCTCCTCCATCTCCTCGCGGAACTCCGCGGGCCAGAGGTCGGGTGCGTCGTCTCGGTGGTGGTCGGACCACTCGAAGAAGAGGTCGTGGGTGATCCACGGGAAGTCGTTGGTGACCAACTTGCCCGACTCGACCTCCACCATCGCCGGCACCGTGATGCCACGCGGGTAGTCCGGGAAGCGTTCGAAGTACGCCTCCTGGAGGCGCTCGATGCCCAGCACGGGGTCGCGTCCGTCGGGGTCGAGGTCGAAGGTCCACGATCGCTGGTCGTGGGTGGGACCGGGGGTCCCCATCGAGATCACGTCGTGCAGACCCAGCAGATTCCGCACGATGATGGCGCGGTTGGCCCAGGGACACGCCTTGGCGGCGATGAGCCGGTAACGGCCGGGCTCGACCGGCCACAACTCACCCTCGGTGGGACCGTGCTGCGGCGTGCGGGCACCGGACGTGATGCGATCCGGGACGTAGTTCATGTCCCGATCGAAGGGCTTGCCACCCTTGACGTACGTCGGGGTCAGGTCGTCGCTCTTCGCGTCACTCATACATCCATCTTAGATGAACGATCAACTACTGAACCGGCGAGTCGGCGCCAGTTGAAAGAAACGCGCCGACTCGGTCCTCTCAACGCGTCAATTAGCGCCGACTCAGCGGTTAGTTGGGGCTGGTGAAAGCCGGGGACAACGAGGCTACGAACTCGAGCTTCTCCAACACCGGGGCGGGGATGACGAACGGATAGAGATCGTCCTTGCCCATGCTCCGGTTGATCTGGTTCAGCGCGGTCGAGAGCGGGATCCAGATGCCGGTCACGACGTCGCGGAAGCTCGAGAACGACGACACCTCGCCCACGGTGACTAGGCCGTACTCGCGTGCGGTCTCGATGGTGTCGCAGATGTGCAGGTAATGCGC
This sequence comes from Nocardioides salsibiostraticola, assembly GCF_054783655.1. Lineage (NCBI taxonomy): Bacteria > Bacillati > Actinomycetota > Actinomycetes > Propionibacteriales > Nocardioidaceae > Nocardioides > Nocardioides salsibiostraticola. The sequence continues at coordinate 546,358 of NZ_BAAGQD010000026.1, read as the reverse complement.
CCACGTCTCGGCGAAGTCCTCGAAGGGGTGCATCGTGGCGTACATCGAGATGTAGCTCCGCTTCCAGTCCTTCGGCGGCCCCTCGGCGTAGTGCCGGTCGATCTCGCCCTGGTAGTCCAGCGACTCGTCGCCGAACAGCTCCTGGCAGCGGGTCATCCGCTCGTCGCCGCGCACCAGTTGCCACTCGTAGTAGTGGCCGATCTCGTGGCGGAAGTGCCCCAGCATCGTCCGGTAGGGCTCATCGAGGTCGACGCGCACCTTCTCGCGGTAGGCGTCGTCGCCCTCGTCGAGGTCGATGGTGATGATGCCGTTCGCGTGTCCGATGACCACGTTCTCGTCGGTGGTCTTGTTGCTGATCAGGTCGAACCCGAGGCCCTGGTCCTCGTCCTCGGGGATGCTCGGGTCGCGACCGACGACGGGGAAACCCTGCGCCTCCAACTCCACAACGAGCCGGCGCTTGGCCTGCTCGGCCACCGGGTAGGCCGCCAGGCCCTCGAGGTCGGCGTTGTTGGGGCGGGTCCGCGTCAGTTCGCAGCTGAAGCACTGACCGTTGACCTGCTCGGTCAACCAGGTGCAACCCGACAGGTTCAGGTTCTTGCAGATATGCCAGATCTTGCCCGCGGAGTCGATGTACTGACCCTGGGCGTCCACCGGGACGATCGCCTTCTCCTCACGCGAGTAGGCCAGCGAGGTCTTGCACGACACGCACAAGGAGTTCTCGAAGTAGAGGGGGTTGTCGCACACACGGCAGCGGAAGGATCTCACGACCGAACTCTGCCACGGGATCCCTGATCCACCCTCACCCCAAGGGTTGAGGCCTACGTGAGGGGCGCCACGTCGACCGACACGCGAAGGGTCGAACGCTTGGCCTCGGTGAAGATGACGCCCTTGACCGGCGGCACGTCCGCGTAGTCCCGGCCGAAGGCCACGCTGACGTAGCGTTCCCCCGCGAGCTGGTCGTTCGTGGGGTCCAGGGCCAGCCACTCGTTCCCACCGAGCCAGACCTCGACCCAGGCGTGTGACGCATCGGCGCCGAAGACGCGGTCCTTGCCAGGCGGCGGTCGGGTCGCCAGGTAGCCGCTGATGTAGCGGGTGGCGAGCCCGTGGCTCCGCAGCCCGGCCAGGGTGAGGTGGGCGAAGTCCTGGCACACCCCGGCCCGCTTGTCCATGATGTCCGCGACCGTGGAGCTCACCGAGGTGGCGGTCTTGTCGTACTCGAAGTCGGCGAAGATCCGGCTCATCAGCTCGATCGCCGCCTCGGCCAGTGGTCGGCCTTCGGTCAGCGAGATGGCGGCGTACTCGTGTGCGACCGGTTCGTGCCGCACCAGAGGCGAGGCGAGGGCGTACTCGCTGACCTTCCAGGCGTCGGTGTAGCGACAGCTCTGCTGCAGGGGGCGCAGGTCCTCCCACGGGCGAAGCAACGCCTCGGCCGAGTGCACCGGCTCCGACACCTCGACGTGGGTCGTGGCCTCGATCACCAGGTCCTGGTGGGGTTCGGTGACCTGGAAGTACGTCGAGGTGTTGCCGAAGTAGTCCAGGGAATGGGTCAGGTCGCCCGGCTGGGGCGTCACCGAGACCTCCTGCTCCAGCACCTTCTGCCACGGCCGCGTCCGAGGCACGACGTGACAGCTTCCGAAGCTGTCGGTGACCGGGGCGTCGTAGGAGTACGCCGTCTGGTGCCACACGCGGTACTTCACGGCTCGATCCTCTCGATCGAATCGACCATGGTGAGAGCGCTGAACGTCTGCGGCGCGGGGCCGCTCCCGAAGTGCACCTGGGTCACGGCGTTCGACAGTCGGCCGAGTTGGAGGATGAAGTTGTAGAGGAACGACCGCAGGTTCGGGCGTCCCACGCCGCCGATGGCCACCAGGGTGGCGATGTCGGTCTCCGCCAGGAGGTCCGCGAGGTCGGCGACCAGCCGCTCGGGTCGGCTGGAACCGGTGGAGGACGGCAGGGCCTCGAGGTGGCTGCCGATCTCCGCGAGCGCAAAGGCCAGGGACCGCGGGTTCGTCGGATCCATCAGGAGCAGTTCGAGCACCCCGCCGGTGCGCACGTATCCGCGGTAGGTGCGTCGGTGGGTGACCGAGCTCTCCGAGGCGACCAGTACGGCGTTGAGCACCTCGCGGTCGACGTCGATCCCCCGCCGGGTCGTCGTGGTCGCCATCAGGAGGTGGCACAACTGCAGAGACCGCTCGATGGACTGACCGATCCCGATCATGTGCCAACCCGAGTCGCGCATCATGCTCGCCGTCACACCCTGGAGGGACAGGATGCCGCTGAGCATCCGGCCGGCCGAGTCCGCGACCTGCTGACTGCGGTCGGTGGTGCGCAGGTCGTAGGCCGCCCGGTCGGTGGCCCCGAAGACCCGCCAGGTGTCCAGCGACAGCTGGTCGCGCACCCCGGACAGGGAGTCTCGCAGGCCCGCCAGCGCGTGGGCCACCGAACCGGTCCGGGTGCGATCGAGCAGGAGGGAGCGGAACTCCACATCGAGATCCGGGTCGACCGTGCCGGCGAGCCGGTGGGTGCCCGACATCATCACGTTCAGGCTGGCGCCGCCGGTGGAACGCGGCCGGGTGCGGAACTCCTCGGACAGGGTGTGTGCGGTCAACACCATCCGCAACATGTCCTCGGCCCGCTCCGCGTAGCGGCCCACCCAGAACATGTCCTCGAGGATGCGGGGAACCGTGACCATCGAGGACCGGCCCGACGTCATCGGCAGGACCTCGGCGAGACCCTGATCGAGGTCCGCGGGGTCGGCCTTGAGGACCCAGACATCCTTGCTCGAGGTGGACTGACCGTCCTCGACCACGGTGGCCAGACCACCGACCAACGGACGGTACGCCGACCCGTAGCGCAGCGTGAAGGCCCGCAGGGTCAGCGGCCGAGCCACGGCCGAACCCTCGCCGTACCCGCCGCTCGCCTCCTGCCAGGTGGGGGCCTGCGAGAGCGGCAGTCGCTGTTGGACGACGTACCTGTGCGGGGCGTCGAGCACCTGCTTGCGGATCTGGTTGGCACTCAGGTCCGCCTGGGCGGCGCTGGGTCCGTCGATGGTCCGCAGGAGGAACTCCTCATCGGACCCCCACCTGTCGAGCACCTCCTCGAGGGACTCGGGGTCGCCGCACCACCACGTGGGCAGTGATTCCAGGCGCAGCGGCTCACCGAGGAGCCGTTCACACAGAGCCGGCATGAAGGGCAGCAGCCCCGGATTCTCGAGCACCCCGGAGCCCAGGCCGTTGACCACCCGGACCCGCCCGCGGCGTACCGCCTCGACCAGACCGGCCACCCCGAGGCGGCTGTCCCCGCGCAGCTCGAGTGGGTCGGTCCAGTTCGCGTCGACCCGGCGCAGGATGACGTCGACCCGCTCCAGACGACCTCGACCGCCCGGCTCGGGGGAACGCATCTGCACCCACCCGTCCCGCACCACGAGGTCGCTTCCCTGCACCAGGGGGAAGCCGAGCGCCGAGGCGATGAAGGACTGGTCGTAGGCCGTCTCGGAGCTCGAGCCCGGGGACAGGACGACCACGCGCGGGTCGGTCTGATCGGCCGGGGCGGACTGCATCAGGGCCGAGCGCAGCGCCGCGAGGTAGGGCTCCATCCGGTGGATCCCGGCCTCGCGGTAGAGATCCGGCAGCACCCGCGAGATGACCTTGCGGTTCTCCATCGCGTAGCCGATGCCCGAGGGGGCCTGGGTGCGGTCGGCCAGCACCCGCCACTGTCCCTCGGCGTCGCGACCCAGGTCGGTGCCGACGAAGACCAGCGGCCGGGGGTCGGCGATCGCGGCGCGACCCACCGCCCGCGCGAAACCGGAGTGTCCGAGCACCACCGCCGGCGGCAAGATGCCCGAGGACAGCATCCGCTGTGGACCGTAGAGGTCGATCATGAGCGCGTTGAGGAGCTCGGCTCGCTGGGCGAGTCCCACCTCCAGGGTCGCCCAGGAGACGGCGTCGATCAGCAGCGGAACGGAGTCCAGCCGCCAGTCGATCGGCTCGCCTCCGGGTCGGGTGTAGGTGACACCGTCATCGGCGAGGGAGCGAGCGATGTCCTGCTCGACCCGTTGCAGGCCCTTGGCGGAGATACGCATCGCCGTCTCGGCCAGACCCTTCCAGGCCGGGCGCAGGGTGCCGTCGGGACTGACGACCTCGTCGTACCGCACCGGTTCGGGGTCGCCGGAGCTGCTGACCAGCGACGGTTGCATCACTCCAGCGGCGTAGTCACTCAGTAGCGCCATGGGGTCGCTTCACAGCGCCTTCCTGAAAGGAACAGCGACGCACCGTCACCGGAGGTGCCCGGAACGCCCAGGAAACCTGTCACGTCCGTGGTGCTCGCCGCAGGTCCAACGTGTGGGGGTACTCGTCGCTGGCGGCCCGTCGACCCGCCTCGCGCATCGCGGCCACATCCAAGGTGCCGGCGGTGTGCCCACGCGCCTCGAACTTCGTCGCGCGCCGCGACTCCGCCTCGACCGCGTTGACCGGCGGCCGGTCATAGTTGCGGCCACCGGGGTGCACCACGTGGTACGTCGCCCCGCCGAGGCTGGCGGCACTGGCCACGTCGACGACGTCGAAGTGGAGAGGTGCCTGGACCTCGATGCTGGGGTGCAACGCCGACCAGGGCTGCCAGGCACGGAACCGCACCCCGGCGTAGTACTCGCCGGCGCGGCCGGTGGGGGTCAGAGGCACCGGAACACCCTGACAGGTCACCAGGTGCCGGTCCAGATCGATCCCACGGACCGCGATCTGGACCCGCTCGATGCTGGAGTCGACATACCGTGCCGTGCCGCTGCCGGTGGCCTCCTCGCCCAGGACGTGCCAGGGCTCGATGGCCTGCCGCAGCTCGAGCTCCACGCCTGCCCCGGCGCCGGTACCGATCCGGGTCTGACCGATCCGGGGGAACCGGAACTCGGTGAACGGGTCGAGCCAGCTCTCCTCGAAGTCGATGCCATAGGCGCGCAGATCGGCGACGACGGCCGCGATGTCGCGAGCCGCCCCCTGCGGCAACATGTGGTCCTCGTGCAGGGCGGTTCCCCAACGCACCAGCGGCGCGGTGAGGGGGCGCTCCCAGAACATCGCGACGAGGCTGCGCACCAGCAGCGCCTGCACCAGCGCCATCTGCTCGTGGGGCGGCATCTCGAACCCGCGCAGTTCCAGGATGCCGAGGCGTCCTCGGCTGCTGTCGGGGCTGTACATCTTGTCGATGCAGAACTCCGAGCGGTGGGTGTTGCCGGTCAGGTCGGTGAGCAGGTGTCGCAGCGCGCGGTCGACCAGCCACGGTCGGGCCTCGTCCTGGCCCTCGGTGAGCCGGGCGATCTCGGCGAAGGCGATCTCCATCTCGTAGGTCGCCTCGGGGCGTCCCTCATCGAAGCGCGGAGCCTGGCTGGTCGGTCCGATGAACCGTCCGGAGAAGAGGTAGGACAACGACGGGTGCCGCTGCCAGTAGGTGATCAGGCTGACCAGCAGGTCCGGGCGACGCAGCAACGGGGACTGCGCCGGCTCGACGCCACCGAGGGTGAGGTGGTTGCCGCCACCGGTGCCGGTGTGGAGTCCGTCGTGGTCGAACTTCTCGGTCGTCAACCGGGCCTGCCGCGCCTCGGCGTACAGCGTGGTCAGCAGGTCGCGCTGCTCGCCCCAGGACTTGGTCGGCTGGACGTTGACCTCGATGACGCCGGGGTCCGGGGTCACCACCAGCGTGGTCAGTCGGGGGTCCGGCGGCGGGCCGTAGCCCTCGAGGACCAACCTGGTCTGGGTCTTGCGAGCCGCGACCTCGATCAACTTCAGGAGGTCGGCGTAGTCCTCCAACCGCTCGGTCGGTGGCAGGAAGACATGGACGATCCCGTCCCGCGCCTCGAAGGCCAGGGCGGTCAGCGGCTGGTTGGCGGGGTCGACGATGGCCACGCTGCGCACGATCGGGCTCAGCGGCGGGCCCGATTCGAGGTACGACGGCTCCCCGGTGAAGTCGGGGTTCGTCCAGGTGATCGAGTCCAGGGGCAGCCGCAGGCCCACCGGGCTCGTGCCGGGGGCCAGCACCAGGCGGCCCCGACGGAAGGACCAGTCGGAGCTGGTCCACTCGGTCTCGCCGGTGGTGATGGGCAGCACCCAGCCGGTCGGGACGTCGACCTCGGCGTCGAAGTCGGCCAATCCGTGGGCGTCGAGTCGTTCGATCTCCGGGTCGACCTTCTCCCCGGCCGGTTGACGCACCTGGGAGACCAGGACCGCCAGCGGGTCCTCGTAGGCACCCCGCAACTGCGCTTCCGGCAGTCCCAGGACCTTGGTGACCCGACGGGCCAGGGTCTCGGCTGCTTCTTGCGCTGCCGCCTGATCGCCATCTGCGGCGGCGTCGGTCTTCCACGGGTCGTCGAAGAGGGTCGGGTCCTGCCACAGCGGAACGCCGTCGGTGCGCCACTGCAGCGCGATGTTCCAGCGCGGGAGCGGTTCGCCGGGATACCACTTGCCCTGGCCGCGGTGCACGATCCCGCCCTGGGCGTAGATCTCCTGCAGGCGGGCCGCCAGGACGTTGGCGGCCGCACGCTTCTCCGGCCCGTCGGCGTCGGTGTTCCACTGAGGTGTGTCGGAGTTGGTGTCGGTACCGAGCGCCACGAAGGTGGGCTCGCCACCCATGGTGAGGCGGACGTCGCCCTGGGTCAGCCGCTCGTCGACCGACTGGCCCAGCGCATCGATACGACCCCACTGTTCCTCGGTGTAGGGCAGCGTCACCCGCGGGTCCTCGTGGATCCGGCGTACCTCGTTGTGGAAGGAGAAGGTGACCTCGGTGGGGCCGATGGCGCCCTCGATGGGGGCCGCGTTGCGGGGGTGCGGGGTCGCGCTGAGCGGGATGTGGCCCTGCCCGGCGAACAGGCTGCTGGTCGGGTCCATGCCGACCCAGCCGGCGCCGGGGATGAACACCTCGGCCCAGGCATGCAGGTCGGTGAAGTCGGCTGAGGGGCCGTTCGGGCCGTCGAGCGCCTGCTGGTCGGAGGTGAGTTGCACCAGGTAGCCGGAGACGAACCGGGCGGCCAGGCCGTACTGACGCAGCAACGCGACCAGCAGCCAGGCCGAGTCACGACACGACCCGATCCCGATCCGCAAGGTGTCGTCGGGCGTCTGGACACCGGCCTCCATGCGCACCGAGTAGCCGACAGCGCGGTGGACCGCGGCGTTGATGTCACCGAGGAAGTTGACGGTGACCTGACCGTCCTCGGGCAGCGGCGGCAGACTCCGACGGAACGCATCGGCGTCCGCGGAGTCCTCGACGGGTCGCAGGTAGGGCGCCAGGTCCGCGGCGAGAGCCTCGTCGTAGGTGAAGGGGAACCGGCCGGCGTACTCCTCGACGAAGAAGTCGAAGGGGTTGATCGCCATCAGGTCCGCGACCAGACCGACGGTGATGTCCAGCCGGGAGGCCTTCTCGGGGAAGACCAACCGGGCCATCCAGTTGCCGAACGGGTCCTGCTGCCAGTTCAGGAAGTGGTTGGCCGGCTCGACCTTCAGGGAGTAGGCCTCGATCGGCGTGCGCGTATGTGGGGCTGGCCGCAGGCGCACGATGTGCGGGGCTATGTCCACCGGCTCGGCGAAGTCGTAGGTGGTCCGGTGTTCCAAGGCAACCTTGATCGACATGGCCCAAGAGTGCCTGTTGTGCGGTGAGGAGCGAAAGCCGGGGGACGCTTGGATCCCCGGTGAGACCGCGACAACGGTGTCCGTAATTCGTGTCATGCTCTCGCGATCCCCCGGGCATCTGCCTCGAGAGCCTCCCGAAAACCGCCCGTCAACCCTCGACAGAAGGGCATTCGGAGGTCCACACTCGAGAGAAGGGGACCCGTCTACCACCGGACGACAGGCGATCACCATGGAGCAAAAACTTCAGGAGTCGGCGGAGACCTATGCCCAAGCCTTCGTCGAGACCCACGAACCCGTCATGGCTGCCTCGGGCCGCGGGGTTGCCAATCCTCGTCGTACGCGACTGGTGACCCTCTCCTCCGCTGGCGATCGGGGTCCCTCGGCCGCGGCCGACTGAGCCGCTAGGTCCCGACCCCGAAAGCTCCCGCCACCTCGATCAGCCGGTCGTTGGCCTCGGGTTCTCCGATGCTGACCCGCGCCCCTTCCCCGGCGAAGGGTCGTACGACGATCCCGGCGGCCTCCGCAGCGGCAGCGAACTCCGCGGTCCGATCACCGAGGGCCAGCCAGACGAAGTTCCCCTGCGCGTCCGGGATGCTCCACCCGGCTGCGGCCAGAGCGGCGCACACCCTGGCCCGCTCCCCCACGAGCGCATCCACCCGAGCCAGGAGGTGGGTCTCGGCCTCCAGCGAGGCGATGGCCGCGACCTGGGCCACCGTGGAGACCCCGAACGGAAGGGAGACCGCGCGCAGGGCCGCCGCGATCGGAGCCGGGGTGACGGCGTACCCGATCCTGAGGCCGGCCAGACCGTAGGCCTTGGAGAAGGTGCGGAACACCACGACGTTGTCGTGTCGGGCGGAGGTCGCGACGCCGTCGACCGGGTCATCGCTGCGCACGAACTCGACGTAGGCCTCATCCACGACGACGACCACGTGGGAGGGCACCCGGGCCAGGAAGGCGTCGAGTTGGGTTTGAGTGACCGCCGGGCCGGTGGGGTTGTTCGGGGTGCAGACGAGCACGACCTTCGTGCGGTCGGTGATCGCGGCCGCCATCGCGTCGAGGTCGTGGCGACCCTCGGCGGTGACCGGCACCTTGATCGAGACGGCGGCAGCGGCAGCGATCGCGATCGGGTAGGCCTCGAAGGACCGCCATGCGTGGATCACCTCGTCGCCCGGATCGCAGAAGGCCGCGAGCAGTTGGTAGATCAGCGCGACCGACCCGGTGCCGACGGCCAGATGATCGGTGGGGACATCTAACCGCCGCGAGAGGGCCTCGAAGAGCGCCACCGCGCCCATGTCGGGGTAGCGGTTGACCTGGGCGACGGCGTCGTGGGCCGCCTCGAGCACCCCGGGCAGCGGGGGGTAGGGATTCTCGTTCGAGGAGAGCTTGTACGTCGTGTGGCCCTCGCGCGCCACGGGCGGCCGACCAGGCACGTAGGCCGGGATGTCGGCGATGGTGGCGCGTGGTTGCGGGCTCTGGGGGCTCTGGGGGCTCTGCGGCTGAGGGTGGGCCATGGCGCACACGGTAGTCCCCGCCGTCGCTCAATCCGGGCGGTGCCGCCAAGGGCGCAGGGCCAAGGCAACCGGGATGCCGATGGCGACCCCGATGGCGGCACCGGCCGCGTTGTCGACCATGTCGGTCACATCGCAGGCCCGATCCAGTCGAGCCAGGGCGAGTTGGGTGAACTCGATCGCCACGGAGTACGCCGCCAACAGAGTCAGCCCCACCGGCACCGTCACCCACGCGGAACGCCATCGGGCGGCGGCCACGACGAGGAGGACTCCCGAGGGGACGAACACGACCGTGTTGAGCAGGCGCTGACCACCACCGAAGATCCAGAACCCGTCAGGGGCCGGTCCTCCGAGGTCGAAGGAGCACCCCATCAACCGGTCCTCGGCCGCCACGACTCCGGGGGCTCCGTTCGCCGGGACCAGGGTGATGATGGCCAGCACGACCAGCGACCAGAGCAGCAGCGCGAACGCCGCAGCACTCATCACCCCGAGCCGACCCCGCAGTGCGGCGTACAGCAAGAAGAACACCAGTCCCGACACCACAACGCCCGCGAGCATGACGGGCACCCCTCCGAACTCGATCACGCGGCGACCGTACCGACCGATCCTGTGGGGATGCAGCACGAGGTCACCCAGCCGGGTCGTGGATGACTCCAGCTGTAACTCGCGAGCACGGGGCTTCCGCGCAGAAGGCCCATCAGGCTGCACACTGGGGACATGAATCCCCCAGGCCCCGCAGCGAGCCCGTTCGGGACGCTGAACCTGGAGCCCTCCTCGACCACCGAGCGGGCTGCCGAGGAGTTGCGTCGCGCGATCTTCGACGGCGAACTCGAGAGCGGTACGCCGCTGCGTGAGGTGGCCATCGCCGCCTCGCTGGGCATCTCGCGACCGACCGTCCGTGAGGCCCTCACCCGACTCGTCTCCGAGGGCTTGGCCACCCGGGAACCCCACCGCGGGGTGAGTGTGGCGAACATCGACGCCGAGTCCGTGCGCGACGTTTGCCGGGCGCGCTGGATCCTCGAGGGGGCCGGCGTACGCCGCTGGCTGAAGGCCACACCCGCGCAACAGCAACTCGTCCGCACCACGCTGCGGGCCTACACCTCCGCGGTGCACGAGGGCTCCTCCTACCGCGAACTCAACGAACGCCACCTCGCCTTCCACGTCTCCCTGGTCGGCCTGAACGGCAGCCCCCGACTGGTGGCCACGGCCAACGCCCTGGTCGTGGAGCTGAAGCTCGCCCTGGCCCAGGTCGAGCGCATCCGACGCAACGCCCACGACGAGGTCGACACCCACACCGCCCTGGTCACCCTGCTCGAGGCGGGCGAGGTCGACGCGGCCAGCGACTATCTGCGCGATCATCTGGCCCACGCCGAACGCTCGATCATCGACGCGCTGGGTCTGTAGGAGTCGGTAGGAGGCCGGTCGCCGGCCCTGTGGTGGGATGAACAGATGACGAGACTCTTCGCCTGGCTGGCCAGCTACGCCCTCGCCCTCGCCGCCGCGGCGGCCCTCTTCGACGGGATCCGCTTCCGCGGACCCCGCAACGGGATCGAGGAGCTGCAGGAGAAGATCGTCCCGCTGCTGCTGGTCGCGCTGATCCTCGGACTCATCACGTCGTTCGTGAAGCCCATCATCAAGCTGCTGTCGTTCCCGCTCATCATTCTGACCCTCGGGCTGTTCCTGGTCGTCATCAACGCCGTGCTCCTGTTGGCCACCGGCGCCATCGCCAAGGAGGTCGGCATCGCGTTCCGGGTCGACGGCTTCTGGACCGCGGTGGGCGGCGCCATCGTGATCAGCTTCGTGACCTGGCTGGTCGACCGCACGCTCAGCGACGCCGAGTGACCGCGCTGCCCGGGCTGCCCGCGCTGCCCCCGGCGCGAGAGGCCGGGAAGTACGCCGTCGCCCTGGTCTGCCTGGGCAACATCTGCCGCTCACCCACGGCCCACGTCGTACTGGCCCACCGGGTGGCCCAGGCGGGACTCGCCCCGGCGGTCACCGTCTCCTCCTGCGGCACCGCCGGCTGGCACGTGGGCAAGCCGATGGATCCCCGGTCCGCCACCACCCTGAGCGAGGCGGGTTACGACCCCTCGCACCACCGGGCCCGCCAGTTCGACGCCTCCTGGTTGGACACCCACGACCTCGTCCTCACCATGGACGGCCAGAACCTCGCCGACCTCCACGCTCTCGGCGGCCGCGCACCCCAGGTCCGACTCTTCCGGGACTTCGACCCGGTCGACCCCGGAGCGGAGGTGCCCGACCCCTACTACGGCGGGACGGACGGTTTCCACGACGTGCTGGAGATGGTCGAGCGGGCCTCCGATGTCCTGGTCGCGGCGCTCAACGAGTTGCCGGGCGTTCTCGCAGAAGACGAAGTCGTGGAAGCGGACTCCCCCTAGGCACTACGGTAGGAAGGAGCGTTGCCGCCCCACCCAGGCACGGCCCCTCCTAGCGTCAGGACAGTGCGATGACCCGTCAGCCCGTGCTGGCCCGCCGGGCCGAACAGCTCCTGGGCTCTGCGGTCGTGGCGACGGCGCCCGTGGCTGGCGGCGACATCTGCACCGCGACGAAGCTGCGGCTGAGCAACGGCACCACCGCTCTGATGAAAACCCTGTCGACCCCGCCGGCCGGTTTCTTCGCCCGTGAGGCAGCCGGCCTTCGGCGCCTGGGCTCGGTGGAGGGCGGCGTACGAACCCCCGACGTGCTGGCCGTCGACCACGAGGTCCTCATCGTGGCCTGGGTCGAGCCGGCCCGGAACAGCCTGGAGGCCGCGGCCTCCTTCGGCACCGAACTCGCCGTCACCCACCGGACCGGGGCTGCGTCGTACGGCGACGACCAGGACGGCTTCATCGGCCGCCTGCCCCTGCCCAACAAGGCCGCGCCGACCTGGGCGGAGTTCTACGCCGTCCGCCGCCTGCTGCCCTACCTCAAACTGGCCCGCGACCGGGGCGCGGTGACCGCCGGTCAGGGGGCCACCATCGAGTCGGTGGTCTCCCGCCTGACCAGCCTCATCCCCGAGGAGGGTCCGGTGCTGGTGCACGGCGACCTGTGGAACGGCAACGTCCTGTGGGGCCAGGAGGGTCGCGTGTGGGTCATCGACCCCGCGGCGTACGCCGGCCACCGTGAGGTCGACCTCGCCATGCTCGCCATGTTCGGTCTGCCCCACCTGCCGCGAGTGATGGAGGCCTACCACGACGCGCATCCGCTCGCCGATGGCTGGGAGGACCGCGCCGGGTTGCACCAACTGTTCCCGATGCTGGTCCACGCCTGCCTGTTCGGTGGCGGGTACGGCGCCCGCGCCGCCGAGACCGCCGCGCGCTACGTCTGAGAGCGGTCTGCCTGAGAGCGGTCTGGTGACGCTCAGGCGCAATTCAGGCAACCCTGGCAACATTGCCCTGTGACTCCCACTTCCTCCACCGACAAGCCGCGGGTTCTGGTCGTCGACGATGACCGCGCTGTGCGTGAGTCGTTGCGTCGGTCCCTGGAGTTCAACGGGTACGACGTGAGCCTGGCCGGGGACGGTGCCGAGGCCCTGGCCGGGATCGGGTCGGTGAACCCGGACGTCGTGGTGATGGACGTGATGATGCCCCGGCTGGACGGGCTGGAGACGACCCGCGCCCTGCGCACGGCCGGCAACGACGTCCCGATCATCGTGTTGACCGCCCGCGACGCGGTCGGTGACCGGGTCGAGGGGCTCGACGCCGGTGCGGACGACTACCTCACCAAGCCCTTCGCCCTCCAAGAGTTGTTGGCCCGTTTGCGCGCCCTGTTGCGGCGTACCGTCCCGCACGAGGACGAGGAGGAGACCCTCTCCTTCGCCGACCTCACCATGGATCTGGCCAGCCGCGAGGTCACCCGCGACGGTCGTGCGGTGGAGTTGACCCGCACCGAGTTCTCCCTGCTCGAGATGTTCCTGCGTCGGCCTCGACGGGTGCTCGAGCGCTCGTTCATCCTCGAGGAGGTGTGGGGCTACGACTTCCCCACCACCGCCAACTCCCTCGAGGTGTACGTCGGCTACCTGCGCCGCAAGACCGAGGCCGAGAACGAGCCCCGCCTGATCCACACCGTGCGTGGCGTCGGCTACGTCCTGAAGGACTCATGACCCCGAACCGCCCCGCCGAGGAGGTCTCGGCACCGGCCCGGCCCTTGGAGATGCGGTGGCACTACCGCCGATCCCTGGCCAGCCGGGTCATCCTGCTGACCACCATCGCGGTCGGGGTCGCGGTGGCCTTCGTCGCCGCGAGCGCGTTCCTGACCGCCCGGATGCAGATGCAGTCGACCCTGGACGACTCCCTGATCAACCGGGCCAAACAGGCCTCGAAATCCAGCGTCCTGCCCATCGCTCGTGACTACGAACTGCCCTCGTGGGCCCTGGGTGCCGCGGACGTGCGGATCGGTTTCGTGACGCGCGAGCGCACCTACACCGCCGACACCGGACCGGCCCTGAGCCTGGGCAGTCCCGAACTCGATGTGGCCGAGGGTCGCAGCCCGACGAGCATCCGCACCATCGCCGCCGGAGACGTGAACTATCGGGTCGTGGCGGTGCCGACGCCCACCCCCGGCGAGGCCCTGGTGATCGCCCAGCCCCTCGCCTCCCAGGAGAGTGTGCTGGCCAAGTTGGGGGTCGTGCTGTTGATCTTCGGTCTGGCTGGGGTGATCGCGGCCGGGGTGGCCGGCTGGTTCGTGGCCCGCAACGGACTGCGCCCGGTCCGGCGACTCACCACCGCGGTCGAGGGCATCGCTCGCACCGAGGACCTGACCCCGCTGCCCATCGAGGGGGACGACGAGATCGCTCGCCTGGCCAGCGCCTTCAACACGATGCTCACGGCCCTGGACGCCTCCCGGGACCGGCAGCGGCGCCTGGTCGCCGACGCCGGCCACGAGCTGCGCACCCCGCTGACCTCCCTACGGACCAACATCGACCTCCTCACCCAGGCCGGGGAGGGCTCGATGCAGCTCGACCCGCAGTCGCACGCCGAGCTGCTGGCCGACGTACGTGCCCAGATCGTGGAGCTCACCACCCTGATCGGGGACCTGGTCGAGTTGGCCCGCGACGAACCCCTGGCGCGGGTCGTGGAACCCGTCGACCTGGCCGAGGCCCTCGAACACGCGGTGGCCCGGGTGCGGTTGCGAGCCCCGGGTGTGAGCTTCGAGGTGTACGCCGAACCGTGGTGGCTGGTCGGGGAGGCGTCCAGTCTCGAGCGGGCACTGACCAATCTCCTGGACAACGCCGCCAAGTGGTCACCACCCGGTGGCGTCGTCGAGTGCCGCCTCACCCCGACCCCCGGCGCCGAGGCGACCGCGGCCATCCTCACCGTGGACGACCAGGGCCCGGGCATCCCCGAGGAGCACGAGACCCATGTGTTCGACCGCTTCTGGCGCACCGACGAGTCACGGTCCATGCCCGGGTCGGGGCTGGGTCTGTCCATCGTCCGCCAGGCTGTGGAGCGACACTCCGGTCAGGTGACCGCGGGCCGTTCGCCCGGCGGCGGAGCGCGGCTGACGGTGTGTCTCCCGGGCTCGCGCGTGATGCCGGAACTGGAGGTCACCGGTGCGTGAGTCGATGCGGAGTGCCGTGCTGGTCCTGGTCACCGCGAGCACGCTGCTCGCCGGGTGTTCCGGCGACGCGGACCAGCCGACCGACCCGACCAGCCCGACCAGCCCGACCAGCCCGACCAGCACCGCCGAGACAGGGGCAGCCCCGGCGACCTTCAACCCCTGCGACGGGCTGGTGCCCGAGCGGGTCTCCGAGGAGTTGGGCGCCGAGGTGACCATGGACGACGGGTCGGCCGCCTCACCGCGATGCGCGTTCAATCCGGCGGTCGAGGGCGGCCCGGTGCTGGACGCGAACTACTCGCTGTTCCCCGACGGACTCGACGCGGTCTTCTCCTCGATGACCGAACTCGACCCCGAGGCGGTGCAGGAGGTCGACGTTCCCGGAGCGGACGCGGCCCGGATCGTCACCGACTTCGACGACCAGCAACTCTTCCTCAGCGGGTTCGTGCAGAACGGCGACCTGATCCAGACCATCGACCTGGTGGCCCCCCAGCCCTACGACCAGCAGCAGTTGACCCGCGGCGTACGCCTGATCCTGGGAGAGTTCTCGAAGCACGCGCTCACCGACTCGCCCTAGGTGCCGGCGAAGACCGCCAGCAACCGTTCGGCCTTGAGCGCCGATTCGGCCCACTCCTCGTCGAGGTCCGACAACACGGTGATGCCGCCGCCGGTGCCCACGACGTACCGGCCGTTGTCGGTCACCACGGCTGACCGGATGACCACGCCCAGGTCGGCCGCGCCGGAGCCGGAGATCCACCCGAATGCTCCGGAGTAGACCCCGCGCGGGTCCGCCTCCACCTCGTCGATGATCTGCATGGTCCGCAGCTTCGGCGCCCCGGTCATCGAGCCCGCGGGGAAGAGCGAGCGCAGCGCGCCCACGGTGCTCACCTCGGGTCGCAGCCTCCCCCGCACGGTCGAGACGAGTTGATGCACGGTGGCGTAGGACTCGACCTCCATCAGGACCGGCACCTCGACGGTTCCTGGTTCGCAGACCATGGCCAGGTCGTTGCGCAGGAGGTCGACGATCATCAGGTTCTCGGCGCGGAACTTCTGGTCGGTGGCAAGGGTGTGGCGGCGCTCGGCGTCGATCTCGGCGTCGGTCGAACGCGGGAGGGTGCCCTTGATCGGTTTGGTCTCGATCAGGCCGTCCTCGTCGATCAGCGCGTAGCGCTCCGGGGAGGACGACAGCAGGGTGACCGAGGCGGCCGGATGGTCGGGGAGACGGTGCTGCAGATAGCCGGCGTACGGCGCGGGATTGAGTTCACGCAGCCGCAGGTACGCCGCTGCGGGGTCCAGCGTGCTCTCGGTCTGGACGCGGTAGGTCAGGTTCACCTCGTAGGAGTTGCCGGCGTGCAACTCCTCCTGAACCCGGCGGTAGGCCTCGGCGTACGCCGGTGAGGGCTCCTGGGCCCCGGCCGGAGGCACCGCGGCCGCCGTCATCGGAGTCAGATCGGGGGCCGGGTGGCTGAAGGAACGCACGTGCCGGGCGCGCATCCACACCGCGTCGGGCCCGGGACCCGGACGGGCGGGGAGGTCGGGGCGGGCGGCGTACCCGAAGAAGCCGAACCACTGGTCGGTCGCGCGGCCGGCCCCCATCTCCGCTTCGAGGACGGCGAAGACGTCGGTGCCGACGACCATCGACTCCCCGCCCTGGTGGCGGGTCACCTCGCTCGTCGCTGCGTCGAAACTCAACGACACGTCGTCGTCCTCGAGCCACCCGATGATCGACCGGGAGCCGGACCACCCGCGGGCGCCGCCGCCGTCCAGCCAGAAGCACCGGTCGTGGGTGGCGACGACCTCGGTGAACACGTCGGTGACGTCCGTCCCCCCGGCGTTCACGGTGCATCCGTCAGCAGGAAGTTCGTCACGATCGCGGCACCGTGCTCGGAGAGGATCGACTCGGGGTGGAACTGGACGCCGAGCAGCGGCAGGTCCCGGTGTCGCACCGCCATGGTGAGCCCCGATCGTGTGTCGACGGCGGTTCGTTCCAGGCAGTCGGGCAACTCCACGGCTGCCAGGGAGTGATAGCGCACGGCATCGAACCGATCCGGCACACCGGCGAACAGACCCGTGCCGTCGTGCTCGATCTCGGCGACCACTCCGTGGCCGGGGGTCACGTAGTCCACGCGCCCGCCGTACGTCGCGACGAGGCCCTGCATGCCCAGGCACACGCCCAGCACCGGGCGCGTCGCCGCGCGCAGCACCTCGGCTCCGACGGAGAAGTCCTCGGCTCGGTCCGGGCGACCCGGACCGGGTGAGAGCACGACGTACTCGTGCTCCAGCACCTCGGCGGCGGAGACTGCGTCGTGCTGCACCACCCGCGGCAGCGCACCGGTCACCGCGGCGAGGAGGTGGACGAGGTTCCAGGTGTAGGAGTCGTGGTGATCGACCACGATCACGTCACGGCCACGGACCTCAGGGCATAAGAGAACCCGATGAGTCTGGGGGGCAGTCCTCACCGGGTTCATCGGGAACTCTAGCGGCCTTGTGGTGCTGGGGGCGTGGATTCCAAAAGAACGCCGGCGACCAGTTCGTGGACCAGATCGAAGCCCCGCTCGGTGAGGATCGACTCGGCGTGGAACTGCACCCCACGGTAGTGCGGGCCCACGACCGCGTGCACATCACCGGTCGGTGGGTCGGTGAACACGGTGACCCCCTCGGGCAGAGTCGTGTCGTCGGGGACGCGACCCACGAAGGTGTTGTAGAACCCCACCCGCTCGGTGCGGTCGAAGATCGGGACGGCCGACTGGGTGCCCTGGAAGACGATGTCCTTGTAAGCCAGCTCGATGCCGAGGTGGTGGCACAGCGCCTGATGACCCAAGCAGACCGCCAGGAATGGTCTCCGGTCAGCCAGCAGAGCGGCCACCGCCTCCCGCAGGTGGGCCATCTTCGGGTCGTTCCCGTCGCGCGGGTCCCCCGGTCCGGGGCCCACGATCACCAGGTCGTCGCCGTCCAGACAGCCCGGCACATAGTCCTCGTGTCGTACGACGCGGCTGGTCAACCCCATCACGCTCAGCAGATGTCGCAGCATGTTCACGAAGTCGTCCTCGCCGTCGAGGATGACCACCGACTTGCCCGCCAGGCGGGGGTCCGGGTCGCTGCCGCCCTGGTCGGTGAGCCAGAACGTGCTGAGCCGGCGGTTCCGCGCGTTCAGGGCGACCAGGACGTCCTCGTCCCGAGCCAGGTCGGCGATGCCGTCCGGTGGCTGCGAGGCCGCTTCGACCAGGCCGAAGGCGCTGAGGATCCCGCCGGCCTTGGCGTGGGTCTCGGCCACCTCGTAGGCCGCGTCGGAGTCCCGCACCAACGTCGCGCCAGCGGTGACCTTGAGGTTCCCCTCGAGGTCGACGTCGGCGGAGCGGATCACGATCGGACTGTCCGCGGTGGCGACCCCACCGGGGTCGCGCCCGAACAGGGCCAGGGCGGCGCCGTAGTAGCCGCGGCCCTCGGTCTCGTACTTCTTGATCAACCGGCAGGCGTTCTCCACGGGGCTGCCGGTGACCGTGGCGGCGTACATCGTGTCGCGCAGCACCTCACGCACGTCCCGATCGGTGCGGCCGGCGAGGAGGTACTCGGTGTGGATCAGATGGGTCATCGGCTTCAGGAACGGTCCGAGCACCTGGCCGCCCTCGTGGCAGATGTCGCACATCATCTTCAGTTCCTCGTCCACGACCATGAAGAGTTCGTAGATCTCCTTCTCGTCGGCGAGGAACTCCATCAGACGTCCCTTGAGACTGCCCCCACCGTTGGCCTCCCCCTTGACCCGGAAGGTGCCGCTGATCGGATTCATCCGCACATCGCTCAGCCCGGTGTCGCCGACCCCGCGGACACTGACGTGTCGCTCCGGGCTCGCCCCCACGAGGTAGCGCTCGCCGGTGAACATCACGTAGGTCCAGTAGGCGCCGCGCTCGCGCTCCAACAGTCGCCGGAACACGGTGAGTGCGCCGGAGGCGTCCCAGTCGGCGACCTTCGCGCGGTAGTGACGACCGATGACGAGGTTGGCGCCCTCGCCCTGCCCGATCTCGTCGTCGATGATCGTGCGGACCACCTCGGCGTACGCCTCGTCGTCGGTCTCGAAACCACCCCGGTCGAGGAAGTCGATGCCGCCGTCGACGATCGCGTCGAGCACCTCACCGACCGGGACCTCGAGTTCGGTCTCGATGTCGATGACCGTCAGGGGCGTGCCGTCGTCGTGTGCCTCGAAGCCGCGCTCGGCGACCTGTCGGAACGGAATGGCCGCCAGCCGGTCGAACTGCCGGCCCTGCGGCGGGGTCCCCGACTCCAGCGGGATGTCGAGCAGCGACTCCACCACCGAGGTGGTTCCGCCGACGAAGGTCACCGTGTCGAGGGGACCCGCGGCGCCACTGCGCCGGATCATCGCCCACGCCTGATGCCCCTGGAGCGCGGCGATGGCGTCCTGGGCAGCGAGGGTGTCAGGCATGGGCGAAGCGTAGTAGCCGCGCCGGCCCGCCGAGTCGGCGCATCTTGACGCTCAGAACACGCCGAGTCGGCGCGTGTTGAACAACACGCGCCGATTCAGCCCCTTTTCAGCGTCAAGTTGCGCCGACTCGCCGGTTGGGGTCAGTCGAGCGCCGTGTCGGACCCCGTCGGAAGGCCTCGCTCGACGAGCGCGACGGCTCGTTCCACGTCTGCCCCCAGTGGCCGGTCGCTGCGATCGTCGTCCAACACCGCAGCAGCAGCCTCGAACACATCGCGGACGGCGCCGGACGGGAGCCGGTCCGGGTCGGCACGCAACGCCCGGACCGCCGCCACCAGCTCACACGCGAGGACGACCGCCGCGCTGTCGACGACGACCTCGGCCCAGCGCGCGGCCTGGGAGGAGAAGGAGGCATGTTCCTCGAGGCCGAGCGAGACCACGGCGTGGCCGGTCGAGACCGGCGTGGTCATCGTGCGCGCTTGGGCCAACGCGTCCTGGGCGAGGTACTCCAGGATCATCACGCCCGAACTGTCCGCCGGGCCAGAGGCCAAGAACGCCGGGAGGCCACTGAGCGCGGGGTTGGTCAGGGCCGAGAGTCGAGCCGATGACAAGGACACCACCGGGTACGTCGCCTGGCGCAGCGAGTCCAGCGCGGCGCTGAGTCGGGCCGTGACGAAGCCTCCGTGGTGGAGCACCGCGCCCCCGTCGATGACCATCGGGTTCTCGGTCGAATCGTCGATCTCGACCGAGATCGTGTCGCGGGTGCGGAGCAATGCGTCGACGAAGGGCGCATGCACCTGCGGCACCGCCCGGAGGCAGAAGGGGTCTTGGAGCCGGGCCGGGACCCGTTCGGCTCCGTCATCGAGCAGTTCCATCAATCGCGCGGCCACCCGCGCCTGACCCGCGTCGGGGCGCCCGGCGTGCACCCGCGGGTCGTAGGCCTGGAGCGATCCGCGCAGTGCCGCCGAACTGAGCGCGGCGACCCGCTCCGAGGCGATGGACAGGTGCAACAGCCGGTCCATAGCCAGAGCAGAGACGGCAATGGTGAAGGCGTTGGAACTCATGAAGGGCAGTGCGTCGCCGTCACCGATCGGCGCAACCGGGGCGCCACCGGATCGCCACGGACGCTCACCGGCCAGGGTTAGTCCGAGCTCGGCGAGCGGCACCAGGTCACCGGTACCGATCGAGCCGCACCGGTGCAGGTCCGGCACCGCCCGCGCGTGCACCGCCGCGGCAAACGATGCGGCCAGCGCACTGCTGACTCCCGAGCGACCAGACCTCACTTGGTGCAGCCGGATCGCCATACCGGTGAGCACGGTCGGCTCGTCGTAGGTCTCCCCGAAACCACCGGCGTGACTGCGCCACATTCTCAGCGCCGGCGAACCGTCTTCGTCGGAGTAGTCGGCCGGCACCGACTTCAGGGCACCTACGCCGGTGGTGAGGCCGTACACCGCTCCCGACCGGCCCGCGGCGTGGAGCCCCGCTTCGGCGGCGATGATGCGCTCGACCCGGTCCTCGCTCAGGACTCCCGGCGTGGGCCCCGTCCCACGTGCCCACGCCAGCACATCATCGAGCGGGAGGTGTGGAGCAGACACGGAACTCCTCACCTAGTAGCGCCTGGCCGCCGGGGTAGCCGGCGCGGCTGATGTCCCCAGGCTAATGAACGACCCTCGTCGGTGAGTCGGCGCTTGTTGAACAAGACGCGCCGAGTCACCCCCAATCCGGCGTCAAATAGCGCCGACTCGCGGTCAGTCGAGGATGGTGAGCAACTGGGTGGCGCGGGTCAGGACCACGTAGAGCGTGGAGCGGCCGGTGGCGGACTCGTCCTCGATCTCCTGGGGGCGCACGACCAGGATTCCGTCGAACTCCAGTCCCTTGGTGTCCAGGCCGGTCAGTACGACGATCCGGTCCTCTCCGGAGGGCGCCACCGAGGAATCGACGGCGGCCCGGGCACCCCGGGCGTCGTCGGCGAACTCCGGCCAGGACGCCAACCATCCGTTGACCTCCGAGCGCCGAGCGGCGGGTACGACGATCCCCACGGTCCCCTCGACCTCGCTGGCCAGGCGGGCCACTTCGGCTCGAGTAGACGCCTCCAGGTCGGCGACCTCGGCGACCCGACGCGGGCCGATGCCCGTGGACCGCACGGCAGTGGGTAGGTCGGCGTCCAGGCCGACCCGCTGGGCGTACGCCGCGGCGTACTCGTAGATCTCGGAGGAGTTGCGGTAGTTCGTGGACAGGTGGAAGGAGTGCTGCGCCTTCTTGCCCAGCGCCTCGGCCCGGGCTTCGGCGGCCTCGGCCGGAACCGGCCAGGACGACTGGGCGGGGTCTCCGACGATGGTCCAGGACGCGACCTTGCCGCGCCGCCCCACC
Organism: Nocardioides salsibiostraticola; assembly: GCF_054783655.1. Lineage (NCBI taxonomy): Bacteria > Bacillati > Actinomycetota > Actinomycetes > Propionibacteriales > Nocardioidaceae > Nocardioides > Nocardioides salsibiostraticola. The sequence goes on along the minus strand of NZ_BAAGQD010000026.1, from coordinate 524,888 downwards.
ATCCGCCATTGCATCGGGGTCAGGTCCTGCGCCTCGTCGATGAGGACGTGGGCGAAGTGGTCGTCCTCGATGGAGTGCGTCGGCGGCGTCCACACCCGGCCGGAGGGGGCGTACTCGCGGTCCGAGGCGGTCATCAGTTCCTGCATGTCCACCGTGCCCTCGACCCCGTCGAGCGGGTCGTCGCGTTCGTCGTCGGTCCGGGCCGGCACGTCGCCCAGGGCGTAGCGCAACTCGTCGATCAGCGGGATGTCCTGAACGCTCAGGGCGTCGGTGCGGCCGGGAGCCAGGCCGGTCCAGGCCTTGGTCAGGACCCGTTGCTGCTCCGGCTCGAGCAGTCCGTCGCCGACCTGGGCCAGGACACTCGGGTCGGCCAGCCAGCTCAGCACCGTCGGGGCGTCCAGGGGCGGCCACCAGGCGATGGCGAAGTCGAGGAAGTCGTCGTTGGAGAGCAGGTCGTCGTTGAAGTACTCCCGACCCCGCTCACGCCCGCGCTCGCTGCGGACCTGACGCCACATGACATCCAACAACGCGTGGGCGACCCGGGTCACCTGACGGTTGCGTCGCCCCTGGCCCATCAGCTGGCGTCGCACCCGACCCAGCACCCGCTTGTCGAGGACGATCGAGTTGTCGTACCAGAAGATCCGGAACTCCTCCGGGCTCCCGACGGCCTGGTGGCGAGCCGCCCGTCGCATGACCTCGGCCATCGCGGCGCTGCCCTTGATGTCGGCCACCGCCGGTTCGTCGTGGCGGGTGGCCCGCATCCCGTCGACCACCTCACCGAGGGAACGCAGGGCCATCGCGGTCTCACCGAGGCTGGGCAGGACCCGCTCGATGTAGCGCATGAAGACGCCGGACGGACCGACGATGAGCACGCCACCGGTCTCGTAGCGGCGCCGGTCGTTGTAGAGGAGGTACGCCGCGCGGTGCAGCGCCACCACGGTCTTGCCGGTCCCGGGGCCGCCCGAGATCGACACCACTCCGCGACCCGGAGCCCGGATCGCCTTGTCCTGCTCGGCCTGGATCGTGGCCACGATGGAGTGCATCGACCGGTCCCGGGCGCGGGAGAGCTGCGCCATCAGCGCGCCCTCACCGACGATCGGCAGGTCATCGGCCCCGGTGCCTTCGGGGTCGAGCAGTTCGTCCTCGACGGTCAGGACCTTGGCGCCGACACAGCGCAGCACCCGACGGCGTACGACATCGAGGGGGGTGGCCGCGGTCGCCTGGTAGAACACCGCCGCGGCGGGCGCCCGCCAGTCGATGAGCATCGACTCGTGGGCATCGTCGCGCAGACCGAGCCGGCCGACGTAGCGAGGTTGGGCATCGACGTCGCGGGACAGGTCGAGCCGACCGAAGACCAGCCCCTCGTGGGCGGCGTTGAGCTGAGCGATCCGCCGAGCCGCCTGGAAGACCATGGCGTCCCGTTCGACCAGACCACCCTCGTGGCCCAGGCTCCCCCGGTCGTGACCCTCGCGGGCCAGCCGTTGCGCAGCGAGGCCAGCCTTCTCGAGCTGTTGGTACACCCGGTCGACGAACTCCTGCTCGTGAGAGATCTCCCTCTCCACCAGCTCTTCTGACACCGATTCTCCTCAGCGGGTCGCCCCGAAAGCCCGAAAATGCGCCTTCCCCGTGCGGAGAAAACGGCAAGAGAGTCACTTTATAGGCGTCGAGGCCATGGCGGAACCACGCATCCCGCAATTGCTTCGAGTGGGACTACTTCTTCCGCGAGAGAAAGGCTGTCATCGCCTCACGAGCCGCATCGGACCCGAAGAGTCGAGCACTGAGCTGCGCCATCTCGTCGGTGTGGGCATCGATCCGAGCCAGCAGATCGCGGTTCAGCAGTTTCTTGGTCTCCCGCAGGCCCTGCGCCGCCCCGGTCGCCAGGGACGCGCAGGTGGCGACGACCTCGTCGTCCAGATCCGCTGCGGGTACGGCGCGGGTGACCAAGCCCATAGCGGCGGCGGCCCGCCCGTCGAAGACCTCACCGCGCAGAAAGGTCTCGCCCGCAGACCGGGAGGTCATCCGCGGCAGCACGGTCAGCGAGATGACCGCCGGTGTCAGTCCGAGCTTGACCTCGGTCAGCGCGAAGGTGGCCGACTCCTCCGCGATCGCGATGTCCGCGGCGGCCACGATGCCCAGTCCGCCGGCGCGGACCGCACCCTGGAGTCGCACCACGACCGGTTGCGGCAGCGCCACGATGCGCCGCTGCATCTCCACCATCGCGCGGGCCCCCTCCTCCATGCTGCCGGCTCGGGCCTCGGACAGGTCGGCGCCGGAGCAGAAGACCCTGCCCTCGGCGCGGATCACCACCACCTTCACGCCCTCGTCGGCAGCGGCCCGGTCCAGGGCGTCGAACAGGCCCTGCACCAGACGCTGGGACAGGGCGTTGCGGTTGTGGGGCGAATCCAGGGTGACGCTCGCCACCTCGTCGACGACGTCGTACCGCACCAGATCGACGGCGGGATCGGGCGTGGAGGGATCCACGGTGGCCTGGTCAGTGCTCTGAGCAGGGGTTTCGGCGGTTTCTTTGGTCATCCGCCCATCCTGCCCCACCGAACGGTCGACCCTTCCGGATCCCACCCGGTATGCCGGGCCCCCCATCCAAGTGTGGCTGCGCTCCGAAACACTGTCATGGCTAAACGACTCCCCTATGCCCTGATCGGGCTCATCTCGACCATCGTCGGAATGGCGGCGGGTCACTTCGTGGCTTCGCTGCTCAACCCGGCCGCCTCACCCGTGCTGGCGGTGGGCTCCACGGTGATCGACCTGACCCCCGTCTCGCTGAAACAGTTCGCCATCGAGACCTTCGAGAGTGACGGATTCGGCTTCGGACCCATCCAGTTCCCCGCCCAGAACTACGACAAGGTCGTCCTGGTCGGCTCGGTGGTCCTCGCCGTGCTCGCCCTGGCCGCCATCGCCGGGATAGCGACCCGGCGGAGTTTCCGACTGGGCGCCGGGATGATCCTGGGCCTGGTGGCCATCGCCGGGCTGCTGGCGATGCTTCGCCCCTCCGCCGAGGTCATCGACCTGGTACCCGCCCTGGTCACCGCCGCGGTCGGGTACGCCGCCCTGTGGTGGCTGGACCGGACCGCCAAGGGAGCACCGCTCCTGGCGGCCCCCGGTCACGGCACGCCAGAGAAGGCAACCGAGAAGAAGCGCGTCATCCTCACCAGCGACTCCACCGACGGCGTGCCCGGAGGACGGGCGACCCCCACCACCGAGAACAGCGACGCCGTGGCCCACGACGAGGGCAAGGTGCGCCTGGTCGTCGACCCCGACGGCACCGACGGTGACGCCGATGGGTCAGCCGGCAAACACTCGGCTCTGGGCACCAACCGACGCGGCGTGCTGATCGGCATGGGCGTCCTGGCCGTCGCCAGCACCGCTCTGGGCACCGCCGGCCGCGCGATCGGTCGCTACCGCTCGAAGATCGGCAACATCGTGTTCCCCGCGGCCGCCGAGCCCGCCGCTCCGCTGCCGATGGGCATCGAGGGCACCTACCCCAACATCACGCCCTTCCGCGTACCCAACGCCGACTTCTACCGCGTCGACACCCGTCTGGACACCCCGATCGTCGACATCGATTCCTGGACGCTGAAGATCGACGGCGACGTCGAGAACGAGCTCGAGTTCACCTTCGACGAGATCATGGAGATGCCGTTGATCGAACGCGACATCACCTTGACCTGTGTCAGCAACTCGGTCGGCGGCAAGTACGTCGGCGGGACCCGCTGGCTCGGGGTCCGCCTGACCGATCTGCTCGACAAGGCCGGCGTCGGCACGAACTCCAACCAGCTCCTGATGACCGACTTCGACGGCATGACCATCGGCGCCCCGCTCGACCAGGCCACCGATGGACGTGACGCCATGCTGGCCATCGCCATGAACGGTGAGCCCCTGCCCCGTGAGCATGGCTTCCCGGCTCGGATGGTCATCCCGGGTCTCTACGGCTTCATCAGCGCCACCAAGTGGATCACCAAGATCACCCTGACCACCTACGAGGACGACGTGTCCTACTGGACCGATCGCGACTGGGCCAAGGACGCCCCGATCAAGATCTCGACCCGCATCGACACCCCGCGCGCCCTGGAGAAGGTCACGGTCGGCAAGACCGTCATCGGCGGGGTCGCCTGGGCCCAGCAGAAGGGCGGCATCGCCAAGGTCGAGGTCAAGGTCGACGGCGGCGCCTGGCAGGAGGCCGAGCTCGGTCCCGATGGCGGCAACGACTACTGGCGCCAATGGGCCTACCAGTGGGACGCCACCAAGGGCAGCCACAACATCTCGGCCCGCTGCGTCGACGGGAACGGCAACGTCCAGAGCGACGTGCGCGCCGAACCCTTCCCCGAGGGCTCCAGCGGCATCCAGAGCCTGATCATCAACGTCGGTTGACCCACGAAAGTGGCCTGAACCACACCAAAAACTTTCCATCCGGCCAATCCGGATGGGGACCTGGATCGAACTCCCCATGTCAGTCACACACAATGAAAGGCCTCACCTCATGAAGCTCCACACCCTCCGCCGCAACGCCGGTATCGCCACCGCCGCCGTCGCGCTCTCCGTCTCCCTCGCCGCGTGCAGCTCCGACGAGGAGCCCACCACGAGTGGCAGCGACACCACCTCCGAAGAGGCCCCCACCGAAGAGGCCCCCTCTGAGGACGCCGCCGGCGACGACGCCGAGGCCCAGACCTTCGGTGACGCCTGTGGCGAGGTTCCCGCCGACGGCGCCGGTTCCTTCAACGGCATGGTCCAGGACCCGGTTGCCACCGCCGCCAGCAACAACCCGCTGCTGTCGACGCTCGTCGCCGCCGTGGGCGCCGCTGGCCTGGGTGACACCCTGAACACCGCCGAGGGCCTGACCGTCTTCGCGCCGTACAACCCGGCCTTCGAAGCCATCCCGGCCGATGACCTGAACGCCCTGCTCGAAGACCCCGAGACCCTCGGCAACATCCTCACCAACCACGTCGTCGCGGGTCAGCTTGACCCCGAGGCCGTCGTCGGCGAGCAGGAGGCCCTCAACGGCGGCACCCTGGACGTCAAGGGCGACACCGACGGCATGACCGTCAACGGCGCCACCGTGCTGTGTGGAAACGTCCCCACCGCCAACGCCACCGTCTACATCATCGACACGGTCCTCGAGGCCAACAACTGATCTAGGTAGAAACTACCTAGATCAGCCAGTAAAGAGTCAGAATCAGGTCATGGAACCCCTCAGACCTGTATCCGCCGACGTCCCCTCAGCTGAGGGGACGTCGGTGGAGCCTGGTTCCACAGCACACTTCAACGATCTCCTCAAGCGTTCTGCACGGGGTGACAGCGATGCGTTCGCCGTCCTGTACGACGCCACCGCCTCGCGGGTCTTCGGACTCGCCGTCAGGGTCGTGCGCGATCCCGCGCAGGCCGAGGAGATCGCCCAGGAAGCTTTCCTGGAGATCTGGCGGGGGTCGGCACGCTTCGACTCCACCAAGGGCAGCGCCCTGTCCTGGATGTTGACCATCGTCCACCGCAAGGCGGTCGACCGGGTCCGCTCCGCGCAGGCGTCCACCCGCCGTGACACCACGTTCCACCAGCAGAATCCGGATGTCGAGCACGACGTGACAGCCGATGCAGCACACGCCTCGATGGAGGCCCGCCGGGTGCGTAGCGCCATGGAGAGCCTCACCGTCGTCCAACGCGAAGCAATCGAGTTGGCGTTCTTCGGGGGATACACACACACAGAAGTGGCAGCGATGCTCGACCTCCCGGTCGGCACTGCCAAAACGCGTATCCGGGACGGCCTGATCCGGTTGCGTGACACGATGGGAGTTGGCTCATGAACGATGTGCACGCGCTGTCCGGCGCTTACGCCGTCGACGCGGTCGACGACATCGAACGCGCTCAGTTCGAACGGCACCTCACTGATTGCGAGGACTGCCGCGCCGAAGTGAGCAGTCTCCAGGAAGCTGCCGCCCTGCTGGCCTTCGCCGTCCCCTACGTCCCCTCGACCGAGATGCGGGACCGCATCCTCGCCGACGTCGCAACCGTCCGACCGTTGCCTCCCGTGGTCCAGGCCTCCGCCCACCGCGGGTCCACCGGCCGACGCCGGTTCCCCGCCCTGGTCGCCGCCGCCGCCGTGGTTCTCGCCTTCGGTGCCGGCACCGCCGTCATCCAGCCCTGGAACGACGACCGACCCGACCAGACCATCTCGGCCACCGAGCGCGTCTTCTCCGCCAGTGACGCCGAGTCGTTCGCCAAGATCGACAAGGAGGGCGTCAGCGTCGCGGTCGCTCGATCGGCCTCGCTGAACACCGCCGCCATCCGCACCTCCGGTATGCCGGAACTCAGCGACGACGAGGTCTACCAGCTCTGGTTCCAGAAGGGCGCCAAGCTCGTCAGCGCCGGTCTGATGGACGAGGGCAACGGCGACTACATCCTCGACGGGGACGCCAGTGACGCCTCCCAGGTGCTGATCTCCCAGGAGGCCGCCGGTGGAGAGATCCAGCCGAAGGGCTCCGTCGTGGCCCGCATCGAATTCAAGCAGTCGACCTGATGCGCCGCATTGCTGTCGTCGGATCCGGCGTCGCCGGGCTGACGGCCTCCTACGTCGCGTCCAAAACCGCTGAGGTCACCCTCTACGAAGCCGATGATCGGCTCGGCGGTCACGCCGACACCCACCTGGTCCCCGAGGGCGAACGCACCCTCGCCATGGACACCGGGTTCATCGTGCACAACCCCCGGACCTACCCCGTCCTCCTGCGCATGTTCGCCGAGCTCGGCGTCGCCACCCAGGAGTCGGAGATGTCGATGTCCATCCGCGACGACGCCACCGGCCTCGAATGGGCCGGAGCCCTGGGTCGCAAGGGACTCTTCCCCACCTCCGAGAACGTCCGCAACCCGCGCTATCTGGCGATGCTCGTCGAGATCCCCCGTTTTCACCGGCGGGCGAAGAAAGTGGTCGAGGCAAGCACCGAGGCCGGTGCTGTCGCCGGGGCCACCTACGAGCGGACCGACGACATCACCCTGCGCGAGTTCCTCGCCGAGGGTCACTTCTCGAAGTACTTCATCCGGCACTTCATGGAGCCCCTCGTCGCGGCCGTCTGGTCCTGCGACCCCGAGGTGTCCCTGGACTACCCCGCTCGCTACCTCTTCTCGTTCCTCCAGCACCACGGGATGCTCGGCATCTTCGGCTCGCCCCAGTGGCGCACCGTCAGCGGCGGCTCCCACGAATACGTTCAACGCGTAGCCAAGCACGTCGGCGACATCCGCACCTCCAGCGCGGTGACCTCGATCCGCGAGCTGCCCGACGGTGTCGAGATCACCGACGTCACCGGCGCCATCGAGACCTACGACGCCGTGGTCATCGCCGCCCACCCCCGCCACGCGCTGGCCATGCTGGCCGAGCCGACCGCGCTGCACACCGAGTTGCTCTCGGCGATGCCCTACTCCCCCAACACCGCGATCCTGCACACCGACACCTCCCTCCTGCCCGACGCGAACCAGGCCTGGGCCAGCTGGAACTTCCGACGCCCCGAGCAGACCGACGACGGCGTCATCGTCACCTACGACCTGACCCGTCTTCAACGCCTCGACACCGACATCCACTACCTCGTCACCCTCGGCGGTGAGCACCTGATCGACCCGGGCACGGTCATCGATCGGATGGAGTACGAGCACCCCCTCTACAACCCGACCTCGCTCGACGCGCAGGGTCGACTTCCCCAGATCGACACCGATCGCGTCGCATTCGCCGGCGCGTACCACGGATGGGGTTTCCACGAGGACGGTGCGCGTTCGGGCCTGGCAGCGGTCGAGCGGCTGGGTCTGACCTGGCCCACCGAGCAACGGGCCAGCACCGACCCGCGACACCGTGACCCCGAACGGGATCTGCGCGGCACCGGTCGGATCTACGACACCACCGTTCGCCACACGCGACGCAAGCCGTTCAAGCGTGCGTTCACCCATCGCACCCACACCTGGCTCGTCGACCTCGACGACCTGCCCGACCACGGACTGTTGGGTCGGTTCGAGGCGCGCGACCACCTCGGTGAGCCGGACCGGTCCATCCGGCGCAACGTCGAGACGTTCTTGGACCTCCGCGGCATCGACGTACGAGCAGGCCGCATCGAGATGGCCACGAACGCACGGGCCTTCGGCTACTGCTTCAACCCGATCACCGTGTTCTGGTGCTGGGACGCCCAGGGCGAGTTGGCCGCGACCGTGGTCGAGGTCCACAACACCTACGGCGACCGACACGCCTACCTGGTCCACCCCGACGAGCAGGGCCGCGCCACGACCGACAAGGCCATGTACGTCTCGCCCTTCCACGGCACCGACGGCACCTACGACCTCACCGTCCCGGTGCCCGGCGACGACCTGACCATCGTGGTCAACCTGACCACCGACGACGGGGAGCGATTCAACGCCTCCCTCACCGGGCACCACCACGACACCAGCCCTCTGCGTGCCGCTCCCGCGGCCCTTCGAGGGTCCATCTTGATCCGCGTCCACGGCATCTGGCTGTGGCTCCGACGTCTGCCGGTGCGCAAGCGCCCGCAGCACCACCAGGAAGGAGTGACGTCATGACCGTCGCCCCCACCCGACAGGCCGCCAACTACTGGCCCGGCCTCGATGTTCTCCCCTCCGGTCCCAAGTCCGTGGTCGCGGCCAAGATCGCCCGCCGACTGTTCCTCACCGCGATCAACCGTCTGCACGTCACCGTGCGGATCGACGGAAAGACCTACGGCAAGGGTGGTCCCGCGGCCACCATTCACCGTCCCGACGAGTTCTTCGCCCGGATCGGTGACGCGCAGTTGATCGGCTTCGGCGAGGCCTACCTCACCGGCGCCATCGACACCGAGTCCCCCGAGGAACTCGGTGAGTTCCTCACCGTGCTCGCCGCCGAGATCCAGGACCTCGTTCCCCGCAGCCTCCAGAAGGCGCGCAAGCTCGTGGTGGCCCGCCCGCCCCGCGAGCACAAGAACGAGGAGAAGAACACCCAGGACAACATCGCCCATCACTACGATCTGTCCAACGACCTGTTCGACCTGTTCCTCGACCCCACCCTGAGCTACTCCTGCGCCCTGTTCGATCGCACGGAGTCCGAGCTCGGCGAGGTCACCCGCGATGAGTTCGAGGAGGCACAGGGCGCCAAGATAGAGCGTCTGCTGGACCAGGCCCTGGTCGCCCAGGGTCATCACATCCTCGAGATCGGTTCCGGCTGGGGGGAGTTGGCCATCCGGGCCGCTCGCCGTGGCGCCCGGGTCACCACGATCACCCTGTCGGTGGAGCAGAAGGCATTGGCCGACGAGCGCATCGCCGCCGCTGGCTATGCCGACATGGTCTCGGTCGAGTTGTGCGACTACCGCGCCGTGCAGGGCGAGTACGACGCCGTGCTGTCCGTCGAGATGATCGAGGCGGTCGGCTGGGAGTACTGGCAGACCTACTTCGAGACCATCGACCGGGTCCTCAAGCCCGGCGGTCGCGCCTCGATCCAGGCGATCACCATGCCCCACGACCGGATGCTCGCGACCAGGCGCACGTACACCTGGATCAACAAGTACATCTTCCCCGGCGGGTTCCTGCCCTCGGTGAAGGTCATCGACGACATCTGCTGTGAGCACACGGCGCTGCGCCTGACGGACCGCAACTCGATGGGGCTGCACTACGCCCAGACCCTGCGCCTGTGGGACGAGGCGTTCCTCGCCGCCAAGGAGCAGGTCCTGAGCCTCGGTTTCGACGAGACCTTCCTGCGGATGTGGCACTTCTATCTGGAGTACTCCCGCGCCGGGTTCGCCTCGCGCTACATTGACGTCAACCAGCTCACGTTCACCAAGGCGGGCGCACGCTGATGAGTACGCCACTCGCTGTGGCGGCCCGACCCGGCACCGAAGGCGGCATCGCCGCCGAGTTGTCGGCCGCTCTCGAACCCTTCCTCAACGGGCCCCTTCCGGTGCGCCTGCGCGCCTGGGACGACTCCGAGGCGGGGCCGATCGACGGACCCCTGGTGGTGCTGCGCACCCCCGACGTCCTCACCCGTCTGCTGTGGCACCCCGGCGAGTTGGGGGCGGCCCAGGCCTATGTCCTGGGGGAACTCGATGTCCCCGAGGTCAACGGCTGGGACCTCGACAAGGCCCTCACCTACGCGTTCACGGTCGCCCGCGACCGCGGGCTGAGCGGTGGACGACCGAATCCCAAGGCGTTGGCGCGCGCTGTGCGTACCGTCGTGGGGCTGGGTGCCCTCGGTCGTCCACCCGCTCCCCCAGCCTCCCAGGCCCGAATCCGCGGACGGTTGCACAGCAAGCTGCGCGACGTAGCCTCGATCAGCCACCACTACGACCTGTCCAACGAGTTCTACTCCCTGATCCTCGAGCCGAACATGGCCTACTCCTCGGGCTACCACTCCTCACCGGATCAGCCGCTCGAGGAAGCACAGGCCGCGAAGCTGTCGCTCGTCTGCACCAAGCTCGGCCTCGAACCCGGGATGACCCTGCTCGACGTGGGCTGCGGTTGGGGTTCGATGTCGTTGCACGCCGCCGAGCATTTCGGGGCCAGGGTCGTCGGCGTCACGATCGCTGCGGAGCAGAAGAAGTTCATCGACGAACGGATCCGTGAGCGCGGCCTGGAGGATCGGGTCGAGATCCGGCTCCAGGACTACCGCGACGTCCCCGAGCGCGGCACCTTCGACGCGGTGTCCTCGATCGAGATGGGCGAACACGTCGGTCAGAAGAACTACGCGACGTACGCCGAGGTGTTGCACCGATCGGTCAAGCCCGGTGGGCGGGTCCTGATCCAGCAGATGTCCCGGACGGGCAAGTGGCCCGGCGGTGGCCCCTTCATCGAGTCCTTCATCGCTCCGGACATGACGATGCGACCGGTCGGCGAGACCGTCGCGTTCCTCGAACGCAGCGGACTCGAGGTCCGCGACGTGCACGCCATGCGCGAGCACTACGTACACACCGTGGCCGGGTGGTTGGAGAACTTCGACGCCAACATCGACCGGCTGACCGAACTCGTGGGCGACGAGGTCATCCGCGTCTGGCGGCTCTACCTCGTCGGTGGCGCCATGGCGTTCCGCGACGGCCGGATGGGCGTGGACCAGATCCTGATGGTCCGCCCCGACGGACCCCACGATCTGCCGGACATCCGCACCTTCTGATCGTTGGTGGCGCGGCTCAGATGCGGGCGATCTGAGCGGCCACCCCGCACAGGTGCCCGAGCCGCGCGACCTCACTGTCCACGAACTCCGGACCGCCGCGGCGACCCACGATGATGATCTGGTTGCCGTCGAGTCGGGCGGCGGCGTACACCGCCACGTCACCGTCGACGGCGTCCAAGCGCTTGGCCCGGGTGATCTCGGTGAACTCCAGGTCGCTGGGGGCGGCGTCGGTGGCGTAGACGACCCCCGTGGACCGGTGCACGTGGGCGGCCCAGTGGACGCGGAAGATGTCCGGCAGCAGGTCGACCAGGCGGGTCAAAGCCTCGGTCGGTGCCAGGGTCAACTCCTCCACCCCCTCCAGATCCAGCACGAGGTTCGCGCCCGCGGCGTAGCGGCTGACCCAAACCACGTGCACCCCGTCGAGGGCCTGGCACGCCGAGACCACGGAGTCGGGCAGGGTGCCGGGGGCCAGTTTGAACATCACGTCGTCCAGCACGGTGCCGTCCGGCCGCTTCTCGACGATCTCGATCGCCTCGATGTCCCCGCCGACCTCGCCGATCGCCGAGGCGAGTCGCCCTAGGGATCCGGGCACGTTGGGGAGTTCCACTCGCAGCAGGAAAGACACCCTGTCAGGTTAGCCCGCGGAGGTTTCGGGCTGATGAACCTGAGGGGCACCGTCGGCGCCGCGTTCGCTCGCCAGCCGCTGCGGCAGACCCGTCGCTCGGCGGGCCCGGGTCGCGACCGCGGCCCGAACGGCCGCCTCTGTGCCCACGATCCGCACGAACTTCTCGGCCCGGGTGACCGCGGTGTAGAACAACTCCCGCGTCAACAGCCGGGAGTCGGCGTCGGGGAGCAACACGGTCACGCGCTCGGCCTGGCTTCCCTGGCTCTTGTGGATGGTCATGGCGTGCATGGTCTCGATGGCGTCGAGGCGTCCGGGGGCGAAGTCGCGCACCCCGTCGGCGCCGTCGATCCAGGCGCGGACCCGCCCGTCGGCGCCGGCGACCACGACCCCGGTCTCTCCGTTGTAGATCTGCAGGGTGTGGTCGTTGGTGGTGACCAGGAGCGGACGGCCGACGTACCACTGACCCGCGACGGACGCGGTCGGTTGACCGGGAGCGGCCGCCAGCCACTCCTCGACCCTGCGGTTCCAGTGTCGGACCCCGAAGGGCCCCTCCCGATGGGCGCAAAGCAGTCGGTGGCGGCCCAGAGCGGTCAGCGCATCGGTGGGTCGACCGTCCTGAGCGGCGGCCTGGATCGCGATGGCCGACTCCAGGCACTCCGACTCCAGGGCGGCCGCCGGGTCCTCGGTCTCGACGAACTCGACCTCGGTCGAGGTCACCCGCAACGCGGCGAGCACGTCGTCGGCGTCACCGTCACGTAGGGCCTCAGCCAGGCGCTTGATGTCTTCGGTGGACCGGTAGTTGTGGGTCAGCTCGACCACCGGTGAGGACGCGGCCGCGGCGTACCCACGCACGATGTCGTCGAGCACGGCTCCGGCGCCGACCGAGGTGAGTTGCTGCCGGTCCCCCACGAGGATCAGCCGGGCGTCGGGGCGCACGGCCTCGAGCAGCCGGGCCATCATCGTCAGGTCGACCATCGAGCATTCGTCGACCACGATCACGTCGTGCTTGAGCCGGTTGCCGCGGTGGTGGCGGAACCGGGTGGTGTTGTCGGGACGCCAGCCCAGCAGGCGGTGCAGGGTCATCGACTCCACCGCCCCCAGGGCAGCCGGATCCACGGCGGGCGCCACGGACAACTCGGCGACGATCGCTTCGTTCAGTCGGGCCGCGGCCTTGCCGGTGGGGGCGGCCAGCGCCACCGAGACCGAGCGACCCCCCGCCGCCGTCTGGTCGGCGATCAGGGCCAGGATGCGGGCCACGATCGTCGTCTTCCCCGTGCCCGGGCCACCGGTCAGGACGGTGGTCCGTTGCCGCACGCACCGCTGCGCCGCCTCGGACTGTTCGTCGCTGAGTCGCCCGGCAACGATCCGCCGCACCGCCGCCTGGAGCCGATCCTCGTCGACCTCGGGAGGGGCACCGGCACCGCGGGACAGCAGGTCGTCGCAGACCTGGCTCTCCTGTCGGTGGTAGCGGTCCAGATAGAGAAGGTCGTGCTCCCAACGCAGCACCCCCTGGCGGGTGAGGGGGGACGTGCGGACCGCTTCCACCCACTCCTCGGGGTCGGGCCAACCGCCACGGGGGGTGACCTCGGGGGCCAGCTCCGGAACCGCGCGCAGGTCCAGGCAGACCGAGCCGTGGCGCACCGCTCGCACGGTCAGGGCCATGGCGAGATGCACCCGCGGGTCGGGTTCCCCGCCGAGTTCGGCGATCCGGGTGGCGACGTGGATGTCGGAGGAATCGATCAGGCCCGCCTGATTGATCTCGGCCAGCGCCCCGACCGCGGTTCCGCTCAGCCGCCAGTCGAGGGGTCCGGTGGGTTCGAAGATCTCGGTCATCGGGGGGCTCCGTCCAACAGGTCCGAAACAGCCTCGACCAGCGCCACGGGCGGCTGCCACTGGAAGATGCCGCAGGGTCGGCCCTCGATCAGAGGGGTGCCGGGTCCACACATGCCCCGCAGGTAGAGGTAGAGCACCCCGCCGAGGTGAATGTGCGGGTCGTAGTCGGGTTGGCGCCAGCGCAGGAACCGGTGCAGGACCACGGCGTACAGGAGCGCCTGAAGGGGGTAGTCGGAGTGCCCCATCGCCTCGTCGAGGGCCTCGGGTCGGTAGGAGTCGGCCGTCAGTGGCTCCTCCCTCGGGCCCAGCCAGTTGGTCTTGTAGTCGACCACGACGTACGTCGGCCCGTGCGGTCCCGAGACGCGCAGCACCACGTCCACCGAGCCGGTGAGGTAGCCGCGCAGGGCCTGCTCGCCGAGGTGGGGATCGGTCAGCGCGTCGGCGTACCCGCGCACGGGGTCACCGACCGGCAGGTGTTCGCGGAGCAGGGACGCCAGATCACCGAGCAGCGGTCCGTCGATCCCTCCGCCAGCCAGATCACCGCCAGCCAGGGGCAACTCGAAGTCGAGCTCGCGCAGCCGGTCCCGGAGCGGAATCTCTCGCAGGGTTCGACCCACCAGTGGCCCCAACGGTGAGTCACACACCTCGATCAGTGCGTCGGCAAGGGCTTCGCGCTCCACCTCGACGGGCCACCACACGCGCTGCTCGTCGATGTGGCCGAGCAACTCTGCACGAAGATCTGGCGCATCGGGGTCGGTGTGTTCGAGGACAGCGTGGACCAGCGAACCGAAGGTCGCCCCGAGCGGCAGGTCGGCCATCGGGGACGGCACGGACTGCGCGGCTCGCGGCTCGCTGTCGCCGGTGGTGACCTGGGGGTCGTCGGACTCGTCGTCCTTGGCGGAGACCTCCGGCTCGCTGGTCGCTGCGACCACCGAGGCGTGAGCGGCGTAGTCGGGCCGCGCGGTGAGGGAGGAGTAGGACGTGCGACGCCAGGTGACATCCACCCCGCGGGTGAAGGAGCGTGCCTGCAACAGCGGCTCGGGCGGAGTCGGCGGCTCGGTCCCCAGGGGGGCCGGGGTGGCGATCTCCGGGACGGGGCCCCCCGACTCGCGCCACCGGTCGAGGAACGTGGCGGTCTCGTCGTCGGTCCGCAGGGCCACCTCGTCCGGCACCTCGGGCAGGTCGGGGCGACGTCCGATGAGCATGCGTTGCAACGGAGAGGCGGGGGTGTTCTTGGTGGGAGCCCACCAACACACGACCTGGGACTTGGCTCGGGTGAGGGCGACGTAGAGCAACCGGAGCCACTCCCCGGAGTCCTCGGTCCGCCAGCGCTCGACCGAGGTGGACCACTGGCCGCCACCGGGACCGCCGACGTCGAGGCAGCGCTGACCCTCCTCGTCGTGGAACAGGGGGGTCCGGGGCTTCTGGACGGCACGGTCGGCCAGGGAGGGCAGGTAGACCACGGCGTACTCGAGACCCTTGCTCGCATGGATGGTGACCAGCTGCACCGCGGCGGCATCGGAGTCCAGGCGACGGGTCCGCTCGGTGCCCCGGCCGCCGCGGCCCTCGGCGATCTGGCCCCGCAGCCAGGCGACCAACGCCACCAGCCCGAGGCGGTCGGTCAGGGCGACCTCGTGCAGCACCTCACCCACGTGTCGCAGGTCGGTGAGGAGTCGTTCGCCCCCGACCTGGGCCAGGACGCGGCCCGGAAGTCCGGCCGCCGAGGCCGCCTCGAGGACGGCGGCCACGCCGCGTTGACCGAAGACCTCGGCCCAGCGACGCATCTGGTCGGCCACCTGATCGGTCAGTTCGTCGGCGGTGGCGGCGCCCGGCCCGCCCTCGTCGAGATCTCGCGCGCTGCGTCCGACGAAGCAGGTCAGGGCCGCGCTGCGGACCCGGGCGGCGCGGTGGGGCTGCTCGAGCGCCTCGAGGAGCACCAGCCACTCGACGGCGGCCTCGGTGCCGAAGACGCTGCCACCGCCGGCGATGACCGCGGGGACGCCGACCTCTCGCAGCGCATGCTGGGCCGCACGCAACTCCCGGTGGGCGTACGCGATGACCGCGACGTCGCGCGGCGCCAGAGGTTCGCCGTCGAAGGTCGCCCCGGACGCGAGCAGTTCGCGGATGTCGTGAGCGAGATCCGCGGCGATGTGGGGCCGGGTCTCGTTGACGAAGAGGCCCTTCACCCCACGCCGTCGGAACTGGTCGCGGCGGATCACGCGGAGCCGGAAGGGGTCCGGATGCGGCGCCCCCTGGAGTCGGGACCCCTGGTGATGGGCGGTGACGTCGCGGACCAGGATCCGCGGATCGCCCAGGGAGGCCCCGGAGAGCATCGTCTGGAGTCCGTCGACCAACGCCTGGTCGCTGCGCCAGTTGACCGCCAGGGTCTTCTCCGAGGTGGCCTGCTCCCGCGCCTGGAGGTACGTCGTGACGTCACCCCCACGGAAGGCGTAGATCGCCTGCTTGGGGTCACCGATCAGCACCATGGTGGCGTGCCCGGAGAAGGCCCGGTCCAGGACCTGCCACTGCACCGGGTCGGTGTCCTGGAACTCGTCGACCAGCACGATCTGCCAGCGCTGCCTCATCCGCGCCCGGGCCGGGGCGTCGGGCGCCTCGAGTGCGGAGGCCAGCTGGGAGAGCAGGTCGTCGTAGGACAGGATCCCGAGTCGTCGCTTACGCCGGTCCATCTCGGCCCGAACCGCGTGAGCGAAGGCGACCCGCCGTCCCGAGGGGGTCGCGCGATCATCCGCCGAGGGCTCGAGCCGCGCCTGGGGGTCGCCCACCGCCGTCCGGGCGATCGACATGGCCTCCTCGAAGGTGAAGACAGGGGCGGTGTCGGCGTGAGCGAAGGCCCGCAGGTAGAGGTCGTCGACGACCTCGGACATCAGTTCCTCGAGGTCCTCGACGAGGTGGGCGTGGGCGTCGGTGTCGCCGGCGACACCGAGCGAACCCAGCACCATCGAGCAGAACTGGTGGGTGGTCGCGATGGTGGCGGCGTCGAAGCTGGCCAGGGCTGCTACGACCCGGCGGTGTCTCAGCGCCCGCTCGGTCGCATCGCAGGCGAGCAGGTGGGTGATCAGGATCGACGGCTCTGCAGATCCCTCGGGCGTGGGGGCGGGATCGGCGGCGAGGTAGCGCTCGGCCTCGACCAGTTGAGCCCGCACCCGCTCGCGCAGTTCCTGACTGGCGGCACGTCCGAAGGTCACCACCAACATACGCTCGAGGCTGACCCCCTCCTCGGCGACGAACCGGGTGACCAGGGACCCGATGGTCCAGGTCTTGCCGGTGCCGGCGCTCGCCTCGAGCAGGGTGGTGCCGGTGGGCAGATCACCGGTGATGTCGAACCGATCGTTGGGTGCGGTCATAGCGGCGACACCCTCTCGTGGGTCAGTAGCGGCTCCCAGATGCGCCAGGCAACCTCGCCCAGCCCAGCGTCCTCGAGGGCGGACACCGGGGCGTCGGCGCCGTAGACCTGGATGTGCCAGGCGTCGTCGTCCTCGTTGGTGATCCCGAAGGTGTTGAAGCGGTCGGTCACCCACCCGCGGGCTGCCGCCTGAGCCGGTGATCGATCGTTGCCCTGGGACTCCTGGAGGTGGGCCTCGGCCCAGGCGCACGCGGTCGCGACCGGTGCCGGCAGCGGTCGGCGCAGGCCCTCGTCGCGCAGCGCGACCAGGTCGGCGAGCCACACGCCGGCCTGATGGTCCAGCGGCCCGGCCAGGCCCCGCTTGGGGCCCGCCCGCTCGCGTCCCACCGCGTGCGAGGTCCAACTCCGATCCGGTTCCGCGGCGGAGAGGGCGAGCAGGTCGATCCAGGCCAACAGTCGCTGCCGCGGCTTGAGTCTGCTGTAGCCCAACGTCAGCAGGCGGTCACCGAAGATGTCGGACACGGTGCCGGTGACGCGGCGTCCGTCCGGCAGGGGTACGTCGACATCGAGGGTCCGGCGCCGGCCCTCCCGCAGTCCGACGGTGGCGTTCATCAGGCGATCCACCTCGTGGGTGATCTCGGAAAGTGCCCGGACCCCGAGGTGGCCCGGAGGCAGGGTCCCGCGCAACTGCTCGGCCAGCATCACGGCCTGGGGGTCCTCCCCCGCCAGGACCTCGCGCAGAAGTCGATCACCGACCCCCCACTTCTCCAGGTTGTCGAGGTCGATGGGGATCGCGTCGAGCACCTCCTCGGGGTCGAGCGGCGCGGTGATCTCGAGGCGGGACCGGCAGAAGGTGCGCACAGGATGGGTGAAGAAGGACTTCAGGTCCGCCAACGACACATCACCCGCGAGCCTGCCCTGCACCGGGGTCAGCGCCCCGGTGAGGAACGGCTGGCGCGGAATCGCCTGCGTCGCGGCTGCCTGCGCCCCGGCCAGGGCGGAGCGGTCGAAGCTGAACGGCACCTCGGGCACCAGCACCCCGGCCGTCAGGTTGCGGGCGTCGTAGGGCTGCAGCGGGTGTCGGGTGAGCACCTGACCGCGCACGGGGGCGGCGGTGGTCCGGTCGGCGGCGTCGAGGATCTCCCCGAGGGGGACGGCCGGCGGACGGGAGGCGCCGGATTGCTCGTTGGCACCGGTGTAGGTGATCACGACCGTCTCGGTCGCGGCGAGCAAGGCATCGAGGAGGAGTTGGCGGTCCTCACTGCGAGGGTCGCGCTCCCCGGTCAGAGGATGCCGGGCCAGGACGTCGTCACCGTCGGGCGTTGAAACGCGGGGGAACACCCCGTCGTCGAGTCCGACCAGGCAGATCACCCGGTGCGGAACCGAACGCATGGGCACCAACGTAGCCACCGTCAGGGTGCCGGTGCGGAAGTTGGCGCGGGTGGGCCGGCCCTCCAACCGGCCACCGAGCAGGGAGCGGACGTCGGCCAGGCGCAACTCGATGCCGCCCTCGGCCGAGTCGGCGGCCCGGGCCAACTCGCGATCGAACTGAGGCACCTGCCAGGCGTCGTCGCCGCCGACCTCGGTCAGGGCGTGGGTGCCGCGGCTCAGCGCCTCCATCCAGTCCTCGACCGTCGTCGCGGCCTCGGTGGCCCGCAGGCAGACACCGAGGCGGTCGAGGAGTTCGGCCAGGCGACCGGCCAATGAGATGTCGCCGCTCGCCACGTCGTCCAGGGGCAGGCCCCGACCGAGGTGACGGTGGTGGTCGCCGCTGAGGGCGACCCCCAGGAGGATCCGATCCAGACCGGCGCGCCAGGTGTTGTGAGCGAACCCGTCCATCAGGAAGGCCGACCGGTGCTCGGCGTCGACGCCCCACCGGATGCCGGCCGCGCGCACCCACCCCGTCATCCGACCCAGGTCGTCGTCGGTGAAGCGGAACCGGGCGCGCACCGGTTCGCTGGCGATCAGGTCCAGCACAGCCGAGGCGGTCACCCGACCTCCGGCCAGCTCGATCAGATCGGCGGCGACCGCGAGCAGCGGGTTGGTGCTGCTCAACGCCCGGTCGGCCAACAACACGCGCAGGCGATGCGCCGGGTGCCCGCCGCCCTCGGTGTCGGCCACCACCTGAGCCAGGCCGAACCCGGCCGAGATGAGCGGAGCGAAGGTCTCCACGTCGGGGCACATGATCAACACGTCACGTGGCTCGAGGTCCGGCTGGTCCTCCAGGAGTCCGACCAGCACCTCGCGCAGCACATCGATCTGCCGCGCCGGGCCGTGGCAGGCGTGGACCTGGAGGCTTCGGTCGGCGGGGTCCACCGTCCGGGCCGCGCGCGCCGTGGCGTCGGGCAGGGTGTTGGTGCGCAGGTCGTGTTGGATCCAGCCGAGCAGGGTCTGCGGTGCCGTCTCTTCGACGGGCACCGGTCGACTCGTCTCGACGGCCTCCTGCGGGAGCAGTCGGCGCAACTCCCGGGTGTCTCGTCCCAGCGAAGCCAGGAGGGGGTGGACCACCAGGGACGAAGAGTCGTCGGTCGCCCTCGGGACAACGCCTCCCACCCCGGCCAACTGGTCCCACAACACCGGCGAGGGCTGGGGCAGCCACAGGTGGACCTCGCGCACCTCGCCGAGGGCTCCGAGCAGTTCGACCTCGGTCACGGTCAACCGGGTGTGGCCGAACAACGAGAGCCGGTCGGGCAGGTCAAGGGCGTCGAGCACCGTCGGGTCGCCCGCCCGCAGTCCGGTGACCACCCGGAGATGTCGCAGGTCGGGGGCCTCCTCGTCCACGCGGGCCAGCAGTGCGCGCCACAGCTCGGCCTGCCACAGGAGGTCCTGGTCCAGCTCACCGCCAGCCCCGTCGGTATCCCGGCCCTGTCGCCAGTCGCCGATGACGCCAGGGCGAGCTGCGGCGTACGACGAGAAGAGCCCAGCCAATCGCCGCGCCACGGAGTAACGACGGTTGCGGCGCAGGATCGCCTCCTCGCCCTCGAGCCCATGGCCCAGGTGCGTCGCCAACGTCGAGCACCAGGGCTCGTCGAGGTGTTCGTCGATGGTGGCCAACAGCGGCCAGACCAATCGCTCGGGATCCCAGACGTCGTCGCGGTCGCGATCGAGGAGGAGCGAGACCAGGGAACGCGGGTTGAGGAAACGGATGCCGGCACACACCCCGTCGCCCCCTCGCTCCCCCACTCCGAGCCGGTGCGAGAGCCGTTGGGTCAGCCACCGCTCCACCCCTTTGGCAGGAACGACCACGATCTCTTCGGCGAACGGGTCCGGAAGGGGGGTCGCGAGCAACTCGCCGAACGCGTCGGCGAGGAGGTCGGTCCGGGAGGCCCGGTGCAGGGTGAGCGTCATCGACGATGACCCTAGACGCGACCGCCGACAGAGGACAGGACAGTGGGCTCAGTGCCGCCCGTGGGCCACCGGGGGACCGCCGTGCCAGACTGCGGAAGTGGCCGCACTGTTGATCATCCCCGCGTTGGCCATGCTCCTCGTGGGACACGGCGTCGGGAAGTTGTCCGGGGCCACCGTGGTGGTCAAGCCCCTGCGCGAGTCGGGCTTCCCCGAGGACTACTACACGCCCTTCGGGATCTTCGACCTCGCCCTGGCGGGGGGCCTGTTCCTGGGCCTGTTCTTCACGCCGGTCGGTCTGTTCTGCCTGCTGATCCTGGTGCCCTACTGCTTGCTCGCCTTCGTCTTCCACTTCCGGGCCGGGAACCCCCAGGCGGTCCCCATGCTCGTGTTCGGTGCGCTCGCGGCCTACGCCATCTACGCCGCGCTGAACGCCACCCCGACGCCGGACCGGCCCGACGAGTACGGCGACCTGGGCCAGTTCAGTCGCTCAGCGAACTGAGCCGTCGTCCGCGTCGTCCCCGTCATGTCTGTGGTCCCAGCCGGCGCCGTCGTCGGCCGCCTCGATGTCCCTGTTGAGCAAGGCTCGGGCCTCGGGGTTGTCGTGGAACCGGCGGTAGGAGTAGACGAGCATCCCGGCCGCGAAGATCGCGGAAGCCACCTGGACCACGCCGGTCCACAGGCCACCGACCAGCCACCAACTGTCTGGCAGCCCCCACCAGCCCGGGGCCGGCGGGTCGACGATCCACAACGCCCCCGCGGCGGCCAGGAGGAGTACGCCGACACTCGAGGCGAGGATCCGCGGCACCGTCTCGACGCTCTCCGCAGCCCCGTTCATCGCGCGTAGGCGGATCGGTTCAACCCGCTTGTCGGCCCATTCGTACTGCTGGGACAACAGGACCATCCCGGCGAACAGCGCCAACAGTCCCGGTCCCGGGGCGAAGATGAGAACGACGCCAGCGATGAGTAGGAACCAGCCGAGGCCCTCGAGCACGATGCGCTTGGCCAATCCGGCCCCTGGAGCATTCACGTGTTGACTTTCTCAGGTCCCACCAAACCACCGTAGGCGGCGAGGTACTTCTCCCCGTCGGCTTCCAGCCGTCCGTGCTGCTGGGCGATCCGGGCCCAACGAACCGACATCGAGGCGAATCGCATCGGGTTGTAGATGTCCTCCTCTCGAGAGAACAGCCCGTCCCCGGCGTAGGTCATGATCGTCAGGTTCGATTCCTCATGCACCGAACCGTCGCCCGGATCGGGCATCAGGTTGCGGACCTCGCAGATCAGCCGGGCGGTGGGGATGTCCACCACCTGCCAGGCCAACGGGAACCCGGTCATCACCCGTCCTGGGAATCCGGTCATCGTCCTGACCGCCCAGGCGCGGATCTCCTCCCGCCCGTGGAAGGTCCCGAAGGCGTGCTCGACGTACTCCGCGTCGGGGGTGAAGTGCAGGGCGAAGTCGTCCCACTCCCCACTCTCGGCGTATCCGGCGACGCTGCGATGCAATGCGGCGTAGGCCTCGGTGATCTCCTCGGAGTTGAACGTGCTCATGGCAGTCATCCAACCAGTTTCGACCGAACAGCGGCGCGTCTTGACTGACGCAGGGAGGCCACGGTGGTCAGCAGCAGGATGCCCACGATCACCCCGAGCGAGACGAGCGTGGGGATCTCAGGCACCGGGGACCACACCAGGTGTGCCCAGTGCAGGGCCAGTTTGACGCCGATGAACCCGAGGATGGCGGCCAGACCGTAGGAGAGGTAGACCAATGTCGCCAAGGCTCCCTCGAGCACGAAGTACAACGCCCGCAGACCCAGCAACGCGAAGGCGTTGGTCACGAACACCAGGTAGGGGTCGCCGGTGATGCCGTAGACGGCGGGCACCGAATCGACGGCGAAGACGACGTCCGTGGCGAACACCGCGATCACCACCAGCGCGAACGGGGTCAGCGCCCGACGACCGTCCACCCGCACGGTGAAGCGGGTTCCGGCGTACCGGTCGGTCACCGGCATCAGCCGACGCACCACGCGCACGATGCGCATCTGATTGATGTCGATCTCGTGGCTCTGCCCGGAGAGTTCGTCACGCAACAGCTTGACCCCGGTGAGCAGGAGCACCAGACCGAAGATCAGGAACACCCAGTCGAAGCGGGACAGCGCCGCGGCGCCGAGAGCGATGAAGATGCCGCGCAGCACCAACGCACCGACGATGCCGTAGAGCAGGACCCGTTGTCGAAGCACCCTCGGCACCGCGAAGGCGGACAGGAGCAGAATGAAGACGAACAGGTTGTCGACCGACAGCGACTTCTCGACCACGTAGCCGGTGTAGTACTCAAGACCGCGTTCCCCGCCGTGGTTGGCCCAGATGTAGACGCCGAACGCGAGCGGCAGGGCGATGTAGAAGACCGACCATCCGACAGCCTCCCGCATGGAGACCTCGTGTGGTTTGCGGGTGGCGACGAAGTCGACGACCAGGAGCGCGATGACGGCGCCGATGGTGACGGCCCACAGGGTCGGGGTGGCGATGGTGTCCAATCCGGACATGACTCTCCTCGAGCTGGCAGCTCGAGGTCTCCCTCCTCCACGTCTCGCCCCGGCGGGCCAAGAT
The DNA here is from genome assembly GCF_054783655.1 of Nocardioides salsibiostraticola. NCBI lineage: Bacteria > Bacillati > Actinomycetota > Actinomycetes > Propionibacteriales > Nocardioidaceae > Nocardioides > Nocardioides salsibiostraticola. Next base: position 501,992 of record NZ_BAAGQD010000026.1, on the reverse strand, counting down.
GCGGCGCCCACCCGAGATGCCGATGGCGGCGTCGTATTGACCGGGCGGGTCTTTGGGCGAGGTACTCCCCTCGCACTCAGCATAGAGGACGGCAGGTGATGGTGAAATCCACTCACGCGCGTCGCGTCTGGGTGGGACACTGACCCGACGACGACCTGGGGTGGGAATGACCGAGAACGACACGATCCGGTGCAACTTCTGCGGCCGGCAGTACGACGGTGATGCCGCGAACTGCCCCGGCTGCAACTTTCCGAGTCCCGGAACCACCTCGGCCGGCACCGTGAGCAACAAACGAATCGAGCCGACCAAGGTCCTGCTGGTGGCCGGCGTCGCCGCCCTCGCGGTCGCCCTGGCCATCGGGGTCAGCGTCGTGGTCTCCGGTGATGACGACGAGCCGGCGGCGCAGACTCCCGGCTCCAGCACCGTCGGTGACGCCAGCAGCCGGGCCGAGGCCTGGTCCTCCACGGTCAACGGAGCGGTGGCCAGTCAGGTCGCCCTCCCCGACGCGTTGGTGGTGTCCACCAACGACCGTCTGACCCGTATCGACGCCGACGGTGGCGACGCCTGGATCACCTCGCTGGCCGCCGACGCGAACGTGCTCGCGGAGTCCGCGAACGGCGAGTACGTCCTGACCGAGGACACCACCGGCAGCGGGGTCGGCGCCTACGACGTGGCGTCAGGCGAGCAGCGGTGGTTCCTCGACGGCCTCACCTACGTCGCGGTCGCCCCCGGTGGCGCGATCGTTCGAGCCGGCGACGGCCCCTTCGGTCTGGTCGATCACGACGGCGGCCTGGCCTGGCGGGTCGAGACCAACGACCAGGCCGCGTTCCCCGACTCCGGCGAGGACGCGGAGGTCGTGTTCGTCCGCACCGGACCCCGCGTGGTCGGACTCGACGTCGCGACCGGCCAGGAGCGTTGGTCCCAGCGCACGTCCTTCAAGGTCGGCGGCGGGGACCCGCTAGGGATAGCCGCCACCAACGACATGGTCGTGCTCGGCGGCCCCGGACAGGTCCTCGCCCTGGACGCTGACACCGGCGAGCAGTTGTGGAAGGTGGACGGCGACGGCAGCGTCCCGCAGGTCCAGCAGTTCGGGCCGGACCTCGTCGCCGTCGCCTTCGACGCCGACTCCGCCACGGTGTTGTACGACGCGAACGGCGAGAGGGCGACGCTGACCGGCGCCAGCCGCTCCACCATGACGGTGGTGTCCTTCGAGGTGGACGGCACGTCGTACGCCGCTGATGTCCGCAACTCCAGCGTCTACGACTCCTCCGGGTCGAGGGTGGGGACCTACCCCGAGGGCGCCCTGACCCCCGCCCCGGACGGTTACTTCGTCACGGCTGCGGACCTGGCCATGCACTTCACCGTGGGCGCCAGCGCGGCGGACTACACCGTGCCGGCGCCCTCCGGGTCATTGCTCGCGCCGCTGACGAACCGTGTGGTGGTCAGCGCCGGCGCAAACGTTCGCGGGTACTGATCTCTCAGGAGACCAGCGCGATCGAGTCCAGTTCTTCTTGCAGGGCCCGCGAGCTCCGCTCCTGGCGGACCGCCCACACGATGCCGTAGATCCACAGAACGGCCAGTCCACCGGCGATCATGCCGACCTGGGCGCCGGAGGCGCCGAGGGCCTCGGCGATGGTCTTGGAGTTGGTGACGATGATCAGGCCACCGGCAGCGACACCGAGCACGCGGGCGGCGAGGATCTTCACGAGGTACGCCGCGATGGGGGCTGCGATGACGCCACCCACCAGCAGCGCACCGGCGTAGGACCACGGGATCTCACTCGACGACAGGGCGAGAATGAAGCCCAGCGAGCCGCCGACGGCCACGACGAACTCGGAGGTGTCGATCGAACCGACGACCTTGCGCGGCTCCAGGCGACCGGAGGACAACAGGGTGGTGGTGCCCACCGGGCCCCACCCACCGCCGCCGATCGCATCGAGGGCGCCGCCGAACAATCCCATCGGGGCAAGCATGGCCACCGAGGGGCGGCTCTTGAACACGGGGCGACGACCACCGAGGACCAAGAACCGGTAGACGACGTACACCCCCAGGGTCAGGAGCAGGCCCGCGACGTACGGCTTGGCGGCGGCCCCGTCGAGACTGGCCAGGAACGTTGCGCCGACGAAGGCACCCACGAACCCGGGCAACGCCAAGATGGACACGGTGCGCCAGTCGACGTTGCCCAACTTGGAGTGCGAGATGCCGGAGACCAGCGACGTGCCGATCTCGGAGAAGTGCACGGCGGCCGAGGCAGCGGCCGGTGCGACCCCGACCGTCAGGAGCAACGTGGTCGAGGTGACGCCGTAGGCCATGCCGAGCGAGCCGTCGATGAGTTGGGCCAGCAGGCCCACGAAACCGAGGACGAGAAGTTTGCGCATCAGGTGATCCTTCGAGGAAGAGGAAAGCGAGTCTTGTTGATTCAGTAACTTTGTCTAATCCATTAACTTGGTAGACATTAAAGACATGACGACGCGCTGGCAAGTCGACGCGCTGTGACGGCTCGGTCAGCCAGCAGGGATGCAGGGCTTGCGAATGATCGGGATCCGGCAGTTCTGGCCGACCCCTCCGCGCGATCGAGCGGGCCGGTAGCGGCGCGCCTGCTCCTTGGCGGTGGGGATGAAGAAGCGTTTCAGCGTCGCCGACTTGGTGGCGCTGATGTGCAACTTGTCCCACCAGCTGTAGATACCGTGGCTGCGGGCCCTGCAGGTCGTGGCGTTGCAGAACGCCGGGCTGATGTCGATGTAGCGGGTGTCGCCGCGCAGCTTGCCGATGTTCCTGGCCAGGAACCGGTCGCTCGCACGCTCGGCGAAGTAGGCCCGGGATCGGGCGACCCCGCAGTTCCAGGGAAAGGTGCCGCGATCGCAGTCGGGTTCGTCCGCCGGCACCGCAGGGCCCTGCGCGTTGACGTCGACGTGAACGCCCTTCTTGCCCAGCCACTTGAACAGGGCCGGGGTGCTGCGCCGGAAGAACTGGGCGCTGGCGGCGTTGATGCTGGGCCGCTCACCGCGCCTGATCTGCTTGAGCGACTGAAGGTAGATCCCCCAGAACGAACCGAGGATGACGCTGACCGGGCGGTCCTTCTTCTGGAGCTTCCGCACGAACCGCATCGCGCGGTCGTTGGTCAGGTCGCACGGCGAGGCGTTGCGTCTCGTGCGCGCGTTGAGCGCCGGGTTGCCCGGCGGGCAGGCCCCCATGATGAAGGTGACCAGGTTGACGGGCTTTCCGCGGACGGCCTTCTCGATGGCGGGGATCATCATCCACATGTGGGAGTCGCCCCACAGCACGAGCGTGGGACGGAACTTGTCGAACGTGTTGAGGTTGCACACGATCGGATCGCCCGGCGTCGTGTCCTCGGTCGTCAGGCACTGCTGCGGCAACTGCACGTGGTCGCTCTGCGGATCCGCAGCGGCGGCAGCAGGACCGGCCGGGAGCACCGCGAGGAGGGCGAGGCTCAACAGTCCCGCACACAGCACCGCGACCCAACGGGAGGTGAATCGACTCATCGATCAGCGCTCAGGACATCGTCGACGGAGGCCTGGAAGTAGGGGGTGAGCTTGCGGGCGCGGCTTCCGGAGAGGTGGAGGTAGTCGTACCAGGTGTTGGTGGGACCCACCTTGGCCCGGCAGAAGGAGGCGTCGCAGAAGGCCTGGTTCACGTCGATCACGCGGGCTCCGCCGCCCAACAGCCGGCGGCCCCCCTCGATCATGTTGCTGGTGCGTTGCTCCATCGGCAGGGCACGGCCGCGTCGTACGTCGCAGCCCCAGGGAACCCGCTGCTGACAGACCGACTTGCGCGGGATGATCGCCACCTGACCGACGACATCGGTATCGATCCCCCGGTTGCCGAGCCAGCGGAACAGCTTGGGCCCCATCGTCTTGAAGTACGGCGCGGCCGGCCCGCCGTACCCGGCGCGCTTGAAGCCCTTGGCCTGACGGTCCAGGGCCCGTAGGTAGGCGTCCCAACTGCCCCCGAGGACGACCTTGAGACCCTGGTTCCCCTCGTCGAGGCGACGCACGAAACGTGCCGCCTTGTCGTTGCCCTTCAGGCATGGAAGGCCCTTGTACTGACCGTTGCGCAGACCGGGTTTCATGGGAGGGCAGGACCCGAGGAAAAAGCCGACGAGGTTGACGTCCTGGTTCTTGGTCAGCTTCTTCAGCGCCGGCGTCATCATCCAGGCGTGCGAGTCACCCCACAGCACGATCGTGGGCCGATCGGCCTTGAACGCCTTGATGTTGCAGCGCGTCGGCTTCTGCGGGATCAGGTCCCGTGGCAGCGCGCACTGACGCGGGAGCTTGGCGTGGTCCTTGTACGGGTCAGGCGCAGCGGTGGCCGTGGTGCTCCCCGCGGCGAGGAGGCCGGCCACGAGCAGCATCACCACCGACCAGGCGCCGAGGCCCCGGGTCAGCCCGGGCCACACAGCAGCGGTATCCCACACGAGCCGGGCTCTTCGGGATCCGGTTCCTGGTCCACGGGGGCACTGGTGGCGCTGGGGGCGACGTCGGCGACGGAGGCCGCGAAGTACTTCGCCATCCGCTCCTTGGCCATGGTGGCGCTGATGTGGAGGTCGTCGTACCAGGTCAGGGTCCCGCGGGTCGTGCCCTTGCAGAGCCGGGCGTTGCAGAACTCACCGTTGACGTTGATCAGGCGCGCCGGCCCGTCGAGGCGTCGGGTGAGTTGCTTGGCGCGGTTGAGCCGCGACTGCTCCTTGTTCAGCACCCGGGCTCGGGGCAGCGAGCAGCGGTAGGGCAGCTTGCCGCGCGCGCAGTTCTTGGTCGACCCGGGGACCTGACCGACCGGGGCGAGGACGTCGACGTTGATGCCCTGTCGACCCAGGGCCGTGAAGAGGCGGGGGGTGCCCTTCCGGAACGAGGCGGCGGTGGTCGCGACGTACCCGTTGTAGGCGGGCTTGCCCTGACGGGCGCGCTCGATCGCTGACATGTAGATGTCCCAGTTCAGGCCGAGGATGACCTTGGGCTTGTGCTTGGTGCGCTGCAGCTTCTTGATCTGCCGGAAAACCATGTCGCCGGCCTCTTCGCATCCGGTGCGGGCGCGCTTCTGCTTCTTGGTCTGCGCCCCGGACAGCACCGGCGGGCAACTACCGAGCACGAAGGCGACCAGGTTCACGTCCTGACCGGCCACGGCCCTCTTGGCCGCGGGAACCATCATGAACGCGTGGGAGTCGCCCCAGACGAAAACGGTGGGTCGGTCGGACTTGAACTTGTTGATCCGGCAGAAGATGAACTTCTGCGGAATCTGCTCCTTCGGGGTCGCACAGACCCGCGGCAGACGAGGGAAGTCGTTGCGCGGTTTCACGGCGGACGCGGGCGCGGGGAGGGCGCTCAGGAGGGACAGTGCCAGGAAGGTCCCCAGGAGCAGGCCGATAGCTTTTCTCACAGTCATAGCAGCGCTGATGTTGTCACCGATCTAGACAGTTGGCAGCAGATGTACAGAAAATCTTGCCCGGAGTTCTGACCAGCGGTACGACGCACGGCAGTCCCTGCCACTTGGACTGCCACTTGGACTGCCACCGGGACCGCTACCGGGAGCGGCGAGAGTAGGCGACGGCGGCCGCGTTGACGGCCTCGACGTACTCCCGCGACCGGTTGTAGGACAGCACCGCATCGGTCCACCCGCGGTCGCTGGCGACGTCGCGTTCCCCCACGCACAGGTAGCGTGCGGCGGCCAGGGTGGCGTCGTCGATGTCGTTCGGATCGGACTGCCCGTCACCGTCCCCGTCGGAGGACCAAGCGACCCAGGTCGACGGGATGAACTGCATCGGACCCACGGCGTGGTCCCACTCGGGGTCCCCGTGCATGCGGGTGCTGGTGCTGGTCGCGCGGATGGCGGCCACGGGGCCGACCCCGTTCAGCGCCGGGCCGAGGATCCGGGTCGAGGACCACCCGTCCGCGCCCAGCAAGCGGCCACCCAGCGTCCCGTGCTGCGACTCGACCCAGCCGATGCCGGCCAGGGTCGTCCATCCCAGTCCACACCCGGGCTCCACCTGGAGGGTGGCTCGGGCGTAGGCCTCCACCGCGACCCGGGGGATGCCGGCCGCGGTCGCCGTACGCTCGACCCAGCGCTGGTCCACCGCGGGTACGCCGCCCGCGACGCCGCGGCTGGGGGCGGGGGCCACCACCGGGGCCGAGACGGTGGGCGTGCCGGTGACGAATCGGGCGGACTGTGGGGTCAGGTCGCGGACCGGGTCGGAGGCGTACAAACGCTGTTGCGCGGCGTACGCCGCCACGCTCAGCAGACCCAGGGCGGTCAGGAACAGCACCGCTCGACGCAGGATGCCCACTAGCGCTCGACGGGCGGGAGCGCGTTGGCCACGGAGGGCTCGAAGTAGTCCGAGAGGCTGCGCGCGAAGGTGGCGCTGATGTGGTTGTCGTCGAAGAAGACCAGGGTGTCGTCGACCTTGGCCCGACAGACGGACTCGTCGCACAGTTCCTGCGACACGTCGATCAGGCGGCTCTTGCCCTGCAGGGACCGCAGCTTGAGTTTCAGCCAGGTCATCGCCGAACTCTCGTTGATTTCGAACTCGGCGTTGCTGACGTCGCAGTCCAGCGGGTAGGGCCGCGCCTCGCACAGCGGGGCGTTGCGAGGAACCTCAGGGATGGGAGCGATCACGTCCACGTCCACCCCGAGCTCGCCGAGGCTGCTGAACAAGGCGCCTCCGCCCTGTCGGAAGACGTTCGTCATCGCCCCGACGTTGCGGGTGTGCTGCGGGTTGCCGTTGCGAATGTCCAGCAGGTTCAGCGGCGGCTCACCGAAGTAGCTCTGCCAACTGGCGCCCAGGATCACCTGGAGCGGCTGGTCGCCGTCGGCGAGCTCCTCGACGAGATCGAGCGCCAAGACGTTGTTCATCGAGCACCGTGTCTTCGGCAGCTCGGTCGCGTCGTACGGCGGGCAGGTCCCCAGGTTGAACGCGACGAGGTTCACGTCCTCGCCCTCGGCGGCCTTGACCACCGACGGGATGTACATCCACGCGTGCGAATCACCCCAGATGACCATGGTGCCCCGGTCGGCCTCGAAGTCGTTGAGGTTGCACTGCATGGGGCTCCGCTGGATCTGCTCGTCGGCAGTGGCGCACTCCAACGGAAGCGGCGGGAAGTCGTTGACCTGCTCGGTGACCGCGGCCCAGCGTGGCGTCTGGGCCTCCTCGGAGGCGATCATCGAGGCGACCCCGGCGGTGGTGGCGACCAGGGCCATGGAGGCGACCCCCGCGACGACGATCCGGGGAGACGCCCAGGTGCTGCCGGTGACGCGGTTGCCGCCGCGGCTGTAGAAGAGGCCCTCGATGAAGCGGTAGCTCAAGTAGGCCACGCCCAGCGCGGCCATGATCAGCGCGATGCGGACCCACAGTGGCGGCGGAGCCAGGTTGACCGACTCCCCCATCACCAGGAAAGGCCAGTGCCAGAGGTACCACCCGTAGGAGATCAGGCCGAGCGACACGAAGAGCTTGTTGGACAAGAACTTGGTGATCGCCGTACTGCTGCCGGTGCCGGCCCAGACCATGAAGATCGCCCCGAAGCAGGGGATCAGGGCCCAGTAGGTCGGGTAGCCGTCGGTGGGCATGGGCTGCCACAGCACCGAGGCGATCAGGGCCGCCCCCACCAGGCCCAGGATCCGACGCGCCCACGTCGGCAGGGAGATCCGCGCCACCAACAGGGCCAGCCCGACCCCGAGGAGGAACTCGTAGGCGCGGGTGATCGGCAGGTAGTAGGCGGCCTCGGGGTAGGGGTTGGCCCAGGCCATGGCCAGGAGCAGCGACCCGATCACGAGCAGCCCACACACGGCCAGCGCGACCGTCTGGAAGTCGCGCTTGAACCGGCGGGAGATCAGGGCCGCGGCCAGGATCAGCAGCGGGAGGGCGAGATAGAACTGCTCCTCGACCGAGAGGGACCAGGTGTGCAGGAGTACGCCGGTGCCCGGGACCTGACCGAAGTAGCTGACGTCGGAGATCTTCCAGAAATAGAAGTTCGACAGGAACCCGGCGGCCGCGCCAGCGGACTCGGCGGTCTCCTGTTGGGCCCCGGTCGGATTCATCAGGAAGAAACTCAGCAGCAGGACGCCGAGCAACATGGTGGCCTTGGCCGGGATCAGTCGGCGTGCACGACGGGCGTAGAACGACATCCATCGCACACCGCCGGTGCGGTGGTACTCCGAGAGAAGCAGGTTGGTGATCACGAACCCGGAGACGACGAAGAAGAGGTCGAGACCGATGAAGCCGCCCTTGAAGCCGGGAACGTCAGCGTGGTAGCCCATCACCATGATCGCCGCGGCCCCGCGGATGCCGTCGATGTCGGGCCGGTAGTTCATCCGAGTGGGCTTCTTGCGCTCCTCCTCGGCCTCGCTCGACACGGCGACGGTGGCCCCCGGGGACGTCGGGGAAGCACCTACGGCGGAGCGTCCCGTGGGGGACGAATGGACGACAGCAGATGAGCGCGTCAGAGTCGCCAACTCACCCACCTCTTCCCATGCATTCCTGCGGCCTCAGCCGCCGATCGTACGGCGCTGCTAGTTCTCGGGATGTCGATTTTCTCAGACTGCCTGGGAGAAGTATGGCCAACGGCCCAACTTCGACGAAAATGTCCCGTCCGTCATGTGGCCGGACCGATCAGTGAGAGAGATCAGTGGGAGCGATCAGGAGCGGGGTCCGACACCCGATGGCGCGCCCAATTGGGCCCGCCGCTTCGATCCGGGCAGCCGCGAGACCACATCGGTCAGGGGTTCGAGCAGACGCACCAACTGGGCCGCCGACTGGTCGATGCCGCGGGCAGATCCATCCAGACCCTCGACCGCGGAGTTGATGCCCCCCACGGAGTCTCGTACCGAGGCCACCACCGGTTCGAGGGCCGCCAGGATGGGCCCGATCCGTTCGATGTTGATCATCAGGTCACCCAGCCGCGCGATGATGCCGTCCTCGGCCACCAACTGTTCGAGGAGACCCTCACGGGCGAGAAGCTGATCGAGGGCGCCGCCCTCTTCGAGGATGCGGTCCAGGGGACCGCCCGGTTCCACGACCCGGTCGATCAGACCGCCCTCGGCGATCAGGCGGTCCAGCACACCCTGCGGGGCGCTGAGGCGCGCCAGCACTCCGCGTTCATCCAGAATCCGATCCACGATCCCGTTGGGCTGGAGCGCCTGGCCCAGCGGCCGGTCGGGGGCGGTGACGGCCGAGAGCATGTAGATCAGCCGGCCGGGACCCTCGGGGGCGACCAGCTTGGCTACGCCGATGCTGGCCTGTCCGAAGGCGATGGCCGCCCGGACCGGGAAGGTGGCGATGTCGAAGAGCCGCATGGCAGGAGAGTAGTAGCACTCGTCACGTTCTCGCCGGTGTTCACACCTTGGCCCTCCCGACGCGCGATACTGCGCCCACACCACACCCGTGGGGCGAGAGGAGAGGTGATGGCTGAGCTTTTCGGGCGCCCCCGCGTCCCGAGCCCCTTCGGTTCGCGCCTCCTGGGGCCCGATGACCAACCCATCGAGCGACTGCGGGTGCGGGTGCAGTTGCTGCTGACGGTTCTCCTGCTCGCGACCAATCTGGTCAGTGCGGCCACGGTGATCGTCATCTCGCTGTTCCTGGTCCCCGCGCCGACCGCCACCCCGACCACGTTGCTGGCCCTGTCCATCGCGATCCCGGCGTACGTCGCGATGGCGATCGTCATCGGCGTGGCGGTGGGGACCTCGATGACCCTGGGAGCCCTGGACTGGGCCCGCGAGGGCCGAGCCCCGCGCCCCGAGGACCGCGCGCGGGCGTTGCGCGTCCCGTTGCGATTGACGCAGGTCCAGGCGCTGTTGTGGCTCGGCGCGACGGTGACCTTCACGACCCTCGCCCTCATCCTGCAGCCCGAGCGAGCCGTGGCGACCGGGCTGACCGTCGGCGTAGCCGGAATCGTCGGGTGCGGCATCGCCTTCCTGCTGACCGAGTTCACCCTGCGGCCGGTCTCCGCGCGCGCCCTGGCCGGGGAGCCGTTCACCGTGCGACCCCGCGGCGCCGGTGTCGGCGCTCGGATGATCATCTTCTGGCTCGTCGGGACCGGAGCTCCCGTGGCCGGTCTGATCGTGGCCGGCGTCCTCGCCCTGGCCGACGACTCGACCTCCCGGGTCCGTCTGGCGATCATCACCATCGTGGTGGGAGGGGTGGTGCTGTCCTTCGGGCTGTTCGTGACGATCCTCAACGCCCGCTCCGTCGTCGCACCGATCGTGTCGGTGGGGCAGGCGCTGCGCGACGTCGAGCGGGGGGACCTGGACCGCGAAGTCATCGTCTACGACGGCACCGAGCTCGGGCTGCTCCAGTCCGGGTTCAACCAGATGGTGAGCGGCCTACGCGAACGCGAACACCTGCGCGACCTGTTCGGGCGCCACGTCGGTGAGGATGTGGCCCGGGCCGCCGCCAACACCACCGGCGGCCGGATCGAGCTGGGCGGGGAGATCCGCACCGTCTCGGTCCTCTTCGTCGACCTGGTCGGCTCCACGCGCTACGCCACCGACCGGGACGCCGATGTGGTCGTCGGCATGCTCAACCGGTTCTTCGGGGTGATCGTCGACGAGGTCGACCGGGGTCACGGCCTGGTCAACAAGTTCATGGGAGACGCCGTCCTTGCGGTCTTCGGCGCCCCCAACCCGATCGGCGACCACGCCGGTGCCGCCCTCCTCGCCGCCCGCACCATCGCGGCTCGGCTGGTCGAGGAGATCCCGGAGATCAGCGCCGGCATCGGGGTCGCGACCGGCAAGGTCGTGGCTGGCAACGTGGGCCACCAGCACCGTTTCGAGTACACGGTGATCGGCGACGCGGTGAACTCGGCGTCACGACTCACCGAGCTCGCCAAGGACGTCCACGGGAACGTGCTGGTCTCCTGGGACACCGTGCGTGCCGCTCACCCGCAGGAGGCGAACCGCTGGATCGCCCAGGGGAGCACGACCCTGCGCGGTCGAACGTCCAGGACACCGCTGGGCATCCCCCGCTCGCGTCCCTGGGCCGGCTGAGCCCCGCGCCCCGAAAAGGGGTACCGCCAGGGCAGAGCCATTTACCCTGAGGAGTCCCTATGGAGTTGTCCGGAGCAAGGATGCTGGTCGTCGGCGGGACGGGGGTGCTCGGCGAGGGCATCGCCCGAGCCCTGCTCGAGAAGGGCGCCTCGGTCGTCGTCACCGGCCGCGACGCCGAGCGTCTGACCGATCTCGCGCAGGACTGTGGCACCTCCCCCATCGAGCTGAACATGCTCGACGTCGACGGTTGCGCCGACGCCGTGGCGCAGGCCAAGGAGGCCCTCGGCGGTCTGACCGGGGTCGTGGTGGCGACCGGAGTGGCCGCCTTCGGAGCGGCCGTGGAGGCCGACTCGGTCGTCGCCGAGGAGCTCTTCGCGGTCAACACCCTGGGCCCCATGGCGGTCGTGCGGGCTGCGGCGTCACACCTGGATGAGGGCGGTGGGGTCGCCGTACTGTCCGCGATCCTGGCTGACATGCCGACCGCGGGGATGGCGGAGTACTCCGCATCCAAGGCGGCACTCACGTCCTGGCTCACCGTCGTACGACGGGAGAACCGTCGCAAGTTCACCGTCCTGGACGTCCGCCCGCCCCACCTGGACACCGGTCTCTCCGACCATCCGTTGGCCGGGAGCGCCCCCAAGTTGCCCGAGCCGCTGGCCGGATCGGCGGTCGTCGCCAAGGTCATCGAGGGGCTGGAGTCCGGCGCCGCGGAGCTCGTGTGGGATGCCAAGGCCAAGGAACTGAAGCTGATCTGATGACGGACTCGGACGGGGGCCGGGGCAGGGTCGGCGACGTCACATACCAAAGGTCTGTCACATACCGCGCTATTGAACTACGTTCAGCAGCATGTTCAAGACGACTCTCACCCCTTCCCCCCTCCTGGCGCTGGCCCTCGCCGCAGCACTGATGCTCCCCGTACCCGCATCGGCATCGGCATCGGCACCTGCACCCGCGGCGTCCGCCCCGACCGCGAAGAAGTCGTCGGGCCAGTCCTCATCGTCGTCCGTACGCAGCCGGCGGGTCTCCTTCGAGGTCGTCAACACCAACGAGACCTCCGTGGCGTGCCGGGGAGACAACCGGAACTACACGGTGCGGGGACGCCTCGTGGGACCGCGCAAGGTCGTCAACGGCTACGGCGGAGCCGCCCGCTTCAACGTCCTGGTCCACGACGCCGGGACCGGCGGATGGTTCTGGAACCTGCGACGGACCCCGCGTTACGACTACGCCACCCAGCTCGCGAAGAAGGGTGAGACCTCCCTCGTCCTGGACCGGCTGGGGTATGACACCAGCCCGTTGTCGAACGGTCGCGACACCTGCCTGGGCGCCCAGGCGACCATGCTCAAGCAGGTCATCCAGAAGCTGTACGCCGGCACCTACAACCACGCCGGACCCTCGCAGTCACCGCCTCACGCGGGAAGCATCGTCGTGCACGGACACGGGACGGGTGCGGCCATCGCCCAGCTCGAAGCCGCTGAGTTCAAGGACACCGCCGGCCTGGTCCTCATGTCCTGGTCGGGTGCCAACGGGGCCTCGACCGCGGGCATCAGTGAGGCCCGCCGCCAGTTCGGCGATTGTCTCCTCGGGGCCAGCCGGGCGGCGTACGGCGCGTCGGTCAAGGACTACCGCAACCTTCTCTTCGGTCGCGCGACCGGTCGGGTGAAGAACACCGCGGTCCGGCTGCGTAACGCCACCCCCTGTGGCGACGTGACCAGCCTGGCTGCCGCCGCGCTGACCGCCGACACCTCGGCCACCGGGGTCCGCGTGCCGGTCCTGGTCCTCGTGGGAGGCAACGACCGTCGAGTCCGTGGCAGCGCCCAGGATGCGGCCTCCGCCTTCACCCGGAGCCCCAGCGTGCGGGCCCGCACGATCTCCGGAGCCGGGAGCGCCCTGCCCCTGGAGAAGTCGGCCCCGAAGACCCGTCGCATCGTGAAGCGCTGGCTCGACCAGCGCTAGCCTTCTACGGTGCCTTCGACCTTTCCCCTGCCGCTCTACCGTGACGAGGGATCCGGCGATGCCGTGGTTCTCTTCCACGGTTTCCCCGACACCGCCGCCACCTGGGACGGCATCGCCGACGCCCTGGTCGCCGACGGCCATCGCGTCATCGTGCCGCACCTGCGCGGCTACCACCCGGACACCGTGAATCCGGCCCGCGGCTACCAAGCCCTCGAACTGGCCGAGGACGTCCTGGCCGTGCTCGACGTCTGCGGCGTCGAACGGGCCACGCTCGTGGGGCACGATTGGGGCGCCACGTTGGTCTACGGCGCGGCCGGACTCGCCCCCGAACGAGTCCGCGGAGTCGTGGCCTGCGCCATCCCCCACCCGCGCACCCTGAAGGCGACTCCGTCACTGCTGGTGAAGGCGCGCCATTTCGTCGCCCTCAAGATGCCGTGGGCGGCTCGGGAGTTCGCGTCACGCAACTTCCGTGCCGTGGACACGCTCTACCGTCGGTGGGCACCGACCTGGGTCGGCCCGGAGCGCGACCTGTGCATCGCCCACGTCAAGACGGCCTTCGCCGATCCCGCCGTACTCAACGCTGCCCTGGGTTACTACCGCGATCTGTCCCCCAAGGCCCCACCCGAGGTACGCCGCCGCCTCGCGATGCCGGGTCTGGTGGTGGGCGGGACCCGCGACCTCCTACCGCCGGAGGCCTTCGAGGCGAGTCGCACAGCCTTCACCGGTCCGGTCGATGTGGAGATCTTCGACGGGGCCGGGCACTGGCCTCACCGTGAGGACGAGGAACGCTTCATCGCCCTCCTCCGGGACTTCCTGGCCCGCCTGGACTGACTATCCGCGGTCGAGGGCCGCCAACTCCTCCGCCGACAGGACCAGATCGGCCGCTGCTGCCGAATCCCGCACCGACTCGGGACGCTTGGCCCCGGGGATCGGGATGACGGTGGGTGACTGGGCGAGCTCCCAGGCCAGGGCGATCTGCTGGGCGCTGACCCCGCGGGTCTCGGCGACGGTTGCGAACGCCGGGTGCTTCTCGGCCAGTTCCTTGGCGTCACCCAGCCCGCCCAACGGACTCCAGGGCAGGAAGGCCAGTCCGAGCTCGGCGCACACCTCGATCTCCGGGAGGGACGAGCGGAACTTCGGGGAAAACTGGTTCTGCACGCTGACCAGGGCGTCGCCCAGGACGTCGTGGGCCAACCTGATCTGGTCAGGGTCGGCGTTGGACAGTCCGATTCGGGCCACCTTCCCGGAGTCGTGGATCGACTTCAGGGTGTCGACCACCTCGGCGTACTCCACCGACGGGTCGGGGCGGTGGTGCTGCCACAGGGCGATCTGCTCGACCCCGAGCCGTCCCAGGCTGGCGTCGACGGCGTCGCGCAGATGGTCGGCGGAGGAGTCGACGTCCCAGTCGCCCCCGTCGGTGCGGACGTGACCGCCCTTGGTCGCCAACAGGATCTGGTCGCGAACGCCGAGCTCGTCGAGGAGTCCGGCGATGAGCGTTTCGTTCTGTCCCTGCGCCTGGGCCCCGGCGGTTCCGTCGCCGTAGGCGTCGGCGGTGTCGAAGAGCGTCACGCCGGCGTCGAGCGCGGCCCGGACAGTGGCCAGGAGTTGCTCACGGGGCTGGGCCCCGGACTGGTCGAAAGTCATCAGGCCAAGGCCGACGGCCCCCACCTGGATCCGGCCGACGGTGTCGTTTCCGATCTCGCGTGTCTGCATGTCTCCTGTTTACCGGCTCCACCCCGGCGAGCACACACCCGTCGGGGCGAGAAGTCCGACATGCTGGCTCCATGAACAGACTCACCGACCGCACCATCATCGTCACCGGCGCCGGCTCCGGCATCGGTCGTGGCACCGCGCTGCGGCTCGCCCGCGAGGGCGCGTACGTCGCCGCACTCGATGTCGCCCCGGAGTCGCTCGAGAGCCTGGCGGCAGAGGCTGCGGAGGAGGATCTCCCCGGCACCCTGGTCACGGGACCTATCGACATCGCCTCCGAGGACTCGGTGGCCACCGGGGTCGGCGGGGTGATCACGGCTCGCGGCGGTCTCGACGCGGTCGTGAATGTGGCCGGGATCCACTACGGCGACCACACCCACGCGATGACCTTGGACCGGTGGAACCGGCTGCTCGCGGTGAACCTGACCGGAACCTTCCTGATGACCCGTGAGGCGATCCCCTCGCTGCTCGAGTCGAAGCACGGCGGAGTGGTCGTCAACTTCTCCTCGACCTCGGCGTTCTTCGCCCACCCCTACATGGCGGCGTACGCCGCGACGAAGGGGGCGATCATGTCCTTCACCCACGCCATCGCCCTCGAGTACGCCGATCGCGGGCTACGCGCGGTCAGCGTTGTCCCCGGCGGCATCGAGACCGCGATCACGGGGTCGACCCCGGCCAATCTGCCCTCCGACACGGACTGGTCGAAGATGAACAAGTTGATGCCGGTGCTGGGCCGCGGTGGTTTCGGGAACCCCGAGAACATCGCCGGCGTGGTCGCGATGCTGGTCAGCGACGACGGCGCCTACATCACCGGCACCGAGATCCGCGTCGACGGCGGCACCCACATGTGAGTGCGACCTCAATCAACTCCGCGTCGACGGCGGCACCCACATGTGAGTGAGACCTCAATCAACTCCGCGTCGACGGCGGAACCCACATGTGAGTGAGACCTCAATCAACTCCGCGTCGACGGCGGAACCCACATGTGAGCGTGATTGTGCTGAGCGCTAACCCGGGTCGCCGGCGCGTTCGGGCATCCCGACCTCGATGAACAGGGCGGTCGCCTCGACGGTGCGGGCGCCGTCCACCTCGATCCAGGCCTCGGTGGAGATCTTCCGGCCGTCGCGATCCAGGATGCGGGATCCGAGGGTGACCGGTCGCTCCAGCGGGGTCCGCCCGAGATAGCGGGTGTTCAGCTGACCGGTGACGGCGGGGACCCCGGTGGACTGCACGAGGATCCCGACCATCACGTCCATCAGGGAAGCGATCGTGCCGCCGTGGGCAGTCTCTGGAGGCCCCTCCTGCAGAGCGTTCAGGACGACCTCCGCGGTGGCCGACCGTCCCACGAACGGCGAGGACGCTGTGATGTGTACGTCGAGGCCGGGGTGCATGGGGTTGAGGTCGTTGATGCGGACGACGCGACCCTCCTGCGCCCACCGTTGAGGGGTCTCGTAGCGGGTGCGGGTGACCCGGTTGACGGGGTCGAGCCAGCCGTCCGCGCTCTCGTCCGAGGGCGGGCTGGACAGCGCCTCGGTCAGTTCGTGCACCGTGCGCGTGTGCTCGAGGATCTGCTCGGTCGGTAGCCGGGTGGTCGCCCCGGCGAGGGCGAGGTCGCTGAGCGCATCGACCAGACCACGCAGTGCGTCGTACTGCGGTGCGGTGAGGTCGTCGATCCGGCGGCGGTTCGCGGCCTCGGCGAGGTCCCCCGGAGCCGGGGCCGCTGGCGGGGGCGGACGCCCCAACACGTGGTGCACGATCTGCGCAGCAACCTGCTTCGGCTCCTCGCTCGGCGAGCACTCCGCGGGGCCGGTCCAACACGACCACAACCGATCGGGCGATCCGGCCCGGAGCCGCTCACCGACCTCGCCGCCGATCCCCACGCCGGCGTACGCGAAGCGGGTTTCGAACGATCCCGGCTCCCCTCGTTCGAGCAGCACCTCCTCGACGACGGCGAGAACCCCCGCCGCGAGGTCGGGGACGGTGTCGGGGTCGGTGTAGTCGGGGACCGGCCCGGAGTTGTAGCCGTGACCGGGTAGGTCCCAGGCGAGCAGGTCGAAGTCGGTGGCCAGGATCGAGGCGCAGTCACTCCACAGCGACAGGGCCGAGGAGCCCGCGCTCGGCCCCAGGATCAGGAGCGGCAGTTCGTTGCGGCCCGCGGCGCCGTTGAGGCGGACGGCGGTGATGACGGGAATCAACAGGTACCTCGATCGGTTGGCCAGATCACCGAACCATCCTCTCAGGCCTCTCAGAAAGGTCCGGTCATGCATGTAGGTGTCGACAGTTTCGTATCCGAGGTGACCGACCCGACCACGGGGCACGTGGTCGGACCGCAGGAGCGGATGGAGCATCTCCTCGAGGAGATCACCCTGGCCGACAGGGTCGGGCTGCACTCCTTCGGCATCGGCGAGCACCACCGCGAGGAGTACTACGACTCCGCACCGTCGATCATCCTCGCTGCCGCAGCCGCACGGACCGAACGCATCCGGCTCGGTAGCGCGGTCAAGGTGCTCAGCGCCGACGACCCGGTGCGGGTCTTCCAGCAGTTCGCGACGTTGGACCTGATCTCGAAGGGGCGGATCGACCTCGTCGTGGGTCGCGGCTCCTTCACCGAGGCCTTCCCGCTCTTCGGTCTCGACCTGGCGGACTACGACTCGCTGTTCACCGAGAAGCTCGAGCTGTTGTTGAAGATCCGCGACGAACACGAGGTCACCTGGTCCGGACGACACCGCGCTCCCCTGGTGCGCCAACGCGTCTTCCCGCGGCCCGCTCAGGAGCAGCTGCCGATCTGGGTCGGGGTGGGCGGGACGCCCGAGTCCTTCGCTCGCGCCGGGGCGCTGGGTCTGCCGCTGATGGTCGCGATCATCGGTGGCCAGCCACGCCAGTTCGCTCCCCTGGTCGACCTCTACCGCCGGGCCGGAGCCGAGGCCGGGCATGCTCCCGAGCAGTTGAAGGTCGGCCTGCACGTCTTCGGCTTCGTCGCCGAGAGCACCCAACTGGCCGCCGACACGATCTTCCCGGGGTGGCACGAGATGTTCACGAAGATCTCCCGGGAGCGGGGCTTCGCGGCGCCCAGCCGTGCGCAGTTCGATGCCACGGCGGGCCCGGACGGCGCCTTCTTCATGGGTGACCCGACCACGGTGGCGGACAAGATCCGTCGGGTCTCGGACCAACTCGGTGGCGTGGACCGCTTGTCGCTCCAGATGACCAACCCCCGGTTGGCGCACAGCGACCTGCTGCGCGGGATCGAGCTGTTGGGCACCGAGGTCGCCCCGTCGGTCGGAGAGCTGTGATGGCGGACTCTACGACGACGGTCGTCGTGACGGGCGCGAACGGGCTCGTGGGAGGTCGCGTCTGCGCAGCACTGGCCGAGCGGGGCGTCCCCGTGCGTGCCGTCGTACGACGCGCCGGCACCGCCCCTGTCCTGCCCGGGGTCGAGGAGGTGGTGGGCGAGTTCTTCGACGCCGACCTCGCCGCCCGGGTGACCCACGGGGCGGCTGCGGTGGTCACCACCGTGCACCCGATGGGCAGCGACCGGGAGACCCAGCACCGCATCGGCGTGAGCGGCACCGCCGTGATGGCGCGGGCCGCCCGTGACGCCGGGGTCGGACGTCTGATCCACGTCTCGACTGCTGCCGTCTACGACCGGTCACCCGGGACCGGGGACGTCGACGAGTCGTCCGCGCTGGTTGGCGATGACGGGGGCGACTACCCCGAGACCAAGCGGGATGCCGACGCCGAGCTCGCGGAGATCGACCGGATCACCATGGTCCTGTTGCGACCCCCCGCCATCCTCGGGGCGGGTACGAGTTCGGTCTGGAACACGCTGCGCCCGGCAGCGATCCGCGATGTCGAGAGCCAACGCCACACGGTGCCCGACAAGTCGTTCGCCTGGGTGCACGTCGACGACCTCGCCGCGATCGCCGCCGACCTCGCCAGCGGCCGCATCGCCGACGCCACCGATCCTGCCGACGGTCCGGTCGCCGGTGCCTGCACCGCGGTCAACGTCGCCGCCGGTCCCGCCAGGGACCGCGACTACTACGAGGCAGTCACCGCCGCGGTCGGCGTCGAACCGATCTGGGACGACGGGCCAGCGTGGACCGGTCGAATCCTCACCGACCGGGCACGCCGGTGGGGCTGGACCCCACGGGTGGGCCTCAGCGACGCCCTGGCCGAGATCCGTGCGGGGCTGCAGGGCTGAGCGGTCCCCTCAGATCCGGCAGGGTTCGTCGGAGAGTTCCATGCCGATCGGCGCCGAAACGCTTCGCTTGGTCCCGTCGGCCGTCGAGTATCTGATCGTGATCGCGGTGAAGGTGCTGGCGTCGGGTCCTACGGTGAACTGCAGCAGCGGCGCCACATAGCGACCCTGCGGGACGTCGTACCCCTCGACCTCGCCGCGCGAGCGGACAACGATCCTCTTGCGGTCCTCGGCGTCGAAGGCCATCGGCCATCGGTCGTCGAGGGTCGTTCCCAACCCGGAGGTGGGGTTGCTCCGTGGGCGAAGCAGGACGACCTGGCTGTTGTCGATACGGACGGCCGGAGAGGACTCGATGCGCACTCCGACCAGGGTCACCGGCCCCCCTACGGCCCGCAGCCTGGGTTGCAACAGCGAGGTCGGACTGGCGTCCTTCTCCAGACACGAGACGCCGCCGCCACCGGGGAGGGCCTGCAACTCGCCCTGCGCCTGGACTTGTTCCTGGGTCTGCTCGGACCCCGCGCTGGTCTCCGGCGTCGGGGTGGATTCCGGCTCACTCGACCCGGTGCAACCGGAGAGGGCCAGACCGAAGCCGACGGCCCCGATTGCCCAGTGACGCATTCCCGAGAGGTTCATGCTCGTTCCATCCTGTGAGGTGACGTGGTGGTTGCTAGCGCTGACGCCGGAGGGCGCGCACCGAGGGCAGGAAGTGCTGCTTCATGGTTCCCGCCCGGGTGGCGCTGATGTGCAGGTCGTTGAAGAAGGTGTAGATCCCGTTGATGCGGCCCCGGCAGATCCGCTGGTTGCAGTACGCCGTGTTGGGGTCGATCAGTCGCGCCCGGCGGTTCAGGGGACGCATCACCCGGTCGAGCCAGGCGGTCGTGGTTCGTTCCTCGGGGAGTGCTTTGCGGCGGGGCAGGTTGCACACGAAGGGCTTCTCACCGGCGCTGCACTTGCGCAGGCCCTTGACCGGGACAGTGGCGGTCTGACCGATGACGTCGACGTCCACGCCGAGACGGCCGAGGCGGCGTAGCAGCGCCGGAGCGCGGTTGGGGAAGATCCGGGCGACCTCCACGACGTACCCCGGGTAGTCGGCACGGTCGAGGGTCTTGGTCACGAACAGACCCTCGTGCAGGTTCCGGTAGCCCTGCCACAGGGCACCGAGGATCACCCGCACGGGCTTGCCACGGCGACGCAGGTCGGTGACGTAGTCCAGCGCGTCGGCGTTGAAGTCCTTACACGTGACCTCGGCGTTGCTACGGGCGTTGTCGAACTTCAGCGGCGGGCAGGAGCCCAGGGAGAACATCGCCAGGTTCACCCCGCGACCGGCCACGGCCTTCTTGACCGCCGGCATCATCTGCAGGGCGTGGGAGTCGCCCCAGAGCACGAGGGTCGGGCGACCGGGCTGCCACCGGTTGACCTCGCACGGGCGGACGTCGGGGTTGATGTAGGTGGACCCCTCGCTGCATCGCTTGGGGATCTTCGGCAGGTCCTGTGAGGGATGGTCCGAGGAGGCGGCGTACGTCGGGCCGGTCAGAGCGAGTGACGGGACGAGCGGAAGCACCAGCGCCCAGAGCGCAGCGATAAGGAGTCCGCGCAGGCGGAAGTGAGCCGAGGGGAGCATTCGGACAGCATAGGTCCGGGGCTTGGAGAAATGTGTGACGATACGCAAGTGACCCTGCTCCCGGGGACGCTGGTTGCGTCCCGCCTCGCTTCGCTGACCCTGGCACTGGTCGCGGCCCTGCTGGCCTTCGCGCCGACCGCTCCGGGCCAGAGTCCGGCCGCGCGTCACCCTTCGCAGGATCTGCCGCAGCCTCCTGCGCGGTGCCTGCTGCCCAGCGGGGCGATCTCGCCCGAGGTCCGGCCGTGCTGGGTCAACAAGCCTCGAGCCAATCGACCCACCGTGGTGTTGTGGGGTGATTCCCACGCCATCCAGATGATGCCTGCGGTTCAGCGTGCGATCCGAGGCCGGAACGTCAACTTCGCCATGTTCGCGTTGGGCGCCTGCCCGCCGCAGAAGTTCGGTCGGTCCAAGGACATCTGCAAGGAGTTCAACTACGACGCCCTGCGCTTCGTCACGCGACTCCAGGAGCGTGGCGATCCGGTGCGGGTGATCCTGGGGGCGAACTGGCAGGGGTACCGCACCCTGCATCGCAAACTGTTCATCACCAAGACCGTCGACCCGGCCGACGTGACCGACTGGGTCGTCGAGATCGCCCGCGTGTTCCCGAAGCGCGCCCCGTCGTTGGCCCGGAAGCTCGGTCGGATGGGGGTGCACGTCGACGTGATCGGTGAGACCGCCACGGTCCCGGACACGGGGCTGAAGAAGTGCCGTGCCGGCGAGGAACCCTTCGTCTGTGCCCTCCCGCGGAACAAGGCCCTGCCGCACGAGGCTGACACCCGGGCCTGGCTGCGCGGCATCATGCGGCCGCTGCCGAACGACGCGCGACTGATCGAGTTCAACAGCGTCTTCTGCAACCGCCGGGTCTGCCGGGGGCGCCAGGACGGGATCTACACCTTCTTCAACGACCTGCACATCAGCGCGACCCGGGCCAAGACCCTCAAGCGGTTCTTCGTCCCCAGCATCACCCGGTTGAAGAACCAGCGCTGACCTCGTCGGCCAGATCCGCTCGCCTCAGAGGTGATCGGGAACGATCAGGGCGTCGGGGTCCTGCCGGGGCGGCACCCCGGCCAAAGCGGACTTCACCAAGGCCACGCGGGCCACGATGGTGGCGGCGCGGCGTACCCGTCCCAGATCGGAACCGACCGTGGTCTCGACGGTGTTGCGGATCTGGGCGTCGGTGAAGGTGGGCCGGGTGCCGATCTCGACCTCGACGTCCGGGAGGGCCACCAGGACCGCAAGGATCTGATCACCGACGCCGTCGAGGAACTGGAAGCGCTGGTACTGCGTCATGGCGTCCCACACCTCGTCCACGTCACGCTTGTCCTTGCGCACCTGCCGTTGGGCGGCCACGACCGTCTTGGCGGCAGCGGTGACCGCCTTGGTGAGTTCGTTCTCGGTGAAGCGCATGGTTCCTAGGATGTCACTGCCGGGGATGTCACTGCCGGATGCTGGACCGTGATCGTGCCGGTGTCACCGTCGAGGCGGACCCGGTCGCCGGTCTTGAGGACCCTGGTCGCCTGACGGGCGTTGACCACACAGGGGAGGCCGTACTCGCGTGCGATCACGGCTCCGTGGGAAACGGAACTGCCGAGGTCGGTGACCAGACCACCGATCATGTTGAAGTACGGCGTCCACCCGATGTCGGTGATGGGGGTGACCAGGATTTCTCCGGACTCCAGAGAGGCCGCCTCAGCAAGGGTGTGGGCCACCCGGACGATGCCCTCGACCACGCCGCGTGACGCGGGACGCCCGGTGAGGACGCCGTCGACGAGTTCGGCCTGGTGTGGTTCCAGTGGTTGCGGCAGTCCGACGGAGATCTCGGGGAACTCGAAACGCTGCTGGTAGTCGAGGGCCTCGCGTCGAGCCTGGGCGCGGCGTACGCCGGCGGTGTCGGGGTGGGCGACGAAGGCTCCCAGTTCCTCGGTGCTGAAGAAGAAGACGAGGTCGGCCTCCGGCAGGGACCCTTCCGCTTCCAGGAGGTGCCCCAGGTGGCGGAAGGCGAGTTTGAAGCGATGGGTCGACTCCACGAGCAGCGACTTGGTGTGTTCACGGCGCCGGATCGCGTCGTGGGCCTTGGGCAGGATCCACTTCAGTCCTCGGCTGAGTCCGGAGAGGTCGAGCTCGTTGTTCTGCACCTCGCGCTGGGCTCCGGTGAGCAGCCGAGCCTGAACGGCCGCCTGCATGCTCTGGACCAGTGGGGTGGGGTCATCACCCCAGGAGAGGTCGCGCACGCAGAGTTCGCGGAAGCCGCGGTGACCGTTGCGCTCGAGGAAGCGATCGAAGGTGCGGGCCAGTTCGGGAACCGACCGTAGCCAGTGCACGGCGCTTTCCAAGGTGGCGGCCTGAAACTTCTCAGCGGCCTCGGGGTGGGCTGCGACCTGGTCGAGGAGCTCGTCCAGTTCCTGGAGCATCACCGCGCTCTCCACGCCACTGGCCCCGGAGAGGAGGCGGATGGTCTCCGCCTGTTCGGCGACGGTGCTCTCGTTGGTCTTGCTCGCCACCATGTTCTCGACGATGGAGGTGCAGAAACCGGCCAGCGCCGAGGACTGGATGTGTACGGCCATGGTCTGCTCAGAGAACGGCAGCTTGGCCGCGATCTCCTGCCACATCGCGGCTGCGGTGGGTCGGTTCTCGATGCGGAAGTTCGCGAGCTCGAGGTCAAAGGCGTCAACCACCTTCGGCGCGCCGAAGCAGTAGCGCATCAGCCTGCCCATGTTGCGCACCCGCTTGGGCAGCGGGAGCGACGGCAGATCCTCGAGCTCGGGCACGATCCGGCCGCAGATCGTTTGCGAGGTCTGCGCTGCGCTGGAACCGAGGATGCCGGCGGCCATGGCCACGTTGCCGGTGAGGTTGAGGAAGAGGTGGCCGTACGCCGACGCGGTGGTCTGCCACTGCGGATCGATCCGCTCGCGCGCACCGACGGTGACCTGCATGTGCTGGACGCCGTAGTCGATCCCCCAGCCGGTGAACGACATCGTCAGCGGGCAGACCGCCCCCGGCATCATCTCGCTGACGTTGCTGATCGTGAGGACATCGTCGGGCCCCGGCAGAACAGAGTCGAACTCGTTGAGGTCCGCGGGCAGGGTGGTGATCGGTCGCGCCTGCAACCAGAAGAGTGTCCCGTCCTGGTCGATCGCCCACTCCAGATCGAGCGGGTGCCCCTCGTTGGCGGCGACCAGTCGCGCCTGCTCGGCGATCTGACGGATCTCGTGGTCGTCGAGCAGCGGGTGGTCGCCGACCAGTTGGCGACGGACCACCTCACCGGAGGTGTGCACGCCGTAGTGGTCGGGGGTGGCCTCGCCACTGACGAGGGCCTCACCGAGGCCAGCAACCGCGTCGATGACGAGCAGGTCGCGTCGCGCGCTGACGGGGTCGGCGGTGAACACGACACCGGCGGTGCGGGCGTCGACCATCCGCTGCACGACCAGGTTCATCGTGGCGCTGGCGCCGTCGAGATGGTCAGCCTGATAGCTCGCGGCGCGCTCGGTGTGGGTGGACTCCACGCAGCGGTCGATGGCGGCCCGGAGCTCGGTCGCGTTTGCGACATTGAGGACGGTTTCGTACTGACCCGCGAACGACGCCTCGGCCCCGTCCTCCCCTTCCGCGGAGGAGCGCACGGCAACGGGAGTCTTGCCCAAGGCTGCGTGATGCTGGTCGAGATCGTCGGGGTAGACCCCGCGCTGCGCCTGCTTGATGACGAAGGCCGGGGGCACGGAGAGTCCCATCCCCACCAGCTGAGCGAGGCCATAAGCCTTGCCACCGACCGAGCCGTCGACGATCTGGCTCAGTTCGAGAATTTCCCCATGCACGTGTGTGCCTCCTGATGACCGTGTGGCGCACACCACACCCTTGGCGCAAGAAGGTACCAGCCTGCGGACCCCTTCGTGAGGGGTTTTTGACACGAGTCAATACGGGCCGTCGGACCGTCAGGCGGCAGTGGATGATCCTTCGGGTCTGTCTTCGCCTGGGATGACCGTCATGTCGATGGTGCCGTCGCGGGTTCTCAGGAAATGCTGACCGTGGGGATCGGTCCACCGATAGATCCCGGGTTCGACCACTCGGTATCGCCATCCCGCATGGGTTTTCAGTTGGTGGTGATGTCGACACAGCGGAGCCAGATTGCATTCACAGGTGACCCCCGATTCTCGGAAGGGGCAGATGTGGTCCAGGTCGCAGGCCCGGGCGGTCCGGCGGCAGAAGGGGAACACGCAGGTGGTGTCGCGCAGGATCACCGACTCACGCAACGTCGTGGACGCGACGTAGGCATCCTCGCCGTCGTGATCGTCGTGGTCACCGAGGTCGGTCAGGTCGATCAGCCCCCGGACACTGACCGAGGTGTCGGGGCGGGAAGCCCACTCCGCGACCTGGTCGGCGAACCAGACCCGACCCCCATCGTCGGTGACCACGACATCGCGGCCAGCCAACGTCTCGGGGGTCAGGTGCAACACCAACTCCAAACGGCGGCGGGGTTTCCCACCGGCCGCCTCATGATCCTTGAGCAACTGAGCGGCGGCCTCGGGGTCCGCCAACACCCCGACCGCCATGGAGCGGCGGGTGTCGAGTGACTCGTGCTCCCCGGCCTCGGTGTGCTTCAACGCCTCAGCAACCGCAGAGACGGTGAGGTCGAACTCCTTGAGGTCCAACCAGTCACCACAGACCTGGAAGTAGGCCAACCCGTTGGTCAACGACAAGTCTCCCTCTTCGAGGGTGGCGTGACGTTTGCCTAACGCATCGAGGCGGTCGTGTTCGTGCTGCTCGGGATACAACCGCAGCATCGCCTCGTCCAAGAACTCCTCGAGCTTGCCCAGACCTGAGGACGCAGCCAGGGGTGCGTACTTCTCATCGACGTAGGCCACCACGTCATCGGGTCGACCCAGGACGGCGACGGCGACCTTGCGGGCCTTCCACAACGGCACCATCCCGTGCACCACCCGGCGATACAGCTTCGGCAGGCGGTGGAACAACACCAACGCATCGCGCAACAGCACCCGACCAGCGGTCGTGGACATCGCGTTCGCGGCCGCGAACGGGGCCGCGGCGTCCCACCGGATCTGTGGGATCGCGAACCACTCCAACTCCTCGAAGTCCGCCACCGTGGTCGGATCCGGAGACCCGTCCTCGTCCATCACCGCACCAACCGACTCGGCGTAGGCCTGACCCTTCTTGCCCGGCCGCCACCACACCACCTCGTCACCATCGAGCTCGGGATGGGAGTGCGCCCACTCCACAGCCAACCGCAGGATCTGGGCCTCAGCTTTCGCGGCCACCCGACGCTGGCGACGGACCTCCACGATCAGGTCGGTCGGCGTGGGGGCGGAGTCGGACGGCTCCTGAGGTGGCGTGTTTTCCGTGTCGTCCGAGTCCATGGACAAACGCTAATAGAACACCAGTTCACTGTCAAGAGACTCAGACCAGATGGCCCAAATCTGTGGACAACCGCATTAGATGACCCTGCGGACGACGAACGCATCACCGTCGTTGCAGTACTTCGTGGGGTAGTCGTCCACGTCGTACAGGGTCACAAAACCGATCTTCTTGCCCTTCGTGGCGATCCCGATCCGGCCGACCTGGACCGGTTGGCCGTGGGGGCGTCCGGACAGGACGATGTCACCGACCTTGACGTCCGCCGCTGGGACACGGTCGAGGACGATCTGGGGGATCGGATTGCGGTTCAGGTTCCCGACGCCCTTGCCACGGTTGATCTGTTCCGTGCTCAGAGCTTGCTCCTCTGCTGATTGCTTCGGACGTTCCTCGTTGATGGTTGGGGGCGAGTAGGCAGGCTGGCCTCGATGCACCGGGGCGGAGGGACGTGCACCTGCTTCTGACCCACCGAGCGCCCTGGCCACAAGGTCGGACACGTCGGTGTCGGGGTTGCGCCAGTTGGCGATCGAGGGGTGGCTGACCGTCGCGACCCGCACTCCGCCCCGCCCCAGGTGGACCCGGGATGTCCAACGGCGATCGTTGCGCTCGGTGAAGCGGTCGATCTCTTGGTGGGCGTCGAAACGATCTCGCACGTATGCACCGACAGTCCCACCGAAGCAGACGACGACCTGCACCTCGAGTGATTCGATGATCTTCGCGTGGACCGGCCAGCAGGCGTCCGCATACCTCCTCATCTGTCCGCTCGCCATGGTCGCCTCGCGGGCGCTCCGAGCGAAGACGAGATTGCTCGATGGCACAGTCCCGGGATCAAGGCCAAGACGTCCGAGCAGATGCAGCACCCGCGGTTGGAGCCCATGAGCTCCTGGCGGCGCCCCGTCCGCCCAGGACACGTCGCGATATTCGGACCAGTTCTCTGGCACTGCGGACATGAGACCTAGATGGCGCTCCACCGTGTGTGTCGGGTGGACCAGCGGGTCTCCGCCCGGGTTCAGACCAAGCAGATAGATGGGCGATGGACGAGCGAACGCCTCCGGACCTGAGAGGAAAACGCCGCCCGACAGCGGCAGCAGTTCGGGCGGTACTAGCGATGAGAAGGCTTCCATGTCTCGGACGCTAGCGGCGCCCACCGACAACCTGCGGCGAGAAGCCGAGGGATAGCGGAAACCAGCGGAGCAGCGTCGACTTCAGGTGGGAGGGCCGGACGGACTCGTCATCGAACTCGTGCAGCCCGTCGAGCCGGACCCCGAATAGATGATGGAGCAAGGTTTGTGTGTCTGAGGCCCGCACGCGCCCATGGGGTGCGCCGATCGACCCCGACGCTCAGGGGGAACTGTTGCCCGCTAGCCCTGGCCGTCATTCTGGTGAATCAGCTCCACGTTTGCCGCTCGCGCCAAGGCGTCCTCGGACTCCTGCGCGTTGACCCCATGCGCTTCCAGCAGCGGTCGGAGACCGTCGAAGAGACTCTGCTCGCCGGTGGCGAAATGCGGAAAGCTCAGGAGATAGGTCGGAATCTGGAAGCGAGCCAAGGAGGTCATCAGCTGGTGGAACCGAAGGGCCAGCTTCTGCTCCTGGGAGCGATTGGGCCGGCTCTTGCCATGGATGACTCCTCCCGGGTGGCTGGTCGGGTCAGCACCCGACTCCTCGGCCAACCGCGAGACCCGTCGCCGGCTTTCGGCAGCGTCAGCGAGGTCACGCATGGGCACGATGCAGGCCTGGACCCGCAACGAACCCTCCCCGATCAACTCCCCCATCCGGGGTCCGATCCACGGGGACTTCGCGACGTAGGGTAGCGCCTTGCCCTGATCGACCGTTCTGCCCAAGGAGTGCTCCAGTCCGGACTTGGAGATCCGGTCGACCTTCGACATGGCCTCATCGAACGAGTACCCGGTCTCGAAGCCCAAAGCGGTGAAGTACTGGACGAGCAGAGTCGTCCCGGCTCTACCCGTGCCCGCGATCAGGATGTTGCCCTGATCCTCCAGATGCCGAGGCGTCATCGAGTCCATTCCCATCCACTCTTGAGATTCGCTGGACGCTCACCGTAACGGGCCGGTTCGGCGCTCGCCGCCTGGAGGGGAAGATGCACGCCGGATGACGGGGGCGGGCAGAGATACCGTGCCCCGGTGACCGTCCGGAGGTTAGAGCCCGCCCAGTGGCAAACGGCCCAGCGCTTGCGGGTGGCCGCGCTGACGGAGTCACCAGGAGCTTTCGGATCAACGGTGACGCGGGAACGCGAGCTTCCGCAGGACGTGTGGCGGGCACGACTGGCCGAGAACGCTTGGCTCCTCGCCTTCGATGACGACACTGCGGTCGGCCTCGCGTGCGGCATCCACACCGCCACGCCCGGCGAACTCGAACTGACGGCTATGTGGATCGCGCCCAGCCATCGAGGGACCGGCCTGGGCGACGCACTGATCGGCGCGGTGCGCGACTGGGCGGCCGATCAGGGAGCCCACCGACTGACTCTCGCCGTCGTCAGCACCAACGACAGCGCGATCAGGTTGTACGCGCGCCACGGCTTCACCGTGGCGGAGTCGGCGCTTCCTTCGGATCACGGTCAGCGCGAGAACGACATCGTGATGAGTCTCGATCTGAGCTCGGGCAACCCCGATCAGCGGCCGGCGGGACTCGTGACGAGGTAGCGATCGTCGCTGATCGTCCGCCCCCAGTATGCGGCGTCGTCCAGGGGAGTCAGGACAGCGGAACGACCCGTCGCCTCGACCAATCGGACCGTCTCCTCGGCCGGCAGCCCGGCGCCGTTGGACCACTGGCCCTCGATGAGCAACAACCGGCCGGCTGGGGCGAGGAGGCTGATCCACCTGGTGAGCGCGACGGCGGGATCCGGCATCGCCCAGAGCACGTGACGACACAGCACGACGTCGTACGACGCCTCCACGAGCGGGGGTGCGAACGCATCCGCCTGTAGGAACCGGACCCCGGCGACGCCCTCCGCCTTCTGCGTCGCTGCCTCAACCATGCGTGGCGAGAAGTCCACGCCCACTACATCGTGCCCGACCTCGGCGAGCAGCACGGACAGCGTCCCGGTCCCGCAACCCAGGTCGACGATTCGGGCCGGCGGGTTCGGCAGCTGGGCTGTCAGCAACTCACGCCAAGCCTGCCGCACCGCCGGATCGCGCAGACCGTGGTCCGCAGGCTCGTCGAAGTTCGCCGCCTCGGCGTCCCAGGTCGCGATGTCGTCAGACGTCCCCATGCCTTCAGACGTTACGTGCGCTCTCGAGTTCCGCCAACTGGTCCGTCGTGAGGTAACTCGGGTTTCCGGTGAATGGGGCCCGGAGAACTTCGATCTGGCTGAGGAGTTTGTGGTGCACGAGCGTATGACGCGCGATAACGGAGTCCAGCGGCGTCAGGTCCACCGCGGCGAAGTAGTCGGCGCGCTTACGGGCCGACCTGTCCAGCCAGTAGTCACCCTCGGCGCGGCCCTCGGCGCAGGGACCGGTGACGGTCCCGCGCGCCCGGAAACCAGCCGGGCAGGACGGGTCGTCGCCGCTGACCCACAGCAGCACCGGATCACCCTCGGTCATCATCAGCGACCGGTAGTTGTGCGAGACCGACCAGGTGCCGACCGGGCCGCCACCGTCCTCGATCCAGCGGCGCACGTCCCACGTCGTCGGCTTGGCCTTCAGCACCCAGGCCCCGAGGTTCTCGCGCGTGACCATGGGACCGGAGCCCTTGCGCCCCGCCACCATGCTCCAGTCGCGGCCGCTCTCGCGGCGGATCACGTCCGCTTCCGAGAGTGCGGCGAAGACCTCGTTGCGCAGCGGGTTGAGGCGCTGTTGACGGCGGGAGTCGGCGTACCCGAGGAGCTTGGCCCACCAGTCCTGGACCCCCTTCTCGACCGACACGACCTTGGCCCCGCGCCGGGCCGGTCGCTGTGCCGCGAGATGCGCGGTGGTCGCTGCCAGCAGTTCCTCGCGGTCCTCCGTGGACAGCCGACCCAGCCGCAGCCGCGGCTCCGCGCCGCCGGCCTCCTCCTCCGCCAGCGCGGCCGCTCGCGTCAGCAGACCCCGGACATCGTGTTCGGTTCGTACCTCGTCCGTGGTTTCAGCTTCAGTTGTCACCCTTCGAATGTAGGGGACGCGGCCGGTCCCCCGTCGGGCAGACGACCGACTACGCCTCGATCCCCGAGCGGAAGCCTCGCAGGCGCAGGCTGTTGGAGACCACGAACACCGAAGAGAACGCCATCGCCGCACCAGCGAGCATCGGGTTCAGCAGACCCGCTGCCGCGAGGGGCAGGGCCGCCACGTTGTAGGCGAAGGCCCAGAACAGGTTGCCCTTGATCGTGCCCAGCGTGCGCCGCGCAAGGCGGATGGCGTCGCCCGCCACCCGCAGGTCGCCGCGCACCAGCGTCAGGTCGCTGGCCTCGATGGCCACGTCCGTGCCGGTGCCCATCGCGATCCCCAGGTCGGCCTGGGCGAGGGCGGCGGCGTCGTTGACCCCGTCACCGATCATGGCCACGACCTTGCCCTCGGCCTGCAACCGCTTGACGACGTCGACCTTGTCGGAGGGCAGGACGTCGGCGAAGACCGAGTCCGGGTCGATTCCGACCTCGGCGGCCACGACGCGGGCCACCAGTTCGTTGTCCCCGGTCAACAGGACGGGGGCGAGGCCGAGCTCCTGGAACTCGGCGATGGCCTGGGCGGACGTCGGCTTCACGACGTCCGAGACAACGACCAGGCCGCGAGCCTGACCGTCCCAACCGACGACGACGGCCGTGCCGCCCTGTGACTGCGCCTCACGCAGTGCCTCGGTGAGCTCGGCCGGAATCGACCACGACTTCGACTCGAACAACTGCGGGCGGCCCACGAGCACCAGCGGGCGCTCACCCTCGGCGATCATCCCCTGCACCCCGAGACCGTCGGTGCTCGCGAAGTCCTCCACATCCGGCAGGGAGCCGGACTCGGACTTCGCCCGGGCGCCGGCCGCGATGGCTCGAGCGATCGGGTGCTCGGAGGCGTGCTCCACAGCACCGGCCAGACGGCGTACGACGTCCGCGTCCTCACCGGGCCCGGCGACGACATCGCTGAGGGTCATCTGTCCGGTGGTCACGGTGCCGGTCTTGTCCAGCACGATCGTGTCGACGGTGCGGGTCGACTCCAGCACCTCGGGGCCCTTGATCAGGATCCCGAGCTGAGCGCCGCGACCGGTGCCGACCATGAGGGCCGTCGGCGTGGCCAACCCGAGCGCGCACGGGCAGGCGATGATCAGCACGGACACCGTGGCGGTGAAGGCCATCGGCAATCCCGCCCCGATCACGAGCCACGTGATGAAGGTGCCGAGCGCGAGCAGCAGAACGATCGGGACGAAGATCCCGGAGATCCGGTCGGCCAGGCGTTGCGCCTGGGCCTTGCCGTTCTGGGCGTCCTCGACCAGGCGGGCCATCTGCGCCAACTGGGTGTCCGCGCCGATACGGGTGGCGCGGATGATCAGGCGCCCGCCCGCGTTGACGGTGGCGCCGACGACCTCGTCACCGACCGTCACCTCGACGGGAACCGATTCGCCGGTCAGCATCGAGGCATCCACGGCCGAAGTGCCGTCCTCGATCGTTCCGTCGGTGGCGATCTTCTCCCCGGGGCGTACGACGAACCGGTCACCCACGGTGAGCTGTTCAGTGGGGATCAAAACCTCGGTGCCGTCACGCAGGACGGCGACCTCCTTGGCGCCCATCTCGAGCAGTGCCCGCAACGCTGCGCCGGCCTGGCGCTTGGAGCGAGCCTCGAAGTAGCGCCCGGCGAGGATGAAGGTGGTGACGCCGGCTGCGGCCTCGAGGTAGATGTTGCCCGCCCCGTCGGTCCGCTCGACGGTGAACTCGAACGGGTGGGTCATGCCGGTCATCCCGGCGGTCCCCCAGAAGAGGGCGTAGATCGACCATCCGAACGCGGCCAGGGTCCCCATCGAGATGAGGGTGTCCATGGTGGAGGTGCCGTGGCGCAGGTTGGTCCACGCGGCGCGGTGGAAGGGCAGCGCACCCCAGACCACGACGGGTGCCGCGAGGGTGAGCGAGAGCCACTGCCAGTTGTCGAACTGCAGGGCCGGGATCATCGCCATCGCGATGACCGGCACGGACAGCAGCGTCGAGACGAGGAGTCGCTCCCGCAGAGCCCGGGTCGAGTCGTCCCGTTCGGGCTCACCGGCGGGGTCGGGTTCGGAACCTGCTGCCGGTGGGGGCGACGGAAGGGTGGCGGCGTACCCCGCGCTCTCGACGACCCCGACGAGGTCTTCGGGCAGCACGGAATCGGCGAAGGTGACCTTGGCCTTCTCGGTGGAGTAGTTGACGGTCGCGGTGACCCCCTCGACCTTGTTGAGCTTGCGTTCGATCCGGTTCGCACACGAGGCGCAAGTCATCCCGCTGATCGCGAGCTCGACGGATTGTTCGGGAGCATTGGTCTGGGTCGTCATGTCGTCTCCTCCGCTGGTGGCACTTCTGGACGTGGGACCTCAGGCCAGGTCGTAACCGGCCTCTTCGACGGCGGCGCGGATGTCGTCGTCACTGAGGCCTTCCGAGGCCGTCACGGTCAGCGATCCGGTCTCGAGGTCGACCTTGACGCGCTCGACCTCGGCGATCGCCTGAACCTCCTCGGTCACGGACGACACGCAGTGCGCGCAGGTCATCCCGGTCACCATGTAGGTGTTGGTCTGGCTCATCGATTTTCTCCTTGTGTTCAGTGGGGTTGCTGTGGGGGGGTGGTTCGACTAGGGGGCCCTCTTCAGGAACGCACGAGGCGTGCGATTGCATCCGAGGCTTCCTTGAGCTTCAGTTCTGCCTCGGGGCCGCCCGCCTTGGCCGCGTCGACGACGCAGGTGGACATGTGTTCGTCCAGCAGGCCAAGGGCGACAGACTGCAACGCCTTGGTCATGGCCGAGACCTGCGTGAGGATGTCGATGCAGTACTTCTCGTCCTCGACCATCTTCTGTAGTCCGCGGGCCTGACCCTCGATGCGCCGAAGGCGCTTGAGGTAGTCGTCCTTACGGTCGAGATAGCCGTACGTGGCTTGATCCTGGGTCACGTCGGATACAGTACCCCCCTAGGGTATAAGAACCAAACCGGGTGTGAGACTGCACCGGTGACCGCGACCCATACCCAACACGACCTCGCGCTTCGGGGCCTGTTGTACGTCGTCGCGGCCGGCGTGATCTGGGGAACGATCGGCCCGGCGGTGGCCCTCGTCGATGATGCCTCCAACCTGAGCGCCTTCACCGTCACCGCCTACAGATCCGTGCTCGCGGTGACGGTTCTGACGATTGCCACGGTCACCAAGCGCCAGGTTGGTGCGGTAGCCCATGTGGTCCGCACCCAACGCGGACGCGTGGTCACGGTGGGGCTGCTGACCACCACCTTCCAACTGCTGTTCTTCATCGCAGTGATCGGGGCCGGAGTCAGCGTCGCGACCGTGGTGATGCTGGGTTTCGCGCCGGTGCTGCTGCTCGTCCTGACCAGTGCGCGGCAACGGCGACTGCCCGCCGGGCCACGGGCCCTGACGGTGGGCACCGCCCTCGTCGGGCTGACCCTGGTCGCCCTGGTCGGGGAGTCCGGACCGCGCCCCGACGGCATCGTCTGGGGTCTGGCCGCCGCGTTGGGGGCGGGCGCGGCGTACGCCGTCTCCGCGGAGATCGCCGCTCCCCTCACCCAGGGTCACGGCGCTGTGCCGGTCACCACCGCGACCATGTGTGTCGCTGCGCTGGTGCTGGTCCCCGTCGGGTTGGTCTCCGGGTCGACCGGCTCGAACGCCCTGGTTCCCGAGACGCCCCGGGTCTGGCTGCTGATCCTCTACCTGGGTGTCTTCACCATGGCGGTCGCCTACGTCCTGCTCTTCGCGGGGCTGCGCACCACCCCGAGCTCGGTGGCCGTGGTGGCGACACTGATCGAGCCCGTCACCGCCGTGGCCATCGCGGTTGCTTTCCTCGGGGAGGTCCTGACCCTTTCCGGGGTGGTGGGATCCGCTCTCATCCTCGCGGCGATCGCGAGCCTCGGCGTCAAGCGGCAGCCACAACCGCAATAGGCGGCCGATTGCGCCGGCACCGCTAGACGATCTCGATCCGCGCGTCCCCCTGAGACGGTTGTTGTGACCACTGCGACCCGTCGACGCCCACGATGAGCGCGCCGAGGTCGGGATGACGCTGCACCCACGCGCGACCCTGGTGTCCCATCGCGAAGACCGCCGTGGCCATCGCGTCGACGTGACTGAGGTCGGCGCCCACCAGCGTCACCGACGCCAGGTCGTCGACCGGACCACGGCCCACCGGGTCAACGATGTGGTCGCCGCGTTCCGCCGTACCGGAGGTGGCCACGGCGAGGTCCGTGCCCACGACGACGGCAGCGACGCGCAACCGATCGAAAGGATCGACGATCCCGAGCCGCCAGGCCACCCCGGGCTTCGACTCCCCACTGCTGCGCAGGTCGCCGCCGGCGGCGATGCAGTGGTCACGCGACCCCGCGTCCCTCAGCATCCGGCTGGCCACCTCGACGCTCCATCCCTTCACCAGACCGGTGGGGTCCAGACGACCGTGCGGGTGAGCGGTGAAGTACCCGTCGCTCACCTTCACCGCTCGCTGACACCGAGCGAGGACCTCACGCACCTCCGGCGGACAGTCCTCGATGCTGCGCCTGCCCTCGGCCAGTTCGTTGATCACACTGTCGGGCCGGTAGGTGCTGAAGGTCGTGTCCACCCACTGCCACCAGGCGACGACCTTGTCGACGGTTGCGGAGGCAGGATCGAGGTCGCGCATGTCGAGGGTGAATACCGTCCCCATCACCGACACGATGCGCCGCGTGCCGTGGATCTCGTCGCGGGTCGCTTCGTTCATGCCGGGGCTCTCATGCCGGGGTGCTTGCGGACGCGCTCTGCCCTGCGGGGGTCGGCGACTGTCCCGCCGCGATCTGGTCCAACGCCCCCTGGAGGGACTCGGAGTACCCCTGGCTCGTGTACGTCGCACCCGACACCGCATCGATGCCTCCGCCCTGGGCGGCGAGGGCCTCGCGCCGCAGCACCGGGGCCGAGTAGTCGGCGATCTGACCGGACTTGCCGCCGGTGGGCAGCTGGATGGCCTGCACGTCGGTGACGGCGCCGCCCTTGACGGTGACCTGCACCTGCACGGGGCCGTAGCGGGTGTTGATCAGCGGGCCGGCGACCGAGCCCTGATCGCTGGCCACCAGGTTCACGGCGGGCCCCAGCGTGCTCGGATCGGAGGTCAGCGTCTTCACGCCGAGCAGAAGCAGGACGCCGAGCACGCTGGCGGAGAACTTCAGCGCCGGATTGAACCGCCTCAGGTAGCGGCCACGGCCGCCGAGGGGATGGGTGGTCATATCGAACTCCTAGAACTCGAAGCGTTCGGCGTGGATGTGGCGTGGGGCGACTCCGCAGCGCAGGAGGCTCTCCGTGGCAGCCCCCATGAACGGGGCGGGACCGCAGAGGTAGACGTCACGCTCCTGGAGATCAGAAACCGCAGAGCTCAGGCGATCGGCGACGAACACGTCGTCGTCACCACCGGGATCGCCGACCCCGTAGAGGATCTCGATGTGGTCGGCCCCGCCCAACTGGTCGATCTCCGCGCGGTGCACCAAATCGGCGACCGTGCGGGCCCGATAGATCAGGGTCACCGGTCCCGCGTCCGGGCCCTCGTTGTGATGGTGCTCGAGCATCGCCCGCAGGGGCGTGATGCCGATGCCTCCGGCAAGAAGGAGTACGCCGTGGTTGCGGCGGCGAGCGACGGTGAGAGCGCCGTACGGGCCCTCCATCAGGACCCGGGTGCCGGGCCGCAGGCTCGCCAGCTGTTCGCTGTGCTTGCCCAGTGCCTTCACGGTGATCCTCAGCTCGGTGTCGGTGGGCACGGCGGACAGGGAGTAGGGGTGCGACTGCCACCACCCACTCGGCGTCAGGAACCGCCACCGGAAGAACTGTCCCGCCTCGGCCCCCAGCCGGCCCAGGTCGCGCCCGGCGACCGAGATCGAGACGACTCCCGGCCCCTCGGTGGTCACCGCAGCGACGCGTGGGTGGTGGCGCATGGCGTTGCGCACCGGGTTGAGCCAGCGGTACCAGACCAGCAGGACTGTGACCGCGGCGTACATCGCGATCCAGAAGGCCTTGGCCCACCCGGTCTGGAAGTCCGCCCCGACGGTCAGGACGTGCAGGAAGCTCAGGCCGATCGCGACATAGGTCAGCAGGTGGATGAGATACCAGGCCTCGTAGCTGACCCGGCGACGGACCTGCCGGGCCGACATCACTCCGACCACGACGAACAACGCGTAGCCGATAGCGGCGATCAGCACGTTGGGCACCGCGACCAGCATGAGATTGGTCTGGGCCCACAGGCTCGTTCCGGAGGTCAGGGCGTAACCCCAAGTGATCAGAGCGGCGTGGGCGCTCAACAGCCCGAAGAGGTAGCGCCCCGACATCGCGTGCCAGCGGGAGAGGCGATCGGTGCCGAGAGCGTGGTCGATCCAGGGAGCACGGCACATCAGCAGCAACGCCACAACGATGGCGTAACCGCCGAGCAGGCCGGTGACCCGGCCGGCGGCGGTCACCCACTCCCCCAAGCCGGGCAGCATCGTCGTGTCGTGCCACCAGAGCCCGAGCACCGCGACGGCGCCCAGGATCACCCCGGCCAGGAGTCCCCGTTCGCTGACCGCGCGTCGACGCCGAACCCGGACGCGTGGCGGGGTCGAGGGCCGGGGCTGTACGGCGGTGGCGGTCATGACGGGCTTCTTCCGGTGGGTCGGTGCTGACTGAGCTCACCGTGACACCGACGACCTGACGTGAACCTGACTGAGACCACCCGGATTCAGTCAGGTTGACGACAGGGTCCTCGTGGGACGCTGACCGCAGCAACGGAAGGAACCGCGATGCTGATCGGAATCTGTGAGGACGACCCGGCCATCCGTCGGCTGGTCTCTCGAGCCCTGGAATCGGCCGGCCACGAGGTCCGCAGCACCCACGACGGCGGGGAAGCGTTGCGGAACCTCGACGCCAGCAGCGGGGTCGAGGTGATCGTGATGGACGTCGGCCTGCCCGACTCCGACGGTCGTGACGTCGTACAGGCGCTTCGTTCCGGCGGACAGTCCGCGCCGGTCCTCTTCCTGACCGCCCTCGGTGCGGTGCACGACCGCATCGCGGGGTTCCACGCCGGCGGCGACGACTACGTGGCCAAGCCGTTCGACATCAAGGAGTTCCTGCTGCGGGTCGAGGCGCTCGGTCGCCGGGGACGCCCGGCGACTGCACCCTCGACGGGGCTGGTGCTCGACCCAGCGGGACACCGGGTGCGCTGCCCGGGGGGCGAGGCCAATCTGACGCCCACCGAGTACCGGATGCTCGCGGCGATCACCTCGCGCCCCGGCGAGGTGGCTCGGCGCAAAGCCGTGGTGGCCGCCGCCTGGCCCGACGGCTCCATCGTCAGCGAGAACACCATCGACTCGTTCATCCGACGGATCCGGGTGAAGCTCGACTCGATCGACTCGCCGGTCACCATCGAAACCGTCCGCGGCATCGGATTCCGACTCTCGTGACGAACCCGCCTGCAAGCGTGGCTGCGGTTCCGACGGGATCCTTCCAGCGGCAGATCGTCATCCTCACCGCCTGCGTCACCGCCTTCGCGATGGTCCTGTTGACCCTGGTCGTGCAACTCATCCTCGCCTCCCAGACCACCCGCAACGTCGACCGCGTCCTCGAGGACCGTGCCGAGGCGGTGGCCGGTTCGGTCACCAGCGACTCAGCCGGGGCCGACCTGTCGGTCCCCGCCTCGGCGCTGGACCGAGGGGTCGCGGTGTACGACGCGAACGGGGTTCTCGTGTCGGGTTTCGTCCCACCCGGGTTGGCCGACGCCTATGCCGATCTCAGCCGAGCCGACAGCCTCGAGCAGCGCGACGACGATGACGATCGACGTCTGCTGGCCCTTCCGTTCACAACGGGGGCAGGCACCCCAGGTGTGGTGATCGTGGACGAATCGATCACGCCGTACGAGGAGGCCGAGGTGTACGCCCTGATGGTCAGCCTGGCGACCGGCGCCCTGGCCACTGCCGCCGCAGCCGCCCTCGCCGCGTGGGTCACCAGGCGGGCTCTGAAGCCGGTCTCCGTGCTGGCCAGCACCGCCGCCGACTGGAGCGAACACGACCTCTCCCGCCGCTTCGACCTCGGACCACCCACCAACGAGCTGACCGCGCTCGCCGGGACGCTGGACTCCCTGCTGGACCGGGTCACCGCCGCCATCCGGTCCGAGCAGCGCCTCACCTCGGAGTTGGCCCACGAACTGCGCACCCCGCTGACCACCATCCAGGGAAACGCCGACCTCGCCCTGATGAACGAGGATCTCTCCGCCTCCACCCGCGAGGACCTGACGGAGATCTCCGCCGCAGCCCACCGGATGACCAGCACAATCTCGACGCTGCTGGAGCTGGCGCGCAACGAACGGGACGTTGCCGAGTCGGCTGTCTCGTCGCTGGCCGAGGTCGTCGACGAGGTCGTCCGCAACGCCCCCGGCGAGGTCGACGTCGAGGTCGACGTACCGGATCTGCAGCTCGGCCTTCCCCACGCCCTGGCGGTGCGAACGCTCACCCCGATCGTCGCCAACGCCGTACGGTTCGCCGACTCTGTTGTCCGAGTCCAGGTCGCATCCGACACCACCTCCACCGTGGACGTGATCGTCGAGGACGACGGTCCTGGTGTGCAGGGCGACCCCGCCGCGATCTTCGACGCAGGCACGACCAGTGGCGGCGGCTCCGGAGCGGGCCTCGGCCTCTCCCTGGCTCGGCGGGTGGCTCAGTCCTGCGGCGGTGACGTCGTACTGACTCACCCCGCCGGCCCGACCCGCTTCACCGTCCGACTCCCCCGCGTCTGAGGCACTGAACCAGTCAGGTCATGGGCAGGCTCCGGACCGCAATCTCTGTCCATGACCACACCGAACCCGACGCCGGCCACGAGGCCCTCGTCCATCCCCGCCGCCAACCGTCCCTTCAACAGCCCCTCCCGAATCGGGCGGACCATGCTCAACAAGGTCCCCGAGGTCTTCCTGCTCTTCTGGGTGGTGAAGATCCTCTCCACCACCGTTGGCGAGACCGCCGCCGACTTCCTCGCCGGCAACGTCGGCCTCGGCCTGACCGGCACCTCGCTGATCATGGCCGGTCTGACCGCGGTCGCCCTGGCCTTCCAGTTCCGCGCCACCCGCTACGTCCCGGCGATCTACTGGACCTCGGTGGTCCTGATCAGCATCATGGGCACCCTGATCACCGACAATCTGGTCGACAATCTCGGAGTCAGCCTGTGGACCACGACGATCGCCTTCAGCGTCGCCCTCGCGGCCGTGTTCGCCGCCTGGTTCCGCTCGGAGCGCACCTTGTCGATCCACACCATCCTGACCAGCCGCCGCGAGGCGTTCTACTGGTCGGCCATCCTGGTCACCTTCGCTCTGGGCACCTCGGCCGGAGACCTGGTGGGCGAGAAGCTGGCCCTGGGCTACCTGCCCTCCGCCGGGCTGTTCGGCGTACTGATCGCTCTGGTCACCCTGGCCCACCTCAAGGGCGGCCTGAACGCCGTCCTCGCCTTCTGGACCGCCTACATCCTGACCCGCCCCTTCGGCGCCTCGATGGGTGACTACCTGACCCAGGCCCCCGCCGACGGTGGCCTCGGGCTGGGCGCCAACGGGACCAGCGGCCTATTCTTGGTCGTGATCGTGGCAGCGGTCAGCTGGTTCACCGTCCAGCAGCGTCGCGCCGACCGGGCCGTCTGATCGCTGAGGCCGCATCATGGTTGGCGTGAGAGATCCCATCACTCGAGGACGTCGCGTCCCTTCACCTCGCCGAACCACGGCGCTCCTCGTCGCCGTCGCCCTCACGGTCGCCGGATGCAGCACCCCCGCCGACACCCCCACCGACGAGATCCGCGGTCCCGAGGCCGGTCTGCCCTCGACGACGGCCGGACCCGAGGCGACGGTCGACGTGGTGGCGGTCGGTGACATCGTCTGCTCCTCGGACCTGGAGGTCACCGACACCGAGTGCCAGCAGCAGGCCACCGCGGACCTCGCGAGCTCGCTCGATCCGGACGCGGTAGTGGCCCTGGGAGACCTTCAGTACACCGAGGGTCTGTACGACGAGTTCCTGAAGAGTTGGGCCCCCAGCTGGGGACAGTTCGACGACATCATCGCGCCGGTCCCGGGCAACCACGAGTACGAGACCGAGGGTGCTGCGGGGTACGCCCGCTACTTCGACACCGGCCCGTACTACGTCCGGGAGATCGGGGCCTGGCGGTTCTACCTCCTCGACTCCAACTGCGATCAGATCGACTGCGACGAGGAGGCACGCTGGTTGGCCGACGACCTGGCGGCCAACCCCACGACCTGCACCGCGATCGCGATGCACCACCCCCGTTGGTCCTCAGGGGTCGAACACGGGTCCCAGGAGCAGGTCGACGGGCTGTGGCGAGCAGCCGTCGAGGGTGGCGTCGACCTCTCCCTCGCCGCCCACGAACACGACTACGAGCGCTTCGCGCCCATCGACGCGGACGGCAACGTCACCGACCCGGAGTCGGGCACCACTCACTTCGTCGTCGGAACCGGTGGACGGTCGCAGTACTCGATCGGCGACCTACAGCCGGGCTCGGAGTTTGCGGCCGACCAGGTCTTCGGCGTCCTCGACCTGAAACTGCGTCCGGACGCCTTCGAGTGGCGCTTCCTCGACGTCGACGGCGAGGTCCTCGACAAGGGTGGCCTGGACTGCTTCTGATCCGGCAGACGCCGGACGCGACCCACACAGATGGGTGTTCAGGAACAGTCAGGAGCCCGTCAGCGTCCCTCCATCACTGTTGCCTCTCGACACCACATCAACCAGGAGGGTTTCCAACATGACGAAGACCAAGAAGATCTGGATCGGCGCAGGAACGTTGGCCGGTGCGGCGGTGCTGACCGTCGGCGGAGTGGCTACCGCGTTCGCGGGCGGCTCGGGCGGCGACGAGGAGAACGACAAGGACACCCCCCTGACCGGGACCACGCTGACCCAGGCCAGCGACGCGGCTCTGAAGGCCGCCGGCGGCGGAAAGGTGACCGAGTCGGAGGCCAGCGACGAGCCCGGTTCCGCCTACGAGGTGGAGGTCCTTCTCGACAACGGTCAGGAGATCGAGGTCCAGCTCGACAGGTCCTTCGCCGTCGTCAGCCAAGAGACCGAGGCGGTGGACGACGCGGACGACCCGGACGACGAAGCCGACGAGGCTGCTCCGAACTGATCCCGCGGCCGTTCAGCCCGCATTCAGGCCGGATCCCTCACACTGAACTGTGATGAGAGGCGAAGGGCCATGAGGGTGCTGGTCGTGGAGGACGAGGTGCGTCTGGCCGACGGTTTGCGCCGGGGGCTGGAGGCCGAGGGCTTCGCCGTCGACGTGGTCCACGACGGGGTCGAGGGGCTGTGGATGGCTCGGGAGGAGAGCTACGACCTGATCCTTCTGGACATCATGCTGCCGAAAATGAACGGCTACAAGGTGTGCGAGGCCCTCCGGGCCGACGAGAACTGGACCCCGATCCTCATGCTCACCGCGAAGGACGGGACCTGGGACCAGATCGAGGGTCTCGACACCGGGGCGGACGACTACATGACGAAACCGTTCTCGTTCCAGCTCCTGTTGGCCAGGATCCGGTCCCTCCTCCGTCGTGGCGCGGCCGAACGACCGGTCGTCCTCCAGGCCGGGGATCTCCACCTCGATCCCTCCGCCAAGCGGGTCCGTCGAGGCGAGCAGGAGCTTTCCCTGACGGCACGCGAGTTCACCGTCCTGGAGTACCTCATCCGCAACAAGGGGGCGGTGGTCTCCAAGCGGGACATCCTCGATCATGTGTGGAACTACGACTTCGAGGGCGACCCGAACATCGTGGAGGTGTACGTGCGTCGGATCCGGACCAAGATCGACAACCCCTTCGCTCGCCGAGCGCTGGAGACCGTGCGTGGCTCGGGATACCGATTGGCGAGCGACGGTGGCTGAGCGGTCCCGATCGGCTCCCCTGCGCGTGCGGATCACCCTCGTCGCGGTCATCGTCGTCGGAGTCGCGCTGGCTGCGGGATCCCTCCTCCTGGTTCAGCAGCTGAACTCGCGCCTGACCGACAGCGCCCGCGCAAGTGTCGAGATCCGTGCGGACTCCATCGCGTCCGCCCTGTCGCGCAGCCCCGGCGTCGACGGCGCCGCGCTCTCCTCGGTCGGCGACGATGACGACGAGTTCATCCAGATCCTCGAC
Organism: Nocardioides salsibiostraticola; assembly: GCF_054783655.1. Taxonomy (NCBI): domain Bacteria; kingdom Bacillati; phylum Actinomycetota; class Actinomycetes; order Propionibacteriales; family Nocardioidaceae; genus Nocardioides; species Nocardioides salsibiostraticola. Next base: position 459,927 of record NZ_BAAGQD010000026.1, on the reverse strand, counting down.
CGCGATGGGCGGGTGGTCGCGGCCACCGACAACATGCTCGGAGAGGACCCGGTTCGCAGCGGCGACAAGGTTCGCGTCGACGACGACCACGACCTCTACATCGTCGCGGATTCCAGTGTGGACACGTCGCAGGGGCGTCGAACCGTGATCGTGGGGGCCAGCCTGGAAGACGTCGATGACGCGCTCGGGTCGGTCCGGAGCCTGCTCCTCATCGGTTTCCCGGCGATGGTCCTGATCGTGGGTGCAGTCACCTGGCTCGTCGTGGGTCGCACCCTGGCGCCGGTCGACCGCATCCGCCGGGAGGCCGAGGAGATCGGCACCTCTCAGCTGCACCGGCGCCTACCGGAGCCCGAACGGCACGACGAGATCGGTCGGTTGACCGACACCATGAACCGGATGCTCGAGCGTCTGGACCGCGGCCAGAAACAGCAGCGCCAGTTCGTCTCCGACGCCGCCCACGAGCTGCGGTCCCCGATCGCCTCGATCATGCAGAACCTCGAGGTGGCCACGGAGTATCCCGACCACCTCAGCACCACGGAGTTCGTGGACACCGTGCGGATCGAATCGACCCGCCTCGAACGGCTCGTCGTCGCACTGCTGAGTCTGGCCCGCCTGGACGAGCGTTCACCGCAACATCCCGCGGGCCCGGTCGATCTGGACGATCTGGTCTTCGAGGAGACCGCTCGCCTCCGCCAGTCCACCCAGCTCCGGGTCGACATCGCCGGGGTGTCCGCTGGCAGGGTCGCTGGCGACCCGTTGCTTCTCGCTCAGGCCCTGCGCAACCTCGTCGACAACGCCCAGCGGCACGCATTGGGGTCCGTCGCGCTGACTCTTCGCGAAGACCTGACGACGGTGACCCTCACCGTGGAGGACGACGGAGCCGGGGTGCCCCCGGCGGACCGCGAGCGAGTCTTCGAGCGGTTCGTTCGCCTCGACGAGGCCCGCGCTCGGGACGACGGTGGGAGCGGTCTCGGTCTCGCGATCGTCCACACCATCGTCACGTCGTACGACGGATCGGTCTCGGTCGACGAGAGCCCGTTGGGCGGAGCCCGGTTCGTGGTGCAGCTTCCTCGGTTCGACGAGGACGAGTAGCCACCCCAGCTGGAAGCGGGTCAGGCTGCGGGCAACAACACGCCACGGGCGAGGTAGTCGGTGAGGGCACGGCGGCAGATGGCCTCGGCGGTGCTCAGCAGCCGTTCGGGCGGCGAAGCGTCCTTACGCAGCCGTCGACTGACTCGACGAACCAGCGATTCGACATCGGCGGCCGGGACAGCGCCGGAGTACTCCACAGCCAGGCGAGCGCCCAGCGCCCGCTCGGCGTCGCTCGAGACCGCGGCCCCGGGTGCGGCGACCATGACGCGCACCGGGTCAGGAGACGACACCGCCGAAGCGGTCGGGACCGGGCCCGCGAAGAGGGTGGAGCCCACCAGCACCACGGCGACCGCCGCCTGCTTGCTGCGGGACGCCCATCCTCGGATCCGATCGCGCGGCTCGACCTGCGTTAGCTCCATGGGTCGATCATGCGCCGCCGGGCCTGACGGGAACCTGACCACGAGCGCCACCGCGGTCAGGTGAGAGGCAGGTTCGAGACGGGAGGCTGCGCCGAGCGCACGACCACGTCGACCAAGGGAATCTGCATGTCAGCGATCAGCCTCGGCCAAGCCGTCCTACGGTGATATCGCCCGGATCGCCCGGGCCTGGTTCGGTGGGTTGGCCCACCGCGAGCGTCGTGACGAGCACGACTACCGGTTCGGCTGGTGGATCATCTACGCCACCATCGCGTGGCTCCTGCGCTTTGTCGCAAGCCACTCGTTCAACCGCTTCGTCGCCTACCGAATCGGGCTCGGCACCGTCCTGATCGGTGCGCTGTCGATGGGCTACCTCGCCGCCTGACATGTTTGCCCAATGATCACAAGGCGCTGGAGAAGGAGCAGTTGATGGAAGCCCGTCTCAAACGTGTGGTTCTGATCGTCGCGGCGCTGAACTTCGCCTACTTCTTCGTCGAGTTCGCCGTGGCGCTGTCAGCCGGTTCGGTCGCTCTCCTGGCCGACAGCGTCGACTTCCTCGAGGACACGGCGGTCAATCTGCTCATCTTCATCGCGCTGGGTTGGCCGCTGGCCCACCGCGCGGTCACCGGCAAGGTCATGGCCCTCATCATCCTGGGCCCAGCATCAGTTGCCGGGTGGAAGGCCATCGGCCAGTTCGCCGACCCCACCGCACCGCTCGTCCTGCCTCTGGTGCTCGCCTCACTCGGCGCCATCGTCGTCAACGGGACCAGCGCCTGGCTCCTCGCGGGGCTCCGCCACGAAGGCGGATCTTTGAGCAGGGCAGCCTTCCTGTCGGCGCGCAACGATGTGTTGGTCAACGTCACCATCATCGCGATGGGCATCGTCACGTTGTGGACCGACTCCGGGTGGCCCGACCTCATTCTGGGCTGCTTCATCATCGTGCTGGCCCTCCACGCGGCGTACGAGGTCTGGGAGGTCAGCGAGGAGGAGCGTCTGGCCGCCAAGGCACTGGCTGGCGACGAGATCGGCTGACGACCCGGCTCGCTAGACGTCAGTGCCCGTGGCCGTCGTCCTCGTGAGCGTCGTCGGAGTTCTCCGTTGGCTTCGGCGGCTCTGACTTCCCCGGAGCCTTGGGGTTCTTGGGGCTCGATGGGACCTCGCCGTCGATCAGGTCCTCCGGCGCCGGGTCATGCCCGTCGTCGTGCCCGTCGTCGTGATTCCCCTCGTCCAGGTGGGTGTCGGCGTGGTCGCCGTGGTCGTGAGACAGACCCGCTGTCACGCCGTACGCCGAGGCACCCCCGAGCACCAGGGTGGACGCGACCAGCAGGGGAATGCCCGCCATCAAGGTCTTCTCGGGACGGACCCGGCGAGCCACGAGCAGCCCGAGCAGTACGCCGGCCTCCAGGACGCTGCTGATGATGCCCGCGGGACCGATCGGGAGCGCGGTCCCCGCGTTGGGGCCGAACGGCTCGCCGATCACCGATCGAGTCAACACCCACAGAATGATCGACCCTGCGCTGACGATCGCCGCCGAGAGCCACAGCGATCGGCCCCAGAAGCCTCCGGCCAGAGCCGCTGCGGGGCGGGCCAACACCACGGCACCCCAGGCGAGCTGGAAGACGGCCAGCGCGAGGAAGAAGACTCCGGTCACCCACCAGGTGGCGTAATGATCAGGCGTCACCGCGAGGTGAATCGCGCCGCCCCCCAGGGAAGCGATCGCGGCGATCCTGAGCACCGTGGTGGGCATCGGCAGATGGGGCATGCAGAGAGTTCCGTTCGTCGATAGCGTCAGTACGATCAACGACCGTAGGTCAGCTCTGACGACAAGACCGTGATCTACACAAAGCCTTTACGACCTGGCCCATGCTCTCGCTGGGAGTGCCGTCCCTCGTGACACGGACTCACCCGGGCTTGTGCAACGATTACTACTAAGTTCCGTCGTACTCGTTCGAAGGATGTTTCGTGGCTCTCAACAAGACCCTCGCCGCCGTCGGCGGCACCATCGCCCTTTCTGTCCTCCTGTCGGGCTGTTCGGACAGCGACCCCAGCACGCGTGCGTTCGAGCCGGATCACGTGCACGGGCTGAGCCAGGCGCCCGGTGGCGAACTCCTCATCGCCACCCATGACGGCCTGTTCGCCCTGGACGGCGAGGGCTCGCCGACACCGGTCAACGATCGCACCACGGACCTGATGGGATTCACCGTCGACGAGGACGGGACCTTCTTCGCGAGCGGACACCCCGGCGAGGGCGAGGAGGGCCCCTCCGCACTGGGTCTGATCACCTCCACCGACGGTGGCGACACCTTCGAGGAGGTCTCCCTCGGGGGGCAGGCGGACTTCCACTCCCTGTCGGCCACCGCTGGCGCGATCTACGGCGTCAACGGTGGGACCCAGCTGATGCGGACCGCAGACGACGGCCAGACCTGGGACACCGTGCAACTCCCCGAACCCGTAGCCGACATCGCGGTCGACCCCGCGACCGAGACGCTGCTCGCCACCTCGGAGAGCGGAGTCCTGCGCAGCGAGGACCGTGGGCAAAACTTCGAGGTCGCCCAGAACGCGCCGACCCTCCTCCTGGTCGACTGGTCGACCGACGGGACCCTGGTCGGCATCGACCCGGATGGCCAGGTCTTCAGCGCCACAGACCCCGACTCCTGGACCCCCGGGGCCCAGGTCGACCGGCCCCAGGCCATGACGGTCACCGCGGACGGCACGATCTACGTCGCGACCGAGAAGGCGCTGTTGAGCAGCGACGACACTGGCGCCTCCTTCTCCACCCTCAGCGAGTGGTGACGGACCGCTAGCGCTTCGCCCGGGACCGTCGGGCGACGATGAGCCCGCCGACCGTGAGCAGCAGCAGCGCCGCCACAGACACCACGAAGGGCCACGAACCCGGATGGGTTCCATACGCTCCGAGCGCCACGAAGGAGACGGTCCCCGGGAGAATGCCCAGCGTCGTACCGATGGCGTAGTCCCTGGTCCGGACCGCGGTCAGCCCCGCCGCGTAGTTGATCGCGGTGAAGGGCAACACGGGGACCATCCGCACCACCACGACCGACAGAATTCCCCTCCGGCTCAGCAGGTCGTCCACCCGAGCCACCCGGTTCCCGATCAGCCGCTCGACGGCGTCCCGGCCCAGCAGCCGACTCAGCCCGAAGGCAGCGGCGGCCCCGAGAAGAGCGGCCACCATCACCACCACGACTCCCCACACCAGGCCGAACAGGATGCCCGCCAGCCCGGAGAACACGTTCTTGGGCAGAGGAAGCAGCGTCAGCAGGGCGTAGATGCCGATGAAGGCCGCGGGGGCCAGGGCGCCGGCGTCCGAGACCTGCTGGCGCAAAGACTCCTTGTCGGGCAGACCCACCAACGCCGCCACCACACCGGCCGCAGCCAGGATCGCGACCAGGACCAGGAGCCCCGGTAGGCCAGGCTTCACCGACCTCGCGCTGATGTCGGACAAGGTGCCGTCTCCTGGATCTCCCGGGCGGGACCCGGATACCTGAACCCTAGGTCCTCGCCGGCGGCAGACGGTAGCCGCCGACTGAACCGAGGGTGGCGACGCAGCAGCACCACGACAATGAACAACGCGGCCAGCAGGAGCGCCCCCAGGTCCAAGATCCGTCCGAACCTGACCGCAGGGGTCAGGCTGTCGCTGGTCTCGACGTCGACCACCGCGGTAGCCGTCTCCTCCACCGGGAGTTCCGCCTGGACGATCCCCTGGGGGGAGATGACCCCCGAGCGGCCGTTCAGGGAGGCGACCACCACCGAGCGACCCGCCTCCAGGGCCCGCGCGCGAGAGATGGCGAACTGCTGATCGGGCTGCGTGGTGCCGGTGAACGTCGCGTTGCTCGTTTGGACGACGATCAGGTCTGAACCGTCGCGCACCTGCTGCCTCAGCGGCTCGTCGAAGGCGATGTCGAAGCAGATCGCCATGGCCAGGCGCACCCCTGCCACCGCCAGGGGCACCGGGTCCCGGCCGGGCAGCGCGTCGCGGGGAACCGCGTTGAGCTGGGAAGAGATCCCGGAGAGCAGACCGCGCAGAGGGATGTACTCGCCGAAGGGGACCGGGTGCGCCTTGGTGTAGCCGGTCCCAGCCGCCGGGCCGGACGGCAACCACACCACCGTGCGGTTGAACAGGGTCTGGGGGGTCGGGCCGTCCACGAGCGCCCCCACGAGCAGGGGTCGGCCGGTGGCCGCCACGGCACGATCGATCTGGCCCCTGGTCTCCCCGTCGACGTAGGGATCGGTGGACGTCGAGTTCTCGGCCCACACGACCAGGTCCACCGGCGGCCGCTCCCCTCGCGCGATCGCTGCGGCCAGATCCACGGTTGCATCGGCGGTCTCCCGGACGATCCGGGCGCCGTACGGCGCCACCTGCGTGCCGTCGCCCGGAACGCCACTTTGAATCACCGCCACGCTGGTGGAGCCGGTGACGACCGGCGCGTAGGGCAACACAGCGGGAATCAGACTCGCTAGAACCACGGCGGCCGGCACGCTGCCTCGCCGGACAGTCATCGGGCGGCCCTCGACGACCACAGCCGCGAAACTGCTACCCACCAGGGCGACCAGGAGCGACACCCCGGTGATGCCCAGATACGGCAGCGCCGCGGCCCAGGGACTGTCGATCACCGAGAACCCCAGACGACCCCAGGGGAAGCCTCCGAAAGGCATCCTCCCGCGGAGGATCTCGGGTGCGACCCAGGCCAGACCCCAGACGAGGACGCGCAACCGTGAGCCGGCTCCCCACCGGACGAGCAGCGCGGTCGCGCAGAACCACGTGGCCTCGGCCAACACGACGAGCAGCCAGGCGGTGAACCCGATGGATGCCGTCAACCACCACAGGTGGACCCCGAAGAAGCCGACCCCGACGATGTAGCCATGCCTCAGCGTCCGCCAGGGCTGGGCCGACGGTTCGGCGAACAGCCCAGTCGCGATGGCCACCGCCAGAGGCGCGGCCAGCCAGATGCCGAACGGGTCGAAAGCCAGACTGAGCACCACCCCGGCCGACGCGGCCGTCGCAGCACGAACGAACCCACCAACGACCACACACCTACTATGTCACGTAGTTGTTAAGTCACGATCAGAGCAGGTCCACTCGGGCGGGCCACGGGTTGCTGCGACAACCCTGCAACCCCAAGGTCTGCTGGAGCATCACCGGGGACAACCCGCCCGGCTCCGGACACGTCTCGTGACCGTTGCCCAGAGCATGACCCACCTCGTGGTTGATCACGTAGCGGCGGTAGCCGGCCAGATCGTCGCCGTACGACTCAGCGCCGTTGGCCCATCGGTAGGCGTTGATGACCACGTTACGGCCGTTGCGACACGAGACCCGGCCACGAGTCTGGAGGGGCGCACACAACCGGTCGGTCGTCTCGGGCGTCGTCAGGACGATGCGCAGATCCGCCTCGCCGTTGGTCATGACCAGCTCCGTCGGATTGCCTTGTGTCCAGCCTCGTGGGTCGGCCAGGGTGCGTCGGACGACTCCGGTGAAACCCGAGAGTTTGATCGGCAGGTTGTCCTCCACCTCCACCGAGTACGTGCGGACCGCTCCGGGAGTTTCGGTGTCGACAGAGGCACGGGTGAACGTTCCGGACCCGGCCTCGGGGACCCGAACCGGAAGCCGTACCGGGGACTTCGTTGGCGCGTCCTCGCTTGGCTCGGCGGTGATGGTGGCCGACGGGTCGGGACTTGGTTCGGTGGTTGGCGCGACTTCGGTTGACGGGGCGGGCGCCGTCGCCTCCAACACGGCCTGCGCCTCGCGGACGCTCTCGGTCGGCTGTAGAGCTGAGTCGGCAACTCCGGGTTCGGCTTCCGCGAACATCCCACCCACCAGCGCAGTGACACTGACCGCCACCGCTGCGGCGAGGAGGGCGGTCCGACCACGCCGCATCGACCGCTTCGCTGGGACCGGCCCTCGGTGTCGACCCACGGGCGCGCTGCTCCGGCTCATGCTGGAGTTCTCAAACGCAGGTCCACGGCTCCATTGTGGCCGACAAAGCATCTACTCGAAAACCAGCCCATACTTCCTCAGCTCGATCAACGGGTCGACCGGGCTCGAGCCTCCCGGACGCACCTCCAGGTGTAGGTGCGGGCCGGTGACGTTCCCCGTGGAGCCCACCGTGCCGAGGGCCTGCCCGGACGCCAACTGCTCGCCTACGCCTGCGCTGATGGAGTCGAGGTGCGCGTACCACGTCTCGGTTCCGTCAGAGTGTTGGACGACCACCTTGTTGCCGTAGGACCCGTCATAGCCGGAGGAGGTGACCACACCGGCGGCGGCCGAGACGACTGGCGTGCCGGTGGGCGCAGCGAGGTCGACGCCGGTGTGCACCGTCGACCACAGATAGCTGGTCTGGCCGAAGCGTGCGGTGATCTGGTAGCTGGCGACGGGCAAGGTCCACAGATTCGCCATTGCGGCGGCTGCGGCTTCAGCTTCAGCCGCGGCTTTGGCTTCGGCGCGTTGCTTCGCGCGTTCATCCGCCTCGAGCTCCTCGGTCCGCCTCCCCGCTCGCACGTCGAGCCGACCCAGGGCCTCGGCGCGACTGCGCTCGGCTCGCAACAGGACCGGCGAGGTGGCCGCCACCCGGGTCACGGATGCTCGCGAAACCGTGGGGACCCGGACACCCACAATCGCCGCTCGCGCCACGGGCCTCTCGGCTGCGGGGGCAGCGGGCGCCGCGACAGCCGATACGGGCTGCGGCTCGTCCTTCGCCGTGGCGACCGTTCCCACCACGACCAGGGACAGCGTGACTGCACCCCCGACCAGTCCGGCCACCCCGAGTCGACCCACTGAGTTTGATGGCGCAGCTACGGCGGCGTGGCTGCCGCGATGGCGGGCTGGCGTACTGGCGGTCGCCTCTCGCTCACCCCGACTGCGTTTTCGCTTCCCTGCTTGGGGCACCTCGGCGTTTCGCATCGGCACAACTTACTATAGTTCATAGTAATCAGACATTCGGGTGCGTCCGACTGCCTCCCACCGCAGAAGACCGAAGGAGCACCGATGGGCCGCCCTCAGCCCCCGTCTCGAGCGCGAACCCAGTCCCTCCTGATCCTCACGGCCATCCTCACCCTGCTTCTGAGCGCCTGCACAGGAACCAACCCATCGAATACCGCGGTCTCCGACGGCGGGGTGATCCAGGAGATCGAACCGCAGGAGCGAAAGATCTTGGAGACCTTCGCGGGGGAAACGCTCGAGGACGGACCCTTCGATCTGGCCGACCATCAGGGGGAGGTCCTCCTGATCAACGTCTGGGGGTCGTGGTGCGTGCCGTGCCGCACAGAGGCGCCCGAACTCGCCCGGGCCGCCCTGGAGTTCGACGAGGTCCAGTTCGTCGGCATCAATGTCCGGGACAACGACGCGTCTGCGATCGCTTTCGAGCGCAGCTTTGACATCACCTACCCCAGCCTGACCACCGACGCCTCCGGTCCCGCGATGCTGTCGGTAGGGCGCATGGTTCCCCGCAGCGCCGTGCCGACCACGATCATCGTGGGTCGAGACGGACGTGTCACCGCACGAATCGTCGGCCCGGGGAGTTTCTCGACGTTCTCCGCGCTTCTCACTGCCGCCCTGGATGAGAAGGGTCAGCCGAACCCAGGACAGTAATGGGCCAGGATGGCCAGCACCCCCGGAGTCATCGCGGTCGCCACCGGCAACGCCACGAAGAGCACCGCCATGACAATGACTCCCCACCCTTGCCCCGATGCGATCGGTTGGGGCGGCTCCGACAAACGGCGCACCCGTGCCAGGGCAGCCGTGCCGGCACCCATCGCCCCTACGGGAAGCCCCCCACGAGCCAGCAGCACCACCGCTCGGGCCAGGTCCATCCGGTGGGTCTGATCGGCGGCGTCGTCGGCGTGCATCTCCACCAGTTCGGCGACGTGGCGTACGACCTCGCGCGTTCCCAAACGTCCGAACAAGGCGGCCGCCAAAGCCTGGGTGAGCAACGCCGTGAGGTGATGGCGAGAACGGATGTGGGCCCGTTCGTGGGCCAGCACCTGGCGCAACTCGACCGCATTAAGCACGCCCAGCGCGCCCTGGGTCACCACGATCTGTCGACTCCTGCCGGGCAGGCAGTACGCCGCCGGGGCTGGATGGTCGAGGACCATGACGTCGGTCTCGGAGTACGGAATCCCCACGACGTTCAACAGGTCCTCCTGCCGCGTTCGGCCGCGGTGACCGGCCATCATGTCCCGCAGGATGCTGTGGGAGAAGCGCAGAAGTAGCGTCCCAGCGAAAGCGCCACCCAGAAGGGCCACCAGTCCGCCGCCGGGTGTGGCGTAGTGGTCACGCAGAGCGGCCGAACAGGCGTGGAAGAACTCGGCGATCCCGTTGCTGGCCGGGAGTCGGGGGATGGCCAAGGCCAACCCGGCCAACGTCAGAGCGAGGAACGTCGTGAGTCCGACACTCAGCCACGCGAGGATCCCCAGGGCCGGGGAGCGGCGGGGCCATGATGCCGCCGCCAGGCTCCGCGAGCCGCCGATCCCGGCGATCCCGGCGATCGCCAGGAGCACCAGCGGCGCCATCATGAATGGCCCGTCGGTCTCAGGTCGGGTTCGGTTTGATCGAGGAATCCGCGCAGTTCTTCGACCTCTTCGGCCGACATCTGCTCGACGAAACGCAACAGTGTCGACCCCCGGTCCGATGCCTTGGACAGAACGCCCTGCATCAGTTCGGCTGTGTATGCCTCCCGAGATCTGGTGGGCCGGTACAGATAGGCGCGGCCATCTTTCTCACGCATCACCATGCGTTTGCGGTGCAGGTTGTCCAGGACCGTCATGACCGTCGTGTAGGCCAGGGGTCGATCCCGCTGCAGGTCCTCCATGACCTCGCGCACCGCAACCGGGCGGTCCCACGACCACAACCGGTCCATGACCGCGGACTCGAGGTGTCCTAGCTCCGCCATACCGATCCCCTTTAGCAATTCATTATGTGGTCTCGATAGTAGATGAGGCGTCGCGAGCTCATTGGAGTGTGAGATCTACTGGTCGTTGCGCCTCAGATCCCCGGACGCGGATCGATGAGGATGAGCCCGCCGAGAAGAAGCAGTCCCCCGGTGGGGTATCCGACGAAGATGTCCTGCCACCCCAGGGAGATGGGAAGCGGACTTGCGCCCGCGTGGGCGACCCAGTGCTGGACGACGATCGCCAGGCCCAGCACCATCAGGCCCCAACTGAGGACACGTCGGGGAGGCCATGCCTGCAGACCGTCGTTCTGCGCTAGGCGGGTCATTCGACGTAGGACATCGACGTCATCATGCCGAGTTCACCGTGGTAGGCGTTGTGGCAGTGGAGCATCCACTGGCCGGGGTTGTCGGCCTCGATGTCGACCACCACCGATTCACCCGGCAGCACGTTGATCGTGTCCTTCCGTGGCCCCGCCCCGTCGGAGCCGACGACGGCGAAGGTGTGCCCGTGCAGATGCATGGGGTGGAACATCATCGACTTGTTCGTCATGGTCAGGCGAACCCGTTCCCCGGACCTCACCTCCAGCGGCTCACGGTCGGCGTACACCTTTCCGTTGATGTGCCACTCCCGGCCGCCGTCGGCCATGGTCAGGTCCGCGGTCAAGTCCCGATCCACGTCGGCGGACTCGAAGCGCACGCTGGCCTCCGCCCGGAGGTCGGCATAGGTGAGGAGCTGGCCCTGAAGCTCGGCGACCGGAGCGGTGATGACTCCGGCGGTGTCCGGCTTGGATCGAGTGGTCAGGACGGCTCGCGCGGAGACGTTCTCTTTCCCTTCTGGGGAGGAGACGATGGCGAAGTCGCCGGCCTGCACCTCGATGACGACGTCGTAGCGCTCTCCCATCCCGAGGATGAGGGTGTCTACCTCGAAGGGCTCGACCGGGAAGCCATCGGTGTGGGTGACGGTCAGGCGGTGATCGCCGACGGCAAAGCGGTAGGCGGTGTCGGATCCAGCGTTGATGATCCGTAGCCGCAGTCGCTGCCCGGGCTTGGCCCGCACCACGAACGGGTCTTCGGGAAGTCGACCGTTGATCAGGTGCGCCGGGTAGTCCACGTCCCCCGTGTCTGGTCCCAGCGGTTGCTCCGCGGTGGCCCGCATCATGTCCATGTCCATGTCCATGTCCATGTCCCCCATGCCGTCCATCTGCATGCCGCCCATGTCCATGCCCTCGGCCTTCATGCGCGCCAGGATGTCGTCGGGGGAGTCGCCCCAGCCGTCGGTCCAGTCGTCCAGGACCAGCACGACCTCCTCGTCGTAGGAGCCCGCCTCCTGGGGGTCTTCGATGATCAGCGGCGCGTAGAGACCGGTGTCGAGTTGCATCCCGACGTGCGGGTGGAACCAGTACGTCCCGGGGTGCGGCAGCAGGAAGTCGTAGTCGAACGTGTCGCCTGCGGCGATGCTGGGCTGGGTCAGCCCCGGCACTCCGTCCATGTCGTTGCGGAGAGCCAGACCGTGCCAGTGGACCGTGGTCGAGTCGGGCAGACCGTTGTTCAGCGACACCCGCAGACGGTCGCCGACGCTGGCTCGGATCTCCGGACCCGGAATCGTGCCGTCGTAGGCCCAGGTCGAAACCACCCGCCCACCGAGATCGATCTCGGACGGAGCGGCCATCAAGGTGCGAGAGACCGTCTTTCCCGTCGCCGAACGAGCCCGCTCCGCCGCCGCCACCGGGCGGGATCCGGGCAGGATCGGCGTTCCACCTCCGCCGCGAGTCAGCACCACACCGGTGGCGCCAGCGGCGAGGCCAGCGGCTCCGAGACCCAGCAGGGTTCGACGCTGGAGACGGTGGGAGGTCAGGGACACGAGAGACTCCTGGAGACTAGGTGGGCCGACACGGCCCCGGGATGTCTACGATACGGAGTAGTAGCAACTCGGGTTGAGCACGGTCCGAGGAGTTGGGTACCGGTCACGGCAGGAGGTTCACATGTACGCAGCGTTTCTCACCTTGGCGGTCGCTGGACTCCTCGCGGTTGCCACCCTGCGCATCGTGGGCCGCGTGCTGGCCGTGGACTCCACGCCACTCGAGCCGACGCCGTTCCTCTCGGGGCACGCCCCGCAGGAGCACGCCCTGTCCCGGTTCCACGTGCGGTGGTACGTCGCCACGGTCGTGTTCTTGGCCTTCGACGTCGAGATGCTCTTCATGTATCCCTGGGCCGTGGTGGTCTCCGATCTGGGCATCGGGGCCGTCGTCGAGATGTTCGCCTTCCTCGGCGCTCTGCTGGTCGCGGTCGCCTGGGCGCGACGCGAAGGGGCCTTCCGATGGGTCTGAGGCAACGGGTACAGCGCCTCGCCGTACGACGGGTCCACGTGTTGCTCGCGGAGGTCCCCGGCAACTTCGAACTGCGTGTCGAGACCGAACGGCTGATGAGCGCCCGCGGTTGGGTCCTTGCCCTGTCCCCCGCCGACGCCGACGCACTGCTGGTGGTCGGCGCCCCCGACGCTGATCTCCAGACAGCGATCGACGCCGTCTACGACCAGATGCCGGGACCTCGGGCGACCGCGGCGATCGAGAGTGTCGCGCACGTCGACGATCGCCTCGACGGGCTGCGCGATGCGCTGCTCGACGACCGGGCTCAGCTCGACGACGCGCGTGCGCGGACGGCGCCCGAGGACGACCATGCCGCCATGGACCACGGCGACATGGACATGAAGATGGACCACGGGGACATGGACCACGGAGACATGGACATGGCGCCGTCGGGGATTCCGCTGGCCGAGGGTGGGGACGACCGGGACGGCCTGGAGATGGATCGCACCCACCTGTTCCTGGGTCCGATCCTCTCGCACTGGCCGGCCGGGCTCAGCCTGCGCTGCACCCTGCACGGAGACACGATGATGGACCACACGGTGCTCTCTGCTCCATCGACGACGCAGTCCCCCTCTGCGGCGGTCCGCGCCGCGCAGTACGTCGACGCCGCCGTCGACGTATTCGCGCTGGCCGGCTCCCTGCGGGCCGCGGAGCGACTGCGATCCCTGCGTGACCGCGCTCTGGCGTCCGAGGGAGACCCCAGCCCTGACCTGCGAGCCGATCTGAGGGCCGAACACGACCGGCTCGAGGACAGCCGACTCCTGCGCTGGGCCCTCGGTGACGCCCACGCCGACTGCCTGGCGCTGCTCGATCGGGCGGTTGCCGACCTGGCCGGCCACCAGCTCGAGGCCCACCGGTTGACCGCGCTCGCCGACCTGATCGACGGTCAGGACCTGGCCACCGTGCGGCTGCGAATCGCCGCCGCCGGTCCCGACCTCTGGAACACCGTGGAGGTCGGATGACCACCACCGTTCTGGGACCGGCCTGGGCCCTACCTGCCGTCGTTCTGCTGCTGGCCCTCGCCGTTCTCGCCGCGATGCTCGACGGTGTGCTCGCGACCCGTCACACCTCGTTGTCCGCGCGGGCGACGGCCCCCTTTCAGGAATCGGCGAGACTGCTGCTCCAGCGACCGCGTCGCACCGTCTCGGCCGACGCGGCTCTGTGGCGGATCGCCACCTCGAGCCTGATCCCGCTGGCGATCCTGATGGTCGCCTTCGTCCCGCTGGGTCGCTACACGCTCTTGGACACCTCGATCGGGGTGGTCTGGTTCAACGCCCTGGACGTCTTCGTCTGGGCGCTGGTCTGGCTGGCCGGGTGGGGCGCCAACGCGGCGTACGGCCTGATCGGCGGCTATCGGTTCCTGGCCCTAGCCCTGGCCTATGAGTTGCCGCTGATGTTCGCACTGGTCGCCCCGGCGATCGCCGCGGGCAGCCTCGACGTGTCCGTGATCGCCGCCGATCAACCGGTCTGGAACATCGTGTGGATGCCGGTCGCCTTCGGGGCCTACTGCCTGGGCGTGCTGGGTTTCTCTGTGTGGGGTCCGATGGACGTCTCCACCGGACGGGACCTGGCCGGCGGGGTCCTCGCCGAGGTCTCCGGAGTGGACCGACTGCTGTTCTTGGCCGGCCGCTACTGCCTGCTGGTGGCGGGGGCAGCCTTCGCCGTACCGCTCTTCCTGGGTGGGGGTTCGGGGCCCCTGCTGCCGGCCGAGGTCTGGGTGCTGATCAAGACGATGGTGCTGGTCGCCCTCCTGGTCGGCGCTCGTCGACGATTCCCCGTCCTACGCCCCGACCTCCTCATGGAGGTCGCGTGGGTCGTGATCCTGCCGCTTGTCGTCCTGCAGGACCTCGTCGTCGCCGTCGTTGCCATCAAGCTCGCCTGACCGATCCAGCCCGAGGAAGGAGTACCCATGTTGATCGACATCGCCTTCTGGGCCTGCGCCGTGGTCGCCGTGGTGACCGGCACGCTCGTGTTCTACGTCGACTCGATGGCGCGCGCGACGTACGCCCTCGCGCTGTCGTTCGTGGCCGTCGGGGTCGCGGTGCTGTTGCTGAACCAGGAGTACCTCGGCGTCGTCATCATCTTGATGATGGTCATGGAGATGGCCGTGATGGCCGTCTACATGGTCATGTTCATGGGCATGAATCCGGCACTGATGCCGATGAGCATGGTGCACCAGAACCGCAGCGCCGTCGGACTGTCGGTCGCGACCTTCCTGGTGCTGGCGGCCGGGGCGATCTTCATCCCCTGGCCGGTACGCCGCGGCGCACCGTCGGGCGACACCACCGCCGCCCTCGGGCAGGCGTTGATGGAGTCCAAGATGCTGGTGATGATCACCATCAGCCCCGTCATGGTGGCCACCATCGTCGCCGCGGTGGCGCTGTCCTCGGCCCGCGGTCGCTACGACCGCCTCGGGGACAACCTCGACCAGCGACCCGCCGACGAACCGCAGCGGGGAGGGATCGGCCGATGACGATCGAGACCGTCCTGCTCGTCTCCGCCGCACTCTTCAGCGTGGGGCTCTACGGAGCGATCTCCCAGCAGGTCGTGGTGATGGTGATGATGGGCCTGGAGCTGATGATCAACGGGGTCATCCTCGCTGCGGCCGGGGTCTGGTGGTTCCTCGCTCCGGACATCTCCGGCCAAGTACTGCTCCTGGTGATCATCGCCGCCATGACCGTGGAGATGGCCATGGGCTTCGCCGTCGCCACCGTGCTGCACCGCGAGTCGGGAACCGATATGACCGACATGGCCGCGGAGCTCAACGGCTGATGACCTCCGACCTCGCCGACCTGATCCTCATTCTGCTGATCGCGCTCCCCGCGCTCATCGGCGCCGGCCTGACCCTCGGGGGCATCGCCCTGGACCGGTCCGCCGCACCCCTAGCGTTGGTCACTGCCGCGGCGGGACTGATCGGTTCGGTCGTCGCGGCCCTCGCCCGGCCCCAGGTCTCCAGCCGCTTCATGGCCGGGGCCGACCTCACCCTGGCCGTGGACGGCCTGGCCGCGCTGATGATCCTCACGATCGGCGTCGTGCTCGTGCTCGTCCTGGCCTTCGCCGTCGGCGACATCGACGAGAGCCGGGCCCGCTTCTTCGGCCTGATGCTGATCTTCGCCGCGGCAGCCCTGCTGACCGCGGTGGCGGCGACCCTGCCCGCCCTGCTGATCGGGTGGGAGGTGATGGGGGCGACGTCGTACGCGCTGATCGGCTTCCACTGGCGCGAGACGCGTCGGGTCTCCTCGGGTCTGACAGCCTTCACGACGACTCGGGCGGCCGACCTGGGCCTCTACATCGCCGCCGGCGCGGCTCTGGCCGGGGGCGCCGGACTGGCCCTTGACGACCTCG
The DNA here is from genome assembly GCF_054783655.1 of Nocardioides salsibiostraticola. Classification (NCBI taxonomy): domain Bacteria; kingdom Bacillati; phylum Actinomycetota; class Actinomycetes; order Propionibacteriales; family Nocardioidaceae; genus Nocardioides; species Nocardioides salsibiostraticola. The sequence continues at coordinate 443,808 of NZ_BAAGQD010000026.1, read as the reverse complement.
CCGCCGCCACCCCCGGCTGGCGCAGCGTCATCGCCGCCGGCGTGGTGGTCGCCGCGCTGGGTAAGGCGGCCCAGCTGCCGTTCTCCTTCTGGCTGGCGCGAGCGATGGACGGTCCGAGTCCGGTCTCCGCGTTGCTGCACTCGGCGGCCATGGTCGCCCTGGGCGGCTACCTGCTGCTGCGCGTCTCGCCGCTCCTCCAGGCAACCAGCTGGGCCGGGCCCACCGTGGCCTGGATCGGCGCCCTGACTGCCGTCGTGCTGGGCGTCGTGGCGCTGACCCAGAGCGACCTCAAGCTGCTGCTGGCCGCCTCGACCTCGGCCCAACTGGGGTTCGTCGTCCTTGCCGCCGGGGTCGGTGCCGTCGCCGGCGGCGCCGCCCACCTGGTCGCTCACGCGGCGGTCAAGGCGCTGCTGTTCCTGGTGGCGGGCGCCTGGCTCGCCCACCTCGGGACCAAGACCTTGAGCGATCTTCGCGGCGCGGCCCGGATCTGGCCGACCGTGGGCGTGACCGCCTCGGTGGGTCTGGTCTCCCTGGCCGGCATCGCGCCGCTCGCGCTCTGGGCCACCAAGGACTCCGTGCTCGCTGCGGCCCTGAAGGAGTCGCCCGCCCTCTACCTCGTCGGCCTGGTCGGCGCGGGACTCTCAGCGGCGTACGCCGGCAAGGTGTTGGTCATCATCTGGCGGCCACGCGAGCGCACCGACCTCGAACCCCTCCCCCGCTGGCTCACCGCGCCGCTGTGGCCGTTGGCGGCCGGCGCGGTCGTCCTGGGCGCACTGGCCCTGCCTCCCCTGGCTGAGCCCGTCCGCGAGTTGGTCGGCGCGGAGGGAGCAGTGGAACCCGCCGCCTGGGAGTTGATCGTCTCCGCTCTCCTCGGCGTCGCCGTCCTGGCTGCCACGTGGCGACTCGCCGGCCGTCGGGTCGTTTCCGCGCCCGCCTTCGACTGGGCCCGTGACTGGTTCCGCCTCGAGCCACTCGTCCACCGAGTCGTCGTGAAGCCCACGATGTCCCTGGCCCGGGTGGCCGCCCGCTGGGACGACCGTGGCCTCGATCGGGTTCCGGCGGCCGTGGCCGCGGGAACCCTGGCGTTGAGCCGGTCCGTCGATGCTCTCGACGACCGGATTCTCGACGGGTCGGTCGAGGGCCTGTCCCGGGGTACGACGCGACTGGCTGACGGCTCGGCCACCGCCGATCGCGTCGGCATCGACGGCGCGGTCGAGTCCCTTGCCGCCCTGGTCAGGAAGGCGGGCCGATTGGCCCGGCGCCCCCAGACCGGTCAACTCCATCAGTACTACCTGCAGGCAGTCGGGGCTCTCCTCGCCGTCGTCCTGGTCCTTGTCCCCGTCCTGCTCGTCGTGAGGTGACCATGCTTTCCGTTCTCGTCTTTCTCCCCCTGGCCGTCGCGGCCCTGCTGGCCAGCGCGCCGCGCCTCGGGGACCACGCGGCACGCTGGATCTTCCTCGCCACCACGTTGGTCGAGGTCGCTCTCGCTGGGGCTATCTGGGCGACGTACGACTCGCCCGACGGTCTGGCGCTCGACCACGAGGCGCAGGCGGAGTGGATCCCGGGGGTGGGCAGCAGCTACCACATCGGGCTCGACGGACTGTCGCTTCCGCTGGTGCTCCTCACCGTCGTGGTGTTCGCGGCAGCGGCGGCGTACTCGATGCGCGAGGCGGACCGTCCGCGCCTCCAGGCCGCGCTCTACCTCTTCCTCGAGTGCGTTTCCCTCGGACTGTTCGTGTCCTCGGACCTGATCCTGTTCTTCGTCTTCTTCGACCTCTCGATCGTGGCGATGTACTTCTCCATCGCCGGGTGGGGTCACGGCGACCAAGCCCGGTCGGCGCTGAAGTTCTTCCTCTACACGTTCCTCGGGTCGTTGGCCCTGCTGCTCGGCTTCATCGGGCTCTATGTGTACGCCGACCCGCACACCTTCGACATGATCGAGCTGGCCGAGGCGGCGCCGCTGCAGGGGCATCCGCTTGCCGGCGGCCTGATCCTCGGTGCGCTGCTCCTGGGGTTGGCGGTGAAGACGCCGACGTTCCCGTTCCACACCTGGTTGCCGCCCGCGCACACCGATGCCCCCACCATCGGGTCGGTGGTCCTGGCGGCCGTGCTGTTGAAGATGGGCACCTACGGCTTCGTCCGCATCGCCATGCCGATGCTTCCCGACGCCTGGCGGGCCTGGGCCCCGATCATCATCGTCATCGGAGTCGTCTCGGTCATCTGGGGAGCGCTGGTCGCACTGGCCCAGGAGGACCTCAAGCGGATGATCGCCTACACCTCGGTCAACCACATGGGGTACGTCGTGATCGCCGTGGGTGCCGCAGGGGTCCTGGCCGACGACGCCGAGGAGGCGCGAGCACTCGCCGTGACCGGTGCGGTGACCCAGATGGTCAGTCACGGCCTGCTGACCGGTGCGCTCTTCCTGCTCGCCGGGATGATGTATCAACGCACCGGCAGCTACGACATGGGACGGTACGGCGGCCTGGCCGGTCCGGCCCCCCGCTACGCCACGCTCTTCGCCATCGCCGCCTTCGGGTCGCTGGGTCTGCCCGCCTTCTCGGGGTTCATCGCGGAGTTCCAGATCTTCACCGGCAGCATCGCCACCGTCCCGGCGACCGCGGTGGCCACGATCGGAATCCTGCTCACCGCCGCGCTCTTCCTCCGGGCCCTGCAGCGGGTCTTCACCGGACCCACCGACGGGTTGTCCCACGACTTCTCCGACGTTCGCGTCCACGAGTGGGTCCCCACCGCGGGACTGCTGGTCCTGGCTGTGGCGATCGGTGTCTTCCCTCGCCCCCTCCTGGCCATCATCGAACCGGCGTCCGACGTGGTCGTGTCGCTCGTGAGTCGCTGATCGATGGACTCCATGCTCTCGGACACCGGGGCACTCCTGCCGGAGTTGTCGTTGTTCCTCGGTGGACTGGTCTGCCTGCTCGGGGGTTCGTTCACCCCCCGCACCCGTCAGTGGCGGCTGCGGATCGTCGCCGCGCTCGCGTCCACCGTCGCGGTGGGGCTCGGGGTAGCGGGCCTCTCCTCGGGGCCACGTCGGATCTTCGACGCATCGTTCGTGGTCGACGACGGCACCAACCTGGCCCGGATCGCGGTCGGTGTCGCTCTCCTGCTCGTCCTGCTGATCGCCGGCAGCGAGATCGCCGGCCACCCGCGCGAGAGCGAGACCTACTCGCTGCTGTTGTTCTCGGCCACCGGGTCGACTGTGATGGCCGGGACCACCGATCTGGCCCTGCTCATCGGGGCATTCCTGCTCTCGAGCATCCCGCTCTACGGGCTCGTCGCGATCGTGCGGCGGCCCGGGTCCGCGGAAGCGGCGCTGAAGACCTACCTGCTCGGCGCGATCTTCGGGATCTTCCTGATGATGGGCGTGGTCCTGCTCTACGCCGTAGCCGGCGAGACGGGGTACGCCGCCCTGGGTGCCGGCCTCGAATCGGGTCCCGCGGCAGCGGTCGCAGCCGGCGTCGTGGCCGTGTTGGCCGGGTTGCTGTTCAAGGCGGGCGGGGTGCCCGCCCACTTCTGGGTCCCCGACGCCAGCCAGGGCTCATCGGTGACCGCGGCGGCCTTCCTGACCACGGTCCCCAAGATCGGGGCGCTGATCGCCATCGCCCGACTCGTCGACCACCTCCCCGACGCGCGGACCTGGGCCGTCGCGCTGGGGGTGTTGGCGGCCGCGAGCATGACGCTGGGCAACCTGGCGGCGTACTTCCAGGACGACGTGAGGCGGCTCCTGGGCTGGTCGACGGTCAGTCAGGTGGGCTACCTGCTGGCTCCCGTGGCGGTCATCGGTCTGGCCGATCTCGCCGGTCCCTCGCTCCTGCTCTACCTCGCGGCGTACGCCGTGACGAACGTCGGCGCCTTCGCGGTCGTCGCCGCGACGGGACGATCCACCATCGCCGACTACCGGGGCCTGGCCTCGAGCGAGCCGCGGCTCGCGCTGTCCCTGGTCGTCGTCCTGCTCGGGTTGGTCGGCACCCCGCCGACAGCGGTCTTCGTCGGGAAGCTGACCACCACCAGCGCGGTCTTCGACGGGGGCCTGGCCTGGCTGGCAGCGGTGATCCTGCTGAACACGGTGATCAGCCTGTTCTACTACCTGCGCTGGATCGCCCCGATGTTCAGCCGCGTCGAGCCCTCGGCGACTGGGCCGGTCGAAACGCTACCGATGATCTGGGCGGGCGCCAGGACCGCGGCGTACTCCGCAGCCCTGGTCAGCATCGCCCTCGGGGTCGGGGCCGGAGTGATCCTCGCGGCCGTCTCGCCGTGGAGCCCTTCCTGAGACTGGGCAGGGTCTACTCGCTGTGCAGATCGCGTCGATGTGCTCAACTGCCGAAAGGAGTGAGGAGCTGGTCGACCGGTGCGTAGTCGTCGGTGAGCACGGGCGCGTCGCCGACCCACTCGCGCAGCGCCGTACCTGTCAGCTGGTCCCACCCGGTCCCCCGTTCGGCCATCCGCTCAGCCAGCGTCTCGAGGTCGACGGGCCTCGCCGAAGCGAGGACGACGAAGTTGCCGCCGTCCTCTCCAGCGAGAGCGGCTGGAGCGGCGAGCAGGGTGACGTGGTCGAACTCCTTCGCGGTCGTCGCAACGACCGCGCGAACGAAAGCCAGCCGACCGTGGTCGATGACGTTCATCAGGTAGATGCCGTCGTCATCGAGCACACGCCGGATGGCGCCGACGGCCTCGACCGTGGTGAGGTGCCACGGCACGCTCACACCGCCGAACGCGTCCCCGACGACGACGTCGAACTCCGCAGTGCCGAGGTCGTCCAGCATGAGCCGACCGTCCCCGACCTGGACGTCGATCCCCTCGCCCAGGTCCAGACCGAGTCGCTCGGTGTCCACCTCCACCACTCCAGCGTCGATCTCCGACACCAGGCTCATCGAGCCCGGCCGCACCTCGTCGAGGTAGCGCGGGAGAGTCAGTCCCCCGGCACCGAGGTGGTAGGCCTTGACTGCTTCACGCGGTTCGAAGGCGGTGTCGATGACCGACGCCATGGTCTGCGCATACTTGAAGTCCAGGTAGGTCGGGTTCTCGAGGTCGATGTAGGAGTGTCGTACCCCGTCCAGGACCAAAGACCGCCCGGTGTCTCGCACGGGATCGACCCGCACCTCCACGCAGTGGTAGTTGGTTTCCACGTCGCAACCGTCGGGAACGACCACCGATGCTGCCCCGGCGAGGCCAACGACCGCGGCGGCAATCAACGCACCCCTCCGGCCGCCGCCGCTCAGTACCTGCACCAGAAGCGACGCGAGCACGAGAGCGATGCCGAGCCCGACCAGGATCCCCGTGACAGGCACCCGAGAGATGAGCACGAACCCGGTGACAACCGTGCCCGCGATCGCGCCGACCGTGCTGATGGCGGAGAGGCGTCCGACGACCGTCCCCGTCTCGTGCAGGCTCGTCAGCCGGAGTTTGGTGGCGACCGGTGTGACAGCCGATAGCAGGGCCCCCGGCACGAGGAGAGTCAGCGTGGCCACCAGCAGGAGAAGGTCAGCCTGACCGGTAGCAGCCGCGCCCTGAACCAGGAAAGGGGTCGCAGCCACTGCCACACCGGAGATCCCGAGCAACGGCCCGATCAACCGTCGAGCAGGCACGACATCGGCCGCACGTCCTCCTGCCCAGGAGCCCACCGCGATAGCTGTCAGGGCAATGCCGATGACAAGGGTGCTCATCTCCAGGGTCAGACCGAAGTGCGGAGCCAACAGCCTGAGGGCAACGATCTCCACCACGAGCACGGCGGCCGAGGAACCGAACACGAGGGCGGCCGCGGTTCGGGCCCCTAATTCCGGATGGGCGTTGGCGGCGGTCTGATCCGAGCTCTTGTCTCCGAGCGCCGTCATCTACGCCGGGTCCTTCGACGACAATCCATCTTGGTCGGGATCTCCTGGGTGCGAAAGGTTGGCGGGCGTCGACCAGTGTGGCAGCCGACTGATAGCGCGACCGCCTACAAAGGAGCGAGGTGCTCCAGGGCCGCGGCGCGTTCCACGGGGACGCCGTACTGCTCATGCAGCGTGGCGAACAGGTGGTCGAGCACCCGACCCAGTCCTCGGCCGACGGCCTGCGACTCCTCGTTGGTGTGTGAGTCGAGGAGGTTCACGCACCGATCGAGCCCCACGACCAGGGTGCCGAGAGACAGGCGGCGATCGCTCTCGTGGAAGTAGTAGGTCTCGAAGTTCTGGATCAGGTCCACGACCACTCCGCTCGCCGCGGGCGTCCAGCTCCTCGCCGTCGAGGCCAGCACCGACTCGCCCACGGACTCCTCACCGTGGGCCTCCCAGAAGGCCCCTACCTGCAGCGCGAGGCTGCGACGTCGCGCCAACGCGGGGTAGATCTGCCCCACCCAGGCGATCGCCACGGTCAGCACCACGAAGCCGGTCAGCGCCTCAGCGGGCGCCAGCAGTCGCATGGGCGAGGGCGTGATGACGACGTCACCCAAGCCGAGGGTGGAGAGGGCGGTGATCGACAGATAGAGCGCGTCGAGGAACGGACCGGCCTGCCCGGTGCCGTCTCCACGGGCCAGTTGATCGGGCGAGAGGGGGAGGTAGATGAGGGCGTAGCCCACGATGAGCATCGCGACCCAGGCCCCCATGGTGCCGACGACGGCCAGCGGTCCCGCCAGTTGCCGCGGACGAGATCCCGCCTGACGTCCCAGTCGTCGAGCCATCCACCATGTCCCGGCGCACAGTCGTGGACAGATCGCACCACTGTCACTGGGGTGGAACAGCGTGTGGAAGACATCGCGCAGGGCGGCCAGAACGAGTACGACGCCGACCCCCGCTGCGAGCAGGGGCAGCAGATCCGAGCTCATGCGCAACAGCCTAGGCCTCGTGGCACCCTTGTCCCATGACTGCACGGCGGCCGACCCTCGGAGTCCGACTGCTCCTCTTGGCCCTGCTGGCGGCGGGCCTCTCGGGGTGTGGGGACGACACCGGCGGCTCCAACGCCCCGTCGGCCGCTCAGACCGCCCTGAACGGTGATGTCTTCAACGCCGATGACGTCGAGTTCGCGTCCACGATGATCCCGCACCACGCGCAGGCGATCGAGCTGGTGACCCTCACCCAGGGCCGCGACCTGCGCCCCGAGGTCCTGGCCCTGGCCGACCAGATCCGGACCCTGCGGGTGACCGAGGTGGAAACGATGACGACCTGGCTCACCTCCTGGGGCGAGCCGATCCCGGAGACCTCCATCGACCACGCGAACGCGGACTCCGCCGATGAGTCCACCACCACCCCCGGCATGGTGGATCCGGGATCCGTCTCGGACCTCGCAGACCTCACCGACGACACTGCCTTCGAGTCGCAATGGCTCGACCTCATGGCTCAGCACCACGAGGGCGCCATCGATCTGGCGCAGGCCGAGCAGGAACGTGGACGGCTGCCCGGAGCGGTGAGTCTGGCCCGCTCGATCGTCAAGGACCAGCAGAACGAGATCGAGCAGTTGACGGGCCTCGCCGAGTAGTCACCCCTGGGGATGGTCCCCACCGCACGGCCCAGGTGCCAACATGGATGCTCGACACGCACCGATCAGGGGGATCACCCATGTCGCACCGCTACTCGTTCGACTTCGACGCTGCCTACCGGGTCGCCGCGCTGCCCTTCGGGGTCACGCCGCGCACGGCGTACGTCGAGGTCGACGGTGACGTCCTGCGCGTCCGGTTCGGCCTGTGGCGACTGGAGACCACTCGCGACAACATCGAGGAAGCGAATCTGTCGGGTGACTACGCCTTCGTGAAGACCGCCGGTCCGGCACACCTGTCCTTCAGCGACAACGGAGTCACCTTCGCCACCAACGGACGGGTCGGCATCTGTCTGAAACTCCGACAGCCGGTCAAGGGGATCGACCCCACCGGGCGGATCCTGCACCCGGGCGTGACGCTCACCGTCAAGGACACCGACGGTCTGCTCGCCTGGGCCCGAGGCTGACCGAGCGACCGTCGAGGTCACCACGTGAGCGAACCCGAACGCACCGACGACGGGCACTACTTCGTCATCGACGGACGACGTTGGCGCGCCACCGATCCGGACATCCCCGAGGAGCGTCGCGCCGAACTCACCCGGATCCTGATGGCGTGGCGTCGCGACGTGAAGAGCACCCGGGGCACCGATCAGGAGAAGCGGTCCCGAGCGGGGGTCCAAGCCGCGAAGGTCGCCCTGGGCGAGCGCGGCGACCGGTGGTGGGAGCAGTCCGACGCCGAGCGCCGGGAGCGCTGGGGCGCGGACGTGCCCACCCCCGACTGACGCTCGTTTGTCCCCTACGTGTCGTTGCCCACCGTGAGCGCGCGGCGGGTCGTGTACCCCTCGATGACCGCACCGTCGCGTTCGAAGCGCGACCCGTGGAGAGGGCAGTCGAGGGTGCCGGTGGCGTCGTTGAGGACCAGGGTGCCGCCGACGTGGCTGCAGATCCCGGCTCCGCGGACGCCGTCCTTGCCGACCGAGACGTCGCGGGCGGCCCGGCAGGATCCGACGACCTCCGCGACCGCCACCGCCGAGTTCCGCTGGAGGAACGCGACGGCGCGTTCCGGCTTGATCTCCTTACGCAGACCGGCCAGAGCGCCCGGCAGTTCGGTCTGACCCTCGATGGCCTCGAGAACCTTCGCGGAGGCGGTGACGGCGTTGGTCAGGCCCCACTTGTTCATACCGGTGACGACCGAGATCGTGCCCTTCGGAACGGGTAGGGACTCCACCAGCGGTCGGTGGTCACCGGTGATGTAGTCCTGGGCGGACCACCAACCAACGGGGGTGTGCTCGGGGAACGCCTCGGCGGCCCAGTCGACGAGGGCCTGCACGCTCTGCAGTTCGCTTCCGGCGCGGCCGGTGGGGTGTCCCTCGCCGCCGACGATGAGACTGAAGTCCGCGCCCGACACCGATCGGATGGATCTCGACATGCCGCCGATGCTGATCAGGGCGGGGGTTTCGACAAGGGGTCCGGCGAAGGCGACCTGATAGCTGCGGTGCGCGCTCAGCCGGGTGAAGTACCCACCGCGTGCGGGGAGCGGCGCTCCGGTCGCGTAGACCATGTGGCGCGCCTCGACAGTGCGCCCGTCGACGAGGGTCGCCACCGACCCGGTCGACGACGGCGCCTGGCGGCGTACCCGGGAGCCGTATTGGATCGTGGCGCCGGCTCGCTGCGCCTCACGCAGGACGGCCTGGAGGAACAGCGAGGGGTCCAGTTGCAACTGGTCGGCCAGGGTGAGACTCGCTACGGCGTACCCGGCGTCGGTGGGCGCGTCTCGCAGGACCGTGTCCAAACCGAGGGTCTGAGCCAGGTCGTGCTCGGTCCGCAGATCGTCCACGTCCTGCGATCGCAGGGCCGACAGTCCGCTGTCGACGACCTGGTGCGGCAGGTCCACCTCCTCGCAGAACTCCCGTACGAATCGGACTGCCTCCACCGCATCCCGGGCGTACTGCGCCGCGGCCTTGCGCCCGGCCGTCGAGTCGATGTTGCTCAACTGGCGGCCCTGCAGGGCGCACACCTTGCCGGTGTTGAGACCCGACGCGAGCGTGCCGGGACGGTCGTAGGCCTCCAGGACCCGCACCGTCAACCCGGCGCGGGCGGCACGGAGGGCGACGAGCGCACCGTTGATCCCGGCTCCGACGACCAGCACATCGACGGGGACATCGGGTGGGGAGGCGGTGACCTGTTGCGACATCTCGGGATGGGCCCACAGGCTGCGCGAGCGATGGAGCGCCTTGAGATCGTGAGCCGAGGACGTCGCTGACTGCTGTTGATTCGACACGCCGCCACGCTAGGTCGCAGCAGGCGCGGCGAGCACCACCCCTGGGGATGGCACCCGCATGATTCAGTTCACAGGGCGAGGTCGCGCAGGTAGGACGCGAACCCCTCCGGTGCCCTGCCGCGCAGTCGAGCGGAGGTGGTCACCGAGGTACCCACCGTCCAGGCCGCCCCAGCCTGGAGAGCCGCGGTGACCAGGTGCCGGTCCTCGTGAACCGGAACGCTGTCGAAGCCGCCCACCTGGTCGTAGAGCGAGAGCCGGATCCCGAGGTTGGCGCCGTGGACCGAGGCCTGGCCCTCGGGATGCAGCCGGTCCCACAGTCGCCCGCGATGCGGGTCGATCTCGAGCGGGTCGGGCACCACCCGGCCGAGGACGAGGTCGTGCCGCACACTCAGCGCGTGGTGCTGCACGAGCCAGTCGGCGGGTACGACGCTGTCCGCGTCGGTGTGCAGGGTCCACATCTCCTCGGGTACGACGATCCGTTGACCCCTCCGGGCGACCTCCACCCCCGCGCGGCGAGCGGCCCCCACACAACCCAACTCCACCTCGTGGACACCGACCCCGAACCCGCGCGCGATCCGCGGGGAGTCGTCGGTGCAGCGATCGAGCACGATGGTGATGGTGACCTCGAGGGCAGGCAGGGCGGCCCTCGCGTGATCGCGGGCCACCGTCAACGCCTGCAGGCATCGGCCAAGGAGTTCCTCCTCGTTGTGGGCCGGGACGACCACGGCCAGACAGGCGGCACCTGGCCCGATCATGTGCGGGGCTCGGGCATCGTCTCGGCCGCGCAGAAGAGCGACACCTCGAAGTCGTCGTCGAGGTAGTGCGCGGATTCCTGCCACCGGGCGTGCTGACGGAAGTAGGCGTGCACGGTCGGTCCGTCGAGGGGCCAGCCCTCGATCGGGTGACGCCAGTTGCACACCACGATCGCGCCGTCCTCGGCCACGCTCTCGGTGATCCGGTGATTGAGCAGTTCGAGATCGCCGGCGTTGAGGAAGTAGGCGAACTCGGAGATGACGATCAGGTCCGGCTCACCGGTCGGCCACTCGGCGGGCACGTTGCGCAGTTCGAAGTCGACGCTCGCCTGACCCTCGACACCCTTGACTCCGACGGCGTCGGCCTGGTGCTGGGCGGCCAGATCCAGGGCAGTGGGACTCGAGTCGACCGCAGTCAGCCGATCGCAGCGTGGGGCGAGAGCCCGGGCCAGTGCACCCGTGGAGCACCCCAGTTCGAAGGCGTGCCGAAAGCGGGGTCGCGGCAGCAGAGCGAGTACGACGTCGCGCTTGCGCTGCTCGAACCAGTCCCGTTCGGTGCCCCACGGGTCACTGTTCTCCTGGTGCAGTTCCTCGAAGGCCTGGTCCTCGCCCTCACTGCGGAAGAAGGTCTCGGTCTCCCCGCTGAAGTGCTCGAGGAAGTCAGCGGTCAACAGGGTCTCGTCGCCAGGTTGGTCGGAGAGGTCGGCGACCTGGCTGGAGTGGCAGGCGACGGCTCGCAGCTTGGCCTGGCGCGAGGGGGCGTCCAGCTGGAGATGGACCAGGTCGTCCCAGGGTGTGCTCTCGGGGGTGGCCCAGTGCCAGAACCAGATGGGGAACTCCCAGTGGTCGGCGCCGGTGCGCTGCGCGGCGACCTGAGCGGCCCGGGCCACGGCCTCGTGATCGGGATGCCCGTCCCCCCGCCACGGGCTCACCACGGTGCAGTCCCGCCCGTCGCCGATGAGATTGACCAGACGCGCACTGATCGCGTCCTGGTGCTCGGCCACGTGTCCGTCACCGAGGGCTAGGAATACCGTGCTCGCTCGGGGTGCCACGACCCGCAGCGCCTGGGCCGACTCCTCGAGGCGGCGTTGAGCGAGCTGTTCGGGTGGGTGGGTCGGCGAGTCGGGGTGGCTCGCCTCGCCGGCGGTGGCGAGGACCAGCCGAACGTCTCGACCGGCCTGGTGGGCCAGCGCCATCAGACCCGCTGCACCGAGGGTCTCGTCGTCGGGGTGGGCCGCCACGACCACCAGTCGTCGACGTAGTTTCCCGAGCACGTCGGAGCTCGTCAGGGACGCGGCGGCGCCCCAGGCGTCGTGCGCACGCCACAGGGCCGGGGTGGTCACCGAGTCGTCCCCGCCCTCGAAGGCGGGCTTCACGTCGACGGCCGGTCGGGGTCGACCAGCTGCTTGCCCAGCGCCGCGGAGTCCCGCTCGGCGTGGTGCTGCCGCAGGTAGAGGTGCAGGCCGGCGACGTGGGCGGCGTACGCCGGATCGGTGGCGAGTGGTGCCGGGCCCATCGCGTGGTCGGCGTGGCGCAGGATCGTCTCGGCAGCCTCGAACACGACGTGGCGCACGCGCGCGGCCAGGACGGCGCCGGCGCCATCGCGGGCGCCACCGTTCTCGATCTCACTGACGGCCTGCAGCAGGGCGACGCGGGCGCCGTGGAGCGCGGCGTCGCAAGCCCCGAGGTGGAGGTAGGCGATCTGGTCCGGTGTGCGGCGTTGGAGGGCGGCGCCGAGGTGCCGCACGATGCGGACCGCTCCCCCGAACCAGACCGCGGCGACGCCGATGCCGCCCCAGGCGAAACCGGACCGGTGGAGGTACCACCCGGGTTCTCCGACGGGTTGCGCGGGAACGTGGTCGAAGGTGACCGAGGTGCTGTGCACATCGGGCAGACCTCGGGCCACCCAACCGTCGCTGGGACCGGGCTCGGCCCCCGCGTGCCCGAGGTCGACGGCGAAGAGTCGGCGCTCGTCGCCCTGCCAGGCGGTCACCAGAGCACTGTTCAGTCGGGCCGCCAGGGAGCACCAGGGCTTGACGCCGTTCAGGGCATACCTGCCCGACTCCCCCGACTGCATGCTCGCTTCCAGGCGGACGCCGGGTCCCTCCGCGGCGTACACGCCCCAGGAGGAGAAGCTCGGGGCCAGATCCAACTCGGCCTCGGCGAGGATGCTGCGGGCGTCGAGGTCGGGCTCCACGGTGCGTGCGGTCTGCAGGTCGTGCGCGCCCAGGGTGGCCAGGATCGACCAGAGTTCCAGGGTCCTCCCGGAGCCGACCACGGGCAGGTCGCGGGACCAGTGGTCGATCACGGACAATCCCAGGTCGACTCCCGTGCGGTCATCGGCGGTGAGCCAGTCATGCAGGTTGCTCACCAGCAGTCGACGGGTGACCACGTCGCGGTGGTTGCCCACTTCGGGATCATCGAGGTAGACCGGTCGATCGAACTCCTGGGGTAAGGCCATTCCCGCCCTCCTGGCAAGTCGCTCCCAGTGCCCGCTGGTCGGGGCACCGCTGCCCGCAGTCAAACGTGTGGTCGGTGGCGGGCGGAACACCCATCAGGGTGGCTAACGGACCGTTTGCGGCCTGCGTGTGACCTGCGTCTACCGGCTGCCCTCCCTAGGGGTGGTGCGGGCGGGTCGCGGTCCGGATTACTTATGTTCGGTGCGGACGAAGCGAAGCGGGGATGCCCTGCGCATCGGGGTGATCGGGCACCTGCGGTTCCCGCTCAGTCAGCCCTTTGCGGGCGGGTTGGAGGCGGCGACGTACGCCCTGGTGGAGCGGCTGGCTGCGCGGGGTCACGACGTCACCCTCTTCGCCGCCCCCGGCTCGGTCCCGGACCTCCCCGTGCGGCTGGTGACCCCGCGCCAGGGGCGGGGCCCGACGGTGCGGCAACTGGCCTGCGGCGACGAGGACGGACACCACCAGGACTACCTCGATCTCGTGGGCGGACTGATCGGGAGCGACGAGTTCGACGTCATCCACAACAACTCCCTGCACTACCTGCCGCTGGTTCTGGCGGCCGCGATCTCGGCTCCGATGGTGACCACGTTCCACACTCCGCCCTACCCGTCGCTCGAGGCAGCGGTGGCGTTGGCGCCGAGCACCGCCGCGTTCACGTCGGTCAGTGAGTTCACCGCCCGGCTGTGGCGCAGTACGCCGCCCAGCACCGTGGTGCCCAACGGTGTCGACCTCGATCGGTTCCCCTGGGGTGCCGGCGGGGGTGATCCGATGTGGTCGGGTCGCCTCGTTCCGGAGAAGGCACCGCACGAGGCGATCGACGCGGCCCGCCGGGCGGGCCTGCCGCTGCGTCTGGCCGGACCCATCGGCGACGAGGACTACTACCGGCGTGAGATCACGCCCCGGTTGGGCGACGGCATCGACCACGTCGGACACCTCGACCACCGTGACCTCAGCAGGCTCGTGCGCTCCGCCTCGGTGTGTGTCATCACCCCGGCGTGGGACGAACCGTTCGGGCTCGTGGCGGCCGAGGCCGCCGCCAGCGGAACCCCGGTGGCGGCGTACGCGCGCGGCGCCCTGGGCGACCTGGTCACCTCGGGCACCGGGGTGTTGGCACCCCCCGGTGACACCGAGGCCCTGGCGCGGGCCATGCGGGCGGCCGCTCGACTGGACCGGGTCGGCGTACGCGCGCACGCCGAGGCCCACCTGTCGCTCGACGCCATGGTGGACCAGTACGTCGACCTCTACCGCGCCCTCTGCGATCAGCACGAGCAGGCCGCCTGATGATCGGGTACTACATCCACCACCACGGCAAGGGTCATCTGCACCGGGCCGCGGCCATCGCCGCGGCGTCGTCGCAACCGGTTGTCGGCCTGTCCTCGCTGCCGCGACCGCCCGAGTGGGTGGGCCCCTGGGTGGAGTTGGCCGAGGACAGTTCGGGAACCACCGAGTCGGTGACGGCGAACGGACGCCTGCACTGGGCGCCGCTGGGCCACCCCGGGCATCGGGACCGGATGGCGGAGATCTCCTCGTGGATCAGGGACGTCCGGCCCACCCTGATGGTGGTCGACGTCTCGGTGGAGGTCGTCCTCCTGGCACGGCTGCACGGTCTTCCCGTGGTGACGGTGCTCCAGCCCGGAGATCGCTCGGATCCCGTGCACGAACTCGGCTACGCAGTCTCGGATGCGCTGGTCGGCTGTTGGCCTCCGGGCGCCGGCCCGGTGAAGTTGTCGGCCGATATCGACGAGAGCCGCATCCACGAGATCGGGGGCCTCTCCCGGTTCGAGGTGCACGAGCCCCCGCCGAGACAGGCTGCTGGTCCCTTCCACGCCGTCGTGCTCACCGGGGGCGGCGGGGACGACCTGACGCCGGAACGGCTCGACACCATCCAGCAGGCGCAACCCGAGTGGCGGTGGACGGTTCTGGGGACCCACGGAGTGTGGGTCGACGACCCTGCGGAGCTGCTTCGGGCAGCGGACGTGGTGGTGACCCACGCCGGTCAGAACGCGATCGCGGAGATCGCCGCGCTGCGGCTCCCGGCCGTCGTACTCCCCCAGGATCGGCCGCACGACGAGCAACGCTTCCTCGCCGCCGCATTGACCTGCGGCCCGTGGCCCGCCTTCGCGGCCCCGCCCGA
Source organism: Nocardioides salsibiostraticola (assembly GCF_054783655.1). Classification (NCBI taxonomy): domain Bacteria; kingdom Bacillati; phylum Actinomycetota; class Actinomycetes; order Propionibacteriales; family Nocardioidaceae; genus Nocardioides; species Nocardioides salsibiostraticola. The sequence goes on along the minus strand of NZ_BAAGQD010000026.1, from coordinate 428,721 downwards.
TGATGCCGCCTGGGCGTCGGTGCTCGACGACGCCCGTCGCGCCGACGGCTCGGGCTGGGCGTCCTGGTGTGACGGGCGGGCCGTGGATCGCTTCCTGGCCGTGTGCGAGTCCGTGGCGCTCGACACCGAGGAGGACAGCGATGAGTGACCGCGTGGCCGTGGTGACGATCGCGCGCGGCCGCCGGGATCATCTGGCCCTCCAGCACCTCTCGCTGGCGCGAGGGACCGTGCTCCCCGATCCCTATCTCGTCGTCTCCATGGGGGACGAGGCGATCACGCCGACGGCCGTGGAGGGATTGACGTCCCGAGTGGTGCACATCGACGCGGATCCGCGGGCGCTGCCGTTGGCCGCCGCCCGCAACCTCGGCGCCACCGAGGCGCTGGCGGCAGGCGCCGACGTGGTCGTGTTCGTGGACGTCGACTGCGTGGTCGCGCCGGATCTGGTGGCTGGCTACCGCACGCGTTGCAGCCTTGATCGCGACGCCGTCTGGTCCGGTCCGGTGACCTACCTCCCCCCGCCCGGCACCGACGGCTACCGCCTGGATGCTCTGATCGACGACCCACACCCCGCTCGACCGAGCCCACAGCGCGGTGAGTGGTGCTACGACCGGAACCCCGACCTCTTCTGGTCGCTGTCCTTTGCTCTCCACCGCGAGGCGTGGCGCAGGTCGGGTGGCTTCTGTGAGCTCTACTCGGGCTATGGGGGTGAGGACACCGACTTCGCGGCCACCTGCCAGCGCGAGGGGCTCCGGTTCGGCTGGACCGGAGACGCCCGCGCCTACCACCAACACCACCCGGTCTCCCGACCTCCGGTGGAACACCTCGACGACATCCTGCGCAACGCCGGGACCTTCTATGAGAGGTGGGGACGGTGGCCCATGCTCGGCTGGCTCGAGGCGTTCGAGGACCGCGGACTGATCGTCAAGGTGGAGAACTGTTGGCGGCGGGCGCCAGCTCATCCCAGCGACATACTTCGATGATGCCCACCGCCCCGATCCGCTTGGCCCTCGTCAACGACTACGAACTGGTGATTGCGGGCCTGGCCAACACGCTGGCGCCGTACGCCGACCGCGTCGTGATCGTCGAGCTGGACGCCAACACGTTCCCCCAGGCCGACATCGACATCGTTCTCTACGACACCTTCGGTCAGGCTCAGGGCGACCGGATGCCCATGCGGGAGTTGAGTGCCGACGGCTCCCACCGGGTGGTCGTGTTCACCTGGAACGTCGGTGCCGAGCTGATCGAGGAGGCGCTGAGGGCCGGGGTCAATGGCTACATCGCCAAGACCGCCTCCGCAGAGGACCTCGTGCAGGCGATCGAAGCGGTGCACCGGGGCGAGCAGGTCGTGGCGACCCCCGGGGGCGACGAGGGATACGGGCGATGGCCCGGGGACGATCACGGGCTGTCCAACCGGGAGGCCGAGGTGCTCGCGCTGGTCACCCAGGGGATGACCAACAAGGAGATCTACGAGCAGACCCACATCAGCCCCAACACCTTGAAGACCTACATCAGGAACCTCTACCGCAAGATCGGGGTGACCAGTCGGTCGCAGGCCGTCCTGTGGGGGATCGAGAACGGCTTCACGCCCGACCACGTTCGTCGACGGCTGCGGGACTGAGCCCAGGTTCACCCCCACGGGCGTGGCGGGCCGTCGCCGCCCGCCCCTAGTTTTGGGAGCGAGTCGATCTCGCGCGCGCGATGTCGTCACGGTCGTATGACGCTGTGTCCGCGTGCGCGTTCGCTACCTACGCAGAAGGAGAACGACAGCCGTGACCGAACCATCCCCACAGACCTCGGGAGACCCTGGACTGGGTCAGTTGGTCGGAGACTTCACCAACGACGTCTCCACCCTGATCCGCGACGAGATGGCCCTGGCCAAGGTCGAGATCCAGCAATCCGTGAAGGACGCCGGTATCGGCGCAGGTCTCTTCTCCGCGGCGGGCGTCGTCGCGCTGTACGGCGTGGGCGCCCTGATCGCCACCCTGATCCTCGCGCTCGCGCTCGTGGTCGACGCCTGGTTGGCGGCGCTGATCGTGACGTTGGTCCTCTTCCTCACCGCGGGTGGCCTCGCCTTCGTCGGCAAGAACCGGATGGACCACGCCACGCCCGCTGTCGACGCCACAGCGGCCAATGTCCGCCAGGACGTCGCCACGATCAAGGGGAAGCACGTATGAACGCCACCGAGCCCGAGCCGCGCAGCAAGGAAGAGATCGAGGCCGATCTGGCCGAGACACGCGATCACCTCGCCGAGACCGTCGACGCCCTGGGTCACAAGCTCGACGTGAAGTCCCGGTCGCGTGACAAGGCGGTCGAGCTGAAGGAGAATCACGGGCGCGAACTGTTGCTGGGCGGGGTCGCGCTGGTCGTGGTCCTCGTGGGCCTCAGGGTCTGGAAGGCCAAGCGCCGGTGACCCAGACGGTGACAGAGGGAACGACCACCCGCTCCCAAGCACCCGACCCCGAGGCGGAGATCAAGCCGGACTCCCCCGACGACCTCACCGCACGGTCGTGGAAGTACATCGCCCGCAAGACGATGCGGGAGTTCTCTTTCGATCAGTGCACCGACCTCGCGGCTGCGCTCACCTACTACGCGGTGCTGGCGCTCTTCCCCGGCCTGATCGCGCTGTTGTCGCTGATCGGTGTGTTCGGTCAGGGGCCGCAGAGTGTCGACACGCTCTTGGGCATCCTGCGCGACCTCGGAGCAGGGTCGGTGGCAGACACCCTGCAACCGACCCTGGTCGAACTCTCCACCGGCTCGACTGCTGGCTTCGCGCTGGTCGTCGGGCTGCTCAGCGCACTGTGGTCCGCCTCGGGTTACGTCGGCGCTTTCGGTCGTGCGATGAACCGGATCTACGAGATCGGCGAGGGCAGGCCGGTGTGGAAGTTGCGCCCGCTGTTGCTGCTGGTCACTGCCGTGATCGTGGTGCTGACCGCTGCCGTTCTGATGGCTCTGGTGGTGTCCGGACCGGCCGCCGAGGCCGTCGGTAGCGCGCTGGGGATCGGCTCCACCGCGGTGACCCTGTGGGGCATCGTGAAGTGGCCGATCATGCTGGTGGTCGTCGTCCTGATTGTGGCGCTGCTCTACTACTCCACGCCCAACGTGCAGCAGCCCAAGTTCCGGTGGATCAGTGTCGGCGCGGGCTTCGCGATCCTGGTGTGGGTGTTGGCCTCGGTGGCGTTCGGGTTCTACGTGGCGAACTTCTCCAGCTACAACAAGACCTACGGGGCGCTCGCGGGCGTCATCGTCTTCCTGCTGTGGCTGTGGCTGACCAACGTCGCGCTGCTGTTCGGTGCCGAGCTCGACTCGGAGCTGGAACGCGGACGCCAGTTGCAGGCCGGACTCGAGGCGGAGGAGGACCTGCAGCTCCCGCTGCGCGACGACACCAAGCTGAAGAAGGATGAGCAGAAGGAGCAGGAACTACTCGTCGAGGGCGAGAACATCCGAGAAGAACACGGCACCGACCGGGAGGGAGATCCAACATCGTGACCAAGCACCGCGAACAACCCACGAGCACCTCAGCCAAGATCCTGTACAGGCCAGTAGGTATCGCCTCCGGCATGGTGGCAGGAGCCATCGCCGGCCAGATCTTCCAGCAGGTGTGGAAGCGAGGCAGCGCCGGGCCGGACGCCGACCCGCCGACGCCCCTGCAGAGTGAGTACAAGATCTCGGAGATCCTGGCGGCTGCGGCCGTCCAGGGCGCCATCTTCGCGGTGGTGAAGGCGCTGGTCACCCGCGGCGGAGCCCGGGTCTTCGAGCGCACCACCGGTGAGTGGCCGGGCGACTGATCGCTCGGGTGGGGGCCTACTGGTTGCTTAATGATCGAGTTGAAGAATTCTTCAGTTGATGTACTGTTGAATACATCAACTCATCAACGACGGGCGCCACCATCGACACTCCCCTGAACGTGGCGAAGGCCGAACTGTTCAAGACCTTGGGCCACCCGGTTCGCATCCGGGTGCTCGAGTTGCTCCAGGACGGCGCGCGGCCGGTGCACGAACTGCTGGCCGACATCGATGTCGAGGCCTCCAACCTGTCCCAGCAACTCGGCGTACTGCGTCGGGCCGGGCTGGTTCGATCCTCGCGCGACAAAGCCGCCGTTTTGTACACCCTGGCGTCGCCGGACGTCGCCGACCTGCTGCTCCACGCCCGCCGGATCCTGGCGTCCTTGTGGTCCGAGCAGGAGGGGCTGCTCGTCAGCCTGCGGGCCAACTCCGAGGACCGGTGAGCGCGGAGGTTCTCCCCCGTCTGAGCGAGACGATGGCGCGGGTCCGCAACCTGCTTCCGACCACCAGCGACCTCACCGACATACGCCGGCATCCACGACAGGACCTCGTCGCCGGGGTGACGGTGGCCATCGTCGCCCTCCCCCTGGCTCTGGCCTTCGGCGCCGCCTCCGGGATGGGCGCCCAGGCGGGCCTGGTCACCGCGGTGGTGGCCGGCATCGTGGCCGCGGTCTTCGGCGGTTCCAACATCCAGGTCTCCGGACCCACCGGGGCCATGACCGTCGTCCTCATCCCGGTGGTCCACGAGCACGGGCCCGCCGGTGTGTTCATGGTCGGCCTGATGGCCGGGCTGATCCTGGTCGGGATGGCCATCGCGCATCTGGGCCGCTACGTGCGCTATCTGCCCGTCTCGGTGATCGAAGGCTTCACCGCCGGCATCGCGGTGGTCATTGCCCTGCAGCAGGTGCCCGCTGCGCTCGGAGTCACCGACGCCACGGGCGACAAGGTGTGGGCCAGCGCGGCTGATGCCGTCCGCCTGTTCGTCGGCGACCCGCACGCCGCTCCCCTCGTGATGTCCCTGTTGGTGGCGGCCCTGATGGTGCTCGGCGCCCGATGGCGACCCGGGGTGCCGTTCTCGCTCATCGGCGTGGCCCTGGCGACGGTCGTGGCACGCGCCTTCGATCTGGGATTGGTGTCGCTGGGTCGTCTGCCGGCGGGCCTGCCGGCCCCCTCCCTGAGTTTCATCGACGTGGGCGCAGCGAGCGCCCTGATCACCGCGGCTCTGGCCATCGCCGCGCTCGCGGCCCTCGAGAGCCTGCTGTGCGCGACGGTGGCCGACGCGATGACCATCGACGAGCACCACGATCCCGACCGTGAGCTCTTCGGCCAGGGAATGGCCAACATCGTGACCCCGATGTTCGGCGGTGTGGCGGCGACCGCCGCGATCGCCCGAACCGCGGTCAACGTGCGCGCCGGCGCTACCTCTCGCCTGGCCGCCGTGACCCATTCGCTGGTGCTGCTCGCCCTTGTCTTCGCTGCCGCACCGCTGGTCTCGAGCATCCCGCTGGCCGCACTGGCCGGCGTACTGTTCGCCACCTGCCTGCGGATGTTCGAGGCCGGGGCCCTACGAGCGCTTGTTCGCGCGACCCGCTCGGACGCCGTGATCGTCGTACTCACCTTCACCGTGACGGTGGCCGTCGACCTCGTCGCCGCGGTCGGGGTGGGGGTCGCGGTGGCGGTCGCCCTCGCGTTGCGGACGGTGGCCCACAGCGCGCGCATGGACCAGATCCCTCTGGACTCCAGCGATCACAGCGCCGAGGAACATGCCCTCCTGAGCGAACACATCGTGGTCTACCGCATCGACGGGCCGCTCTTCTTCGGTGCCGCCCACCGGCTCCTGCTGGAGCTACCCGATGTGGCGGATGTCGACGTGGTCATCCTGCGGATGTCGAGGGTCAGCACGCTCGATGCCACCGGAGCGAGCGTTCTGGCCGACTCCATAACCCGGCTCGAGCGGCGTGGCATCGTGGTCCTGCTCTCCGGCCTGACCCCCGAGCACGACGACGTCCTGCGCTCCCTGGGGTCCGGGGCCGAGCTTCGTGCGAAGGGTCGGATCCTGCCGGACACCCCAACCGCCATCGCGCACGCCCGGGGGTTGCTGGGCTCCACGACGGTGCGATCACACCCTCAACCGACCTGATCCTCAGGTCGCGTCGGACCCGAGGTGCTCGGTTGCGTCGATCGTGGCCGGGCTGACCAGCGCTTCTCGGATGCGGGGCAGCAGGGTCTCCACGCCCATCCCGGACCGGAACACCAACACCGTGGTGTCGGCATCCCCGCTGGTCCCGTCGAAGAGCGCGATCACGTCGCGGATGGCGGTGTCGAACTCCTCGTGGGGTTGCGTCGTGAGGTCGCGAAGCCAGCGTCGGAGTACGACGTTGTGGGCCGTGACGACTGCGTTCGCCATGAGTTCGGAGCGGACCTCGGCTCCTGGGCCCGGGGGCATCCAGGTGCGGATGAAGTCGCGGAAGAGTTTCTGGTAGCCGTGCATCCCGGCGATCTCGCGGTCGCGGAGCGTCGGCACCGTGCGGGTGAACCGGTAGCGCCGACGAGCCAGGTCGCCCTCGGCGAGGAAGTGGTCGAGGACCATGCGCGCCCCCTCGACCACCGCCAGCATGCTGCCGTCGGAGCCGGCGGCCGCCAGGCGCGCACGGATGCGGCGGTGGAGATCCTCGTGGTCGGGGAAGATCACATCTTCCTTGCTCGCGAACATGCGGAAGAACGTCGACCGACTGATTCCGGCCCGGTCCGCGATCTGGTCGACCGTCGCCTGGGCGTAGCCCCGCTCAGCGAACAACGCGAACGCCGCGTCCACCACGCGGACCCGCGAGTCTGCCGCCACCTCTGGTTCGGTCATGGAAGTCCTCCTCCGATTCGATGCTAGGCTCTGACACTAAGTTCCATAAGTGTGACACTGAGTATCGGAGTCCAGATGAGCGGTATCGAACGTGTGGGTGTTGTCGGCTGCGGCCTGATGGGGGCGGGCATCGCCGAGGTGTCGGCTCGAGCCGGCGTCGATGTCGTGGTCGTCGAATCCACCGACGACGCCGCTCGGGCCGGGCTCGAGCGGATCGAGGGTTCGTTGCGACGCGCCGAGAGCCGCGGGAAGATCCCCAGCGCCGACGAGGTTCTCGGCCGGATCCGGGTTGTCAGTGACCTCGAACAGCTCGCGGACCGGGACCTGGTCGTCGAGGCGATCGTCGAGGACGAGGCCGCGAAGACGGCCCTGTTCCGGAGTCTCGACACGATCCTCACCTCGCCCGACGCGATCCTCGCCTCCAACACCTCGTCGATCCCGATCATGAAGTTGGCCGTCGTGACCAGCCGCCCCCAGCGAGTGATGGGGATCCACTTCTTCAACCCCGTTCCCGTGCTCTCGTTGGTCGAGTTGGTGCCGAGTCTCCTGACCGCTGAGGAGACCACCGAACAGGCCCGCCACTTCGTGCAGGAACAGCTCGGCAAACGGGCCATCGACTGCCAGGACCGGGCCGGCTTCGTGGTCAACGCCCTGCTCATCCCCTTCATCCTCTCCGCGATCCGGATGATGGAGTCCGGGTTCGCCACCGCCGAAGACATCGACGAGGGACTGGTGCGCGGGGCTGCGCACCCCCAGGGCCCTCTCGCGCTGGCCGACCTGATCGGGCTCGACACGACGCAGGCCGTGGCCGAGTCCCTGTACGAGGAGTTCAAAGAACCGCTCTACGCCCCGCCGCCCTTGTTGGCGCGGATGGTTTCCGCGGGACTGCTCGGCCGGAAGTCCGGCCGCGGGTTCTACACCTACGAGAAGAGGTAACACCGATGACGAACACTGCCGACTCCAACATCGCACGCGAGTGGTTCCGGATCACCGACGACCACGAGGAGCTGCGGGCCATGGTCCGTGACCTGGTGGCCGACAAGGTGACACCGCACGCGGCCGAGGCAGACGACCGTGCGGAGTACCCCCAGGCGGCGCACGACGCTCTGGTTGCCTCCGACTTCCACGCCCCGCACGTGCCGGAGGCCTACGACGGCGTGGGCGCCGATGCCCTGGCCACCTGCATCGTGATCGAGGAGGTGGCGCGCGGCTGTGCCTCGTCCTCGCTGATCCCCGCGGTCAACAAGCTCGGCTCGTTGCCCGTCATCCTCGGCGGGTCCGAGGACCTCAAGCAGCGCTACCTCCCCCGCCTGGCCGCGGGCGAGGGCTTCTCCTACGGTCTGTCCGAGCGCGACGCGGGCAGCGACACCGCCTCGATGAAGTGCCGCGCCACCGCCGACGGTGGCGACTATGTGCTGAACGGCCAGAAGTCCTGGATCACCGGCGCCGGCATCTCGGAGTTCTACACGGTCCTGGCCGTCACCGACCCCGACGCTCCGCGCGGCAAGGGGATCAGCGCGTTCGTGCTGGAGAAGTCCGACGAGGGCTTCACCTTCGGGGAGAAGGAGCGCAAGCTCGGCATCAAGGGCTCCCCGACCCGGGAACTGCTCTTCGACAACGTCCGCATCCCCGCCGACCGGATGATCGGTGAGCCCGGGACCGGACTCCAGCTCGCGCTGCTGACCTTGGACCACACGCGCGTCACGATCGGCGCTCAGGCCGTCGGCATCGCGCAGGGAGCCCTCGACTTCGCCGTGAACTACGTGCAGGAGCGTCAGCAGTTCGGCAAGCGCATCTCCGACTTCCAGGGAATCCAGTTCATGCTCGCGGACATGGCCATGAAGCTCGAGGCCGCCCGCCAGATGGTGTACGTCGCAGCAGCGAAGTCCGAGCGGGGCGACGCGGATCTGACGTTCTTCGGAGCGGCCGCCAAGTGCTTCGCCTCCGACGCAGCGATGGAGATCACCACCGACGCCGTACAACTCCTCGGCGGCTACGGCTACACCCAGGACTTCCCCGTCGAGCGGATGATGCGCGACGCGAAGATCACCCAGATCTACGAAGGCACCAACCAGGTCCAGCGGGTCGTCATGGCGCGACAACTGCTCAACCGCTGACGCGTGTGACCTGAGGCCACGACAGCCGATCTGCGCAGCGGGGGCCTCAGCTGGTGTGGAGCAGAGCCACCACGAACGCGAGCGCGGGGCCAGCCCACAGGAAGAGCGTTCCGGCGAGTTCCTTCGTCAACTTTTCTTCAACGAGTTGTTCAGATAATTGGGACACGAATGTGACTCTAGGTGCAGATTGTCCAGAGAGCCAACCACCGACTAGCCCACCGCACCATGGCAGCTTCTTTTGCGCCTGCAGGCGCACGAGGGGCTTCCGCTCGACGCGGTGGAGGTGGTAAGCCAAGACATGGACAACGCGACGCTGCTCAAGGAACTCGAACCGACCGTCGAGGCCAACCTCAACCGGCACCTGCAGGTGGCGCAGGAGTGGATGCCCCACGAGTACGTCCCGTGGGCCGACGGCCGCAACTTCGCACTGCTCGACGGGGAACCCTGGTCCTTGGAGCAGTCGTCACTGTCCCCCATCGCCCGGACCGCGCTGGAGGTCAACCTCCTCACCGAGGACAACCTGCCCAGCTACCACCGCGAGGTCGAGCAGGCCTTCGGTCGCGAGAGCGCGTGGGGCGAGTGGGTGAACCGGTGGACCGCGGAGGAGGGACGTCACGCGTTCTGCATCCGCGACTACCTCCTGGTGACCCGCGGCGTAGATCCCGACGAGCTCGAACGGGCGCGGATGCAGACGATGGAGGCCGGGTACTACGCGGACGACAAGTCGCTGCTGCACGTGTGTGCTTACGTGTCGTTCCAGGAGTTGGCGACACGGGTCTCCCATCGCAACACCGGCCGGATCACCGAGGACCCGATCGCGGAGAAGCTGCTCTCGCGGGTGTCGAAGGACGAGAACCTGCACATGATCTTCTACCGCAACATCGTGGAGGCCGCCCTCGAACTCTCCCCCGGACCCACGATGCGCGCCATCGCTGACGAGGTCATCAACTTCCAGATGCCCGGGTCGGTGATCCCGGGCTTCGCCCGCAAGGCGGTCCAGATGGCCAAGGCCGGCATCTACGACCTGCGCATCCACCACGACGACATCGTCCAGCCGCTGGTGCGGCAGTGGGGGCTGCTCGAACTCGAGGGACTCGACGAGGAGGGCGAACGCGCCCGCGACGAACTCGCCGCAGCGATCGAGGCGCTCGACGTACAGGCCACCAGGTTCACCGAGCAGCGTGATGCCGCGGCGGCGAAGCGGGCGGCCCGACTCGGCTAGGTGTGCGAACTGCCGCGCCCCCGGAGGGGACGCGGCAGGGCATCTGCAGAAGGACTCAGGCGTTGACGGCCGTTCCGTTCCAGGCGAATTTCTGGAAGGGCTCGTCGACCGGGGTCTGAGCCAGGTGGTTGGTGTAGTTCGACATCACCTTCTGGGAGACGCCGAGGACGACCTCGAGCACCTGACGCTTGGTGAAGCCGGCGTCCAAGAAGGTCTGCACAGCGGTGTCGTCGACCGCACCGCGCTCGCGAACCACGGCCAGGGTGAAGGTGCGCAGCGCCTCGAGGTGGTCGTTGGGCAGTTCCGTGCCGTCGCGAAGCGCGTCGGTGATGGCGTCGTCGACCTTCATCCCCTTGGCGATCGCCGTGTGGGCCGGGACGCAGTAGTGGCAGGCGTGCTCGACGTTGATGGACTGCCAGACCACCGTGATCTCGTCCTTGTCGAGGCTGGAGCCGACGAACAGCTCGTGCACCTGCTGGTACGCCGCCAACAGGCCCGGCGCCTCGGCCATCGTCGCGTGCAGCGCCGGGATCATGCCGTTCTGCTTCTTCGACTTGGCCAGCAGTTCCTGGCTCGCCTCGGGTGCGGTGGTCTCGTCGTGCAGCTGGAAGTCAGTCATCAGCGTCTCCTCGTTCTGGGGCCACCTCAGGGGGGCCGTGGCTTCGAATCACGTTCAGTACCAAACGGTACCTTAATCCCCCAGAGTTTGCTACCGAGGGGTTACAAACTCCAGATCTCGGCGTACGATGGGGGCGTGGAAACCACCAGTAAGGCAGCCGTCGGGCGGCCCCGACTCTTCGACGAGGAGGCGGTGCTCTCAGAACTCACCGCGCTGTTCTGGCGTCAGGGCTACGCCGCGACGTCCATGTCGGACATCGTGGCGGCCAGCGGAGTCCACAAGCCCAGCCTGTACCGGACCTTCGGCACGAAGGAAGAACTCTTCGCCACGGTCCTGCGCCGCTACCTCGCCGAACGCATCGCCATGTTCGCGACCCTGATCGAGGCCGCCGGACCCGGCAAGGAAGGCGCGCACCGGTTCTTGGACCTGTTCGAGTCTGATGCGATCTCGGCCAAGGGTCGGGACGGATGCCTGATGGTGATGGCCTCGAACGAGTTGCGCGGCGTCCTGCCCGGCTACGACTTCTCAACCGACTACCGCACGCAGATGCGCGAGCAGATCAGTCGACTCGTGGCGCAGGTGCTGCCTCCCGACGTCGATGCCGACCTGGCCTCCGCCCGAACGGATCTGCTCAGCACCTACTTGCTGGGTCTGCACGTCGTGATGCGCTCCGGTGCCGACCCCGACGAGATCGGCCGAAACCTCAAGGCTCTGCACCTGACCGTCGACTCCTGGTGATCCACCGGCGTTGTCCGGCGCAGCGCCTTCAGGCCCGGGAGGTCACTCCTCGAGAAGCGCCGCCGCTCGCACACCCACCGCGTGAGGGTCCTCAGGACCGATGATGGCTTCCTGCTTCGACATCCGACCGGACGGCTCCCACGTCAGATCGGGACGCAGCCGCATCGGCTCCCCCCGGTCGACGCAGACGAGTCGAATCCATGCGTGACACACCAGGTTCCTCAGGCCCTCGTGACGTCCGACGATCGTGCGCACCATGGCCGGGTCGGCCACGACAACTGCTAGCAACCGCACCGGCTCATGCACGAGACTCTCGGCGTCGGGACGGGAGCCCGGCTCGCTGCGGAACAGCGCCTGCCAGGGAAGCCCGGTCTGCAGGTCACCGTGGGCTCCGCGCAGTACCCCGACGTCTCCGACCACGTTGTGAGTCGTCTTGTCGCCCGAACCGAAGACCGCAGGAGCAACCGCGGAGAAGTAGTACTGACTGTTGATCCACTGGGTGACAACCAACGGCGCGGTCAGCAGTTGCTCCAGCACCAGTGCTTCAGGATCGGTGTCGCGATCGTAGGAGTGGAGGAAGACACGCCCCTTGAGGTCGACGTCCTCGGTCAGTGACCGCGGGCCGATGACGATGGCGGCGTTGCCCGCCAGACCCCACTCGGGGGTCGGCTCGGACCAGTCCGCGGCGCGACGCGAGGAGGATTGGTGACGCGCTGGCTGATTCTGTGGCAAGAGAAGGGCCCTCTCGCTGGCAGCCGCGCGGCCTGCGGCGAGAAGGTCAGCGGCGAGTCGCTGCAGCGCCCGGTCGGCACTCGGCGACAGGTCGCACTCCGGCAGGAGCGTGACGGTATCCGTGGTGGTGTCGTGGAGCGCCGCCACCGCCCGGGTCGCGTCCGGCAGCACCAGGCCCTGCTCGGTGAGTGCGGCACGAACGGCCACGTCGTTGAGCGCATCGACGAGCAGCGTCGCGTTGACGAGACCGTCGTTGCCCCCGCAGGCGCCGCAGTCGTAGGCCGTGGCGAACGCGTTGTTCTCGGGGCTGCCTCCGTGCGCACAGACCACCAGCAGCGGGGCAAAGTCTCGGGTGAGGCCGGTGCTCCGCAGGGCCGCTGCGGCCATGGCCACCCGAGTCTCGACGCTCAGGTCGGTGCGAAGGTCCGGACGCACGGGACCACTGGCTCCACGGGTCCACCAACTTGAGATCCGCCTGAGCAGTCGAGGATGCAGGGTGGCGGCGAGCGAGGACACGGCGGCGAGTCCGCCCCCCGCCTCGGCGACCACCAGCGCACCCAAGGGGCTGCGGCTCACCGAGGTGACGGTGCGATGCAGCACCTGACTCAACCGGAGCGGGGAGACGTTCTCCCGGGCGATGAAGCTCGGTGCGATCAGTGCCGGGCAGCGCTCGTGGGTGATCGAGTCGGGGTCGAGGTGATCAACAGCGGCGCCGAAGAACCCTGCGTAGCCGAAGGTGCGATGCGCACCCTGGGCCTCGAGGTGGCGACGTACCGGTTCGGAGCGAACGTCGATGCACCACAGGGACTGGCTGATCGGCGCGTCCTCCGGTGCCGGGTGACCGGCGTTCCTCGACCGGTCCCGGTCGGTGACCTCGGGCAGTAGCCAGTTCTCGACCCCGATCTCCAGGGCGCGCTGCCACACCCCGGAGTGGGTGTCGACCAGGGCAGGGTCGGCCTGCTCCCAGGCGCTCGACGACGTGGGCTCGTCTTTCTGAGGTGGCAGGTCCGCACCGACCGCGCCGATCGCGCCGGAGAGGAGAGCGTCGTGGGCCATCCGCAGGGCCGCCCATTCGACGAGAGGTCCCGGGTCACCGGCCCGCCGGGCCCGCCAAGCGGCGTGCCCGCTCCAGCCGGGGACGCTGACGAAGGTGGCGATGAGGTAGCCGGTGAGCCGGTCCAGCGGGAGGTCGATCGACTCCGCGAGCACACCGATCGCTGCCGCCGGGTCCTCCGGCAATGTGGCCACCACCGCAGCCGCACCGGGCAGGCGGAGCGCACGGTCGTACGACGACTGAGCCGCTGCCGCACGCCAGCGGGTCCACGGACCGGGGTCGTGCGCCGCGACGGCGCTCGACCAGGAGCGCTGGGCCCACAGAGCCGTGTGCTCGTCGACCATCCGCGTCACGGTCTCGCGGTGCCCGGGCGGCAGGGCCTCGCACCTGCGCAGAACGGGACGCGCGGTCAGGAGCGACGGTGTTGCCATGAAGGCAAGGGCGCGGGTGGTCTCCACGAAGTCGGCCAGCGCCGCCTGATCGCCGGACTCGGCGAGGGCTGCGTTGAGGTGTTCCTGTGTGATGCGGCCCGCGTCGTGCTGGCCGAGGAAGTAGTCGAGCGAGGGTCGACCCGAGACCCCGTGCGCTTTCGCGGAGGTTGCCAGGGCGACGTCGAAGGAGACCTTCTCGAGGTGAGTAAGGGTGTTGGCCGCGACGAGGTTGCGCAGGGGCCACGCCGGCCCGACGAGTGCGGCCGCCAGGACCACGGCCGCGACCCGCACCTCGTTGTCGTCGTAGTCCGCTCCCGGGTCAGTCGCCGCGGTCACCGCCAGGGGACTTGCCTGCCAGCCGCGGGCACCGGGTCCGGGGGTCAGCGCGGTGCGCAGCAACATCATGGCGAGAGCCGAGTCCGGGCGGGCCGTCAGGTCACGGTCACCGCGGACGATGAGTAGGGCGGCGAGGACCGCGGCGACCAGCAGGAGGGAGCCCGCCAAAGGACCCCACACCACTTCCACCGGCAGGGCGACAGCCAGGAGTTTGTCGCTCCCCAGCACCGACCAGATGTAGCCGCCCGCGAGTACCCCGCCCGCGGTGGACACGCCCCACTGGACGCGCAGGGTCACCCGGGACAGTCCGGCGACTGCGCGTCCGGCCGTAGCCGCGGCGAGCAAGGCCAGCAGCATCGGCACGACCGCGGCCACCCCGGTGGTGTCGATCAGGACGATGAGGGCGGGGGCCGCGACCAGGCTGGCCACGACCACCGCGAGGGCGGCGCAAGCAGTGTCGTGCGCAGAGCGGCCGGTCTGCGGCACGACCAGCGCCTTGGCCCGCCCCACGGCACCGCCAGCGCGGAGGAAGAGCCAGGACTTGTAGGCGCCGTGGCCGATCAGGTGCATCAGTGCGGCAGCCGGCAGGCCGAGCCCGAGCTGAAGGCTCATGTAGCCCATCTGGCTAGTGGTCGAGCAGGCGAGCCGACCCTTCACATCGCTGCGCACACGACCCGCCAGGACTCCGACCACCACTGAGGCGGCACCCAGGATCGCCAGCACCAGAAGGGCGGCGGGGGCTGCGGCGTACAGCGGCCAGGTGAGAAGCACCAGGACACCGGCACCGTTGACGACGCCGGCGTGCAGCAGAGCGGAGACGGGCGAGGGCGCCTCGGCGGTCTCGGGCAGCCAGCGGTGCGCCGGCACCAGGCCGGTACGGACCACGGCGGCGCCCAGAAGTAGGAGGGCGACCAGGGTGGTGCTCCAGCCGGCGTCGAGCTCGTCGAGACGAGAGCGTTCCAGGGAGGGGAAGGTCAGAGCAGCGACGATTACTCCGCTCCACAGGAAGGCGTCGCCGACCAGAAGGTACCGACGTAGCAATCGGGCGGCGGCGGCCGCGTCAGGCCCGCCTGCGCGGGCGACCAGGGATGTGACGGCGAGTCCGCTCAGCGTCCACCCCAGCGCGATGCTCACCAGGCTTCCCCCGCTGACTGTGGCCAGGAGTGCGACAAGGGCCAGGAAGAGTGCTGCGCCGGCCCGGTCATGCTGGGCCCGCCCGCGGAAGTTCGTGGCGGAGTACGTCGCCACCACCCACCCGATGAGTCCGACGAAGGTGATGAGGAGGGCGGCCACCAGGTCGAGGTGGACGCCGATGGCGACCCCACCCGGGTCCGCCATCCAGGACCTCGGGGTGCCGTTGAATGCTGCAGGAAGGGCGGCGAGGCCGACCAGGGCGGCAGCGAGGGTCAGTGCACGGGAGGCTTTGAACCAGATCATGGCAGGACCATATACGAAAACTGATTCGTGAATCACATTCGGTCGGATGAGGTTGGGTGACATGAAGCACACTCAGCATTCGCGTATTGTGGTGCGGGTGAGCCAGGGCGAGTGGACCTTCCTTTCCAACTACGGCCATGTGCTGGTGTCGCTGGCCCGGGATCCCGACTCCCGGATGCGGGACGTCGCCGAGGCAGTGGGCATCACCGAACGAGCGGTACAGCTGATCGTCAGCGAGCTCGTCGGTCAGGGATACCTGGTCAAGGAGAAGGTCGGTCGTCGCAACCGGTACGCCGTGGTGCGCGGTGCGCACCTGCGCCACGACCTGGAGGCCGCGATCTCCGTGGGCGCCTTCCTCGACCTCATCGCCGGGCCGAACGCGGCTCGTCGTACCCCCTGAAGCGAGCTTCTCGCCATCCACGTGGGCGACACATGGCCCATCACAAGCAAATTAATTCGTGCTTCCTGATTCGTGCTAGCGTCCCGCCCCAAGCGCCCACCACGGGTGCAGGAGAGTGCGGGGATCTTGAGGTGTTGACCGGCAAGCGGCTGCTCATCAGCGGCGTGACAGACCCACAGAGCATCGGCGCGGCGGTGGCCGAGCGTGCGGGAGAGTTGGGCGCCGAGACCGTGCTTGCGGCGTACCCGCGCGCCTTGGCTGGTGCGGAAGAGGTGGCCGCCCGGTGCCCCGGCGTCGTGGGCGTGGTCGAGGTTGATGCGACCGCTCCAGAAGACATGGCCCGCCTGGAGACCGAGCTGCAGCAACGCTGGGGAACCGTCGACGGGATGCTTCACGCCATCGCGTTCGCCCCGAAGGCTGCCCTGGGCTCCGTCCTGGACGTGCCTGCGGCCGACGTGGAGTTGGCCTTCCGCACCAGCGTCTGGACCTACGCCGCTTTCGGCAGCCTGATGTCTCGGTTGGCGCCTCCATCAGGGGCCAGCCTGGTCGGCCTCGACTTCGACTCAGAGCGAGCTTTTCCGGTCTACAACTGGATGGGGCCCTGCAAGGCTGCCCTTCGCTCACTCAACACCTACCTGGCACGAGACCTCGGAGGTGCCGGATCGCGGGCGAACCTGGTTGCCGCTGGTCCGCTGCGCACGAAGGCGGCCTCCGGGATCCCGGACTTCAGAGTTCTGGAAGACGCCTGGGAACGTCAGGCCCCGCTGACGTGGGACTCGTCCGATGCGTCGGTGGTTGCCGACGCAGTCTGTTTCCTCTTCTCCGACTCATCCCGAGCGATCACGGGCGAGGTGCTCCACGTCGACGGAGGCTTCCACGCCATGGCGACGCAGATTCGCGAGCCTGGCGCATCGGCAGCGAGGATCTGAAGGTCGCGAACCCACCCGGAACAAGGCCTGTAGGGATTCGAACCCCAACCTTCTGATCCGTAGGAGGTCTGTTCACCCACCGTCCGCGCTGCTGCAGGCTTTCGCATCAGGCATTTGATGCCATCCGACGCCGCTCATGACACCCAACTGTGCCCGGAGTGTGCCCGCAAAATCCGCTCACGAGGGGCGGGGTAAGCCGGTTCGGGTCACCTATCCGCGCGGAGACCAGTTGTGCCCACCGTAGGTGTTGGCGCGGACAGGGGCTAGATGAGAACACAATGCGGCCAACTCTCTACGGCAAGTGGACGACGTAGAGGATCCCGTTGCTAGTGAGCGCTTCGCGCAACTCGTCGTCGGGCCCCACTGCTCCCGGCGCTTTCGGATAGAAGTGCCACACGACGGAATCGATCGGCGTAGCGGGGTCCCTCAGCAGCGCGACGTCTTTGGCAACCTCATCCCTGGTGGTTGCGAAGCGAACATGCCCAATCTTTATCTCGGTCGCCGTTCGCGTTGACGGGTCGTAGAGATCAACCCGTCGTGAGCCGCGCGTACTGCCTAGTGGGCACCCTGGACATCGAAAGAATGCTTCGGGAATTGCAGCCGCGTTCTTCGCGACGAGTAGGTCCTGTGCTTCTTTTTCTGTCGCGAAGACTCGCGGTGACTTCTCGACTCTCCCAGCTCCTCGAACACCCTTGGCCATAGCTTGTAGCTGTATCCGCGAGCCGACCGCGGCAAGAATTCCGTCATCAGACATCCCCGCGTCCTCAAGGATCGAGACGTTCTCGCGCTCTGTCGCATGCAGCACCTGCATTCGCGCTGAAGTCGAGATATCAGCCTTCGCGATAGCGGCAAGTCCGTCGGCTCGCTTCTGAGCCGGAACGCGTTTCAGGAAACGGGTGCTCTTGGCGATGATGCCGCTAACGTCTCCGGCCACCGGCACGATCGCCACCGCAGCGAGCCCCGCTCCGACGAAGTCGAGGGTAGTCAGGTTGCCGATGACATCGAGAACATCTTTGACGGCGAACAGTCCGCCGCCCATGGATCCAGCGAGATACGCGATGGAGTCCGTCTCGCAGAATCCGAATCCATCAGGACAGGTAGCTCCAGCGATGAAGTCCTTCGCGTAGGTCAGTTTCGAGAGTTCTTCATCGAAAATGGTCGGGTCGAAACCTGCAGAAGCGTTGTCAACCTCCCATCCGTCGTCTCTCTTGTCGCCATCGGTGTTGCGATCAAGAGGATTCGTCCCGTACTGGTCCACCTCCTCGAAGTCGTTCAAGCCGTCGCCGTCGCTGTCGGAGACGAAAAGCTGGGTCCCGAGATCGAACTCAAGTCCGTCTGCAGCCCCGTCCGCGTCCGTGTCCCTGTCGTTCGGATCCGAGACCACATAGCGAAACGCCTCAGCACCAAGCGGAAGGTGTAGAAACCCGTATGCCGCATCGGCCCCAAACGAGCCGAGATCGCTCGTCACCTCTTGACCGTCGGTCAGGCCGTCACCATCGGAATCAGGATCATTGACGTCCGTGACATGCCGTTCGCCCCGCGCATCCCAAGCGCCCTGGGTTTCTTCGCAGTCACTGAGTCCATCAGCATCAGTGTCGGAGCCGGCGGGCAACTCACTTTGGTGCACAAGCGGGCCTACGACGGGGCCCACGAGCGAATGGATACCGCCAGTGACCTCGGCGACACGCCTGAGGAGGGCGCTTTCAACCTCCAAACCGAGTCCGATGGTGAAGATCTGCACACCAGCGACTGCAGCTGCAGCCGTCAAACCCACGTCGTAAGAGCCTCGTCCGTCGGTCATGAGAACGATGGCTTGCTCGCGCCCCTCGAGGGAGTGGTCCGCTAACTCATCAAGCGCTGCCCGTACCCCGGCACCGAGATCGGCGCCACCTTGGTCGTCGATTGTGTCGATGGCTGCGATGAGCACGCCCTTGTCGGCCGTGAGGCCCTGAACCACTTGACCGTGGTCGTCGAAGTCGACGACCGCTGCGCGAGATTGCGCGTTCATGCCGTTCACAAACGCGATGGTCGCTGACTTGCGCAGCCCCTCGGAGTCGTTGATCGCCATCGGGTCCGACGACTCAAGCACAAAAACGGTGTCCAAGTCGGGCCGACCGCCCGCTGTGCAATCTTCGCCTTTACCAACGGTTGACGGGGTATCGATCACCGGCGTGGCCAAAACTGCCGCGGAAACCACTGCCCCCAGCAGCAGGCTGATCCAACGAACGCCTAGCCGAGGGTGCCTCGCCTCTTCTGCCTTTTCGGAATCCTCACTCACGTCACGATGCTATGCGAGATAACCGGCAAGAGCCTGGCGTCGGAGATCGGAGGTCCCGGGGGAGGCGCCCCAGTTGAGAGTCCGCGGAGGCTGCCACTTGTAAGGCGTCCTAGCTCACGAAGCAGTAGTCGCTGTTATCTGTAAAGAGACGGGTCCGCGGCGGGGTACCTATCCAATATTCCATCGGCCCTGATAGAGCCCCACGGGGTGGTGGGCTTTGAGGAATTCTCGGTGCCCCACTCGCCGCTCTTGATGGCGGCGTGTTCTTGAAGATCCACGGTGGGTCCTGGATTCTTCTGAGATAGCGACGGTCGCCGCGATCCACTCGGCGTGCATGTCGATGAGCACCGTCGCGACGAGCCCGATCACGGCGGCGGCCATGCTGGCGTGAGACTTGGGGACGTGCGCGGCGCTCGGCGCCGATAGCGGTGGCGGTGTCGGTGGCGGCTTCAAACTCGATGAGTCCCTGGAGCACGGCGCGGAGCGACTCGCGGATCATGTCGACATTCTCGCCGGTTCGGAGCTCTTCAAGGAGCTCGGACAGGGCAGACTGGGACAAGGCCACCGGTGGTCCTGTCTCAGTGCGTGACTTAGTCGTTTCACACGGAAGATTCCACCGATGGCCGCCTTATTCCCACCGCCGCGCGGAACCTCAACCCCCACCACTCCACGGGACTCTCCCGTGAAGAACGCACGCTCTGCAGCACCTCGTCCGTAGTTCCGACCACGCCGAAGGTCCCTGAATGCCTCCCAAAACTCCACCACGCAACAACAGTTCGTTCACGCTCAATCAAGCCCGGGAACTCGCCCGCACGGCACATGCTGGCCAGGTGGACAAGCTAGGCGTCGATTACTTCGAACACGTCGAGGCGGTGGCCGCAGGGCTGGTGGACTTCGACATCGACATACAAATTGCAGCCATGCTGCACGACGCCATCGAGGACAGCGACCTAACGCTGGAGGATCTTCGGGCCGAAGGGGTTTCGAACCGATCTCTAGTCGCCATCGAATTGGTCTCCCGAAACCTTCACCCGAATTTGGCCTATCAAGAGGCAATAGCCCGCATCTGTACCTCACGAGACGCCACGCTCGTCAAGATTGCCGACAACGCTCACAACTCCCGGCCCGACCGTGTGGCGGCTCTGCTTGAGCGAACCGGCCAGGGTCCAAACCCTCGATACGCCGAGGCGCGCTCCCTCCTGTACACGGCAGTCCCTGCAATTGATGTCAAGAAGATCCTCATACGGACTGCGCCGTCGCTCCGTAGGGCGATCATCCTGAGCACACTTGACCAACTGCTTGAGTATGCCGAGGTCAAGGAGACCGCCGACTTGGCCGGGTGGGTCGACCCCAACCGCGGCACCGATGTGTCCCTAGCGCAAGAAGGCGAAGCGATCACCCTTGGGACCGGGGGTATCAGCGCTACCTTGAACTTCCCTATGACGGTCGGCGACTTCTGGGAGAAGGTGCATCAGTGTGAGAACCGCTCGAACGTCCAGCGCCAATCGAGAGGCATCTAGTTCCAACATCCCCAGCCACTGCTCGAACCCTGCTTGAGCGACTTCGACTAGGTGCTGGTTCGATGCCGGCTGATGATCGGAGCGTTCTTGGCACCAGCGCATTCTCCTGAGGGTGCGACGCGATTGCTGAGAATATCGAGGCAGGTCACTGACCGTTCAGATCCCGGTCGATCTGCTCGATGCGACGCGACCACTCGTTGTGCGGCCTCCCATGATGGCGCGCCTGACCCGCGTGCCGGTGGGGTACGGCCAGAACCTCTGGTCGAGCCCCGGACAGCGCCCAATTCGGAGTAATCTGGTCCTGCAACAAGCTGGTGCCTTCAAGCGCCAACACCAGCACTCGGCAACGTGCCCTGAGCTCCTCGATTCGCTCGCCTGCCTGCGATACTTCGCCCGACCCAAGTAGACCGTCAACACCCATCAGCTCGTTCCGGATCTGTGCGAGGGAGATGAGCGCTCGGGTGCCATTCCTCGACCTGCCCACAACTGGGGTCCATGCCTTAATCCCGGTAATCAGTCGCCGGACGCTCTGGTCGATCAGCTGTAGGCGCCATGACATGTCATCGTGCTGGCAGTCGCTCAGCGTGGACTTCCATCCACGTGGGTCACCAGCAGCCGGCGAACCCGAGGCCCCCCGGCGAAGCATTGGCCGTGCCAACGTCAGCCACTTCAGAGGCCGGCCCCCTTCCCAACCCTGCCACCCGAATTCGTCTGGTGAGCGCCCGGCAGCCACGAGCGCAAGCGCGACCTCCACGTCGACAACATGATCCACGAGACCACCCATTCCGGCCGCGGTCAGACTGCCATCAAGTTCGGACTGTTCGGCCAAATCCCAGACCTCGAAGATCAGAAACCCAATGCCCAGCATGAGGACTGTGCTCAGCACGCCAGCGAGCACGGAATGGCCGGCCCAAAACTCGGCGAGCACCTCCAGTGGCCAGTCGGTGACGATCATGGCGAGCAAAGCCGCACCACAGGCGACGGCGAGCGCCACGAGAACGCGTCTGTGCACCCTGCCCGCGCGAGCGAGCCAGGCCACTCGGGCCAGGATCGCAGCGACCGTCATAGTGACCACCGCGAAGACGGCGCCCACTACTGACCGGCTTCCAACAAAGCGACCAACGCACTGCGCTCCGCGCTGAAGGCACGCCTCGCCTCCCGCGGGTCGTTCAAGATGCTTCCGGACAGCCGCTTCTCCGCGTAGACGCCATCCAGTGCCACTCGGAGCAGCAGATCGATAATCTGAACCGAATTCGCGTGCGGCCGGGATGACCGAATGGCGGCGATGATTTCAGCGACGTCTGGCCGGCAACTGTCTAGCGACTTGGACACCTCGCCCGTGGTCGTGTAACCAAGCTCGGAAAGAACGTTTGCCATAACGTCAAACCACACCCCGTCCAGAGGCTCGTCTCCAACCCAACCCGCGACAAGCCGCTTGGTCGCGGCCGCTGAGATCGGCTCATCGGCGACCATGGGATCGCGCTTCGGCCTCGGCCCAGCGCCAGACTCACCGTGCTGCTCGCGTACGTCCACGAACTCTCGGTCCGCTAGGTCGAGGACCCCTGCCAGGGCCGTCAGACGGCGACGCAGATTGGGTGTTGTGGGTCCCTTCGACTTGTACTGAAGATCGTGCTGGATCGAAGCCCAAGCATGCTGGAGAATTGTGCGGATCTGTACCTCAGCCACCATGCCAGCCATGTCACGAAAATCAGGATCATGCTGCGCTTCATCTCCGAGACGCAACAGCATATGCAGACTCCGGTACCCGGGAACTTCGAGTTCATCCGACGAACCCCGATCGTCTTCCTCTGCGATTGAGTAGCTTCGCCGCAACAGGTCTCGGACTGGTCCAACGTCGGGGCTCAAGGGGACGATGATGCGGACACCGACGGTATCGGTGATCTCCGCCTGCGGATCCGCGTACTTGAACTCGGTCGGATCGATCGGGTCCAGAGTCAGGGCTTTGCCAACGAAGCTCGTCACTGACTTCGTTCGGGACTCCACCGCGTTTCGGCCCATTCCCTCTCTTTGGAGGTCTCGGCGAAGTTGGCGCGTCAGCGCAGATTCGAACGCCTGACAACGCCAACGGGCATGCTCATACCAACTAGTGGCCTCCCGCTCCCTGGCTTCGATGCGCGCGTTCACTCTTCCCCCGCAGACGGCGACTCTTCGCTTGTCAGATCACTCGTCGTCCGGGCTGAGAGCAGGTCGCGCGTCGTCACGTATCGCTGATTCTTGGTCCATGCTTGGCCTCCGTGGTGAGCAAGAGGACTAAAATGCAGAGTCTGATCAGATCGCTGAGATGACAAGAGCACGATCTGAACGAATGTGTCGTCTCGATCCTCCCGGAGCGCCTCTACGAGGGCAGCGCCAATATGGCGGTCCACCGGATCCATACTTAGGCTCCGTCGCGCGGCCTCCGCTTCGGTGAGTTCCAGTTCAGGAACAATCTGCTGGATGACGGCCGCTAGCCCGTGTATCTGCCGGCCGGAGTAGAAAGACATTCGCCCAGCGCTTCGAAAGGTCCGTCCTACCTGGCAGACGTAGGCGGAAGTGAGTTGGTAGAAGGGCCAGGCCGAACCTGCAGCGATCACCACCACCTGCTCGTTGTCGCGCAAGGAGACTCCCATCTCTGATGTAGTCGGAGGGATCACGCTAACTCGACCCCTGCACGTCGTTCGCGCAACGGTTCTACGAGACCAGGTTCAGGAAAGTAAAACAGATGTCTCTATGGTTGTTACGTTGCTCGCTGTGGGTCACACGGCCACGCGAAAGGACACCCTCGGATCATGCAGATTTCCACCCGGATCAGTTTCACGTCGAAGGAAACCCTCAGCTACGCGATGGCACACAACCGGGTTGCGGTGCTGGACTCGATCGAGATTGAGCACGCAGGCAGCGGTGCACAGGGGTGTGAGCTCGTCGTCACGCTGGAGGATGCCCAGGGCCCTATCGGGCACCCCCACAGACAGTTCATTGATCTGGCCCCGGGGACGCAGCGGATCCAGCATCCTGCAATCAGCCTTGACCCAGCGGGCCTGCTGCAAGTCGACGAGCAGCAACCGGGATGGATCGTCGTTCGCATCGAATCGGC
Source organism: Nocardioides salsibiostraticola (assembly GCF_054783655.1). Classification (NCBI taxonomy): domain Bacteria; kingdom Bacillati; phylum Actinomycetota; class Actinomycetes; order Propionibacteriales; family Nocardioidaceae; genus Nocardioides; species Nocardioides salsibiostraticola. The sequence goes on along the minus strand of NZ_BAAGQD010000026.1, from coordinate 405,175 downwards.
CGGGGAAGTCCTCGCCGAAGAACGACACGACGTGCAGATCCTCGCTGCCAAACAATGGCTCGCGTGGCCGATGCCACTCTCGCTTGAAATGCTCGCCGCGCATGTGATGCCGAACGATCCGGGGGTGTCACGCCTATTGGCTGAGGCCTCAAAGATTCTGACTACGCAAACGGGCTCACCTGCCCTCGAGGGCTACCAATCCGGTAGGGAACGCGTGGATGCCATCGCCGCCGCGATCTATGAGGCGACCTGCAACTGGGGCATCCGGTACGCCGAGCCGCCCGCGAGCTGGGCAGATGACGGGCAAAAGATCCGCACCCCTTCCGATGTTCTCGATGGACACATCGGCACCTGCCTCGACACGACGGTGCTCATCGCTGCGGCACTCGAGCAGGCCGGCATATACCCGTCCATCTGGGTGGTCGAAGGCCACGCTTTCGTGGGGTATGCCGCCGAGAAAGTGCAACTGGACGCGACCGCGACAACCGACGGGCGCGAGGTCGTCAACCTTGTTGACCTGGGTGCCATCGTTCCCATCGAGACAACTCTAGTCACCCAGTCCGGAGCAGCGAGCTTCGCTCAGGCCTGCCAGTCGCCTCGCGACACCTGGCTGTCGGGCGACCTCGAAAAAATTGTGGGGGTCGTTGACGTCAGGTGTGCGAGAACCAATGACATCCTTCCGCTGCCTGCGCGCGTTCGAGTTAATGGCGAAGTTCAAGTTCATGAATACAAGGCAAGCCAACACAGCACAGCGGTCCGACTTCCCGCCAGACCACGCAGAAACGAGCAGAGCGCTCCCGAGGACTCGGTACCGCCTCGGGTTCAATCGTGGAAGAACTCCCTTCTAGACTTGACCCTTCGTAACCGGCTGATCAACTTCACCGACAAGGCTGGTTTGCCGCTGCGGGTCCCTCAGGGTCAACTTGCGAGCATTGAAGATCTCCTCCATGCGGGGACCGCGATCTCTCTGAGACCGCAAGATCAGGTTGACGATATCCATGCAGAACGCGGGGTCCGCTCCGGTTTCGACCTCCCTGAAGACCGATTGAGCGAATTGCTGGGCTCGAAGGGGTCTCTCTTCATCTCACTGACTGAGGCCGCTTACGCAACCAGGATGAGGTCGCTGGCATACAAGGCCCGAACGATTCTCGAGGAGAGCGGAGCTAACAACCTCTACCTCACCGTGGGGACTTTGGCGTGGGAGCTGGAGGGACGGCAACTGCGGTCCCCTCTGATCCTGATTCCAATTAACCTGAGCACGACTTCGAGAGGTCGGAGTTACCGCATCACGCTCGATGAATCCGGCGGCAGCACACCCAACTACTGCTTACTTGAGAAGTTGAGACAGGACCAGGGCCTGTTATTGCCCGGTCTTGAGAACCTTATCGAGGACGACTACGGCGTGGACGTTTCGGGCGCGCTCAACTCGGTCCGGACCACCCTGGTCGAGCGAGGGCTCAACTACCGAGTGGAGGAGTCTGCCTCCATCGGCATCCTGCAGTTTGCCAAGTTCCGCCTATGGAAGGATCTCAACGACCACTGGCCAGAACTCACGAAGAACAGCCTCGTCAAGCATCTGGTCGAGACTCCCACCGACGAGTTCGTCGACCAGCCCGTAGGCGGCGACGACGACGAACTGGATGTTCTTGAAACCCAGTGCCCCATTCCGGCGGATGCCTCGCAGTTGGAAGCAATCAGGGACGCCGTCGCTGGCCGCACGTTCGTACTTGAAGGCCCTCCCGGTACCGGGAAGTCCCAAACGATCACCAACCTGCTTACGCGGGCTATCGCAGACGGCCAAAGGGTGCTCTTCGTTGCCGAGAAACGTGCTGCCCTCGATGTCGTCTCCGCCCGACTTGGCGCTGTCGGCATGCGGCCGTTCTGCCTCGATCTGCACGACAAAGGCAGCAAGCCCGCGGCCGTCCGCTCGCAAATCAAGGCTGCGCTGGAGCATCAAGTGGGCGTCGATAGCGCCGGGCTCGAGGCGGACTCAGAGGAACTGAACTCCGCTCGTCGGGCACTCGCCCGCTATGCCCGACGCCTTCACGAGACGAACGAGGCCGGCCTCTCCTACTACACAGCGAGAGGGACACAACTGGCCCGCGGAACGCATGGTGTTGAGCTACCTGTGCCTCGGAGTCTGCTCGCTGAATCCGAAGAACGTCACAGAGCAATCCGTTCATGCTTAAGTCGGCTACCGGAAACGGCCGACGAGACGAGCCCGAGTGAACATCACCCGTGGTCCTTCGTGAGCGTCGTGTCCCCGGATGAGAGCCGGACCCAGGCCATTCACGAAGCAGCGCTCCGATTGGACAAGGCGATTCAGGCTTTGCCCCGATCTGGGGGTCTATTCACTGTGCTGGACGCAGTCAGAACCCCGGATCAGGTTGCGAGTCTGATTGGGCTGGCTGAGCACTCTGCGCCGTCAATTGCGGCCTTGGACCGAACCAGAGACGAGGCCTGGCGAAGTGGCACGTCGTCGCTGACTGCCGACGTCGCGGCGTTCGTAGCGGCCGCTCACCCGGGTCTGGATCAAGTCACCCCGGCGGCCCTCGATCTACCGCTCGGCGATCTGCATGTGCAGGCGCAGGCGGCGGCCAACTCTGGATTCTTCGGTCGCAAGAAGCGACTCCGCGCCGTTCTTCAACAATTGGAACCGGCATTGCGCCAAGGAGCGGCTCCGAAGCCCAAGCAGGTCCCGGAGCTGGTCAAGGCTCTTGTTCAAGTTCAAACCAGTGTCCGCGGCATGGCCGAGCAGGCGACTTCCCTCGCTGGCATCCGCATTCCGGACTCATGGAACCCACTGACTCCTGATGGTGTCGAACTGATCGATCGGCAAGTCGAGTGGCTCCGCTGGGCGGGCACTCAGGTCCGGCCCAGCGACAACCCCGGCATCTTCGTAGAACGCCTTCGCGCTTGGCTTGAGAACCAAGCCACTGCAATCGACCAGCCGACGCTCGCGACGCTCGTCGATCTGCGCGTCTCGCTATCGGGTCTTCTGGATCTCGTCGGCGACAAAACGGCGAATGAATGGGAATCGTTCCTAGGCGGCCAGCACATGCTTCAACGCTGGCAGGAGACGCGGGGCGGCCGAGCCTTGGACGATACCAACGCCTCAAGCCTACGCAGGTGGGTCGCGTTCATCGCGTCGCTGGAACCGCTGCGCGCCGCGGGATGCGAGGAAGCCTGGCGCACGCTGCTCAACGGGGAGGTTGAGGCCGACGAAGCAGCCGGCGCTTGGGAGCGCGGCCTGGCCAGTGCCTCACTAGTCGAGCGGTCTCAGGCCACAGGCCTCGACGGCTTCGATGACGACAAGCACCATCGCACCGTCCAACGATTCGCCCGCAGCAGTGTGCTCGTCAGGAAGCACATGGAGTCCGAGGTCCCCCGTCAGGTCCTCGACAGTCGGCCCTTCCGGGCCTCGGGTCGAGGACAGGTGGGCGCCTTGCAGCGCGAACTCTCGAGACAGCGGGGCGGGCTCGGCGTACGGGCTCTCATGGAAACCTACGGTGACCTGGTCACTCAGATCATGCCGTGCGTCCTGGTCAGCCCCGACTCAGTCTCCCGGTTCTTCCCCGTGGGGGGAACCTCCTTCGATCTCGTCGTTTTCGATGAGGCATCACAGATCCGAGTCGCCGAAGCGGTCGGCGCAATGGGTCGTGCGCAATCGGTCGTGATCGTGGGCGACTCCAAGCAGATGCCTCCTACCTCGTTCGGCGACTCCCTTGGAGAAGGCGGAGCGGACGACGGAATTGCTGAACTCAGTGTTCAAGACCAGGAAAGCATTCTCTCCGAAGCCGTCGATGTGTCGGTGCCGCGTCGTTGGCTCACTTGGCACTACCGGAGCCAGGAGGAGAGCCTGATTGCGTTCTCCAACGAGAACTACTACGAGGACAAGCTGTCATCGTTCCCAGCGCCGGTGAGTCCAGGGTTAGCAGCCCGACAGGGACTTGGGCTGAGCCTGCGACGGGTCGACGGCACGTTCATGCGATCGGGCAAAGGCAAACTTCTGCGTACGAACCAGGTCGAGGCTGAGGCCATCGTGGCCGAAATCAGTGAGCGCTTCGCTGCGTCTCCACACTCGACCCCGTCGATCGGCGTCGTCACGTTCAATACTCAGCAACGTACGTTCATCGAATCGCTGCTTCGCGACTCTGGAAACGCGCGATTGGTGGAGGCTCTCGACGGCTCGGGAGGTGAGGGGCTCTTCGTCAAGAACCTCGAGAACGTACAAGGCGACGAACGTGATGTCATTCTGTTCTCCACCGCCTTCAGCGTGAACGACAAGGGCGTCCTGCCACTCAATTTCGGTCCGCTCACCCGGGCCGGGGGCGAGCGCCGCCTGAATGTGGCTGTGACCCGGGCCCGGCGTCAGGTCATCGTCTTCAGTAGTTTCGACCCAGCGCAGTTGCGTGCTAACGAGACGCAGTCCGTCGGAATCAAGCACCTGCGTAGTTATCTCGACCTCGCCGCGTCGGGTGTGGGTGCGCGTGACTCATCGGGTGCACGTGCGACTGAGGTTGTAGACCGCCATCGCGAGGAAGTCGCCGACTTCCTGCGCCAAAAAGGTCTACATGTCTCGACCAATGTCGGGCTGTCGGAATTCAAGGTCGACATCACCGTCGCCGATGCCACCGACCCGGATCAACCCCTCGTCGCGATCTTGCTCGACGGCGAAGGCTGGGCCAAGCGCCAAACCGTGGGCGACCGCGACGGGCTGCCCGTCCAGGTCCTCGGCTCCCTAATGCAGTGGCCGGCGGTCGAACGAGTATGGCTGCCATCCTGGTTGCAGAACCCGGATCGCATTGCGGACAGCATCTGCCAAGCCGTTGAAGATGCGAAGGTCACTCTCCGGCAACGTCAGGAAGATCGGGAGAGGGGAGCCCTTACGGCTGCGCTCGCGGCGGAGGCGCCTTTGGCGAAACCTCTCACGCCGGCGGACAGCACGACCCACGCCACGCTCCACGACGTTGCTCCCCCCGTCGTGGCGGAAGCGCCGTTGGAACCGGAGTTCCTTCCCGGCGAATCGACGTTCGTGGAATGGCAACCTCAAACCTTCGGCGAACGACAGGTCCTCGATGCTTTGCCAGATCCTCAGGCCAAGGCCATCGTCTCCAAGGCACTGAGCATCATCATCGAAACTGAGGGGCCTATCGAGTACGGCCGCCTCGCAAAGCTCACTGCCGCCTCCTTCGGCTTGAGCCGGGTCAGCTCCGATCGAGGTCAGGCGATTCTCGACGGACTCGCGCCGGCGCACCGGCGTGGGGATGCCGGGTTCGCCTGGCCAGCGAGTCAGAGCCCAGACACTTGGCTTGGCTTCCGTCGACCAGCCGATGGAACCTCCAGGTCCGTCGACCAAGTCAGTCACCGTGAACTTGGAAACGTCATGGTTGCCCTCTGTGTGGCCTACGCGGGCATGGCATCGGACGAATTGCTGCGAGAGACGGTTCGCTTCTTAGGTGGCAAACGACTAACGGCGTCGATCAGCGCTCGACTGGACGACGCCCTCAACGCCGTCCTCAAGCAGGGCCGTTGCGTAACCGCACCGAGCGGACTGATTTACGCGGCTTAGACACTGGACGCCAGGTTGGGTTCTGTGTCGGTCAAGACGTTCGCCATCCAGACGAACGACAGGGTGCCGCGGTTGATCCGTTTGACCTAGTCGAGGTGGCCGGGCCGAGCGTAGAGGCAGACGGCGGCGCGAAGTGTTCCAACGCCCTGCGGAATCCGGCATTCGGCCTCGCCGTAGGCAGAACTGCGCAGACCTCCCGTATTGCGCGGTCCAGGGGAATCCCAAGCAGCACTGCGTACGCGATGCCCACGGTCGGTGTGCGCGAGTGCGCGGCCACGCAGTGGAGGAGGACAATCTCACCCTCTGCTCGTAGGCCGGCGAGGGTTCGGGCTGCGTCGGCCAGGACGTAGTCCAGGTTCGGGTTCGCAGCGGGGTCCGGTTCATCCATGAGGCGGAAGTTGATGTGCTGCATCTGCGTCGGCACCTGTGTGAGACCGGTCAAACAGAGCGACACCACGGCAGTGACGTCCCCGGGGATGGCGTCGAGTGCGGTGGCACCCGCGAGCCAGACACCGGGGTCGTGCGGGTGACGTGCCAGCGCAGGTTTGCCGTATTGCAGGCCGGTGTACTCGATGTGGTCCACGGTGGGCCAGCCGTACTTCCCCGGTCTTCCTTGGCGGACGATCAGGCACGCGAGCCGTTCCAGCTCCCTCCCGTCCAGCCCCGGGTAACCATGCAGAACGCGTCGCCATCCGGCGGGGATCGCGGACATCCCCCATCGCGCGCCGAGGAGTGCTCCCGCGATGGAGGCCACGGTGTCGGTGTCGTGCCCGATACGAATCGCCGTGCCCAGGGCGTCGACGAGGTGTTCGCACGCGTAGCGGTCATCCGACGACGGGACGGCGGTCTGACAGATCGAGGACCAGGCCGCCATCAGGGCAGCGACGGCTCCCCCGTTGGGGTTGAACGAGCTAGGGGGTGATCCCTCGGCCTCGTCCAGACGCTCCTGCCACTTGGCTTGAGACCGCTCGGGCAGGTGGCGTAGGCCCCGGCGAAGGTCGAAGTCGCCGTCCCACACTGCGTGGCGGATCCCGAGGCACCACAGGGCGCATGCCTCTTGGGCGTCGGTGTCGTAGTGGGTCAGCGCGCTGACCGCCATGGCTGCTTCCACCAGGCCCTTGGGGTTATTGAGGTAGGCCAAGGCGACAGGGGCGGTGCGCATCAGGGAGCCGTTTCCTCCCGTGCGGCCGGTGCGCTCTTCGCGGCTCTTCGCGGCCGTTGTCATCGCCGTGCCGCTCGGGTTCGGGCCAGCAGCGGAGAGCACGGCGCTGGTGTTGATCCCGATGTCGGGTGGGCGCGTTTCGTACCAGTCGCGGAAGTTCCGGGCGATCGCATCGAGCGCTGCGGGGGTGTGTAGGTCCACCCCGGTCGCGGCGACCTGGGCGATACCCCAGGTCATCGAGGTGTCGTCGGTCCACTCCCCCGGAGCGAAGTTGCCGAGCCCGCCGCCGATCATGGCGGGGACGAGGTCCTCGTCGACGTAGGCGAACTCGTACCCGGCCCCGAGCGCATCGCCAGCGGCTGCCCCCAGGAGTACGCCGCAGGCTCGGTCCAGCTGGGCCGCGGAGAGGCGAATGCGTTCATCTGATTGGTGTTCCATGAGGTCTGCGTTCTCTGCGCTAGTGATGGTCGGGTTGCTGTCGGACATCTCAGGCACCCACCAAGATGGGGTGCCGCAGGTAGGTGGCGCGCAGGTGAAGTCGTCGGTAGGACTGCTGCAGCGACATCACATCGAGTTCGGCGGTGCGGGCTCGTCCGAGTTTCGAGCGCTGGCCGATGTCCGGCTCGTGGTCGAGCGTGGTCCCTTCGAGACGCTCGACCAGCCGGCGGGCTCGGCGCCCCGGAGTCGGGAGGGCGGGGCGTCCCAGGGCGTCGAGGCAGGCGGCTCGAATGATGACCTCAAACTGCTCGTGCAGGGTCTGCGGGTGGTCGAAGACCTCCAAAGCGAGGGGTTGACCGCCGATGCCGACGATGACGCCAGTCTGGCCAGGGAGTGGCCGGACTCGCTTGAGCATCCACCCCGCCTGGTCATCAGGCGCTGAGAGCCGATCAGCCAACGACCCCGTCGCGGACGATCCTCCGTAGCGCTTGACTCGTGACCACACCTCCGACTGCTGTCCGACCTCGTCGTAGCCGTGGCGGACGTACGTCGTGGCTCGACGCCCCTTGGTGACCTGGGCTCGCTCCCCTCCCCAGCGGTGCTGCTCGACGCAGGCGACATCGAGCAGCGCTCGGGCACCTGCTCCGACCAGGGTGGAGCGAGTCGCCATCCGGTGCTGCCAACCTCCCTCGAAGAGTTGACCGTCCAACACCAGCACCGGCTTCGCCCCGGTGTTGGTCGCGACGAGTTGCGGCACGGTGGGTCCACCCTCGGCTTCTTCGATCTGCAGGGTCTCCGGGTTGGTGTCGTAGCGGCGTACGCCCGACGAGGTGCGGTTCTGCCAGACGGGGAAGACGGTGAGGCTTCCTACCGTGGTGCCTTGTCCTACGTGGAGCATGTGCTCCACCTCCTTGGGTGACTATGAGTGAATGTGCGCTAAGTGTGGTGCTGCAAAAGGAGCCGATATGTGCCTTGGCTCCCGAGATGCCAACACCTAGGGCTCGGGCCCAATTGTCCAAGCCGACCGACACGAACAACACTTTGTGATTATCTGCGATAAGGATACCACAAGATTGCGCACATTCGCGCTAAGATGCGGCTCGTGACGAATCTCGCCGACTATCCGCGCCCTCATCTAGCGATCGACCTGGTGATCCTCACTGTCGGCACCCCCCGCTCGGCTGACGAGCATCCATCGCTAGGGGTCGTAGTCCAACGGCGCGACGACGGCACAGCCGTGCTCCCCGGTCGCTTCGTCCGCGAGCGGCACACCGTCACGCAGACGGTGCGTGAACTGATGACCGAGAAGCTCTCCTATCAGCCCCGCGGCACGACCTACCTCGAGATGCTCGGGGTCTACGACGCACCTCATAGGGACGAGCGCGGCTGGGTGGTGTCGGTCAGCCACCTCACGACGCTGCGCCCCGAGGAGGTCGACCTCCTCTCCCCCGGCACCGTGGAGACTCTCCCGATCCGTGGCGACGCCAGTCGCGGTCGTCGCGTCACCCGCGAGGCACTCGCCTACGACCACGGCGAGATGGTGACCACCGCGGTACGTCGGACCCGGCGCCGCTACGAGCGCTCCCCGGATCCCCTCCACCTCATCCGACCGCCCTACACCCTCAGCCAACTGCGCAAGGTCCATGAGGCGGTCCTCGGGGAGCCCCTCAAACGCGACACCTTCAACCGTCGGATGCAGCCCTATCTGCAACCCGTCACCGACGCGCGCGGCGAGGTCCAACTATCCGACACCGGCGGGCGTCCCGCGCAGCTGTTTCAGCCTTTTAGGCGCAAGGACAGCGACCCGGAGGCGGGGCCCTTCCCGCTACCCCGCACCACGCGCTGAGTTCGAGGCCAGCCCAGCGGCGGCATAATCATCCGATGACCGAACCTGAGGGCCACCTCTTCATCGTCCACGGACGCATCGACTCGGTGATCCACGACGCCGCGCTGGTCCCGGTGGATCAGGCGTACCACTTCACTTCCGTCTGGACCTCCCTCGTCGGGCCTAACCCTCCCTTGCCTCTGAAGTGGAAGGAGCGCGGCTACGGCCGGATCAAGCCCGCACCGGACCGGGTCTGGGCCGTGAGCATCGGCAACGGCATGGACCCCTACGACCAGGTTCTCGAACGGATCATCGGAGCGCTGCGCCGGATCGAGATTCGACGAGATGCCTACCCACCCAAGCGCGGCCCAGATTCACTGCCACTGGTGGCCGTCCCCGTTATCGGCATAGGTCGCGGGGGTTACTCCGCCGACCGCGGCGACGTGCTGCGCATGCTCGTCGAGGGACTCACGGACGCAGCCCGCGAGCTGCGTCTCGATGTGGTGCTCGTGACCCCCGACCCGGCGGTCTTTGCCGCAGCCCAGTACGCCAGGCGTGGGCTCACCGTTACGCTCCCACCCCGGCTGGAGGAGTTAGCCCGAGAGTTGGGCACCGCAGCCCGGAACGGGCAGCTCGCCCTGCTCCTCGGTGCGGGCGTCAGCGCAGCGGCAGGGCTCCCCACCTGGCAGGGACTGCTGGACATGCTGGAGCAGGATCTGGAAATCAGCTATCCCGATAACAAGCCAAGTGAGATTGATCGAGCGGAATTGATCGAACGCAGGGACAAGGAAGGCTTCCAGCGACGCGTCGCAGAGCGGGCCCGAAAGGCCGACCACCCATCGCTGCTCCACGCTCTACTGGCAAGCCTGGACTGTCATGAGGTGGTCACCACTAACTACGACCTCCTTTACGAGCAGGCGGTCGAGGGCACCGGGCGAGAGATCGCGAGTGTGATGCCGTGGAACTCGGCACACGGCGCCGACCGCTGGATCCTCAAACTCCACGGAGATATCCACCCCGACCACGTGAAGCGCATCGTCCTGACCCGTCGCCACATGGTCAGGTATGACGCTGCCAACCGTCCCTCCGCCGCTGTCCTCCAGTCCCTTCTCCTCACCAGACGACTGTTGGCGGTAGGCGTCTCGATGACTGACGACAACGTCATCAGGTTGGCCCATGAGGTGCAGGCCTATCGCGAGGAACACCAAGGGGGAGAGCACGGAACCTACGGCACAGTCCTCGACACGGACGGGGACGACATCCGTGCGGCCCTCTGGGAAGGGCAGCTGGACTGGGTTCAGCTCGAAGCGGCCTCGGGGATGCCCGGTCGACGCGCGCAGGAACTTCTCTTAGATCGAGTGGCCGACCACGCGACACGCGACTCCTCGTGGCTGCTCGACCAACGGTTCGAAGGCCTGCTGGAAGTCGACGAAGATCGCCGCCTGGCCGCGGCTGTCCGTGACCTCTATGAACGCCTGCCCAACAGGCAAGGAAATAAGTGGACGCCACTAGTCCAAAGGTTGGAAGAGCTAGGGGCCACATCGGGCGGCGACTCGAGGGACCTCCTCGGGGACGAGTGCGCAAGCGATTATCGGCGAGACCGCTTCTGAAGCTCAGCCTCTGCGCGCTCTATCTGAAGAGCCCAACTCATTGCCCAAGAGGCACGGGTGGTCAGCAGTCCGCGGACACATCTCTCATTGGCTGGCTCTCGCTAGGAACTCACTGCTGTCCCCCGACCACATGACCACCAGCTCGTCCCTGGCCCGTGTAGCAGCAACGTAGAACAACGACCGCTCGCGCTGCAGCAGGTCCTCACGGTCACCTTCTGGCACGCCCTTCAGTAGATACGCCGCCGGAACCAAGTCGGCGTCGGCTCCGAAGATCAACACCCGGGAGAACTCCATACCCTTCGCCCGGTGCATGGTCATCACCTGAGGCGCCTTGGCTTCCCCCTGCTGTTTGGTGATCTGTCGGACCTGCACACCACGGTCCGACAATCCAGCTGTGATCTGGTTCGAGACCTGTTGGTCGCGAACCAGGATGCCGATCGTTTCGGGGACCACGTCGTTCGCCAGCCAGTCCTGGATGCGCGTCGCTGCCGCGTCCAACTCTTCGGTCAGCGACTTGGCCCCGATCTTCTCGGGTGCTGGCCCACTGCGCGCCGAGCGATATCCCTTGTCGTCGGTGTCCTCTTCCTCAAGACCCAGGTCGTGAAGTCCCTCAAGAACACTGGTCGCGAACTGGAGCACTTGCTGAGTGGTGCGGTAGTTGAGGGACAGCCGGCGAGAGCGACCGACGATGTTAATGCCAAGGCGACTGAAGACAACGCGTTGACCATAGATGCGCTGCTGTAGGTCCTCGGCGATGAACAGATCGTCTGGCCCCTCGGGAGCCAGCCCCCGCAGCATCTGCCATTGCGACGGTGCGAGGTCTTGGCCTTCGTCGACCAGCACATGGTCGGCCCTCGGGCCTGAGGCGGCGAGGAGTTCGGCCGCGATCGCCGCCACCTCGGGGAAGTCGACCACACCCTCTACTGCTGCTGAGGTTCGGAAGTGGCTAATTGTCTCCCACACTGCCTCACGGTGGCCCCGCGAGAGCGAAACCCCACGCCCGGTACGGCGAACCTTGAGGTATTGCTCCCGCGTGGTGATGCGGGCGGGCAATACGACCGCTGCGTACTCAGCCTCGAAGAAGCTTGGGTTGCGAAGATCAGCCGGCAGTTTCTCGCCCGTTGCCTCAATCGCCTCGCGCCAGCCGCTCGTGGTGGCATCCGGGCGTTTAGTGGCTCGGTTCCCGCCCACCCCTAGCACCTTTTCGACAGCGGCATCCCTCTCCGACGCCGATGCGAAGGCCAGGACCCGGCCGGCGGCAGCATCGACGCCCGTGACGTAGATGCCCGGTTCTCCCAATGCGTTGGCGATGGGGAGGTCCGGGTCGAGGAGCTTGAGGTTGCGACTCAGGTCAGCAGCGAGGTTCTTCGTATAGGTGGTGAGCACGATGCGTGACTTCGGACTGCGCTGCGCCAACTTTCGCGCCCGGTGCAGAAGCACCACTGTCTTTCCTGTGCCCGCCCCACCCGACAATCGGTAGGGGCCGTTCCAGGAACCATCCACATACTTGCGCTGCTCGGGGTGGAGGAACACGCGCCACTTGGCGAAGTCGCCCTCCTCGATGATCTCGCGCAGTTCTTCTTGGTCCTCGATGAAGGCGAACTGCATCTTGGCCGCGGGCGTCTTCATACCCTCGATCAGCTGGTCGTCCTCGTCCAAGCTGTCGTCGACGCCGGTTAGCTTGTCCAAGCCGAGGGTGGTTCGTGCTTCGTCGATCGTCTTGCCTGCCGCGAGGTCCAGCAGCGCCATGCCTTGCCATTCGACAACATGCTCGGCGATCTTCAGGATCTCGTCGTCCGAGGATGCTGCCATCGCTCGTGTTGCCAGGTCCGCGTCCAGGCCGAGGGCCTCGACGAGTGAGTCGACCGTCGTTCCTGCGCTCACCGACTCAAGCAGCGAGTGCTTGTCCTGTGGTGCTGGCGCCGTCGCAGGTTCAACCGAGAAGTCGTCTTCTTTCGGCTTGTCGAGCTCCGATTCAGATTGGATGAGCATCTCGGTGATGCCGTTGACCGGGTTGGACTTGAGGACAGCTGACTGGGCGATCGCGATCGCTTCGTCGTGTGGCCACACACCGGTGAATACGTAGTGGGCCTCGGGTCCTGAGCCTTGGACCTTGAACAGAACCGCCCGATACATATCGTTCACGCGCCCGGTTCTGACGCGGCTGTCTACCGAGTTCATGATGGGCTCGATGTGCAGACCGGGCTGGGCGTCGTTGACCCCCAGCTTGTAGAGAAAGCTCATCGTTTGTTTGTGGATCGACCCGTCGTGCTGGCCGTCCTTGACCGTCGTCAGAATCACTTGTGGCATCAGGTGGTACTTCCTTCCAAGGCGTCACGCAACTGGTCAATCTGGCCGGGGACGATGGTCCACCCGTGTGCTCGAACGTCTACGCGGTCCTCGTCTGTGAGATCAAGGTCAAGGACGATCTTCTTGTCGGGCCAGCTCACAGACAGCGGGAGTCCGTCGACCTCGAATCCCAACTTCGGTTGCTCCAGGGCGTGCTCGGCCAGGAGGAGCAGGACCTCGCGCTCTGCGTCGGTGGCAGCCTCCGTCAGGGCGACCCAGGAGCCCCTGAGACCAGCGGGCGCCTCGCTAGCGGCCTCCGCCTGCGGAGCTCGTGCGCCTCCTGCGCGACTCAGGGTGGTCACCGTTGTCCCGGTCTTCCGCAACGCCAGCAGGTTGCTGACTCGCAGCCAGCTACGCCAGGCATTGCGAGAGTCAGGGCCTAGAGAATCATCGCGGTCGTCCAGGAGTACGGCGATCTCGGTCGTTTTGTTCTTCGGGTTCAGCCGGGACATCACCACCAGGCCACCCTCGCGCCAGGCCCACACCGGCACTCCGCTGCCGGCCGGGGGGTGACCCTCGAGGATGTCTGCCGCAGCCTTGGCCAAGTCAGATCGTTGACCTGATAGGCCCTGCGTCTGCGCCTTGGGCGCGAAGAGGAATGGCAGCGCCCGGCCCAGGTCGGCAAGACCCTCGGGGTCCGGGTTCTGAATCCAGCTGAGCAACTGGTCGAGGGGCCCGGAGCGGACCAACGCGACCAACGCGGGTTTCAGGGAGATCCCGGCGCCCTTCATCACTTCGGGCACTGACTTTTCGAGGAACCAGTCCGGTGGCGTCGGGTCGGTATCCAGATCTGCCCAGGCGAATCCGAGCACCAGAAGTCCTAGCTCCCGTAGCTCCTCCCGCTTACGGGCGTCCTCGGAGAGGTTGTTGTGCTGGGGGCTGGCGTGGAACTTCCAGCCGTCGCAGAAGATCGCCGTCTGGGGCACATTGGGGTCGGTGCAGCGCAGCACGAAGTCGGGCTTGCTTGAGCCCACATTGACTTGTGGCTCTAGCGACCACTGTCGTCGAGCGCCTAGGGTGATTTCTAGACGCACCCCCTTGGCCTCCGGGTGCTCTTTGATCGTGGCTCCGAGCTTGTCGAGCCGCTCCTTGAGGACCTGTCGGAACTTCTGCTCCATCTTGGATTCGGGGTCGAAGGCGAGCCCCGCCTCTTCGGTGACATCCCATCCCCCAGAGACGTCCGGCTCCTCGTCGCTCGGGACCCCGGAGCGCAGAATGTCGAGCAGCACGCGTTCGGCTTCGACCCGCGAAACGAGTTTGCTCTGGCCGTAGCCAGCGAAGGGAAGCAAGCAGAGGTGGCAGGCGACCCTCCCTTGCGCCGCGCATTCACAGTCCCGGATCACCCAGTAGGCGCCCCACAGGATCTTGTAGAGGTTCTCCGGGTCGCTGAGGTCCGCCAGGTAACCCGTTCCCCCCGGTACTAAATCGTGAATCAACAAGGCGTCGGCGTTCTCAGTGCCATCCGAGAGGTGTGGGTCGACGATCATCTCCATCGCCAAGTGGTCAGGCGCTCCACCAATGTGTTCCCGCAAACCCAGTTTGATCGCTGCAGCCAACGAGGGCACCGCGAAACTCGAGCCAACTGACACCATCGGGGGAAGTCGTAGGACCAACCCCTCGGTGTGCAAGGTCCGGCTCAGTGCGATCGAGACGTCCACTTCTTCTGGCGCTTCACGTAGTGAGCACCAGGGGCGGTGTTCGTATTTCGAGTTGCGGTTGGCGGTCCTATCGACCTGGCCGCATTCCGAGCAAACTCGGAACAGCTCCGGGCCGATTTCGTTCCCCGCGATGAAGCGGGTGAAGCCGTGTCCGGCGGACCGGCCGACGTTGAGCCAGGTAAGGCGAAGATTCGTCACGTGCTTGGCACCGAAGCCGTGGGACTTCACGAACCATTGACTCTGCACGTCCGATGGCATGTAGTCCGCGGTGGTGATGACCTCGAAGGCTTCCCGCACCCGATCGTCGCGGGAGTCGTCGATGGCCGCTTCGTCGCGCCTCATCGAGGAGGAGACCCGACTGAGTTCGACAACCGAAAGCCGCTGAGCGACGTCGGCAATCGCGTTGTTCCCGCAGCGAGGGCACGAGTGGGGCACCTGGGCCCCATCGGTCAGGTCAAGGCTGTAGCCGCAAGTCGGGCAGAACACCCACTCCCGGACGGCTTCGCCGCCGTTGCCGAGGTCAACTGTGTTGATCTCTGCTCGGGTGCCTCCTGCGTAGAACGTGGCGCCGGGCGCGAACTCTCGAAGAGCGAGTGCCGCGTTGCGTGAGTAGGAGACGTTCTCGGTGGCGTACTCCCCGGAGTCCGGGTCGATCCAGGACAGCCCGATGTCGAGGGTGACGCTGTCGTCGAGCAGCGTGTAGTTCGGCAGAATCCCTGCCTCCTCAAGCGCACTGATCCAGTACTCCGACGTCAGCTCGGCTCGCTGCTTCTTGGCGAGACCGAGGGATGCCTGAGCGCTGCGATAGGCGTCTTTGTCGTCGTCCGAGGCCAAGGGCAACTCGGCTGCCGCCAGCAGGCTCGGGATCGACGCCTCGATCTGCGTGATGCGATGCCCGAGCGTTTCGAGGCGCTTGTGCCAGCGTTGGGACTCAGCGATAAGCCGCTGAGCCATGGGGCTGGTCAGGGATGTGTCGCCAACCGGGGTCACCCACTCACGCAGGGAGTTGATGCTCGTCTTCGCAAGGCTGGGGAAGCACGCCAGGAACTCGGCGAGATGCCCATCGTCCTGAGATGACGACGCCTCAGCGTCCGTGGCCAGCGCGTAGAGATAGCTCTCAGGCTCCATCGATCCCAACGCAGTGGACGTGCGCTCGGGGTGGACGCCGGCTGAGTTGCGGGCCTGCCGGTCGGCCAGGGCGGCGACGTACTGTCGGCGCAGAATCTCCTCCGCGTCGAGGTACGTCGCAGGGGGACGGACCTTCCCGTTGATCATCGAGGTCGGTTGTCCCAACTGAGGCAGCTGCTCGCCGCGACCCGAAACGAACGCGAGGTTGAGTGCACTGCCCGTGAGCCGTCCGGCGCGGCCCACGCGCTGGAGGTACGACGCCACCGTCCGAGGCAACGAGGCCAGCATCACCGTCGACAGGTCCCCGATGTCGATACCCATTTCCAGGGTGGGGGTGGCCACCAGAACGTTCGGGGCGGCCGGGTCGTCGATGCGCTCCTTGAAGCCATCTTCGTAGCGCTGACGAACCACGTCGTCGAGCAGTGAGGTGTGCTCGCGAGCGACAACGCGCTGGATCTGCTTGGCGGCGAAGAATCGGCGGTAGAAGTTCTTCGGATCGCCTTCGTCGCGCTCGAGGACGCCCTGACAGCGAGTGACCAGACACGGTGCGCCGTCCAGTTGATTGACCACGGTCGTGGTGCCAGGCACCACCCCTTTGCAGGTGCGGCAGATCAACCGGGCTCGGCGGTCCTGTAAGTCGCGGTCGGCGATGGGAGCGACGACGACCTTGTCCTGCGGAATTGAGTAGACCTCGGCTCCGCCCTTGTTGGTGACGCTCAGGATGATCTCCTGCTCCGCAAGTCGCTTCAGGAGCAGTCGGGAGAGCACCGCTCCTTCACTGGCGTTGACGTGCAGGACGCGCATCGCCCACTGTGCGTACCAACCTTGCGGTGCGGTGACCGGGTCGAGGACGTTCTCCTTGATCGCCGACTTCGGCCCGACTCTGGGGAAGGCCGGTGCGGTTCGGCCGATCGGGAAGGCGGGCATGCCCTGCGACTTCGGTCGCCCCCGCCAGATGAAGTGGCGGGCGCCGTCCTCTTGAATCAGCTTCTGCAACCAGACGTGCTCGATCGAGCCGCGCTCCCGCATCCTCTCCAGGACGCCGCGCACCCACGCCACCAGGCGGGTGTCGTCGGCTTCGACCGGGAGTGCCTCGCCGCTACCGTCCTTGATCGCCTTCTTCGCCGCGGCGAGCATGAACCCTCTGCTTGCTTCGACCTCGACAGCCAAGCTTCCTGTCATCTCGAGAGTTCGGCCCAGATGCGACTGGAGTCCGAACTCCACGACGGCGTCGAATGAGATCCTCTTCCGCACCCGGCTCAGGACGGGCTGGGGGACCTTTTTGAGGGTTTTCGCTTGCCAGAACGGTCGGAACTCATCCTTGTCGGCAAGGTCGGGCGGCAGGATGCGGAAGCGTAGATCGGCGCTGTCTCCTGCCTGTTGGATGACGCGCTCGGCCAGGAGGTCCAGCGATCGTGGCTCATCGCCGACGGCTTGGCGCAACATCGAGCGGACCGTCAGGCTGTGGGAGCGGCTCTGTACGAACCCGGCCCGATGGGCGGCGTCTTGGACACTGTCGGTGAACACCAGCGTCTTCTTCTCGGACTGATCGAGGTTCACACTGCCGAAGAGTGTGGAGAGCCCTACGGAGAGTTGGGTGGCGACCGCCGAGCCGAGGAAGCGAATCCCGTCCCGTTGCTGGCAGGCTGGGCAGAAGTCCTTCTTGGAGGCTTCATCGGCTTCTGAGTCCACGTGTGTGAGCACGGGCAACACCGAGCCGTCGCGGCGGGTTTGCTCATCGGCGGGAGGTTTGGCCAGGAGTCGTCGTTGGTTCACGTCGAACCAACGCAGGTTGTCGAACGCTGGCTGGGTCGCGTCGGTGCCGTGGTCCTCTAGGGCTTGGTCACCCTCCCGGGAGGCCAACAGCAGGGGACGGAAGCGTGCTTCCCCGTTGGCGTGGCCGCGACGGATGTCGGTGTCGCTGGTGTCCAGCGTGCTGACATCGGCTGGAGACAGTGCCACGCCCCAGCCCGAGCGTCCACAGTGTCGGCAGTAGACCGCGGGGAACACTGAGCCGTGGCTTCGATCGTCGTCGTCGACACCCAACGGCGCTGAGCCATCGTCGGACCACCAGAACGTGGGGTCGGCCGACACGGCTTCCCGGTCGATGCGGGTCAGCTCCCGCACCCACAGATGCACTTCCACGGAGGGCATCGAACGCCCCGCCACCTTGCGCACGTGGCTCAGTGCCCCTGCGTACGCCGAGAGGAACTGGGTGCGAAGCTCCAGGCTCATGCTCGACGCGGGGAACAGCGTCTCAGCAAGGTCTCGGAGGTCAACGGCATCTTGTGAGTGCTCCAGCACAGCGCGCGTCATCGGGTGCGATCGCAGCAGGTCAGCGTCCGCGCTTCCCTCGACGACTGGGTCGTACAGCCGCTCGATCACCGCATCGGAGAGCTTCTCGGCTTCGGGATCCGGGCCCAACGCTTCGACCGCGGCGTTGACGTCGTCGATGAGATCGCGACCGGTCTGGGGCCTCGGGTTTCCCTCCGGAGGCCTTGCTTGGGCAATCCACTCCTCGATGCCGAGTCGAGACTCAGTGACCACCGCTTCGACAGGAAACTCTTGACCGAAAACAAGGCTGGCGAACTCCAGCATCGCAGCCGGGTCACCCTTGTCTCCGAGGGTCGCGGAGGTGGCGATCGGGGTGACCTGCGCCAAGGGCGTATCCCCGCTGGCACCGTGTGCTCGCAAGGTGAGTCCGAGACGCCGCAGGAGCATGGCAACGTCGGTGCCCTGGGCTCCGTCGTAGGTGTGGAACTCATCAAGCACGAGGTACTGCAGCGACGTCGCGCTCTGCTCCCAAATTGCGGCGTCGGCTCGTCGCAACAGCATCTGGTCGAGCATCTTGTAGTTGGTGAGCAAGATGTCCGGGGCACTGCTGCGCATCACATGCCGGTCGGTGATCAACCCGTCTGCCGTCACCTTGGTCCGCTGAGGTCCCTGCTGGCCGGTGAACAATCCTGCGGTGACTCCCCCGAGTGCGGGCAGGGATGTGATCAGCTCAGCCAAGCGCTGCGCCTGATCGTTCGCGAGCGCGTTCATGGGGTAGAGGATCAGGGCCTTCATCCCCCCGACTCCGCTGGCTTTGGCTCGCAGCACGTGATCGAGGATCGGATAGAGGAAGGCCTCGGTCTTTCCTGATCCGGTGCCCGTGGTCACCAGGGTGGGCAGCGGTGCAGGTTTGTCGTCTCCCAGGTTGGCGGAGCTGAGTCGTGCGAAGGCTTCTGCCTGGTGCCCGTAGGGCGGGAAGCTGCCCGGAGCTCCGGGCTTCGCTTCGTCGATCGGGTGCCACCCCAGGGTGTCGCGCCACCCCTCGGCGGCCGGCCTAAAAGGCAACCGGGTGCGTAGATAGGGGCCCTTGAAGATGCCGTCGCGAGGATCCCGAAGGAACTCTTGGAGGGCTAGCCGCGCGTCGTCGTCGGAGAGGGCGAAGGTCGTCTCCAAGAAGTCGAGCAGACCGGACCGCACACCATCAGCTGCCAATGACGGCAGGAGTTCACCCATGGTCGGCACCGTAACCGCTCAAGCTCGCGAGATGCCGGATCGACGTGGCCAACTCATCCAGCCCAGCCTCTACAGCTGTCCAAGCTCCGGCTAAGGGGAGCGAGTGGGTGTGGAGGTGCTGGCCGCCCCCGGCCACGGTGATCTGTCGGTCAGGGGTCTCCTCTGACTGGCAGTAGATCAGCAGGCCCCGGTTGAGCCGGAGGACCGTCGCGTAGGCCAGCAGTTGGTAGTAGTCGCTCCCCTTCCCGATTCCGCTGGCGGTGAGTTTGTACTTCAGGTCGGCCACGAAGACGATCTGGCCGTCCCGCCGGAAGACCAGGTCGGGTTTCATCAGGACGGTGCCCTTGGTGCTCAGGGCGGTGCGGTCCTGCTCCTCAACTTCCAGGTCCGGCCACAAGCGTCTGGTGAGTTCGGCACCGACCCAGCGTTCGTAGAGGTCGTTCATGTTCACCAGGAACGAGCGTCCTTCGAGTCCACCTGCCGCGTGGGTGAGGCCCAATCCTTCGAGGACCAGACGACACAGTTTCAGTGCGGGCCCGTAGTGGTCGTTGAGCGGGGACTCTTGGATGAGGTCGCATTCGAGGAGAGGCACCGCTGAGTCCCCCACCTCTCCGAAACGCATCAGCAGCTGGCTCACGCTGCGACGGATGGCAGGGTCCGCGGCCCAGCGTCCAATCGTGCGTACTGCGGCGAGCATCACCCTGTTCTCGGGGACGTCCGCGGTGAAGTCATCGAAGCGGCATGGGACCGGCCACGCCTCCCACGGACGGGCGGCGATCTCCTGGACTCGCAGCCGCCCCCTCAGGACCGGCAGGCGTTCCTCGGTCTCGCGATATCCGTGGACCAACCCACGTCGCGTGGCGGCGTCGCTGGATCGAAGGACCAACTCGGCGATGCCGTCGACGAGGTCGGCCCCTGCGTAGCCGACATCGTCCAGACCCCAATCCACCAACCCTGCCGAGGCGGTGAACATCATCAGCACCGTTCTCAGGTCTTTGACCTTGGGTCGCACCCGGACGGTCAGACCGGGCAGCACGATGGTGCCGACGTACGACGTGGCACGGAGGCGATAGCTGCCCGCAGCACCCGCGGACCGGACCTCGATCTGCCCCGGAGGTAGGCTCGTCAGGAGAGCGAGATGAGCCTCATCCAGATCCAACGGATCGGAGGATTCGTACTCCGCCAGGCTGACCTCAGTGGGCGGACTCATCGACGCTCGTCTCGGCCAGCTCTTGTTCAGCTTGGGCGTCCACCCCGCTCGCGGACGCCGGCCCGAAGTCGGCATAGACCTTCGCCCACCCGAATTGGGCCAGATCGTTCGGTCGTCCGTAAAGCTGGTCCTCGATGAAGGGATAGATGTCGTAGTCCCAGATCCGCTGAAGCCGCTGATCGGTCAGTATGGTCGTGGCGCCGGCCTCCTTACGGACCATGAAGTGACTGTGCCCCACTTGGAGGTGCGGTCCCTTTAACAGGTGCCGAAGACGGCTGTTGACCTGATCGACGAGGCCCGCCACCCAGGCCGGCTCGTGGTGCTTGATCAGCCAGTCCGACAACAACGACGCCATCTCGCCCTCATGCGGCATGAACGGGATGAAGTGGAACCTGCGCCGCAGTGCGGCGTCGACCATCGCGATGGAGCGGTCCGCAGTGTTCATCGTGCCGATGATGTAGAGGTTCTTGGGCAGTTGAAACGGCTCATCGGGGCGGTAGGCCGTACGCACGGCCTTGTTGCGGTACTCCAGCAAGTACAGCAGTTCACCGAAGACCCGAGGCAGGTTGGCTCGGTTGATCTCGTCGATGATCAGCACGTGCGGCAGGCCCGACGACTTCTCGGCCATCTCCGCCATCAGCGCTAGGGGCCCCTTTCGCAAGGTGTAGGTGAGTTGGCCTCCATCACCGAGGTCGGGACGGTAGCCCTCGAAGAAGTCTTCGTAAGACATGGAGGGATGGAACTGCACCACCATCCGACGGGTGGGGTCGGGCTGCAGCGCTTCGGCGAAGCGGTCTGCGATGAAGGTCTTCCCGGTGCCCGGCGGACCGTAGAAGATCAGCTGCCCCTTCTCCCTGAGCAGGGCATCAATCTCGTGCAGGAACGTTTCGGACACGAGTAGATCAGCCGCGGCAGTGGCGATCCTGTCCTCATCGTCGACCGACTCATCCTCGTGAGAGTTCTCGAGCAACCAGTAGGCGAACTGCGTCTGCCCCCAAGGATCATTCGGGAGCAGCGGTTCCAGGGCAGCGCGCAAAGCGTCGTTGGCCGCCACATGACGCTGGCCGACGCTCAACGCTGAGTCGGGTTCTTCCAGTCCTAGGCGCCTCAGCATGGCGAGTTTGCCGCTATTGCCGTTCAGGGGGAACGTTGCGAGGAAGCGCTCGGGTTGGGTGATCGCGAAAAGCTTCAGCAGCATGGTCTCACCCAGGCCCTTGACGCCTAGATCGTTCGAGTCGAGTCCACGATCGATTCGCTCAACGAGATCTCCCTCGCCCCACAAGATTTCTCGTAGCTTCTCGGCAAAGGTCTCGAACTCGACAGCATCCATGGCGCTCAGGGTCTTGTTCAACCCGGACTGATTCCCGGTTCCGCCATAGCGCGAAGCGATCATCAGACGCATTCGCCCCAGCTCAAGTTCGCTGAGCGCTTCCGCAGCGAGATCTTGTGCGAACTCTTGGCGCTGAGCCTCTTGCCACGGGTCCTTATCATTGGGGTAGGGCCGCTCGACCTTGTATCGGGCCAGCTGTTCCACGATCTCGTTGCTGAGTTCAGGTGGGACGTCCGACGCCGCGCTTCGCTCGTCGATTACCGCCCTCAGGACGGGTAGGAGCTCCGCGGCGTGTTCGGTGATCGCGGTGCGAAGCGTGAGGCCCTCGGGCACATCGGCCCAGTTCCACAGTCGGCCGGCGAAAACCTCTCCGCCGGAGAAGCTCGCGGTCGATTGGAGTCGATCACCACTCTTGTGCGGTCGAACGTCGAAGAAGTTGCATGCCACGGGGAGTGCTTCTGCCATCTTCGCCGCCGTGACTTCGGCGGCTTGGGTTACGGCCTTCCCGGTCGCTGCGCTGTCCCATCCCCCGTACACCCCGATGGCCAACCCCGACTTGGTCGCCCACAGGCGGAAACCTGGTGCCGACATGCCGCCCGGAAGCGTCCAGGCGGCGTACCCGTCTGCCCGGTAGGGAGCGTCGGAGTCGAAGGAGATCCTGGTGGAGGACTTGGGCACCTCCAACTCCATCGCCACGATCTCGTTGAGCTCCTGATGCAGGCCTTCGGCCGCCAGCACCAAGTCGCCCTTGATCTGCTCCGCCAGCGACCTGGCCCTCTCCCGCTCCTCCTCATCTCGGTAGCCGGACCCAGACGTCGCCGCAACCAGGAGGCCAGCAGCTTCTTGGCACATCTCTCCCAGGGTCGGGTTGACTCCCACGAAACGATGATGCTCGGTGAGTACCCACATCAACCGGTCAAACCGATCTACGTCGTCCGGACAGAACGTCCTGGCCGCCTCCACGAACGGCGGATAGCGCTCGGCGTTGTTCCACGAGGAGACCCAGCCGAGTTGGGACATGCGCTCGGGAGCACTGGTCCACAGGCAGGGCCAAGCCGGGTCAGCCGAAACGTCCATCGACCAGAAGAGCGACAGCACGAAGGGGATGCGACCGACCGCGGGCTGACCTTTCGATGAGAGGTCCCGGGTGACCCGAGCGACGTCTTCGAAGCGTCGCATCGCTCCCTCGATGGACTCGGGAGTGGTGAAGGCGCGCACCAGCACATCCAGAACCTCGGGGTCGTCGGGCATGTTGGCGCCCACCTGGTTCAGCCACATCTGCCCGTAGCCGCGGAAGCCCATGTAAGGCTCTCCCTCACGCGCCCAGGCATCCGTGGCCGCCCGGAAGGCGTCGAAGTCTCGGGAGGCGATGAACTCTTCCACAATCGCCCGGGCTGCAGCCTTGCGAGCCGGCCGGTTCCGGTCACGATCCGCCCAGATCTCCTGGATCTCAGGGTCAGCGAGCGCCGCGGCCTCGATCTGATCGAGCTTGGCTCTCCATCGCTCCACATCGGAAGGGTGCATCAAGATCCTGCCTCTCGGTCCGCGAGGACCTGTTCGAAGTGGGAGTACGCCGTGCGCATGTCGGCCTCGCGGTCCAATGTCACGAACGGCAACTCGTAGACGTAGGAGTTGCCGGACGGGTTGATCGCCGTCCGTTCCTCCTCCGGCATGCCAACACTTGGTTGGTCGAGCTTGTCGAGACCACGCTTGCGCCAAGCCGTGAGCACCGAGTTCGGAACCTCTCGCCCGTTCGCGTCGAAGAGATACTTGTTGCGGTCGTAGCCGTAAAGGACCGCGAATTGAGTGCGGTAGATCGTGCACAGTTCGTCAGCGCTTAGCCCCAGCATGAGGGCGACCAGCGCGTCGATCTCGACGAGGGCTTGGCGACGATCTGAAGCGCGACGTAGAGGGACCTCGGGCGTCCAGGTCGGCGTCACGTCAGTCAGTTGCGAGCGTCCCGGATAGTCCGGCCCGCCTGTCCAACCATCGGGGGGATCGACGTCGGTCATGACCTCGGCCCATAGATCCGCGTACGCGTCCGTTAGACAGTTAAGGCGCAGGGTTCGAAGTAGCAAGTGACCGCAGAGTCCGTGATCAGTCGGCACCATGGCAAGGCGTTCGAAAGAGCCTTGATAGATTCCGCTCTTCGGAACAGCCCGCACGAGGAAGTCGCTAAGCAGGCTGCCCATCACCCCCAGCACCAGCCCTATGGATCGGTTGCTCTCACCACCACCCATCGAGAAGACCCCGTTGATGTGGGCTGTTCCAGGCGGTATGAGCGCCGGAATGAGCGTGCGCTCACCCGTGTTGGCGGCCATACCGCGCCAAGCCACCCGGTAGTGATCCCGAGCCGGGACGTCCCGGTCGTCGCCCCAGTGGGTGTAGTCGCGGTCGTACTTCGCCCGATCTCCACGCGGCTTGTATGAGGTCACCGGAATGGAGTCAGGGGACAGCCGCTCTAGATCGACAGCCGCCCAATCCTGATTGTGCAGCATCGTCGGATTGGGTGACTTGTTAAAGGGGGTCGCTACATGGAAGTTCGGACCCTGCAGAATCACCTCCTTCCACGCTGCGGGCTGCCCCCATTCGCTCACGAAATACCCCTTGGCGCGATCCCCCTTCTCGTGCCACCCCGACGAGAAGCTCATGCCCATGCTTGAGACCCTCGCCGCGGACGACAATTTTCCTAGTGCAGCGGCTGCCGCCGTGTTCACCGTGTAGACCATCGCGGCTTCCTCCGGCGACGCATCTTCATCGTCCATCAGTGCATGCCACGTTCTCAGGGTGCCGGCGTCTACACGAACGATTCTGTTCCGATGCGGCCTCAGGTCCCAGTAGCCATCCGCGTCCTTCGTTCCTGGTTCACTACCTGAGCCATCGTGATCGAATGACCGCTCCACGGTGTCCGGGTGATAAAGAGACGAGGCAGTCAGAAACCTTGCGGCAGAAAGTCGCCCGGCATAGACGTGGACCCCGTACTTCACATGGTCGCTTACCTCGAACAGTTTGAGAGCATTGTGGAAATACCAGTGTCGTCGAATGCGAAGGTAGGTTTCTCGCCTGAGCGGACGCGCCTTAGCATCGGTGAAATGTGAGTCTGGATGAATCAGGGCGATCGAACCACTCGCTGATTGGTGGCGCCACGTCTGCTCCATGAAGCACCGGTACAGGTCAGGTTGCAGTCCCTTGAGGTGCGGATACAACTGCACTGAACCCACGAACTCAGATGTCACGTTGACATCGACCGTTCCGTCGACGACTAGCGCGCGGATTC
This sequence comes from Nocardioides salsibiostraticola, assembly GCF_054783655.1. Taxonomy (NCBI): domain Bacteria; kingdom Bacillati; phylum Actinomycetota; class Actinomycetes; order Propionibacteriales; family Nocardioidaceae; genus Nocardioides; species Nocardioides salsibiostraticola. Next base: position 380,109 of record NZ_BAAGQD010000026.1, on the reverse strand, counting down.
CTGGAAGTGTCAGCGTTCCTTCCATGCGTTTCTCGATAGTGGCTTGACTTGGTCGCGCTGCGAGCTGCCACCATGGGTCGCCCTCGGCCAAGAGCGCCGGAACGTCTGCGGTCGGGCGAACCCATGGCGGGTTCCCGACCTGGAGGTCGAACCCTCCCCGGTCGAAGACCTCCGCAAAGTCGAGATGCCAGTGGAAGAAGCCTTGCTGCACGGCGATGTCACGACAAACATCGAGCCAAGGGTGCGCAGCGTCGACCTCCTCCAATCGCTTGGCTCCAGCGTAGATGCGGTCATTGTCCTCGAGGTCACCCAAGGTGTCCCAGGTCGTCGCTGAGTCGAGGGTGTCGTCGCCCTTCTTGGCTTGACCCTTGCTCATGGTGTTGCCGCCGAGGATCTGACCTAACGCGTCGTACCACTCCTCCAGGGTGGGTGGTGCGACACCACCGTCGTCCGGGTCCTCGGTGAGCGGCCAGAACCACAGGGCACACCATGCGTCCATGACGAGCCGGAGTCGACGGTAGGCGCCGTCGACGTCGGCGAGGGAGGCTTCGATTTCTTCGCGGGTGACGTGGCGGGGTTGGCTTTGTTTCTGCGCCTCAGGGGTTTCGAGGTTCGTCGCTGGCGCTCCTCGCACCTCAACCATCGGAGCAGCGGGGTTTCCCCAGAGGGGGATGTCGCGGCGAATCTGCTCGTTGGCGATCTCGAGGCGCTTGCTGGCGATCTCCCAGAGACGTTCGACCCGCTCGCCCAACTCGACGAGACGATCAACCTGCTTCTTGGTGGGCTTCGCCCACATGGTCTTCCGCCAGTCTTTTAGGCGCTTCACCGCGTCGGGCACGAGGACCTTGATGTCCTTGCCGACTTCGGCAGCCGCACCCCATCCGTCGGCGGGCAGGAGGAAGTGTGGGATTCGACCGGTGATCGCGGATGCTTCGTCCGGGGAGGCCGATCCCCGGACTACCGGCTTGGGGACCGCCTTGAGCCAGGACTTGTCTTCTACTTGGCTGCGGGTGAAGACCGCTTTGCGTGCTCCGATCAGAGAGTTGCCGCGGCGCAGATGCAGTCCGAACCAGGGGGCTTGTAGTCCCTCCACCATCGTGTCCAACCACAGGGATATCTCCGCCAACTCGACGGCGGTGGCGTTGAGGTCGACGCCGTAGGTCTGGTGCAAAGCCAAGTAGGCCTTCACATTCTGCAGTTCCCGAGGGTAGGCGTCCGGGTCGATTGGTCGCCCAAGCTCGGCCTGGCGTCGCTTGAGGTATTCCTCGGCGAGCTGACGGACGGCCTCGATCGCGAAGGCGCCCGAACCCAGGGCAGGCTCGCAGATGGTGAGTTGGAGGATCTCCGCTGCGGAGGTCGTGTGGCCGTCCTGGTCGAGCAACTCTTCCAGAGCCTGAGAGACAACGAACCGGGTCAACACCTCGGGGGTGTAGTAGGACGCCGATTGTTGCCGCTCCCGGCCGGCCAAGCGGAAGACGAAGGACCCACGCTCGTGCAGGATCGGCGTGACCTCGCCGGTGACGTCGTCCTGCTTCGTGACGTAGTCCTTGTCCGCGATGCCGTCGGCCCGGTGGACCGGGACGACCCATGAGCCTTTCTCAGCGTTTCCATCCTTCGCCACCTCGTAGAGATCGTCCTCGGCGAAGAAGCCGGTGTAGGACATCAGTCCCTCATAGACCGCTCCCAGCTGGTTGATCCCCAGCTCGGCATAGGAGATGAAGCCACGGTCGCGGCCCTTCGTCTCCTTGCTCAACAACAAGTGACGCAACACCTGTTGCAGCGCCGCATTGCCAAGCCCGACTTCGTTGATGTGGGCCGTGGCCTGGGGTGTGAAGAGGTCCGCCCGCAGGGAACGGAAGGTGAGGCCCGGAATCGCGGCTTCTAGTGGTTTCGGGTTTTGTGGGTCGGCTTGAGAGCCCTCGTCACCAGGTTTCGAGGCTCGCTGCGCTCGCACCTCAACCAACGCGTTGGATGGGTCGTGGCCCTGGTCGACCAACCGGAACAGAACGGCGAGAGATTCGTAGAGGTGGCGACCGGATTGCGAGCGCTGTGTGGGCAGATCCACGAGGGTGAGTTCGCGAAGCCGATCCAAGCTGTAGCCCTGGTCGTACTCCGGGGCTCCCGCAGGCAGCACGCCCAGCTCAGGAGAAGCCTCGGCGTAGAGCAGGAACAGGATTCGGTAGAGGAAGCGCAGGGATTGTTTGGCCAGCGTTTGCGCCTCGAGGCCGGGCAGCGGCTCCAGGCCTTGCGCCGCACGGCGGCGGACGACCTCGTTGGCGATGATCTCGATCGAGAGTCGGACCCCCTCTCGCAGGTCCTTACTGACACCCACGGTGTGCTTCACCGACTCAGAGAGGATCTCGGTCCACCAGATATCGCCGTCGGCATTCGGCGCCAGCGAGTCGGCGCTGATGCAGGCAAGTGCACGGTCGACTTCGCCCCCAGACTTGGCGTCGTTGCGCTCACACACCAGTTGCAGGTCCAGGGCCAAGTAGCGGCCCTCAGGCCACCTGCTGCGTTCGGCAATGAGCAGAAGGTGGCCGGCCATCACCAGAACGAAGTCCGGTTTGTGGTCGTCGGAGACGAACAACGTGGAGAGTAGCCGGGCGACGGAAGTGATCTCCGTCTTCTCGTCTAGCCAGAAGGGTTCGGCCAGCGTGGAGGCGTTCTTGTCGAGCAGGGCCTCGATCGACTGAGCGGGCTTGGCATCAACGATCGCGAGGCTGTTGCCTTCAGGGAGCGTCGCGGCGCGCACGATGGTGAGGGGTCCCGTCGTGGTGTGTGCGCGGCCGATGCGGTGATACCCGAGGATGTCCCGAAGCCGGGCAGAAACCTCGCGCGCCATGACGGTGGCGCTATCTGCCTCCGGGTCGAGCCGAGCAAAGGTGTTGAGCAGTTCGGCGCGAGCGGCGGTGAATCTGCTGCGCGGTGTCTCCTCGCCCTCGGACTTTGCGGCATCCCAATCCTTGCGGCGGGCGATCACTCGCGCCTTGAAAGATTCTTTCGTAGCGTCGGTGGTGAAGTAGTGCTCGCTGATCCAGCTCTCGCCCACCACGATCGCGTCGGTCTTGGTGGAGGTGCTGGGACTGGTAGCAACCATCAGGCGTTTCCTTCCTCGACGGGGACCACAAGCAGCAGCGGCCGCACGGATCGTTGGTCGGGAAGCATGGTCTTCACCATCGACTCTTCCTCGTCCACACGCATCCGGCGGGATTTGATCTCGAGTCGCTGAGCTAGCTGATCGGCGTTGGCCTGCCATTCGTGGACTCGGTTGTTCCACTGCTCCACCCGGGTCTCGACGTCGGTCGCCGCAATGTCCGCCAGGTTGTCCAGGGCTCCACGGGCGGCCCGGACTCCCGGCTTGATGAACCGGTCCAACTCGACGTGGTCGAGCAGCGCGTTGCGGTTCACCTGGTGATCCAGGGCTCCGATGGACTTCAACGCCTCACGCATAGACGTGTGCTGTTGAGCGAAGGCCGTTTCGAACGATTGAGCGTCCAGAAAAGTGGCTGTGATGTAGCTGGACGCCACTACCTGGCCACGCTTGTTGGTGAGCGTGCCTTGAAGCAGGAGAGCGATGTCCGATCCGGACCCTTCGACGGCGTACACCTCGTTGCGGCCCAGGGACTCCAGGGCTCGATCCGCTGCCCACTCCAAGCAAGGGTGCAGGGGTGAGAGGAAGTGCGCCTCGGGCCACAGGGAGGTGCTCTCCGCAGAGCGGGCACTGGTGAGAGCTCGGTTGCCGCTGAGCGGGGTGGTGGCCAGTATCAACTTCTCGGTCACCTTGCGGTCCCGCAGGTAGGACTGGGGCAGGACCTCAAGGCGTTGTCGCAGGTCTGCGCTGGGCGCGAACTCAACCAGCCCCTGGTTGGGGTGAGCACGCCAGGAGACACCTCCACCCTTCGGTGTTGCCGAAGGGGTGGTGAAGGCCAGCGCCAGAGCGTCCTCGAGGAACGCGACGTCATCCGTGTAGACGGCCAGATGCGAGTCACCAACAACGGCAGTCGCATCTTGGGAGGAGGCGTCCTCGGCTGTACCCATCGCCATCAGGCGGGCCAGCATCCCGTCCAAGCCATCGTCCTCAGCGACGTCGTCGACGCTGCGCACGACGTCATCGAGGTTCTTGCGTCCGGCTAGCACCTCACGGATCGCGTCCTCTTCCGCCTTGACCGTGTATTCGCCCATCAAGGAGGCGCTGTCGCCGAGTGCTTGGTGAGCTTCATGCTCCTTGGCGACGAGCCGTTGCAGGACCCGAATGTCTCCGCCGAACTTCGTGGTCGAGGGGTTGAGCAGCAGGGTGGTGATCTGCGGGTTGTGCTTCTGGCCGTAACGGTCGATGCGGCCGTTGCGCTGCTCGATGCGGATCAGGCTCCAGGGGATATCGAAGTGGATGAGCTGGTGACACTGCAGGTGCAGGTTCACGCCTTCGGAGGCCACGTCACCGGTCACCAGGATCCGAATCGGCGAGGACTCCTGCTTGAACGACTCAACGATTACTTGCTGCTCGACGTCGCTGATGCCGCCATGCAGGATCTCGAGTTGCCCGTCCTTCAACTTGAGATCGCGCGTGAGGCAGTCGCGCAGCCACCCGAGGGTGCTGACGCGTTCGGCGAAGATCACGGCCCGCTCGGTCGACTTACCGTTCACTCCCACGCCCTTGAGGTGCTGGAGGAGTGCGTCGTACTTCGCGCTTCCTTGGGCCAGGTTGTCGACAGCTAGATCCCCCAGGGTGGCCAGTGCGGCACGTTCCTTGGCTGAGTCGACGTGATCGTCCTTCTCCAGTCGCTTCAGCCGCTCACTCACTGTGGTCTGCAGAGCGGCCGGACTGCTGAGGAATGCTTTGGCCAAGGTCCAGGGGAAGAGGCGCGAGTTGCTGCCGGAGTACGGCGATGCGCCGGCCTCAGGATGCAGCCAGGTGTGCTCTAGCTCCTCGGCGACGGCATTCTCGGCGGGGTTGGCATCGACCAGGACGTTGTTAGGCTCCAGCCGCTCGGCCCAGTCGGCGCCGACGACTTCGGCGACCTCGGGGCTGTGCCGGTGTCGCCGAACGATCAATCTCGCCAGCTCGGACTCGATCAGGTCGTTCTCCGGGGTCACGGCGCTGGGCTCCAGCATCCGGATGAGTTCGGCGAAGGACTCTTTCTTCCCGTTGTGCGGCGTGGCGCTGGCCAGGATCAGCGCGTCGCTGCGGCTGCTGAGCAGACGAGCAAGTCGGTTGTTCTGGGTCGCGTCGTTGGTGACGTTGTGGGACTCGTCGATGACCACCGCATCCCAGTGCTGCTTCTCCAGGTGGGCGAGATACCGGTCGCTCTTGAGGGTGTCGATGGAGACGATCGCCCGCTTGAAGTAGGTGAAGGGGTTGCGGTTGGCCGGCAGTTTCTGCTGCACACGCTGGATACCGAGCGAGTCCAGGCGCACGAACGGCAGAGCGAAGCGGGTCCACAACTCAAACTGCATCTGCTCAAGAACGTGGCGGGGCGTGACGACGAGGATGCGCTCGCCACGGCCGCGGCGCACCAGCTCGGCCAAGATCATGCCGATCTCCAACGTCTTGCCAAGTCCCACGGCATCGGCCAATAGAATCCGGGGGCGGAGGTTGTCTCGGCTCAGCGCCTTGCGGACCGCGGAGAGTTGATAGGGCAATGAATCGGCGAGCGCCTCCGTGGAGACGGTGAGCCCCTCTTCACTCATCGGAACGGCCGTCTTTCGAGCAGTTGCCTCCAGCCACAGTCGAGATTTTTTGAACCCAGGGCTTGAGTCGATCGTGACCGTCGCCTGCTCCGGGTCAAGGGGCGTGATCGTGTCCAGCGCCGTGGAGAACGTGGCTCGAGTGCCCCGGACGAGTTCACTCAGACCCTGCACCTCGACGAACCATCCGTCAGTGGCGCGCTCGGTACGCGTGACCAACCAAGTCTCGTCGCGAATCTCGAGCACTGACCCAGGTGCCGCGAATTGGTCAGCAGTAGCCATGTTTTCCGAGGTCATCACGATGCCCGACCATAGCCCTGAGAACGCTGGCGTTCGCCCATTCGTCTCATCCCGCTGGGATGCATGGTCGACCGCCAAGTACTCATATCTTCCTTCGGGTTTACGGATAGAGCGTTCGGCAAAAGGTGCGCGGCCGCGACCGCCATCGGAGGCGAGGGCAGGTCCTTACTCCCGGGGCAGCGACAAGGCCTCCACCACCTCCGCAGCATCAGGGCCAGCGATGACCCAACCCTCCTCGGCTAATTCGATGATGTCTTCCTCCACGAGCCCATGACCCAAGGCGATTTTCTGCTTCGGCCAGCTGATCGAAATGGGGATGCCATCCGCCGATTCGACTCCCAACGTCGGCAGCGGCACACCGGCAATAGCCAGGTCCCGCAACAGGTCTCGCTCTGAAGGCAGTGCCCCGTCGTAGGCCTCTCGCCACTCCCCCGGCAATCCGCTGACCTCGGCGCTCGGCAGCGCCGGCGAAGCGCCGGTGGGGTCGATGAGTCTGGCAAGCACCGCAGCGGCCGCGCCACGGGAGAGCACGTCGTGATCTCGTTGATTGCTGTAGCTACGCAGGCAGGCATAGCAAGAGGTCTCGGGTCCGCACTCGCAATTCTCAACCCGCTTCAGAGCCGCCTCGATCACACGCTCGAGGTTGGCCTCCACCATGAGGACGTGCCCCGCGCCTCCTGGAACGGAGTCGTACAACACGAGTGACCACGCGTTCTCGCCTGTTGGGCTCAGCGTTCCGCCGATGTCGTCGCGGGCCAGCTCAAGGGTTTCGCACGCGGCCTCTAAGAGTGCGTAGACAACGGCCTTCCAGGCGTCCTGGGTGGTGGGGAGTCCTGGCACCTCGATCTCGAGGGTCAGCAGGTCCGTTTCGTAACTGTGAGCCAGGTCCAACAGATCGGCGGGTCCGTGGCAGGCCGTGTGCCGCATCGGGTGGTCGTGCTTGGGAGGCTTTTTCGCGTGCTCCATCCGTGAGGCACCGTGGCCACACCACTGGCAGATCCAGTACCCCATACCACTGGGCCCGTCGGCCACCGCGATCATCGTCCCCCGAGGGCCGACGTGGGTCCTGACGGTCCCACCGGGGCGGGTGACGACACCTTCGCGCACCTCCGGCGAGGGTTTGAGGACGTGCACCGCGCCGCTGAACGATCGCCGCGGGGGACGTGGTCCCGGTCGAGCTGTTTCTTTGGCCGCGACGAAGCCGTACTCCGGGACTGTGAGCCGGCGCGCTACACCCGTGTTCGGTTCTTGGCAGTGCGGGCAGTCACCTGAGAGCCCCGCCAGCGCATGCCAGAAGCCGCTACAACGCGAACACACCCGGTACTCGTATTCGACCAGGTCACGTCCTGGTAGCCGGTAGATACCCCGCGAAGTCCACAGCTTGCCGCCCGCGACAAGCGTCGCGCCGGGCGCGTATTCAAAGATCGCCTGGGCCAGGTCTCGCGACAGGTCCAGCAGCTGGCCGACTCCGTGCGACTCGTCGCTGTAGGCCGTGCGCAGCTCAACCGAGTCCACGGGGAAGCCGTACTTGGGCAGCAGGTTGTGATTGGCGAGGTAGCCCAGGAGGTCTCGCTTCTCGAGCGTCTTGGAGACCTTCTGGTATCGCTCGGCCAGCTGATACTTCTTCCCCTCTGCTGCCTGATCTCGAAGATCCGCGAGGAGCTTCACGTCTTCGGACAGTTGGGCCTTGACCTTGTCCAGTAGATCCTTGAAGCCAAGCACCCATCCACCGTCTTCCACACCGATGGCACTATGCACTTCTAGCGGGAGGATCCGCATCAAAGATGCTGTGATCCCGGCCGGAACAGGCGTGAGGTAGCCCTCGATGAGGTCCACCACGGGTTCAGAACCGTTGTCGCCCGGGAGGAAGAAGTCTGCAGCCGACCTGCAAATCTGGCCTGTAGTTTCGAAATGACTTCGAAAGAACGCGGACAACGCGACGGAGTAGGCGTGTCGGCGATCGATCCGCTCATTGGTGAGAGGGACGTACGGCGATCGAATCGACCCGGCCATCATGATCTCCGGCTCGGCGTACCGCGTCAGATCGTGGGAGCGCCGCTGCGCGTAGGTGACGACCAGCGCCGCAGCACCCGCACGCCGGCCCGCTCGCCCGGCGCGCTGGACGTAGTTGGCAGTCGTGGGCGGCATGTTCCGCAGGAACACCGCCTGCAGCTCGCCTACGTCAACGCCCAACTCAAAGGTCGTCGAACACGACAGGGCATTGACCTCGCCCTTGATGAACTGGTGCTGGATCTCGCCGGCGCGCTCGGTGCTCCACTGCGCGGTGTGTTCCAGAGCTGAAAGCGGCACCGGGTACATCGACTGGTAGACCGCTCGATAGTGGTCTGTCTCCTCCTCGGGCGGCACTATTGCCAGGACCTGCAGCTCTCCATGACAGGCCAAAGCCGGGCACACCCCGCGAACACTGACCGGAGCCACCCTCCGGCAACGGTCACAGCGATACACCGGTTCGTCCGGACTCACCCAGCGGAATCTCAGCAGTCGGTGATCGATCTGATAGGTGGTCCCCAAGGCCTTGTGGGTGGTGCGCTCCAACCACTCGACCGGCGATTGCTCGGCTGTCAGGAACTTCCAGACACCCCTGAGTAGCTCATGCGGATCCGCATCTGAATTCAAGGATGCGAGTACCCGCTTCGTGTAAGCGATGCGCTTGTTCGTTCCCTTCCCCGGGAGCCAGGAAAGTACCTTCTTCACCGCTTCAGGGCCCGTTTCCCGAGCGCGGATCGGGCCGAGTCGCGGCTTGAAGATTTCGTGATCTGGCGGGACCTCATCGGGCATGGTCATGGCGCCCTGCTGCCGCAGCGTGCGCAGCAACTCGGAAACGAAGCTCCACGCTTCCTCTCCAGTCAGGCCAAGCGCGAGCAACGGCGGCGGAGCCGGCCAGGCGGGGTCTCGTGCGAGGTCGATCCTCACCAGACCGAGGCCTTCGAGTGATTGCCGGTCATCGGTGGCGAGCGCCTCAGCCATCACCCAGGGCGCCACACGTCTCGCCTTGTCCTGGGCGGTCAACTTCCAGGGGAACTGTTGAACGGCATCCGCTGCGGCGCGAGTCTGGAAGACCACGTCCTCGACCGAAGCAGGACTGTGGGTCGCGCCAGCTTTGGCCAAGCCCTGCACCATCAGTCGTCGCTGTTGAAGCTTTCCGTAGGAGTCCTCCAGGTAGGGCGCGAAGTAGGCCGCAGCCTGGCGACTGTCGCTGAACATCAAGAGCTTGCGACCTGCGCCGGGAAGGGCGGCCTCGGCCGGCTGATCGCTGGTTGGCAAATTCTGGTAGAGCGACGTCGTGATCACAGCGCCACTCGCGTCCGGCCCGGTCTCAAAGATCCGCACCGTCCCGCTCCCACGAGCTCCACACACGACACAGCCAGCGATCTCCTCGCCACGCTTCTTCAGTCGCCGAACGGGGCGGACGGCAGTGGACCCGCACGCTTTGTCCGGACACGAGGAAACACCCGCTGGGCCGAGGGCCCCGCACGCAGTGCAGAGGACACCTTCGTCCCCGTCAAGGTCGGTGGTTTCGTCGGTGACGGCTTCTTCGTCTTCATCGATCTCACCCCGCTGGTCACCCAACACCAGCCAGGTGTTGCCACCGGTTGGTTTGCGAGGACGCAGGCGGTAGTGGCCGCCCTCTGCTTGGACCTGACCTATCAGGTGAACAGCGGCGCAGCGTTTGCATGACCCCATCTCGAACGCTGGAGCGGCACACTCCGCGCATGAATCGTGACGGGCCAGGTGCACGTGCGGTCCCTGCGGCGACAGGCAGGTGAATGCACCCTCAGTAGCCCGGAGGAAGAGGTGGTACCGAGCTGAGAGTGCGGTCGTCCCGTCGTGCGCGGTGAAGGTGCTGGCGAGATCCACCAGGGCGGCGAGCCCTTCCCGGGCCGTTGCTTCTCCCGGGAAAACCTTGGCCGCGACGATGTCGAAGCCGAGCGGCAGCCCGGAAAGGACCTGGCGAAGGGTCACGACCGATCGCTCATGTAACAGTGCTGTTGCAGCATCGGCGACGCTGAAACCGGCTCGTGTCGCAGCGGCGGTGATCGCCTGCTCAGGATCGCCGGCAGCCGCGAGCGAGGTGTAGTCCTCGGAACTCAACGGTCCCCAGAGTCGCTCGGATGGAGACGCTTGGCGCTCGGCCAGGATCAGGTCCTGGCGCTGCGGATCACCTTCGACCCACTCGAACGTCTCGCCGAACAGGTTCGACGCGAACTTGGTGACCTCGTCCGGATTGGTATCGCCGCCCACCGTGGCAGAAGTGGCGATGCACTGGAGGTTCCGATCGGGCGCGACCCGGTCACGAACGCGGCGCAGCAACATGCCGATCTCGGCACCCTGCGTTCCGTCGTAAACGTGCGCTTCGTCGACCACGATGAATCGCCATCTGTCCCGATCCTGACTACCGAACAGATCAAGGTCCAACGGTCGGATCAGCAAGTACTCAAGCATCGCGTAGTTGGTGAGCAGGAGGTGGGGAGGGGCCTGGCGCATCTCCTCGCGGCTCAAGAGCTCATTGGGCAGCATCGGCTCGCCGATGTTCAGATCCTGGAACCGCTCTCGGGCCTTCTTTGGATCCTGAGCGGTGTCGCCGGTGTAGCGACCGAACGTGATCGCGGGGTAGTTCGCTAGAACCTGTCGCAAACGCTTCATCTGGTCGTTGGCCAGGGCATTCATCGGGTAGAGCAGCAAAGCTCGGACGCCCGGGTCGAGGCCACGCTCGGCCTGCTCCCTCACCAACGAATCGAGAATTGGCAGCAGGAACGACTCGGTCTTACCGGAGCCCGTGCCGGTCGCGACGATGACGTTTCGACCCTCCGACACCTTCCGGATTGAGCGTTCCTGGTGGGTATAGAGCGGACGGTCCAGCGGCAGCGCCGCGCTGTCGAGTCCGGCAAACCCGGGAGCCATCACCCCGTCATCGATGAGTTGGCGCAGGGTTCGCCCGTTGGCATAAGGCGGCGTCGCTTCTAGGTAGGGGCCCTTGTCGAGCATGGGCGACTCATCGATGGCCGTGGTTAACGCTTGGGCGATGGCGGGGTCCCGAACCGCGAGCAGGCTCCGCAGGTAGCGCCGGTAGGTGTCCTTGATGTCGGTGGCCGTTCCGACAGCGTTGATGTTGCCGCTCATTGGACGCGTTCCTTTGCGTGGAGAGTCAACTCGGCAACGATCAGATCGATCGTTACGAGATCTGGCGCGACGGCAGCAAGATCCGCCCATGGACGCAGTTGGTTGCTCATCAACCAGTGTGTGGCGGCTTCATCTCCGCGAGATGCGAGCCGTGCTGCGAAGGCCAAGCCAATGGAGACCGCCGGGAACGCGCGCCAACCGCCGGAGCTCGTTGGGTGCCGTCGGGCGTTGAGCGCGGCGATGCCCTCGGGGCAGTCAGACAATCCCGGCGAGAACAGTCTGCCGGCCTGCTCGACAACCTTGTGCGCATTTACTCTTATCGAGGCCAGCCGCTCGTCTTTACGTGCCTCGAAGAGCTGCATTGCTGCAGTAGCTCGGGAGTCGCTACTCAGCAGGCCGGAGGGAACAAAGGCCGCAGCCTTGGTGAGGTCTCGGCGTTGCTCCGCCGACATCAGCGCCATCATGTCGGCGCTCTCGGTGAAGGCACCCACCTCACGGAAGGGATCGGATCCCTCCATTAAGTGCTGGTAGATCTCTCCCAGGGTCGCTTCGGCAGCCTCCCGTGCCGAGGGAGCCAACAGCGCCGACGCCAACATCTCTCTCCGGGACCAGGCAGTTCCATCGCGGTCAGGGTCGGTGTTCAACGGGGCACACACCAGGCCCGTTTCAATCATGACCCGCGGTTGTAGGTCGACGTCCAACTTCCCTGCTGCCAGCGCCTGCATGGATGCGGTCGGATCCCGACGGAGCAAGCGTTTCACGTCGTTGTGGATAACATTCCGGCGTTCTTCCAGGTGCAGCGAAGAGAGAACGCTGTGAACAGTCCATAGGCGCGAGAGATCTCGGATCGCCTCCGGCAACGGCGCCACGCCAGCGAGGAAGGCTGATAGTGCCACTTCCTCCTCATCGCCATCGGTGAGCCATCCCTCCGAGTCGCAGAAGCGGGCACTGCCAAGCTCTGGCCAAGCGAGGATCGGCTCGGGGACCCATGGATCATCGACTCGCAAGCCAACCCGCAGGGGCCCTGAGTTCTGGAGGGCCGGCGGCAGAGCGGCCCGACCGTCGATGACAGGCAGGGAGTGACCCCCACGCCAAGGGGCTCGGGTCAGGTAGACAAGCGCAGTCAAGCCGGGCACATCGACGGCGTCGGAGAACACCACACAGGCGTCATGGATCTCAGCTCCGGACGACAACCGGCGAGGGCGGATCGTAGCCACACTCAGCAGTCCCGCTTCGTCCAAGCTGACGGTCACCTGAGGATGCTGGCCGAGCGTGTCGACCAGTCTGGCGAAGTCGAATCGATGCATGCCCTGGCGAGCGACGGCGGCGGGTTCGACCGTTTGGAGATGCTCAGTGCCCGACCTCACGTGGAGCCGTGGCTCAGCGTTTGCGCCAACGCTAACGATGAAGGTGCCGGGACCGTCACATATGTCTTCGGCGTACAGGGCGATGGGATTCACCGCAGGCCCCAAGTTCGTGCTCGGAGTCTGGTACATCACAGACATATGCGGGGGTTCTACAACGAAGGACCGCCAGCCGCCCTGACTCCTCATCCGCACCGATGCCTTGGCCCGATCGCTCTTGAGTTCGATAAGCCGACCCTCAATCTGCAGGGCCTCCGGACCAGTCACCTCGACCGAGGCCGTGACCAATCCGCCCTCTGCCAGCCGACGCCAGGGAGGGCTTATCTGCGTCTCTAGGCCCTCAACGAGGGTGAACGTTCGAGTACAACCCTTTCCCCAAGGGCCGCGTACTCGAACCGTGTACGTCCCGAGAAGATGTCCCTCGATTTCGTCCCAGATGTCGGTTGCGTCGCCGCCTCCGAAGTACTTGGCGCTGGCCAGCACTGCCCCGGTGCCATCAAGGATCGAGACCTGCCACTCCGCATCAGGCCCAGCCTCCTCGGGGAGCGTCACTCCTGGAACGATCGGCCACACAGCTTCGCCCCCCTCGGTCTGAATTCCAGGGACTGGCTCAGCTTTGTCCAGCTCAATCGACGCCGAGAAGTTGCGTCGAACTTGCTGTTGCCTGACCGATCCCTCCACAGAGAGAGAATCAACTGCAGAGAGATCAGCCAGGACCAGCGACCATCCCGCCCATCCTGGGGGCAATGTCCCCCGATAAATTTCTTCCAAGTCACCGCTGACGACAAGGCGCTGCTCAGCTTCTGGGAAGAGCAACCAAGCAGACTGAGCCCGCCAAGCCAACCCCGGCGGAAGCTGTGCGCCGCTTGTGTCGAATGCGAGAAGGGGAAGTTGGTCATCCACGACCCGAAGCCGGGTGACCAGGTGCTCCCAACCCTCAAGAGTCGTTGTGGCTTCTCGGACCGGGGAGGAGATCGACACGGCAGTGGGGGGCGCAGGCTCGAGGGAGCCCGGCCAGAGCGCCTTCGTTTCGACCCTCGTGCTGTGATCATCCATGGTCACTGACCACACCGCTCGACCATCGGGCGCCTCACTGACCGCCGGGAGTTTGAGGAAGACCCCGCGGCCGTAAGGATCGAGTGAGAGGACGGGTTGCGAGTCGGCCTCTGCGCTGGAATGGCCGCCACGACGTCTTGCTGCTCTGACAATCTGCCCGCGGAGGTGAAGCTCGTACGCCGCCTCGCGGAACCGCTGCGGCAGCAGTGCGTCTTGACCGGTGCCTCCGCTAGAGACCATGTCGAGAAGTTCGAAACTCCGGTCGACGACGTCGACAGCGTATTCGCCGCCGTATCGAAGGAATCGGACTACTGGCTTATCAACGTTGTATAGCTTCGCTGTGCCCGACCACCCGACGAACTCTTCGGAGGTCAGCCCAGGTATCGCGCTGCGCTGCTCGCTCAGGGTGCGAAAAAAGTCTCCAAGGCAGACGGTGGGAATGCCCGAGTGCATGAGCACCCGACCCACGTATCGCGAACCAGCGTCATCGCTGTCTGAAAAGGTGGGCAGCCCGAGCGTCCTCAAATTATCGAGATAGGCACCGCCCCATTCTGATTGCATCGCCTGGGTTTGCTCGATACCAGCCATCTCAGCCAGCGTTGGCCAGAACGAGCCGTCGTAGTAGGAGGTCGCAACCATGGTCGTCGCCATCACGTGCACAGCCGGCCAGCGGCGAAGCAGCCGGCCACGTTGAGATCCGGTCCGCTCTCGGAAGAGGCTTCCCATGACCTCGAGGGTCTGTTCCGTCTCCTCCGCATTGGCGATGCATTCAGCTACCAAGGAAACAGAGGCGAGCGGCTGGCTCCAGGACTCCTCTCGGATCGTCAACAACTCAGATCGCGTCACGTGCTGGGCTTCGCCCCCGTCGGTCATCCGTCCCCATCCGTTTGTCACTAGCGACCAACCCCGCGCTGGCCCCGCTAACCGTAGAAGAGCCCGCCGACACTGACCCGCAGCGTGGTCGCGTCCGATCTCTACCGTGCACGACCGCCCGCACACGAACTCCGTCGCCTGACTGACCTACTGCCTCAAACGCCTTAGTTCGCGAGGGTAGACGGGACGGTAACCCGTGTCTCGCATTCGGCACCACTGGGCTCAACTTCTCATCAGCCCAATGGCGCATTCACCATTCCCCATGCTCCAGCAGCTCCGAACCGCTCACTGCAAGATCAGATCGACCTGCTCCTACTTGCCTGAGATTAAGGCCCTAATGGCTGCAGCCTTTGGTGCGAACGCGCGGCTGCCCTCTTCGTCAATGTCGCTCGCACAGGCCGATGAAGCCACCCAGCTCCATCAATCGTTCGGGCGTGGCGGGCATGTGTGCCGTGAGAGCTTCGGAGCGGATCAGAACGGCGAGCCATTGGGCTCGCGAGACGGCCACGTTCACTCGGTTCCGGTTGAGGAGAAACTCCATGCCTCTCGGGACCTCGCCGGAAGAGGAGGCAGTCATAGACACGATCACCACCGGAGCCTCTTGGCCCTGGAACTTGTCGACAGTGCCCACCTTCACCGCACCCAGACCAGCGCGACAGAGGCACTCGCTGATCAGTTTCCGTTGCGCGTTGTACGGCGCGACGACAAGAAAATCGGCTTCAGTCAGCGGGCGCGGTTGAGGGGATTCGCTTGGGTCGTTCCAGATCGCACCCATCAGCCGCTCCACCTGCTCGACGACCACGTCAGCTTCCTCGCGACTGCTGACACTGTTGTCCCGATGATCAAGGCGCACCACTTCAAGACCAGGCGCCACCCCGTCCAGGGACCGCATCGACGCTGACGGAGCGCTGACCAGTGCGCCGTCGTAGGAGAGCTGGGAAACCACAGAGCAGACTTTCGGGTGCATTCGGTAGGACGTTTCAAGGAAGTAGCCGAGGCGGGCTGGCATGGTCGCGCTATTGCCGATCACCCAGGACAGGGCTGATTGGTCGACCGGTTCACCGTGGCAGCCCTGGCTGACCTGGGGCAGTTGCTGGGGGTCGCCCAGGAGTAGCAACCGTTGGGCGGCGACTGACGCTCCGACGGTGGCGGCCAGCGCGAACTGTCCGGCCTCGTCGATCACCAGGAGGTCCAGGCTGTCGGGAGGCACTCCGGAGCCGGTGAACGTCCAGGCGGTGCCTCCGATGACATAGCCGCCGGGCCGGTCCTCGCAGAAGTCCGTCAGGTCCGTGTTAGACCCAAGACCGACCCACCCACTGTTGGGGCCGTCGGTGCGTTTGTCTCGCTTGCCGACGAGGTCCTCGTTCAGACCCGCTTTCACGACCGCGCACAGCAGGTTCTCTACGACCGCGTGCGACTGCCCGACCACACCTACCTTCCAGCCGTGGTTCTCCACAAGATCGCGAATCACTCGGGAGCCAAGGTAGGTCTTTCCCGTGCCCGGTGGGCCCTGCACGGCTAGATAGGAGTGGTCCAGGTCGCGCAACGCGGCGACCAGATCCTGCTGCCGCGAGTCCGATTCGGAGTGCGGCAGGGCAGGCAGTGTCCTGAGGCGTGGTGGGCGTCGAGCGAGTATGTCGAGCGCTGGGGTCGCGGTCAGCTCTCCGGCCGCCTCGCACTGCTCGGCAACCGACCGAATAGCCGCCACGATGCTCGCAGTGGGTGGCGGAGCTGAGGGGGACGCGGCCATGGGGAGATGGTCGTAGGGTTCCTGTCCCCGCTTGAGCTTCTCAACAACGACGGCTCGCACGGTGCCGTCGTCGAGTTGCTCGAGTTCGACGAGGTCCGCGCGGGCTGCGGCTCCGCGTAGCCCGTGGACGGGAACCGCGACCCCGTCGGGGGCGGGCAGGTCGTAGAGCAGCGTCACGGTTCCGGGCGCCTCCAGGGTGCTACCGGGACCCGGTGTTCCGATGATCGACACGGTGCGTCGTGGAAGTCTGTTGCCGACCTTCTCGGTCCAGGGCTCCGCGGTCGCTCTCGTGAACTGCAGAACGTCCTTGGTGTCCGCCCACTCATCAGGTGGCGTGAGGAGCCGATCGAAGTGCGCCCACCAGTACGGCCGGTCCTCGCGCTGGTAATAGCCCAAAGCTCCTTCGAGCATCGCCCAAGCCTGCTCGTCATCGGTACGCTCAGCGCGCGCGACCGAACCGGACCGGTCCAGCAACGCAGCCCGTAAGCGGACTAGCTCCAGGTCCTCTCCCCGGGGCGTCTGCTCCTCTACCTCCTCATCGGCCTTAGTGTCAGCAGACTGCGAGGCGGGGGTGCCTTCGACTCGCCCCAGCAACCAATCGCGCAGTTCCAGGGTTGATACGCAGTCGTAGGCGTTGTAGTCGAGGAGAGAAGCCTTGAGTTTGTCCGCTTCCTCCGCATCCGTGTTCGGGCCCGAGGAGAGCTCTCGGTAGAGGTGGTACTGCGCGATTGAAGCGTCGCCCTGGGTGACGTCACCCTCACGACCCTCCTCACCCATGTAGAGCGGCTCCAACTTCTTGATGCTGTACGACGGTTGCGAGACCCGGACCGAAGCCCGGACCACGGCATACAGGTCGACGAAGACACCGTGCCGGAGCAGATCGTCAAGCTCCGCCTCGTGGGTCTTGTGTTCGGCGACCAGCCTCTTCAGGGCCGTGATCTCGTACGGCGCGTAGTGGTAGATGTGCATGTCCGGGTGGGCCGCTCGCACAGCAGCAACCTCGTCAAGGAACTCCACCAAGGCAGCCCGCTCCTGCTCACGGTCATCTGCCCAGAGCGGCCAGAAGTCACCCCGTGAGCCATCAGCCCTGCGGGCTCGGAGTACCCCCCAGAGGTACTCCAGGCCCCAGCGGCCGTCGTTGCCGGCGCTAAACATCGGGTCGCCTTCGAAGTCGAAGAACAGGTCTCCATCACTGGGTGTTGGCAACGCTTGGAGTGGCTTGGCATCGAACACTTCGTAGGTGATTTCGAGTGTTCCCGCGCGTTCGGACTCGATCTGCTTCCACTGCAGAGCGGCTTGGGCCTTCAGTTTGGTGAAGGTCCTCGCGTTGAAGCCCTCGGGGGCTGCCAAGGCCAAGACCAGTTCGGGGATGGTGTGGATCGGCGATTCGGCGTCCTTCAGCTTGCGTCGCTGGCTCATCCTCATGCCGGCGATCAGGATCAGATCATCTGAGGCTGCTGCTGCTCGACCGCAGTCCCCGCAGGAGCCACACGCACCGATCCCCGGCTGATCCCACAGAGCGCTCTCCCCCGAAGCCACGTGATCCTTAATCAACTCCCGCAGTCGGCTGCGGCGCTCCCGGAACACCGGGGCGATGTCGGCCAGCGGAAATTCCTGGATCTCACCCGTCCCGAGAATGAGTTCCGCATGCGACGCCAGCGGGAGACCCCACGCCTCGAGTTGGTCGGCATAGGCAGCGACCTGCAGCAACGCTGACGTCTTGGCTGTGCGCGCGATCTTCGTGTCCGCGACCACCCAGCCGTTCGGGGTTCGTCGGATGAAGTCGGCGTACCCATGGAACTCGCCATCGAAGAAGGCAGCCTGCACCACCAGGTCGGGGGAACGGTCGAACGCCGCACGGGTCAGCCCGGCCGCAACGGACAGGCCCTCCACCGTGCTCGATTCGGCACGGCCCATCACCTCGACCCCGCCACCGGGCCGCGCGGGACCGAACTCAGACAGATAGTCAGCGAGCACCCGGGCCTCGTGCTCATTGCCCAGCTTGGCGATCTGGTCAAGCAGAGGGTCCGACTTCACGACCACCGCCTCGTCACGACCCAACTTACGGTCCAGCGCCTTCAGAAAGCCGTACTCACAATCAGCCGCCGACGTTAGATCCGTCGGGCTCCAAACGATGACGTTGCCGTGACTGATCATGAGCCTTCAATCTGTTCGGTGAAGTCGGAAGGCTGAAGGTACGGGAGACCTCCGACATATTTCCGGAAGCGAAAGCGGCGTTAGCGATCAACCCAAGCCCACACCTCGAGGATTGGTCGAGTGGTCGGCATCCCCCGCCCGCCGATAACGATGCTCGATTTGCGCAAAGCACAAGACCTGTCGGTGTGGATGCCGGTTTCAGTGCGCTAGTTCATGGCGCCTGGACAAGTTGCTGGTCGAGCCAGCCGGCATAGGTCATCTTGGTTGCTTCGATCCGCCATTCAAGCCGGCCGTTCGAGTTGCGCCCGAACACGACCGCTGCTGCCGCACTCGGACTTCCGAAGACCTGGTCGTGGGTGAAGGTGAGATCGCCATCGGCGGAAACCAAGAGCGTTCCGTCAGCAATCAACTTTTCCTGGAGGGCCTGGTAGGCGGTTTCAACGCCCTTCCACCGCTTCGCTCTTGATCCGCTCAGGACCGTGAACTCGCCGTCGATCTCCTCCGCGGTCGCCCACGTTTCGCCTTTCAACCCAGCCACGAACCTCGGCGATGTGGCTGCAGTCGTCGGTGCCGTGCCAGTCGGAGTCGAGGGCGTCCGGAACACGTTGACACTCAAGACGGGAAGGATTATCTGGACCTGTGTGAGGTAGAAGTCCATGTCTGATGCGTCCGCCTCGGGGAGCGGAGGAGGGCTCGGCGCCGTCCCGTTGGTGACCTCGGATCGCCGGGCGTTCAAGGCGACACCGATCAGTCTGCTTTCCAGAAACCTGACATGCGCCTTGGTCAGGTTGGAGTCCTTGCTAGTCAGCACGACCACCTGGTCCCAGAAGTCCTTGGACGCTTCGTGCGACTTGAGCCGCGTGGAAACGTCGTCGCCTTCGCCCACGTAGATCTTCTTCTCGCCGACGCTGGCGGGGTCGTCACCGATGAGGATGTAGACCCCAGTCCTGCGCGACTCCTCCCGTTTGATCAGCGCACTCAGCTGGGATCGCGGAGCCATCAACACATGCCCCGACCAGTTCATGATCTCGGCGGTGACGAGCCCACCAGGAGTACCGTCAGCGAGAAAAAGCCGGACACTCCTACCGATACTCACGAAGCGCCTCCAGTCAAGGCCGCCAGTGAAGGCCGGCTCCTCATCCCATCCCAGACATTGAGGGACCGGCGGCGCGGGCCATGGAGAAGTCTGCAATGAGGAATCAGCACAATTCGCATCCTAGTCGCGCGAGTCACCGGTCAGAGATTGACTCAAGGGGCTGCATGATCCTCCGGAAAATTCGCGCTGCTAACTTTGGCCAATGAACGGGCCCACTCCCGCAGGTTGGTACCCCGACCCCTATCGCCGCCACGAGAGCCGTTACTGGGACGGCTCCAGCTGGACGGACCATGTCTCGTCACAAGGACGCCCAGGCGCCGACCCGGTTACACCCGAACCGCAGCCGCCTGTCATTAACACAGCGCCCGTCCCTGCGGCGTGGCATGCCGACCCGTTCGGTCGCTACGAACTTCGCTACTGGGACGGCACCCAGTGGAGCCACCACGTCAGCTCGCAGGGCACCCCGGGGTACGACCCGCCAATGGGTGGCTCGGCACCTTCGCGCGACCCGCTACGGCCGACCCCGGCGTCGACTCCGCACGTCAATTCCACACCGCCGCCAGTAGTGAACCGAGTGACCAAGAAGATCCAGCGGCAGGTTGCCCAGTCTGGGGTCCCCGATCACGGTCAAGTCGGGCAGCGAGCGCTCTTCACCGAGAGGATTCTGGTCGTCAACCAGCGCGCCAAGATCTTTGGCATCAACACCGAATACGCTGTCTACGACCAATCGGGCCAGCGAATCGGCGCCTTCCAAGAGGTTGGCCAACGCTTGATCAAGAAGGCGATAGGGGTTGGCGGAGAGCGCGGAACTCACCGATTTCGGGTGGTAGATCCCACTGGCAGGGTGCTCATTGCTCTCCACCGACCCGCCAGGTTGCTGAAGTCCAAGATGACCATCATGGGAGCCAACGGCACGCACGGCGAGATCGTTCAACAAAATCTAGGTGTGTTCGGAAAAGTCCGTTTCAGTCTGGAGTCCGGGGACCAAAAGGTTGGCTCGATCAACGCTGAGGACTGGCAGCAGTGGGACTTCAGCATTCGGGATGCGGCGGGGGCTGAGGTCGCCCGCATCACCAAGACGTGGGCAGGGTGGGCCAAGGAGAGGTTCACCAAAACCGACAACTACGTCGTTCAATTTCACCGACCGCTGGAGGAGCCGCTGCGATCGCTAGCGATCTCGGCTGCCTTGGCCGTCGACACCGCTCTCAAGCAGGGCAATCAAACCAGCAAGCCGGGCCTCACTCGCCGCTACGAGTAGGTGTCAGGTTCCCGAGCCCCTCGCCGCTAGGCCAAGGTGACCTTGGTGACGTACTCAGAGTGGCCCGCCACCTGTCGTGACACGTTCCGGTCCTTCACCCGTGGGAACTTCGAAGCGAATCCCGAGTGGCCCACTGCTCGCTTTCCGCGTTCCGCGGTTGAGAAGAGCAGTCTTAACACGCTGTCGCGCGTCGAGTAGTAGTTCCAGATAGTGCCACTGACCGCATCGTTCAAGGTCCGCCAATCACCTGCTTTTCCAACTGCTGCCCCAAGAAGATGCATGGACTCGACATGCGGGTCACCGGGTCGAGTGCCGAGAGCCTGCGCTGCCGTGACCATCGCGCGAGCACCCAGGCTGTGTCCCACAAGAATGACGGGGCCTTCCTCCGTCCGGGCGATCAGGTCGGCCAAGACGGCGCCAGTCATCTCGGCTCGGTTCTTGGCGACGCTCCAAGGGTTCGCGATGATGTCGTGGGCCGAGAGCGCCGCTCCCAAACCAGGCAGACGCCCGAGACTCTTGCTGCCCCGCTTGGCCAAGTTTGTAAGTACCACGCGCACTGCCGTCTTGCTCGAAGACAGCGCGACCAGCGCGGCAACGTCCTTGAGTTCCTTCGCACCCCAATGCACTCGATAGACGGGGGACTCGGGGAATCTGGCGTCGATCATCGGCTGCCAGTGCCCCCAGCCGTCGTCGTTCTCGGTGAGGAAACCCGACGCCAGCAACACGGGGGCACCTACTCCGTCCCGGAGCAGCTCGATCCGGAACGACGAGTCGGAACCGACGTAGGCCGCGGCAGTTCCAGCGCCAAGGATCCCACCTAGGGCCGTCCCTGTAGCGGTCACCACCATCGTGCCCCCGGCCATGCCGAGACCACCAGAGGCGATAGCTCCACCGCCAAGCATCGCCAGACCGTGGCTCGTAGCCGCAGCACCCGTCAGGCTTCCGCCGAGGAACGAACTGCCCAGTGCTGCGCCCGCCACGGGAGCGGCTAGTAGCGCCATCGGCGCGACTACTGCAGCGGCGGCGATGGTCCCGCCGGCGACGGTCGTGATGCGTTTGGCATTGCGCGATTCGAACGTGAGCCACTCTTCGACGGCGGTCAACCTTGGCAGTCGCTCAGTCATCTTCTCGAAGCCGGCAATCTGGTGATGGTGCTCTGCGCAATAACGCAGCGTGAGCAGAGCGGAGGGCTTCACCACGGCGAGATGCGGACATCTAGGCACGGCGCACTGGGTTGTGGGGGTGCCACAATTGGCGCAGAGGTATTTGCGCCGAGGTCGATCGTGGCCCTTGACGTGGCGGTGAGCAGTCTTCTCGAAACACCCCGAGCACCACCCGGCCTTCTCTGTCAGTTCGAGTCGGAGGATCAGCTGAACCAGCGCGACTGCATCTTTGGCAGCTGCCGCAGACGCCGCTTGATGGCTGGTGCGCTTCTCTGGCGACCTCAAACGTCGGTAGGCGAGTTCGTTGGCGGTGAACGCCAACACAAGGCTCACCAGGGCGAGGTTCTCCAGCAGCTCAGGCGAGCCAACTACCTCTGGAGCCGGGTCTTCCAGCCCGGCCGCGCTGACTCTCAGGTCGCCGGATCCCTCACACGCGAGTCGAACCTCGCAGCCCCGGCCCCTCGCGGTGTAGGTCAGTTCAGGCATCGTGACCGCCCGCGACTGTTGACGCCGCCGACGTACTCACGCCGACGTACGAGACTTCGTGACGACCCAGTCACCGAGGATCGAGTCGAGGACGGCGTTGTCCAGGGTTTCCTGGCAGTCGGTCAAGACGAGGATGACGTCCAAGGCGTTCACTGCCACCGCAAGCAGGGTCGCGTCCGGGTCCTCGATATGCAGATCTCCCGAGTCCGCCACCTTACGGAGTCGCTCGGCACAGGCCAGAGCCTCGCCTTCGAGGGGCAGACGAGGCTCAACAAGCGCGAACCCTGCCATCAAGTGGCGGGCAGAGAAAACGTCTCGCTGCCTCAGCCGCACGACCGAGCCGGCGTTGTTGAGATTATTGAAGATGGTGATCTCCGACCCGCCGCTGAGGTGCTGAGCGAAAACGGCGACATCCCTTGGTTTCGATCCATGGGGTGCTCTACCCATCCGAACAAACTGAGCGGTGTAAGCAAGTGATGACACTAGGCCCCCTAAATAGGTGCAACGTGGATGGCGACGGAGACCCGGCATGGCGGGCGTTGCTTGGTTGATCGGCAAGTTCGAGATGCCCGGCGTGGACGTCTACCCACGACGCCTCAGGCTTCGTCGGGCACGTGTGCCCTGAGTTTGGTTTGGGTCACCTTGAACTGACCTTCGCCCTGGCAGCCTCGTCCTCCTCCAGCTCAAGAGCGTCGCAAACCAAATAGTCCTTGGGGAACCAGGATCTCTTGAATCCGGCAGCATCCAGGATCTGCTCGCCATCCCGCCCCGTCAGGGAGAGGTCCGGCGGTCGAGCGACTTGAGGACTGCTACCGCGACGCAACTCAGCCAAACCACGAAGAATGCAGTCGGCCCAGCCTGCCATTGCCTCATCTGCGGCCTGCAGAATGCTGTCGTAACTGTCACTACGTTCGTAGTGCCAACCGTAGGCGTCCTGGCGTGAATGCTCATCTCGTCCGGCCGCTGATAGGGCCGCATCGGTGAACAAACAAATCTCAGCAGCAAGACGTTCGGCCGCGTCGCGATATGGGCGCCCATCCACCGCTAGAGCGCTTGAGTGCGTCCGGGAAATACCCGCCCAATCAATTACATCACCGGGGGCCAGTGCCAGTTCGTGCTCGAAGTTGTCCGCGAGGACCGGATCGAACTTGTACCGCAGTTCCACAAGGGCTATCGACAGGTCCTCTGCGGACCTCAACATCGCCTCCTCGAAGGCCGCGCTGCGGTGGGCGCGCTCAGTTCGACGCAAAGAGTAAAGGGTGAGAGTTGTGGAGACAAGCACTGCGCCGACCACTCCAATTAGCGCTCCCATTAATCCGTTGTTAAGTGTCGTCAGATCCCATGCCGAACTGCTGGCCACGTTGACCCCTTCTTCGCTTCAATTCGATTCGCCCGTTGGCTCGATCACTGGCGGCGGCGAGAAAGTAGCACAACGCGTCGTTACCAAACGGCTTGCGGGTTCTCCTCAGGACTCCGCGCGGACCCGCGCCATCTCCCAGCCTTTGTCCATCGACGTATGAGCGGATCTTTTTCAAGGGACGTGACCTCAAGTCACGCGCCATTCCACCGTACTTTGGTGGCGCTCTGCCTAGGGCAAGAGACCTTAGTTACTCCGGTTTGTACGTCGGGTACTCCTCGGCCGTCGCGGCGATAAGCTCAGTTGGTCAAACACGGCACCGCCAAGAACGGCCCCAGAGTCACGTGGAAGCACAGATCGCTCACTGTAGGACGTCCCCCTAAGTTGACGCCTTCAACAAGTCAAAGTCAGCAGGACGACCCTTGGCCCCACCCGCTTGGTATTGGCCTTTTGCTTTGGCCGGATCCATCCGGGGGCCGGTGGCCCTCAGCAACCCGCCTCCCCGACCACCGTGAGCCTTTCCACCGCTTTCCGGGCGCCTACGCCGTGGGTTGCGCAAGTTGCTGAGCGGCCCTTTGGAGCGGGCGCCCTCTAGGCTCACAACCGCGGCGACCCACTCCTTCGAGCACAGGATCCGCAATTCCCCCGCCAACCGCTGCAGAAAAAACAAAAGCCGCAGGTCAGCGAACTGACCTGCGGCTTCGGATCTGTGCGCCTGTAGGGATTCGAACCCCAAACCTTCTCATCCGTAGTGAGATGCTCTATCCGTTGAGCTACAGGCGCAACGTCCTCCCCGAAGCGAGGACCAGAAGAGACTAGCCGACTGTTCGACACACGCGAAATCAGAATGGCGTTGGTCCTAAAAACGCTGCGCCCTGAGACCTAGTGTCAGTCGCCAGGCGGGATGTGGGAGCCTCTGGGACACGTGCGTTTCCATTGGCAACGACAAGTTCGCCCGCACATCCGGTCCACGATAGGGAGCCCAGACACATGGCAGATGTTGAGGCGGCACTCGATGCCGCTGGACTGACCAACCCGAAGGTCCGCGAGTTCGTCGCGGAATACGCCGCGCTGACCGGCGCCGAGCGGATCGAGGTCGTCAACGCGACCGACGACGCCCGCTTGATCGCTGAGGCACTGGAAGCCGGCGAACTCGAGGACGCCGGCGAGGGGCTCTACTACTCCCGCAGTTACCACAAGGACACTGCTCGCTCCGAGGAGCGCACCATCGTCGCCACCAACGACGAGAAGGACAAGGGCGTCTACAACAACTGGCGCCACGCCGATGAGATGAAGCCGATGCTGCACGACCGCATGAGCGGCGCGTCGGCCGGCAAGACGATGTACGTCATTCCCTACCTGATGTCCCCTCCGGGCAACGACCTCGCCCCGTGGGCGACCGGCGTGGAGCTGACCGACGCTCGCACCGTCGTACTCCACATGATCCGGATGTCCCGCGTGGGCGTCGAGTTCCTCAACGACATGGAGGACCCGAACCAGTTCGTCCGGGCCGTCCACGTCACCGGCGACCTGGAGAACCTGGGCCAGGGCACCCCCGAGGACCAGCGCTACTTCGTGACCGTCGCCGACGAGCGCACGATCCTGCACTTCGGCTCGTCGTACGGCGGCAACGCGCTCCTGGGCAAGATCGCCCACGGCCTGCGCCAGGGCGCGTACGACGGTTGGGCCTCCAAGAAGTTCCTCGCCGAGCAGTACATGCTCATCGGGATCCACGACAAGGAGACCGGGAAGACCCACCACATCTGTGGCGGCTTCCCCAGCGCCTCGGGCAAGACCAACCTGGCCATGATGCTGGCCCCCGACGCCCTCGGGGACCGCTATCACGTCTCCTTCTACGGCGACGACATCGCCTGGCTCTGGGTCAACGAGGCCGACGGTCGCCTCTACGGCATGAACCCCGAGTACGGCGTGTTCGGGGTCGCCAAGGACACCAACGAGTCCACCAACCCCACCGCCCTCGGCTCCATCGAGCCCGGCACGCAGGCGATCTTCACCAACATCGCGTACAACGCCACGACCAAAGAGGTCTGGTGGGAGGGCCGCACCAAGAACCCGCCCGAGGACACCAACGGTTGGGTCGACTGGCTCGGCACCCCGATCTCCGACCGCAAGGACGGCGACACCTCCCCGTGGGCCCACCCGAACAGCCGGTTCACCACCACGCTGGCCAACGTGCCCAACATCGCGCCGGACTTCGACGCCGCTGCCGGCGTACCGATCGACGTCATCATCTTCGGTGGTCGCACCCGTGACCGCGAGCCCCTGGTTCGCGCGATCACCGACCTCGCCGAGGGCGTGTACGACGGCCTGACGCTCGGCGCCGAGGCCACCGCCGCCGCCGAGGGCAAGGAAGGCGTCCTGCGCTACGACCCCATGTCGAACCGCCCCTTCATGGCCTACGGCGAGGGTGACTACGCCCAGCACTACATGGACATCGTCGGCGCAGCCAGCGACCAGCCCCTGTTCGCTCACGTCAACTGGTTCCAGCGCGGCGACGACGGCCGCTACCTGTGGCCCGGCTACCGCGACAACCTCCGCCCCCTGCTGTGGCTGCTCCAGCTCCGCAACGGCGAGGTCACCGGTCGCCAGACCGCGGTCGGCGTTCTGCCCCTCAAGGAGGAGCTGAACCTCGAAGGCGTCGAGATCACCGAGGAAGACCTCACGACGATCCTGTCGATCGACAAGAAGCGTTGGCAGCAGGAGATGGGCTACCGCGCCGAGCACCTCGAGCAGTTCGACAACATGCCCGAGGCGATCTGGGAGGCCCACCGTCGCGTAGCCGCTGCGGTGGACGAGGAGCCTGACGCCTGAGGCTTGGTCTGCGATGAGGCTTGGTTTCGAGGTTCAGGCCTAGCGGCCTTCACACCTCAACCAGCGCAGTCGTGGGTGTGAGACCGCTCTCACGGTAGGCCTGAGGCACACGACCCGCAGCACCCGAAAACCCCCGATCCCCTTGAGGGACGGGGGTTTTTCGGCGTACCCGCTCTTGAACGATCCAATAGCCGACCCCCACGGTGCGGGTTACCTTCGCCAGACGTCTCGCGGCAATGGCGCCCGGACAGAAGAACTCCACGACACCTCCGTCGATACGCTCGACGGCCGGACGCCGGTCCACCCGCGCGCCGGGAAGCGCGAGAGGGAACCTCATCCACATGACGTCCGACAGCACCAGCACGAGCATGGCCACAGATCTCCTGAGTGGAGCGCCCACGACCCACCAGGGCATCCTCGACTTCGTCGCCGAGGTCGCCGCCATGACCCAACCGGCCGACATCCACTGGTGCACCGGGTCCGATGAGGAGTGGACCCAACTCACCGACGCCTTGGTCGCCTCCGGCACCTTCACGCGGCTGAACCCGGACATCAAGCCCAACTCCTTCCACGCCGCCTCCGACCCCATCGATGTGGCCCGCGTGGAGGACCGCACCTACATCTGCTCGGTCGACGAGAAGGACTGCGGGCCCACCAACAACTGGATGGACCCCAGCGAGATGAAGACCCTCATGCGCGGGCTGTACGCCGGCTGCATGAAGGGCCGCACCATGTACGTCATCCCCTTCGTGATGGGCCACGCCGACGCCGAGAAGCCGATGTTCGGCATCGAGGTCACCGACTCGGCCTACGTCACCGCCTCGATGCGCGTGATGGCCCGAATGGGCACCCCGATCCTGGACAAGATGACCGAACTGAACGCCGAGTTCGTCCCCGCCCTGCACTCGGTGGGTCACCCTCTCGAGCCCGGCCAGGCCGACGTCTCCTGGCCCTGCAACGACACCAAGTACATCGTCCAGTTCCCCGAGGAGCGGGCCATCTGGTCCTTCGGCTCCGGGTACGGCGGCAACGCCCTACTGGGCAAGAAGTGCTACGCCCTGCGCATCGCCTCGGTAATGGCCCGCGACGAGGGCTGGCTGGCCGAGCACATGCTGATCCTCAAGCTCACCAGCCCCGAGAAGGTCGTGAAGTACATCGCCGCGGCCTTCCCCAGCGCCTGCGGCAAGACCAACCTGGCCATGCTCGAGCCGACCATCCCCGGCTGGAAGGTCGAGACCCTCGGCGACGACATCGCCTGGATGCGCATCGGCGACGACGGCCGCCTGTGGGCCGTCAACCCCGAGAACGGCTTCTTCGGTGTCGCCCCCGGCACGAACAACCACACCAACCCCAACGCGATGAAGACCATCGACAAGGGCAACTCGGTGTTCACCAACGTCGCGCTCACCCCCGAGGGCGACGTGTGGTGGGAGGGCCTGGAGAACACCCCCGCGAAGGCCACCTCCTGGAAGGGCGAGCCCTGGACGCCTGAGAGCACCGAGCTGTCCAGCCACCCCAACAGCCGTTACTGCACCCCGATCAAGCAGTGCGACATCCTCGCCGAGGAGTTCGACGACCCGCGCGGCGTACCGATCGACGCCATCCTGTTCGGCGGTCGCCGCAAGACCACCGTTCCGTTGGTCTTCGAGGCCCGCGACTGGACCCACGGCACCTTCCTCGGCGCGACCCTCTCCTCGGAGACCACCGCCGCCGCGGTGGGAGCAGTCGGCGTCGTACGCCGCGACCCGATGGCCATGCTGCCCTTCATCGGCTACAACGCCGGGGACTACTTCAGCCACTGGATCAACATCGGCAAGGACAACGACGCCGCCAAGCTGCCGAGGATCTTCTACGTCAACTGGTTCCGCAGGGACGACGAGAGCGGGTTCCTGTGGCCCGGCTTCGGTGAGAACAGCCGCGTCCTGAAGTGGGTCGTGGAGCGGATCGAGGGCCAGGCCTCCGCGGTCGAGACCCCCATCGGTTACGTCCCCACCGCCGACTCCCTCGACACCGACGGTCTCGACATGACCGCCGAGGCGCTGACCGCCGCCCTCGACGTCGACCCAGAGGAGTGGAAGGCCGAGATCCCGCAGATCCAGGAGTGGTTCGAGAAGTTCGGCGACGACCTGCCGGCCGTGCTCTGGACCGAGCTCGACGGCCTCAAGGCCCGCCTGGACGCCTGACTCCCCCCACGAAGTACGCCGAATGGCCCCTCGAGGTTCGGCAAATGGCCCCTCGAGAGGCGGCCAGGGCCATTCGGCGTACTTCGGAGGGCCATTTGCCGGACTTCGTGAGAACCGTAGCGTCGGGCTGAGGGCCTGTCGTCGGTGTGGGATCATCGACCCCAACCACTCGGGGGGCAGGACGCAGCGAGCGAGCGAACGGCCGGAAGGGGATCTGCGTGTCGAGGTATGGCCCGCACGACCGCGAGTTGTTCCAGTCCGGCGCCTCCGCGCTCTACGAGAGCATCGTGTCCACCGGCGGTATCTCCATGCGGGACAGCCGCATCACCGCCGACGGCACCGATCGCGCCGCTTTCGACCTACTCGTCGAACTCGGTCTGGTGCTGCTCGACAAACCCACCGAGACCTGGCAGCCGGAGGACCCTTCAGGCATCCAGTCCCGCGTGGTGTCGCCGCTGAGTCAACAGGGAGCCAAACTGCTCGAGGAGTCCTCCTCCTGGGCCCAGGCCTTCCACGGGCTGGCGCAGACCTGGCGCAAGTCACCGCTCGCGCAGGCTCGTGGCCCCTTCACCTACCTCCACGAGGAGGCGATCGGGCCGTTCATCACCGGGTTGGTCGCCGACACCGAGGAGGAGATGCTCACCGCGCAACCCCAGACGGGACGCAACGCCCAGACCCTCGCGGTGGCCGCACTGCGCGACACCAACATGCTCGACCGCGGCATCTCGATGCGCACGCTCTACCAACACAGCGCCCGTCGCTCCTCGATCACCCACAAGTACGTCGCCGAGGTCACCTCCCGCGGCGCCGAGGTCCGCACCCTGGATGAGTTCTTCAACCGGATGATCATCTCCGACCGCCGGATCGCGATCATCCCCGGCGGCGACGATCTGTCGGTCGCCCTCGCCGTGCGCGAGCCCTCGGTCATCGCCTACCTCCTCGACGTCTTCGAACGTGCCTGGGAGCGCGGTCGACCCTTCACCGACTCCCAGAGCTCCATGCTCAAGGAGGTCGCCGCCGAGCAGCGGGCGATGACGATCCGGATGCTCGTGGAGGGCCATTCCGACCCGATCAGCGCCAAGCGCCTCGGCGTCAGCCCTCGCACGTACGCCGGCTACGTCGCCGACCTGAAAACCGAGTACGACGCCCAGACCCGTTTCCAGTTGGGCTACGTCATGGGCCAGCGCGGCATCTCCGGCAACGAGGTGCCCCCGGACGAAGAAGACCCCCAGGACTGAACGTCCTGGGGGCCCTGCGAGTTCTTCGTCCCTGTTCTGTGCCCGTCCTTGACACTCCCTGTCCCGGAGTGGAGGAGCGGTGTGTGGGCAGTGACTCGACGCTCCATCGAGTCACCGCCCTCCGCCTTCAAGACCAGCCGGTCTATCGGCGCGAGGACCCGACAAGTTGGGGGCTGGGGGTCAGGTCCCGGTCTCGAGCTCAGGGGTGACTACCAGCCGGGCGTGTTTGGAATCACGTAACCCCAACTGGTGTCCTTCGCCTCGGCCGGGGCCGAGACTCCGAGGAGTCCCAGGCTGACCGCGGTCGCCGCGACGGTGATGCCGACTTTACGTCCAAAGTTCTTCATTGTGTTTCCCACCTTCTGTGTCCCGGAGCCCCGAGGAGGGCGCCTGATAGAAGTCTCACGGCTGGCTGCCGAGGTGGGGAGACATAACTTGGCTCATAAATCTGCATTGCATTTATATGCAACTGACGGCAGGACGCATCGCGTCTTGGGCCCACAGGCCACGTAGGCCCCGCACACCCCTGCTGTCACGCAATCGAGAAGTATCTAATCAGACTTCTGGAGCCCGGCCTAGGGGCCGGGCACCAGAGTCAGGATCTGCGGAGGCGGCGAGATTTGAACTCGCGAGAGGTTTGACCCTCAACCCGATTAGCAGTCGGGCGCCATCGACCGGACTAGGCGACGCCTCCTCCGCGCCTCGGGGATCGCTCCCCGGGACGCGCGACACAGGCTACTAGTTGGCGTCTGCGGGTTCCACCGGAGGTCGGGAACCGGGCCACTCAGAGCGGCTTGAGCCCGTGACCCGACTGCAGTCGCTGCTGCAGATCGCGGACGAAATCCTCCCGATCAGCCGCCAGGGCTGCCACCGGGACGATGGTCTGCGCCTCCTCCAGACGCAGCACGACGCACGCCACTCCCCGGGGACTCGAGGTGACCACTTCGCGTACCTCCGGCCATGACGCGGACCGGACACCGCTCCCGCGAAGCAGGCGCACGGCGTACCCCTGCGCGGTGAGGGTCACCACGCTCGCTCGGGACCGCAGCCACCAGGCCGTGCCGGTGAGGGTCAAGATGCCGAGCAACGCGATCATCACGGGTACGACGGCCGGCAGGTCGACCAGGGCGCCCACCGCGAAGACCCCCAACAGCAGCACGCCGAGCGCGACCGCCTGCGCCCCGAGGACCCGCAGGACCAGCGCGTTGGCGAGGCGATAGCGGGTGTTGGGACGGGTGGACGGGTCGGGAGCGGACACGTGAGCATTGTCCACCTCCGGCCCTCGACGACCTCAGAGGACCCCACCGCAGACAGGTACGCCGATTCACGCCTAGAATCCCTTGCGTTGCCTCGACCTGTCGGGGCCTCAGGAGGGGTGCCGGAGCGGCCGATCGGAACCGCCTTGAAAGCGGTCGTAGGGAGACCTACCGCGGGTTCGAATCCCGCCCCCTCTGCCAATGCAGTGCTGCCAGGTCACAGCAGCCAGGTCACAGCAGCCGGGTCACAGCAGCGCTTCGTGGCGTCGCGGCTCCGGCCGCACCGCCGTCGCCTCCTCGGCCGCGATGCTGCGCCGGCCCTTGGGGCCGGTCAGCGCGAGATCCAGGCGGATCAGTGCGTAGCCGAGCGCCAGTCCGACCACCAGGCCGTAGAGGATCGAAAGGAATCCCTCGGTGACGCTCACCGACGGGTTGGCCAACGAGTTGGCGACCGCCGAGGTCCCGGCCACACCGAACGCGCACAGCCACCATCCCTGCCGGCGCCGCGCCCGCATGTGACAGCCCCAGGCCAGCGCGGGGATGCCGAGCACGGCGACGATCGGTCGAGGGAACGCTCCGAAGGTGTCCCGGCTCATGGTCACCACGTCCTCCAGCGAGGACACCAGGCCTGGGGTGCCGTAGCGACGCAACAGCTCGGCGTACGCCAGCGTGACGGCCAGCATCACGCCCCCGACGACCACGATGGCCGCGCCCCGCCGCCCGAGGCCGTGGAGCCCGGCCCCGAGGCGGTACACCACAGCGAAGGCGCCCATCAGGGACAGGGCGAAGGTGGCGTACTCGAAACGGGCGACGGTGATGGTGGGCTCGAACCCCACCGTGGCCAGGGCGCCCACGCCGGCGATCGCCACCGCGATCGCGCATTCACGCACCGCTCCGATCGCCCGGACCGCGGGCACGGTCGTCATGACAGCCAGCACCGCGCTGACCACGCAGGTCATCACCGCGGCGCCCGTGCGCAACCGGTCGGCGTCGCTGATCAGCACGATCAGTCCCAGAGCCAGCGCGAGGCTCCCGAACACCACGGGCCGGCCACCGGTGCGCGCGGCCAGGGCCCACGAGAACGTCGTCGCGATGAGTACCGAGCCCACCCGTCCCAACCAGTCCGGGCCGAAGCCGCCGGTGGCGACGACGAGGGCGATCACGCCCGCGCTGACGAGTACCGCGAGTCCCCGCAGGGGCAGGCGGGAGGCGCCGATGTGCAGGACTCGCTCGTTCAATCCTCCGAGGAGGTCGCGTCGCGCGGTGACCAGGGTGGACTCTGACTTCGGCACGTCAACCAACGCTACAGGCGGATCATCGCGATTCGGGGGATGGGAGCAGCCTGCGGTTGGTCAGGGAGGGGTTGGTACGCCGCGACGCATCCAGCACCTCGCGCTCGAGGGTCGCGTCCAGGCGGGCCGGCCCGTCCGCCGCCTCGGCCAGGACGTCGCCCAGCGGATCGACGATCAGGGAGTGCCCGGTGTAGCGCGGCCCAGGCTGCCCCACCGCCGCGACGTACACCGTGTTCTCGATGGCCCGGGCTCGCACCAGGGTGCGCCAGTGCTCGACCTTGCGGGGACCGGCGACCCACGCGGCGGGGATGACCAGCACCTCGGCGCCGGCTTCGACCAGGGCCCGGGCATGCTCGGGAAAACGCAGGTCGTAGCAGGTCAGCAGGCCAACCGCCCACCCGTTGAGGTGCACCACCGTGGGCGTCAGGGTCCCGGCCAGGAGCCGGTCGGACTCGCGGTAGCCGAAGGAGTCGTAGAGGTGGATCTTGCGGTAGTTCGCCGTCGCGGCGCCCCGCACGACCAGGGTGTTGTAGGGCCGGGCCGGGTCCTCGCTGGTCTCGAACATGCCGGCAACGACGGTCGTGTTCGCGGTCTCGGCGGCGTTCTGTACGGCGCTGGCGAAGGGGCCGTCGGTGGCCTCGGCGTACGAACTGACGTCGGAGCCGGCCTCCCCGAAGTCCCGGGCGAACGCCTCGGGAAGAACGACCAGGTCGGTCCGGGGGCTGGTCTCCGGGCCGGACACGAGCTCGGGCAGGCGCGCCCGGTTGGCCTCGGGGTCGAGCGAGGCGGCTTCCTGGATCAGGGCCAGGCGCAGATCCGTGGACGAGGGCATGGTCCCAGGGTGCCAGCCCAGCGGGGGGCGGTCGAGCCGGTGACACACTGCAGTCATGAGTGATGCGGCCATGAGCGATGCAGCCCAGCCCCTGTTGACCTCGTTCAGCGCCGTGATCCTGGCCGGCGGCCAGGGGACCCGCCTGGGTGGCGTGGACAAGGCCTCGGTCGAGGTGGACGGCCGCACCCTGCTCGTCCACGCCCTCGACGCGGTCATCGACGCCACCGAGGTCTGTGTGGTCGGCGACCCGGTGCCGACCGAGCGGCCGGTGACGTTCACGGTGGAGAACCCGAGGTACGGCGGCCCCGCCGCCGCGCTGCTCACCGGCGTCGACGCCCTGTTGCGCACGACCCCGACCGTGGCCGTCCTGGCCGTCGACATGCCCCGGTTGACCCCCAGCACGTTCCGACGCCTGCACGAGGCGGCCGCGGCGGAGGGTGTCGACGGGGCCGTTCTGGCCGACCCCGAGGGCCGCCGCCAATTGGCGATGGTGGTGGACCGGGAGGCCCTGCTCGGCGTACGCCCGGACCTCGAGGGACAGCACAACCTCCCCCTGCATCGTCTGCTGGAACCCCTGAACCTCGTCACCGTCCCCACCGACGATCTGGAGCACCGCGACATCGACACCTGGGCGGACCTGCGTGACCTGGCCGACGGTCCACCGCTGGGGTAGTCCCTGACGTTTGTGCGACGACACGCCGTCGTTCTTCGCACAAACGTCAGGGACTACCGTGACGGGCATGAGAGCTGTTGTCGCCGACGGGGCCGGCGGGCCCGAGATTCTGTCCGTGCAGGACCTGCCCGATCCGCAGGCCGGACCGGGCGAGGTGGTGATCCGGGTCGCCGCCACCGCGGTGAACCGGGCCGACCTGCTGCAGCGCAAGGGCTTCTACCCGCCGCCGGCCGGCGTCACCGAGACGATCGGGCTCGAGTGCAGCGGCACGATCGCCGCCGTGGGGCCGGGCGTGGAGGGTCACCAGGTCGGGGACGAGGTGTGTGCGCTCCTCGCCGGAGGAGGGTACGCCGAGCAGGTCGTCGTACCCGCCGGGCAACTCATGCCGGTGCCCGAAGGGGTCGACCTCGTCACCGCGGCCGCCCTTCCGGAGGTCGCCTGCACCGTCTGGTCGAACGTCTTCATGGTCGCCGGCCTTCGCCCCGAGGAGTCCTTCCTCGTCCACGGCGGAGCCGGCGGGATCGGCACCTTCGCGATCCAGATCGCCAAGCAGTTGGGCGCCCGGGTCTTCACCACCTCCGGCACCGCGGAGAAGCTCGACGTATGCCGTGCGCTCGGGGCGGAGGTGGCGATCAACTACCGCGACGAGGACTTCGTGGAGGTGGTCCGCGACCAGACCGACGGTGGCATCGACGTCATCTTGGACAACATGGGCGCGAAGTACCTCAGCCGCAACCTCGACGCCCTCGCAACCGAAGGGCGCCTGGTCATCATCGGCATGCAGGGCGGGACGAAGGCCGAGCTCGACATCGCCCAACTGCTCGGCAAGCGTGCCGCGGTGATGGCGACCTCGCTGCGGTCCCGACCCCCTGAGGAGAAGGCCACCATCTGCGCCTCGGTCGTCGAGCACGTCTGGCCACTGGTCGCCGAGGGACTCGTCCGACCGATGGTCCACGGGACGATGCCGCTGGACGACGTCGTGGCCGCCCACCAACTCATGGAGTCCGGCGACCACACCGGCAAGATCGTCCTGACGACCTGAGACCCCCACGCCCGAACGGCCCCCTGGGGAGCTAGCGAGGTGCTCTCGGGGCACCGGATAGTGTCGCGGCCATGGACCAGGAGCAGCCCGAACAGCCCCAGCAGCAGCCCGACGAGCAGCACGTCGTCGTGGTGGGACCCGACGGGCAGCCTGTCGGCACCGTGCCGGTGTCCGCCCTGGCCGACGCCGGGGTCGGCCTCACCGCTGGTGGCGACAGAGAGGCGAGCGACGACGAGCGCGCGATCACCGATCTGGTCGAGCAGCCCGCGAAGGTGATGCGGATCGGCAGCATGATCCGTCAGCTGCTCGAAGAGGTGAAGGCTGCGCCCCTGGACGAGGCGAGCCGGGTGCGTCTGAAGGAGATCCACCACGCCTCCATCAAGGAGCTCGAGGCCGGGCTCGCCCCCGAGTTGGTGGAGGAACTGGAGCGGTTGTCCCTGCCGTTCACCGAGGACTCGATCCCCTCCGAGAGTGAGCTCCGCATCGCCCAGGCCCAGCTCGTCGGCTGGCTCGAGGGACTCTTCCACGGCATCCAGACCGCGATCTACGCCCAGCAGATGGCGGCGCGGGCGCAGTTCGAGCAGATCCGCAAGGCGCTCCCGGCGGGCATGTCCCCCGGCGGGATGCCGGGCGGGCCGGCTCCTGCACCGAGCACCCCGGAGGACATGGACAACGGCGGAAGCGGCGGAGGCATGTACCTCTAGGCGCGGGGGCGTCCCACGCGGCGTACGACGACCAGGCTGGCCAGTGACACCAGGACCACCGCGAGGCCGGGTGCGGCCGCGCGGGTGATGGACCGCGGCGAACCGGGCTGGTTCTCAGGGGCGGTGTAGGTGACCTCGAAGGGTGTCGGCGGCACCGGCGAGGTTCCGGTCCCGAAGATCGACTCGATCCGATCCACCAGGGCGTCATCGGCCGCGGCGGTCCCGGCGCACCCGCGAACCTTCAACGGCTCACCGGTCTGGGCGAACACCATCACGCGGGCGCCCGCGCTGAAGACCCCGTTGCACTGACCGAAGACCCGGTCGGTGCGGACGGTGGTCTCGATGGTCGACAACTCGCCCTTGTAGATCGACTCCACGGTGAGGGTGTAGGTGTCGTTGAAGACATTCGGGTTGTTCGCCACGGGGTCCCGCTGGACGTCGCTGACGACGCCGGCGAAGATCTCGTCGGCCGCGCGGGCCTGGCTGGCGACGCTCGCCTCCTGGCAGGTGCACCGGGGCTCCTCGACGGCACTGGCGGGTCCTGCCAGACCCAACAGGGTCGTCAACGCGAGGACGGTCACCAACAGCAGCAGGGCGAGGCCGCGGCGAGCTAGGTCGCGGGGCGACGAGGCGTTGGGGTGGGTCACGAACGTCATCACACCAGATCACCCCATGACGCCGCTAGCGGGCCGTTCACGGAGCACCCACCACGTGAGCCAGATCAAACAGGTCGACCAGCACGCGCGCGACACCGTCCTGGTCGTTGTGGCCACCCGACAGGTCGGCGATCGAACGGACCTCGTCGATCGCGCCCTCCATGGCGTACGCCGACCCCGCCCAGTCGAGCATCGGCAGGTCGTTGGGCATGTCCCCGAAGGCAGCCACCTGGGAGGACTCGATCTTCAGGGTGTCGCAGAGTCGGGCCAGGGTCGCGGCCTTGGTGACCCCGACGGCGCTGATCTCGGCCAGACCCGGCATCGACCAGGTCGGGGTCGCGAGTCGTCCGACCGCGGAGGTGACCGTCGCCTGGAACGCGGCGTGCTCGGCCGGCGCGAGAGGCGCACCACCCTGATGCCGGACCAGCAGTTTCACCGCTTCGACGTCCCACAGATCCGACAGCGGACCCTGGGGCGTGCCGGGCGGCACCCGGTCGACGTCGATGAAGCCCTGCTCCATCCGGATCCCGCTGAGGCACTCGATGGCGAACATGGCGTCGGGCAGTTCGGCCCGGATCTCCTCCACGATGGCCAGACCCGTGGCTGGATCGATCCCCCGCAGGTCCAGCACGGATCGTTCGCGGACATCGAAGAGCACCGCACCGTTCGAGACGATCGCCCGGCCCAACTCCCCCACGTGCTCCCACAGAGTGTCCATCCACCGCAGCGGCCGACCGGTCACGAAGACCACCGGCACCCCGAGCCCCTCGACCGCCGAGAGCACCGACCGCGTGTACGGCGACACGGTGCCGTCGCTGCGCAGCAACGTCCCGTCCAGGTCGGTCGCGATCAGCCGCGGTAGGGATGGGTCAGTCATCGGATCGGTCCTTGCGGCCCGTGCGCAGGGGGCGGCCCATCACGAGGTGACCGTCCTCGTTGCTGCCGCGCAGGTCGGTGAAACCGCAGGAGGCCAGGACGCGTACGGCGGTTCGGTTCTCGGGGGCGACGCTGGCTCGCACCCGGACGCCCAACCGGTCGGTCTCCACCAGCAACGCCGCGAGGGCCTCGGCGGCCAACCCTGATCCGCGTATCGCGGGCACCAACCCGAACGCCACCTCGGCCTCGCCGTCGACCGGGGCACCGAAGAAGCCGATCGAACCGACCGCCTCACGACCGACCACGACGTGTCGCGGCCCCCAGGTCGCCGAGCCGGCCTGGTCGTCGACCGACCCCCGACCGACCAGCGCCACCGCATCCAGGTCCTCCCGCCGCGGGTACTCCCGATGCCAGCGCGGGTCACTCTGCCCGGCCAACATCCCCGCGGCATCCTGGGGCGTCACCAGGATCATCCGGATTCGCTCGCTCGTGATCGCCACGGGCAGCGTCGCCTCAGCCTGCGGGTCAGAAGTCGGGGAGTCCTCCACCAGTCAGCCGAACCAGCGTTCGATCTCGACCGCCGCACCGTCGTCGTACACCGAGTCGGTGACGGCGTCGGCCGCCTCGAGGACCTGTTCGATGGCCTGGCCCATGGCCACGGACAGCCCGGCCCACTCGAACATCTCGAGGTCGTTGCGACCATCACCGATCGCGAGTACGTCGGCCGCATCGACGCCCAGTCGCGCAGCGACGTGCTCCAACCCAGAGGCCTTGGAGACGCCCACGGGGGCCAGGTCGAGCCACGCGGTCCACCCGACGACGTAGCTCGTGCCGTGCAGACCCAACTCCTCGGCCACCGCCACGAACTCGTCCGCGCTGGAGTTGGGGTCCCGGATGATGACCCGGCTGACCGGATCGGCCACCAGTTCCTCCACGTCGGTCACGATCATGTCGCCGGTCAGTTCACCGTCGGGGAACGGTCGGTTGAGCCGGTAGCCCACCCCGCGTTCCTCGACCGCGACGAGCGCCTCGGGGATCCGCTCGAGGATCATTCGGACCGCGGGCGCCGCGTCGAAGGTCTCCTCGTGCACGACCTCGACCTCCCCGCCGACCTCGTAACGGAAGATCACCGACCCGTTGCTGGCCACGACCCACAACCGCTCGCCGTCCTGTCCCGACAGGTCCAGGAGGTCCGCGATCCCGGTCATCCCGTGCGCCGAGCGACCCGAAGCGAGCACGATGTGTGCCCCCGCGTCCATCGCCCGGTGCACCGCGTCATGGACCCGCGGCTCGACCTTCTCGTGGGTCATCCCCTCGCCGTCGATCCACTTCAGCAGCGTCCCGTCGATGTCGAGGGCGAGCATCCGGGGCTGCCAGGCATCCCGATCAACCATCGATCGGCTCCAGGACATCCCGACCCAGGTAGGGGCGCAGCGCCTCGGGCACACGCACCGAGCCGTCGGCCTGCTGGTGGGTCTCCAAGATGGCCACGATCGTGCGGGTCATCGCACACAGGGTGCCGTTGAGGGTGGCGATGGCCTTGATGCCGCCCGCGCCGTCCTCGCCCTCGGGGAAACGGCCGCGCGTGTCGAGCCGACGGGTCTGGAAGTCGGTGCAGTTCGAGGTGGAGGTCAGCTCGCGGTACTTGCCCTGGGTGGGGATCCACGCCTCGAGGTCGAACTTGCGGGTGGCCGAGAGTCCGAGGTCGCCGGCCGCGGTGTCGACGACCTGGTAGGCCAGTTCGAGCTTGTCGAGGAACGTCTTCTCGATCTCGAGCAGGCGCTGGTGTTCGGCGGCGGCGTCCTCGACGGTGGTGTAGACGAACATCTCGACCTTGTCGAACCAGTGCACCCGGATGATGCCCTTGGTGTCCTTGCCGTGGGAGCCGGCCTCCTTGCGAAAGCAGGGGCTGAACGCGGCGTACCGCAGCGGCAGTTTCTCCCCGTCCAGGATCTCCTCCGAGTGGTACGCCGCCATCGGGACCTCGGAGGTCCCCACCAGATACATGTCCTGGCCCTCGATGCGGTAGACGTCGTCGGCCGCCTGGCCCAGGAAGCCGGTGCCCTCCATCGCCTTCGGCTTGACCATGGACGGTGCGATGACCTGGGTGAAGCCGTGCTCACGGGCGTGGGCGTTGGCCAGGTTGATGAGCGCGAACTCCAACTCCGCGCCCACCCCGGTGAGGAAGTAGAACCGTGAGCCGGACACCTTGGCGCCGCGCTCGATGTCGATGGCGCCGAGCATCCGGCCGAGCTCGACGTGGTCGCGTGGCTCGAAGTCGAAGGTCACCGGCGTGCCGACGGTCTCCAGGACGGTGAAGTTCTCCTCGCCGCCGGCCGGGGCCTCGGGCGAGGCCAGGTTGGGGATCGACGACAACGCCGCCTGCCACTGCTCCTCGGCCGCGATCTGAGCCGCCTCGGCCTCCTTGACCTGTGCCGACAGGGTCTTGGTCTGCGCGAGGAGGGCCTGCTTCTCCTCGCCCTGGGCCTGGGGGATCAGCTTGCCGAGGGACTTCTGCTCGGCGCGCTTGGTTTCGTACTCGCCGATGGCGGTACGCCGCGCAGCCGCGGCCGCCAGGGCGACATCGACGACCTCGTCGGAGAGTCCTCGCTGGGTCTGGGCGGCCC
This sequence comes from Nocardioides salsibiostraticola, assembly GCF_054783655.1. Classification (NCBI taxonomy): domain Bacteria; kingdom Bacillati; phylum Actinomycetota; class Actinomycetes; order Propionibacteriales; family Nocardioidaceae; genus Nocardioides; species Nocardioides salsibiostraticola. The sequence goes on along the minus strand of NZ_BAAGQD010000026.1, from coordinate 340,208 downwards.
GGACCCGGTCCGGGTCATCGCGCAGGACACGCGGATCGATCATCGGCGTACTGCTCTGTTCGTCATGCCCTCAGGCTATCGGGGCACCGAACCGTGTCGCACCCGACTTCCCCGGCCGGGTTGGCTGGCCGGGTGGCTGGGATGGTGGCTGGGCTGGTCGATGGGCTGGTCGATGGGTTGGTGAATGGGTACTGACCCAGGGGTGTGTCGAGCGCCGTCATACTGAGGACTACCCGAACCACCCTCACCCCACCCGACATCTGTTCACCTTCCTGGAGGCACGCACCCATGCTGGACCGCCGGCGTTCGACCATCGTGGCCTGCACCGCCGTGCTGTTCCTGGCCTTCGGCCTCCTCACCTTCGCAGTCGTTCAGCAATGGGCCGTGCTGGACCGGATCGACGACCGCGGCAATCCCGTCGAACGGTGGGTCATCGGCTCCGACGGGCTGACCGACTTCCTTCGCGTAATCGAGGTCGCCTTCGACACCATCGGTCTGGCGATTCTCACCGCGATCACCGCCCTTGCCCTGTGGGCCAAGAAGCACCGGCGCGCGGCGTACTTCACCGTGCTGGTGAGCGTGGCGACCTTCCTGTCCTTCACGCTCCTCAAACTGATCGTGGGCCGGGATCGGCCGGCGTGGCAGTTCGAGGACGCCCTGCTGGCCACCAAGTCCTTCCCCTCGGGGCACGCCACCTCCATCACGGCCTTCGGCGGCATCCTGGTTGTCCTGGTCGTCATGCTCGTACGCCGCGCCAACCTGCGGCGTCTGGCCTACGTCGGGATCGTCCTGGTCGTGCTCCTGGTCTGCGCGGACCGCGTCCTGCTCGGGCGGCACTACGTCTCCGACGTCATCGGAGGCGTCCTGCTCGGTTCGGGACTGGTGCTGCTCGGTCTGCTCCTCTTCAGCCCCCTCCCCCGCAGCCACGCCGCCAAGATCGCCCCGCTCGCCGAGGCCGTCCCCTCCCGGCGCCGGCTCGCGGTCATCCTCAACCCGATCAAGGTCGAGGACGTCGACGACTTCAAGACCATCGTGTCGCGGATCGCGGCACGGTCCGGTTGGTCCGAACCGACCTGGCGCCTGACCACCGTGGAGGACTCCGGGACCGGGCAGGCCCACGACGCCGCCGTGGCCGGCGCCGACCTGGTCATCGTGTGCGGAGGCGACGGAACGGTGCGTGAGGTCTGCGCCGAACTGGCTGGCACCGGCATACCCGTCGGGATCATCCCCGCCGGCACCGGCAACCTGCTGGCCCGCAACCTGGACCTGCCGCTCTACATCCGGGCGGCCATCGACGTCGCGCTCACCGGGCAGGACCGGGCCATCGACATGGTCCGCGTCACCGGTGACGGTCTCGAGGACACCCACTTCATGGTGATGGCCGGGATGGGCTTCGACGCCGCACTGATGGAGGGCGTCAACGACAACCTGAAGAAGAAGGTCGGCTGGCTGGCCTACATCGTCGCGGGGCTGAAGTCGCTCATGTTCCCGGCAGTGAAGGTCGAGATCTCCATGGACGGCGGCGAGCCCACCCTTCACCGGGCCCGCACCGTCATGGTCGGCAACGTGGGCTACCTCCAGGCAGGGATGCCGCTGCTGCCCGATGCCGCCATCGACGACGGGGTGCTCGACGTGGTGATCCTGCACCCGCGCCGGTTCCTGTCCTGGATCCCGTTGTCCTTCCGGGTGCTGGCCAAGCGGTCGCGGGTCGACGACACCATCAACCGGATGACCGGCCAGCGGGTGTCGATCAAGGCCGCCAGCGAGGTCCCTCGCCAGTTGGACGGCGACTCGGTCGGAGCGGGCCGCGAGCTGCACGCCGAGTGCATCCACGGCCGCCTGTTGGTGCGCGTTCCCCGCTGACCCCGGTGCTCGCACTGCCCCCGATGGACTAGTCCGTTTCCGCTCGGATCGCCCTGACCGGGCGGTTTCTTCACGCCTTGTTCACAGATGTCTCCTCCGATCGGGCAGTCCTCACCCTCACCGGGGTCAGGAGCCCTGTCCGGGGCGATCCACGCGGGCAGACTTCGGCGTACCCCTACGAGGAGAGCCCCGTGATCATCGCCACCGAAGCCCCGTCCCGAGACCGAGCCGCTGCCCTGCACTTCCCGCAGGGGTCGCGGCTGACCCGCCGTGAGACCTGGGAGCGCGCCAACCGTCGGGGCCTGCTGTTCATCCACGGCTTCATCGGGCTCTTCGCCGGCGCCCTGATCCTCTTCAACGGCTCGGCCAAGAGCTTCGAGGCGGTCGGCGCCTGGACCCGTCCCGTGACCGGCCTGCTGGCCCTGCTCGGCGGTTGTGTGTTGATCGCCGGACTGTCCCGGGCGCGGCGCGCGATGCGCATGGAGATCATCGGCCTGTCCGTGCTCGCGACCTGGGACCTGCTGATGTGCGCGGGCTTCCTGATCGCTGCGGTCAAGCAGAGCAACACGGCCATCGAGTGGCCCTGGGACGCCATCACCGCGCAGACCAACGCGGTGCTCTACCCGATCGTGCTGTACGTCGGCCTGTTCCTGATGATGACCACCCACCTGTGGACGATCCGTCAGGTCAACCGGGTCTCACCGGTGCGGTAGGTCCCGCACGAGCGTGTTTCAGACCCGGGCGGCGGCGATCGCCTCGTCCTCCTCGGGGGACAACTGCTGGTCGCAGGTCCAGGCCGCGATGTTCTTGGCGTAGGCGCGGGCCTCGCTGCGACCGTGGATGGAGGTCAGCACCACCCCGTGACCGCTGTCGTCGAGCAGGGCCAATGACCACGAGAGGTGCCCGCCCATCTCGTCGAAGGCGTCGTACCGCACGACGGCGAGGTGCTTGAGGCCGTCGCGGGCCTCCGCCCGCAGCGCAGCCACCTCCTGGCGCAGGCCGAGCAGGTCCTCGGGGACGCCGTCGAGGCCCCCGTCGTTCGATCGACCGGCCCGCACCCTGGTCGCAAGGGTCATACCGAGAGCGGCCGCCGCCATGAGGAAGGCGAGGACAGCGAGAAGCAGAGCCATGCGGTGAGATTAGTCAGCGTTCGGGTCAACCCGACGACGCAGCGCCGAGCGTCGTAGAACTACGTACATACCGGTCGCGTCACACCCGGTGCCTCGCGTGGCCAGGCGGCTTGACGGCCCCCGATCTCCCGCTATGTACGTAGTTTTACCGAACCGACCAGGTCACTGACTACGCTGCGGCGGTGACCTCCACCAGTTCTTCCCGGGCCATCGCCTACCAGGGTGAGCCCGGCGCCAACTCCCACGCGGTGTGCGTCGAGCACTACCCCGACCGCGAGGCGATGGCCTGCGCCTCCTTCGAGGACGTGTTCGCCGCGGTCGAGAGCGGCGAGGCCGAACTCGCGATGATCCCGATCGACAACTCGATCGCCGGGCGGGTCGCGGACATCCATCACTTCCTGCCCGACTCCTCGTTGCACATCATCGCGGAGCACTTCCTGCGCATCCGCTTCCACCTGATGGCCATCCCCGGTGCCACGCTGGACCAGATCACCACCGCGCACAGCCACGTCCACGCCCTGGGTCAGTGCCGTCGCGTGATCCGCGAGAACGGACTCACCCCGATCATCTCCGGAGATACCGCCGGCGCGGCCCGCGAGGTCGCCGAGGCCCAGGACCCCAGCCAGGGCGCCATCTCCCCTCCCCTGGCGGCAGGCATCTACGGCTTGGAGGTGCTGTTGCGCGACGTCGAGGACGAAGACCACAACACCACCCGGTTCGTCGTCCTCTCCCGCGACCTGATCGAAGCGGCGCCCGGCAACGGGCCGGTGGTCACCAGCTTCATCTTCAACGTCCGCAACCTGCCCGCTGCGCTCTACAAGGCGCTCGGCGGCTTCGCCACCAACGGCGTCAACATGACCAAGCTCGAGAGCTACATGGTCGACGGATCCTTCTCCGGCGCCACCCAGTTCCTGGCTGAGGTCGACGGTCACCCCGAGGATGCGCCCCTCCGGCGTGCCCTGGAGGAGCTGAGCTTCTTCACCACCGACGTGAAGATCCTCGGCGTCTACCCGGCTGACGCTTTCCGCGGCTGATGGATCCACTCGTTGTCGCCCTGGCGTTCGGCACGATCTTCGTCGTCGAACTGCCGGACAAGACTTTCCTGGCCACTCTGGTCCTGGCGACCCGCTACCGGCCGATCCTGGTCTGGATCGGGGTCGCTGCCGCCTTCGCGGTGCAGACCACGGTCGCGGTGGCCCTCGGGCAGCTGGCCACCTTCCTGCCTGGGGACGTCGTACGGTCCGCGTCGCTGGTGATGTTCCTGGCCGGGGCTGTCCTGCTGATCCGGGAAGCGCGGTCCCACGCTGCGGCGGAAGCCGACGAGGACACCGCTCCGACCACCCCTGCCAGTGGTTGGCGGGCCGTGGCGGCGAGTTTCCTGGTCTTGTTCGCCGCCGAATGGGGAGATCTCTCCCAACTGCTGACCCTCTCCCTGGTCGCCCGGTACGACGATGCGCCCAGTGTGTTCGTCGGCGCCCTGGCGGCTCTGCTCGCGGTGAGCGGGCTGGCCGTCGTGGTCGGTCGGAGCCTGCTGCGGGTGATCGCCCTGGACCGGCTGCACTACGGCGGCGCGCTGGTGTGCCTGGGGCTGGCCACGTTCACAGCAATCGAACTGATCCGTTGATTCTCGGCGGCCCAGAAGGAATAAGGTGGCGCGCATGACATCACCACAGGTCCCGTCCACCCCGGTTCATGGGGCCGACAGCGAGGTCGGCCGCCTACGCACGGTGATGCTGCACCGGCCGGGCAACGAGCTGAAGCGGCTCACCCCGCGCAACAACGACCGGCTGCTCTTCGACGGCGTGCCGTGGGTCGCCCGCGCCCAGGAGGAGCACGACGCCTTCGCCGAGACCCTGCGCAACCGCGACGTCGAGGTCCTCTACCTCACCGAACTGCTCACCGAGACCCTCGCTTCGCCGGAGGCGCGCGAGTCCGCGATCCAGACGGCGATGGAGGACCTCGAGCTCGGTCACAGCATGCGGATCTACCTGACCGGTCTGCTCTCCGAGGCCAGTCCCGAGGAGCTGACCAGCTACCTGACCACCGGGATCCGCAACGACGAGGTGCGCGGCGGCTTCGGCCTGGTGACGTCGCTGCTCTCGCCCTACGCGTTCCTGATCGATCCGCTGCCCAATCTGCTGTTCACCCGCGACTCCTCGGTCTGGATCCGGGACCGGGTCGCGATCACCTCCCTGGCCATGCCGGCTCGCAAGCGCGAGAGCCACCTGACCGAGCTGATCTATCACTTCCACCCGCGCTTCAGCGGCTCTCCGCGCGTCCACGGCCACCACTTCGAGCACGTAGAGGGGGGCGACGTACTCCTGCTGGCCCCGGGGGTCATCGCCGTCGGTGTCGGCGAGCGGACCACCCCCGCCGGCGCCGAGCGTCTGGCTCGGCAGGTCTTCAAGGCCGGATTGGCCGAGACCGTGTTGGCGGTCCCGATCACGCAGGAGCGCGCGACCATGCACCTCGACACGGTGTGCACGATGGTCGACGTCGACAAGATCGTGATGTACCCCAACGTCGCTGACAGCCTCACCGCCTACGCCGTCACCCGCGAACCCGACAGCGGACCCGACGCCGATCTCGTCCTGCGGGTCGCCGAGGCGCAGCCGTTCCTGATCGCTGCCGCACAGGCCATGGGCATCGACGCGCTGCATCAGATCGACACCGGCCTGGACCCCGTCACCGCCGAACGCGAGCAGTGGGACGACGGCAACAACACCCTCGCCCTGGCCCCACGGGTCGCGGTGGCCTACGAACGCAACGACGAGACCAACGCCCGCCTCGAGGAGGCCGGCATCGAGGTCGTCCGGATCGAGGGATCCGAACTCGGCTCGGGTCGGGGTGGCCCCCGCTGCATGAGCTGCCCGATCTCACGGGACCCGCTCCACGGCTGACGTTCCTCTCGCCTCCCCGGCCGCGGCTACCAACCGAGTGGCGGACCCCTCGCCTCCGGTGCTGGACAGGCGCTCAGCGCTCGGCAAAGATCAGACCGCTCCCACCGAACCCGCCAGCACTGCGACTGGCAAGGAAAGGCTCGACATGGCTTCGTTCTTCGACATGTTCACCCCGCAGGAGGTCGCGCGCATCAGCGCCGCCGGCAGCCGCGTGAAGTTGCCCTCCGGCTGGTCCCCGATCTGGGAGAAGACCCCTGCCGACAAGGCCTACATCCTGCTCAGCGGCACCGTCTCGGTGCGCCGCAAGGGCGAGGAGGTCGCCCAGCTCGGCGCCGGCGAGATCATGGGCGAGGCCGCCATCGCCGGACACTCCCTGCGTACGGCGTCCATCGTCGCGCTCACCCCGCTCGAGCTGATCCACCTCACCGACGAGGCCGTCCTGCAACTCATCGACGAGATGCCGAACTTCAAGGAAGCCCTTCAGCAGGTGGCCCAGTCACGTCTGGGATGAGTGACGCGGGTCCTGATCCGGACCAGGACCCGACCGACACCGAGACAGATGTGCCGCCCGACCTCTCGGGGTCTTTGGAGGCCGTCGAGGCCTTCCTCCTCGGGGATGCCCCATCCCTGACCCGCGTGGAGGTGTCCGATCGGGCCGGGATCTCCATCGAGATCGCCCAGGAACTGTGGCGGTTGATGGGGTTCCCTCACACCAACGATGACGACGTCGCGTTCACCGAAGCCGATGTGCGCGCCCTCGAACTCTCGCGTGACCTGATGGACCTGGGGATCCTGACCCCCGAACGGCAGTCCGCCCTGGTCCGCACCTGGGGCCGCAGCTTCGCCCGGCTGGCCGAGTGGCAGACCAGTCTGCTGACCTCGGTGGCGTTGGAGAACGACGCCGATCCCGCCGAGACGTTGGCCTACCTCACCCAGGACGTGTTGCCCCGGGTCGACGAGTTGCAGAGTTACGTATGGCGACGCCATCTGGCCGCCGCAAGCAGTCGGATGTTGGCCGTCGGCACCCCGGGAGCACCGGCGACCCGTCAGGCGGTGGTGTTCGTCGACATCGTGGGCTACACCTCCCAGAGCAAGACCCTCTCCGACCAGGCGTTGGTGGCCTGGCTCGAGAACTTCGAGAGCACCACGCTCGAACTCGTGGTCGACCACGGCGGGCGCATCATCAAGAACATCGGCGACGAGGTGCTGTTCGTGTGCGACGACGTGGAGCAGGCGGCGGCGACCGCGTGGGCCATGGTGCAACTCGGTGCCGATGAGGACGAGACGTTCCCAGAGGTGCGTGCCGGCATCGCCTATGGCGACGTGGTGAGTCGGCTCGGCGACGTCTTCGGGCCCACGGTCAACATCGCCGCGCGCCTCACCTCGATCGCCCGACCCGGCACCGTGGTCATCAACGACGGGGCCTACGAGGCGCTCAGCGCGAACCCGTCGGAGGAGCGGTCGTTCCGCAGGATCCGCCGGGTGTCGGTGAAGGGCTACTCCCGGTTGTCGGCGTACGCGATGCGGCTCGGTCCCGAAGCCTGATCCCCCGCCGGCGTGGCCCCGGTCGGTGCTCGAGAAAGGCAGAACCCGGCCGCTGCAAACGGGGGATGAGCAGCGGCCGGGTGAGCCCTGACCCTAGGGCCTGGTCTAGTCCGGGGTCGAATCCTCGCGGGACTCGTGTGGCTAGAGTGACTGGTGGGAATTAGCGGATGGTGACCTGGCGATTCGCCAGCCCGGAGCGGGCCGAGCGCTGCTCGGTGGTCAACGGGGTGCTGTCGGCCAGCGCCTCGACCAGGGCGGCGCGGAAGGCGGCGGCGGGCTCCTCGAGCGCGGCTGCTCCGGTTCCGACCGGCAAATCCCACACGGGAGCCAGCAGGCCCTGGGTGCGGAACATCCCGACCAGGCGAGCCCCCTCGGCGATGACGTCGGCCCCGGAGACGTGCAGGCGGGCCAGGGCGTCGAGCAACTCACCCTCGGGTTCGGGCATCACCCAGCGCAGGTGCTCCTTGGGTCCGACATTGGTCCAGTACGCCGCCTCGACGCTGCTCAGTCGCTCCGTCGGGGTGGCCGATTCGTTGGCCTGCTCCAGGGCACCTTCGAGGGCGGAGGAGTCCGCGACGTCAGCGACCCAGTACTCGAAGCCCTCGTGCACGGTGACGTCGAGCGTGGTGCTCTCGACGAGGTCCTGGAACCGCGGGCCCTCGCCGGGGGACTCGGTGAGTCCGACGATGCCGGGCTCCCCACCCAACTCGGCCAGCGCCTTGACCAGGACCGCACCCAGGTCACGAGAGGGGTCACCGAAGTCGTGCTGGACCTGGAGGCCCAACCAGACCTGCCCGCTGTCGCGGACCATCGCGGGGGCGGCCATCGGCAGCAGGCTGCACAGCTGGATCGTGCGGTCGGTGAGCTTCTCGACTCCTGGCACGTCGTCTTTCAGGACCAGGCTGGCGGTGGCGGCGGGGACCAGCTCGCGCATCGCGACCAGATCGCACTCGCCGGGCATGTTCTCGAAGGGGCGGGCGACGTACACCGTCCCGGCACCGCCCGGAGCTCCGTGGCAGGCTTTGTAACGCTTGCCCGAACCGCAGGGGCACGGCTGCCGGGGACCGACGGCGCCCTCGGCAGTGGGGGTGGTGGGCTGGGACTTGGTACGCGAACGCTTGGCCATGCGGAGAAACCTACTCGGCCCGCGGGGACCCCGAGCCGTCAGGCGTCGAGGAGCTCGCGGATGTAGGCGGGCCGGTCGGTGATGACGGCCTTGACGCCCAGGTCGAGGCAGACCTGCAGATCCTGCTCGGTGTTGACGACCCAGACGTGGATGTCATGGCCGCTGCGTGCGATCCACCTGCCCAGCCGCGGGTGCTCGTGCAGGAGCTCGACGCCGGGGCCGACCAGCCAGTCCTTGCCGATCATCCGACGCAGCATCGGCCAGTGGTGCTGCTTCTCCATGAGTTGGACGAGTTGGATGTCCGGCGCCATCCGTTCGACGCGCTGCAGGGCGGTCCACGAGAAGCTCATCACCCGAACCGGGGACCCGGGTCGGTCCCACCCGAATTCGCGCAGCATCTCGACCAGGCGCTTCTCCACCAGGCCGCCGAACCGGGTGGGGTGTTTGGTCTCGATGGCGACCTCGACGCGACGGTCGTAGTCGGCCACGGTCTCCAACAGTTTGCGCAGGGTCAGCAGCCCGTCGAGGTTTTCGTCACGGTCGGGGGCCTCGTCGTCCAGCTCCGACCAGGGGTTCTTCCACGAGGCGAAGTCGAGCTCGGACAGCTCGGCCAGGTCCATGGTGGAGATGGTGCCGCGAGTGCTCGCCGTACGCCGCAGGTCGCGGTCGTGGACGCAGACCAGGTGCCCGTCGGCGGTCAGGCGTACGTCGCACTCGAGGCCGTCGGCGCCCGCCTCCAGCGCCCGCATGTAGGCGCCCAGCGTGTGCTCAGCGTTCTCGTGGCTGGCTCCACGATGGGCGACGATCTGGGGCCTCATGGACTCCACTATGTCTGGTGGGTGGCGGACTCGCCAGGACCCATGCCGGGAGACGCGCTGCGGTCTAGGCGTCCTTCGGCTCGGGAGTCGCCGCTGAGATAGTCCCTGACGTTTGTGTGACGACACGCCGTGAAAGTTCGCATAAGCGTCAGGGACTACCCCGGCGGTGGGGCGAGTGGGCGGGGTCGGTCACCGGCGCCCGCCTACGGTGAAAGGAACCTTTTGCCTCGGACCAGGAGTCACCCATGAGCCGTTCCACCACCACACCCGCTCTGCGTCGCGCGCTCGCCGCCAGCGTCGCGACCACCGCCGCCCTGGGGATGCTGGGCGGTCTCGCTACCGGTGGCGCCGTGGCCGCGAAGCCGACCAAGACCGACCGGTTCCCCGCCCAGATCGCCCTGCCCGACGGCTTCCAGCCTGAGGGCATCGCCACGGGTCGGGGCAACAACGCCTACGTCGGCTCGCTCGCCGACGGCGACGTCTACCGGGTCGATCTGCGCACCGGACTCGGCGACACGCTGACCGAGGGGGACGGTACGCCGACCGTCGGCCTGGACATCCGCGGTCGACGGTTGTTCGCCGCCGGGGGCGCCGACGGGGACGCGACCGTGATCGACACCCGCACCGGCGAGGTGCTGGCGTCCTATCAACTCAACGACGGCACCACGTTCGTCAACGACGTGATCGTGACCCGCACCGCGGCCTACGTGACCGACTCCACCAACGCTCAGTTCTACGTGCTTCCCTTCGGTCGGAACGGCTCCCTGCCGGCTCCCGAGGACGTCCGTACCGTGGCTCTGGGTGGTGACTGGGAGCAGGTCGACGGGTTCAACGCCAATGGCATCGAGACCACCCCCGACGGGAAGGCGCTGCTGATCGTCAACTCGACCAGCGGCCTGCTCTACCGCGTCAACCCCTCGAACGGTCGCGCCACCGAGGTCGACCTGGGCGGTGCGTCGCTGACCACCGGCGACGGACTGCTTCGTTCGGGCCGCACGCTCTACGTGGTGCGGAACCGGATGAACAAGGTCGAGGTCGTGCGCCTGTCCGCCGAGGGCACCCGCGGGACGGTGCGGAAGTCCATCACCTCGCCGGACTTCGACGTGCCCACCACGGTGGCCAAGAAGGGCGGGCGGCTCTACCTCCCCAACGCCCGCTTCGGCACCCCGCCGACCTCCGAGACGGCGTACGACGTGAACTCGGTCCGGGCTCGCCATTGAGATAGTCCCTGACGTTTGTGCGACGACACGCCGGTGGAGTTCGCACAAGCGTCAGGGACTACCGCGGTGGTGGGGCTAGGCGGTGCGGGCGTTGCTGACGGCGGTGGCGTAGGCCTGGTCCAGGCCGGAGCGCAGCATCTCGATCATGGCGGGCACCTCGTCGACGGTGAGCCGGAACGATCCGGCGCACACGTTGTCGCGCCACAGGGAGAGCACGACCAGACCCTTGTCGGTGTGCCACGAGGCCCGCAGGACACGGTCTCCCCCACGGGCGTCGAGGAAGACGTCTCCTGTTGGTGGTAGCGGTCGAACCGTGGCCATCTCGACATTCTGCGCCCATCCGGCCGGTGACGCCAGTGGGTCGTACGCCGCGTCACCGGGCCCGGAGGAACATCCCGAAGTGGGGGACGGTGAACTCCACGCTGCCGCGCTCGGCGGAGAAGACCAGGCCCTTCTTGATCAGGCCGTCGCGGGCCGGGGACAGCGACTGGGGTTTGCGGCCGATCGACCGGGCGATGTCGGCGGTGGTGATGGGGCCGTCCAACAGGTCGGCGCCCAGGTCCGCCATGGCCGCCATGTAGTCGCGCTCGGCCGGGGTGGCTCGGTCGTACCGCGCGCCGAAGAAGCCGATCGCCAACTCGGCCTCGGCGATCGGGGCGGCCTCGCGGACGTCGTCGACGGTGATCGGGCTGGACACTGCCGCGTCCCAGGTGACCTTGCCGTAGGCCTGGACGAAGTAGGGGTAGCCGTCGGTGAGGCGGTAGAGCTCGTCGAGGGCCTCGTCGGTGAAGTGCGCGTCCTCGGTGGCCGCCGGGAGGGACCAGGCACGATCGGCCATCTCGCGGGGAAGCCGGTCGACGCGGTGGTAGCGGAAGAGGCGTTCGGCGTACGACTTCGATGCCGCGAGGGCTACGGGCAGGTGCGGGAGGCCGGCGCCGACGACCAGGAGGGGTGCGGACTGCTGACTGATCTCGTGGCAGGCCCCGCACAGAGCGGCGAGTTCCTCGGTCGGGATGTCCTGCATCTCGTCGACGAACAGCGCGATCCCGACGCCCAGGTCACCGGCGAGGTGGGCGACGTCGGAGAAGAGCTCGATCAGGTCCAGCTCGAGGTCGCCGGAGTCCGCCCGCCCGCGGACGGCCACCGCGTCGACCGGCGGGGTCCAGCGCATGCCCTTGCGGTCGGCCAGTTGGGTCCGCAGGGCGAAGGACTTGAGTACGCCGCTCACCATCTCGACCCGATCCGGGTCCCGGTGGCGATGGGCCACCTCACGAACCGCGGCGTGGATGGCTTGGGCGACCGGGATCCGGATGCTCTGGTCGGGGCGGGCCTCGATCTTGCCGGTGCCCCAGGCGCGGCGTACCGCCTGACCCCGCAGGGCGTTGAGCAGTACCGTCTTGCCGACCCCGCGCAGCCCGGACAGCACCATGCTGCGCTCGGGGCGGCCTGCGCTGATGCGTTCGAGGGTGACCTCGAACTGCTCGACCTCCCGGTCGCGACCCGCCAGCTCGGGTGGGCGCTGGCCGGCGCCGGGGGCGTAGGGGTTGCGTACGGGATCCATGCCACCACACTATCCGCGTCTCTACCGTTTTCCGTAGAGGCGCCTAGCGGCGGGTAGTCCCTGACGAAGTGGTGGACGAATCAGTGTTTTCACCACCATTTCGTCAGGGACTACCGCGGCGGTTGAACTAGGGTGCACAGGTGCCCGAACTACCCGAGGTGGAGGCGTTGGCCCAGGATCTGCGGGGTCGGCTCGACGGCCGCGCCATCACCAAGATCCACCTGGCAGCCTTCAGCGCGCTCAAGACCTACGACCCGCCGCTGACCGCCCTGGAGGGCACCCTGGTCGACGGGGTGACCCGACACGGGAAGTTCCTCGACATCGAGGCCTCCGGAATCCATCTCGTGTTCCACCTCGCCCGCGCCGGCTGGATCCGGTGGCGCGACGAGGTGCCGGCGTTGCCGCCCAAGCCGAGCAACAAGTCGCCCCTGGCCGTGCGGGTCGTCCTGGACGACGACTCCGGTCTCGACGTGACCGAGGCCGGAACGAAGAAGTCGTTGGCGGCGTACGTCGTCCGCTCACCGGCCGACGTGCCGGGCATCGCGCGCCTCGGGCCCGACCCGTTGGCCGACGACTTCACCCCCGACGTCCTCGCCGCGATTCTTCAGGCCGAGGGCCGCAAGCAACTCAAGGGCGTCCTGCGCCACCAGGGCACCATCGCCGGGATCGGCAACGCCTACTCCGACGAGCTGTTGCACGCCGCGAAGATGTCGCCGTTCAAACCCGCGAACAGCCTCGACGTCCACGAGTTGGAGGTGTTGTACGACGCGGTCCGCGGCACCCTCGGAGCTGCGGTCGATCGATCTCGCGGCCTCGCGGCCAGCCAGCTCAAGGGCGAGAAGAAGTCGAACCTCGCCGTCCACGGTCGCACCGGCGAGGCCTGCCCGGTCTGCGGCGACATCGTGCGTGAGGTGTCCTTCGCCGACTCCTCGCTGCAGTACTGCGCGACCTGTCAGACCGGCGGGAAGCCGCTGGCGGATCGGCGTACGAGCAAGTTCTTGAAGTAGGTGCGCCACCCGGTCGGACGCTCAAGAACTGAATCGTTCGTTTTGCTCCAACGATAGGCCTTCATCGCCGATGATCAGCGCATGGAAAGCAACTCGGTGCAGGTCAAGCGTTGGAAGCGCTATGGCAAGGATCGCCTCTACATGACGTCCGATGGCGAAACGAAGATCGGCTTCTGGGACTTGACCACCGACCAAGCACATCCCGAGTCCCCGCAACACCTGACAGCAATTGTCGCCGCCTACCAGGACTGGAAGGCGGAACAGACCGTCGATAGTTCGCGCCCAAGCGCAACCCGTGCCGCGGAGGCCGCAACGACCGGGCTGCTCGCTGATTCCCCCATCTCTGCAGCTCCGACAAGGCCCGCCCCTTCGGAACTCGTGTCGGTCGGGGCGCAGGAACCAGCACCCCGTCCATGGGTCGACCTCACCACCAACAGACCCGGAGCCGAGGCTCGCCAACAAGCCATCGCTGCCCGCAACGCCGCGCCCGTGAAAAGTCTTCTTGCCCGCGCCATCGGCGTGAACACGGATGAGCGCTCATGGCGCATCGGGGCAGACGGCGAGGAACTCGTTTCTGCTCAACTCGACAAGGCCGCGAAGAAAGATCCACGGTGGCAGTTCATTCATGCGATCCCGGTCGGCAATCGCGGCTCCGACATCGACCACCTCGTCATCGGCCCTGGCGGGATTTTCTCTGTGAACACCAAACATCACCCGAAAGCCAAGATCTGGGTCGGCGGGAACACATTCATGGTCGACGGACACAAGCAGCCCTACATTCGCAACAGTCGCTATGAAGCCACCCGGGCCGCGAAACTGCTCTCAGATGCCTGTGGCTTTTCCGTGCATGTCGAGGGACTCATCGTCACCGTCAACGCGAGCGACGTCGTCATTAGGAACGCCCCCACCGGCGTCAGCGTCACTTGGCGCAGGGACCTTGCCAAGTGGCTTCTCCGTCACGGCGACATCCTCGACGCTGACACGGTGCGAGCGATCTACGACGCCGCTCGACGCTCCACTACATGGCAGCCCTGAGCTGAAAGCCCCACACGCGCCTTCGCTCAGACCTGCGCGGAGGCGGGGTAGAACTTCCGGCGCGCCCACAGTGAGACGTAGACGAGTCCGACCAGGACGGGCACCTCGATCAGGGGTCCCACGACACCCGCGAGGGCCTGGCCCGAGGTGACCCCGAAGACCCCGATGGCGACGGCGATCGCGAGCTCGAAGTTGTTGCCAGCGGCGGTGAACGCGAGCGTGGTGGTGCGCTCGTAGGTCATCTTCATCGCCATCCCGAGAGCGAACGATCCGGTCCACATCAGCGCGAAGTAGGCCAGCAACGGGAGGGCAATGCGGGCGACGTCGAACGGCTTGCTGGTGATCGTGTCGCCCTGGAGGGCAAAGAGGATGACGATGGTGAACAACAGCCCGTAGAGCGCGGTGGGTCCGATGCGGGGCAGGAAGGTGGTCTCGTACCACTCGCGGCCCTTCGCCTTCTCCCCCAACGTCCGGGTCAGGAACCCGGCCAACAGCGGGATGCCGAGGAAGATCAGGACCGACTTGGCGATCCCCCACGTGGAGACGCTGAGCCCCAGCCCGTTGGTGCCGTCGCCGAGGCCGAGCCAGCCGGGCAGCAGCTCGAGGTAGAAGTAGCCGAGTCCGGCGAACGCGATGATCTGGAAGACCGAGTTGATGGCGACCAGGATCGCGGCGGCTTCGCGGTCACCGCAGGCCAAGTCGTTCCAGATCAGGACCATCGCGATGCAGCGGGCGAGGCCGACGATGATCAGGCCCGTGCGGTACTCCGGGAGGTCGGGCAGCATCAGCCAGGCCAGCGCGAACATCAGCGCGGGGCCGAGCACCCAGTTGAGGAAGATGCTCGCGGCGAGCAGGCGCTTGTCGGCGGTGACGTGACCGAGTTCGTCGTACCGGACCTTGGCCAGTACGGGATACATCATCACCAGCAGCCCGATGGCGATCGGCAGCGAGACCGACCCGACCTCGACGCGGGCCAGGGCATCACCGAGGCCCGGGACGCCGCGTCCCAACAGGATTCCGAAGACCATGGCGGCGATGATCCAGACCGGGAGGAACCGGTCGAGGGTAGAGAGCCGTTGGAGGACGGCGGCATCCTCGGGGGCGGTGGCGGTTTCGCCGACGACGTCACTCATGCGGGCACTCCAATGGCTGCGGGGTCGGGGGTGAAGAGGGTGAGCATGGCTTGCATCGCTTCGGGGCGGGCTTGGTAGTAGACCCACACCCCGCGCTTCTCGCGATTCAGCAGTCCGGCCTCGTGCAGGACCCTCAGGTGGTGGCTGATCGTCGGCTGGGAGAGGTCGAAGGCGGACAACAGGTCACACACGCACGCCTCACCGCCCTCGTGGGAGAGCACCAACGACAACAGGCGCAGACGCACCGGGTCGGCGACGGCCTTGAGCATCGGCGCGATCAGTACGGCGTGCTCGGCGGACATCGGCTCGCGAGCCAGCGGCGTACAGCAGGCCAACGGGTCATCGGGGTCACACCCGGATATAGACATGTGTCGATATTGACCGGTTGCGGCCCCGAACGCAAACTCGACATCGACGCCTGTCGATATCCGACCCCATTTGGCGAACCTCGTGGCCCCATCTCGCGAACCTCGCGGCCCCATTTGGCGAACCTCGTGGTTACTCGGGAGCGGGGACCTCCAGGCCCGAGTCGCCGAGGGGGCCGCCGCAGGTCTCGGTGGCGTAGGTGCTGAACGCCGTCCCCAGGTCGTTCTCCTCGTCGGAGTAATCGTCGCCGAGCGACTCGAAGTCCTCCTGCGAGGCGTCCTCGTCGAGGTCCTCGATGGACTGCATCGACAACTCGAACCCCTTGCGGGCGTCCTCGGGGATGTCTTCGGGGGTACCGGTCTCGAGCATCGCCTCGGACCAGGTCTTCAGCCCGGTCACGATCGTCTTTGCCTGCTCCTTGTCGTCGGCTTCGGCGTCCACGTCGGCCAGGATCTCGTTGATCAGGCTGTTGTAGGTCTCGCAGAAGTCATCCTCGACGGCGTCCTCGGGCGCGCCGGACGCGCCCCCGCCACCGCAGGCACCCAGGACGATGGACAGCGAGGCGACGACGACCCCGCCACGGATCGTGCGGCGGACGCGCGGCTTCAACATGCGGACTCCTCAGGAGCATCGGTCGGGATACGGCATCCCGATCAGGTCACATTCAGTCAGATGAGTCCGGTGGCCGCAACGGTGGACCCCACCGTGGACCCTTCGCGGCGATCAGGTGCGGAAGCGTGCGCAAGTACGTCGCCCGCGGCCACTCGACCACTCCGAGGCTCGCGAGGTGCGGGGTCGCCCACTGCACGTCGATCAGCCGGGGCTCCCGATGCGTTCTCTGGCCGTCACTCATGAGGTCCACCAGGCCCATCAGAGCGACTTTCGAGGCGTCCCTCGCACGGTGGAACATGGATTCGCCGGCGAACAGCCCGCCCACCGCGACGCCGTACAGACCGCCCTGGAGTTCCCCCTCGCGCCAGACCTCCACCGAGTGCGCCCAGCCCAGCTCGTGCAGACGCGTGTACGCCGCGGTGATGGCCGGGTCGATCCACCCTCCGGTCCGCCGCGGGTCGGCACAGGCCCCGATGACCTGGGCGAAGTCGCTGTCGACCCGGATCTCGAAGTCGCGGGCCGACCTGCGCAACGATCGCGAGACCACCAGCGCATCGAGCGGCAACACCCCGCGTTCCACCGGGCTGAACCACCCCATCGGGTCGCGGGGACCCCCGCTGGGCATGGGGAACAGGCCGCGACGGTACGCCGCCAACAGGGTCCCCGGCTCCAGGTCGGCGCCCATCGCCACCAGATCGTCCTCGGTGTCCCACTCCGTGCGGTCGCCGAAGATCCACCGGGTCGGCGGCGGCTCGATCGGAGGATCAACGGTCACCCACAAACCTTCCCATCTACGGCCGACAGGGCAAGCCCCCGTAAGATCGGAGCATGGGTGTGATGAGCAAGGTGAGCCGTCAGTTCGCTCCACGGGTGACCCAACTCGCCCCCGGACTGACCACGTCCTTCGTCCGCGAGGCCCTGCACCGCGCCATCGCCGGGGTGGGCCCGTTGCCGCCCGCTGCCGCTGCCGCCGACAAGCAGTTGGCCGAGCAGAAGGGGGACGTCGACAAGGCCATCCAGGAGGTGATCGACAACCATGTCCGCTACGCCGGCGCCCAGGGTTTCATCACCAACATCGGTGGGTTGATGACCGCCGCGCTGACCATCCCCACCAACGTCACCGGCCTGGCTCTGGTGCAGGCCCGGATGGTGGCGGGGATCGCGCACCTGCGTGGCTACGACCTGGACGATCCGCGGGTCCGCAACGCCATCCTGGTCAGCATGCTCGGTGAGGACGGCGTGGATCGGCTGGTCAAGAAGCGCAAGCTCCCGGCGCCGCCGATGGCGTTGGCCACCGCCCCGCTGCACGACCCCGACCTGGACGCGATCATCTCCGCCGAGGTGGCCTCGGACCTGATCTCCAAGGTGGCCGGACGACGGATCGCCATCACGATCGGGCGACGTGTCCCGGTCGTGGGCGGCATGGTCGGCATGGGCGTCGACGGCTTCATCACCTATCGGGTCGGCCGCTACGTCGACCGCGAGTTCCTGCCCCGCAAGGCTCGGTAGACCCGCAGCGCACCGCGTCCGGTGCGCCCGTCCTGCAGGCGGTTCACGATCTTCTCGCGCAGACGGTACGTCGGGCGCAGGTAGGACCGCTCCAGCGCCGTCCGGGTCTCGTGCAACTCGTGGGCCAGGTGCGCCTCGACCTCACGCATCCGGGCGTTCTCCAGCAGCAGGGCGCGGATGGCGTCCACCGCGGCGTCGGCGACCTCACGCTGCTTGGGCCGGTCGGGGTCGTCCCACTTCGTGAGGGCATCGGCGTCGGGTTCCGTGGCGCCACCGATCAGATCGTCCACGTCGCCGATGACGTGATAGCCGCGCTGGCTGATCTCGGTGACGTAGGACGTCTCGACCTCACGCACCCACGGGCGTACGGCGGGTGGCAGCGCCAGACGAGGAGTGTCGGTGCGCTGCGAGAGGGTCTGGTGAGCGAGCAACTCCCGGACCAGGGGCCGGTAGTGCTCAGGCGGGAGGGCGCGATTGGCGGAGCGGTTGATGCGGCGTACGAGCGCAGTCTCGGGCACGCCGAGGGACGGATTGGCCCGGTCGGCCTCGAGGTCGAGGTCGATCCCCTCGAGCCCGAAGGCCTCCACGAAGCGCTTCCACAACAGGTCGGGGGCACCGCCGGGCGGCGGCACGGTGACGAGGTGGATCCGTTCCGGCGGCAGGTCGTGACCCCACCGGTTGGCGATGTCGGGGATCTCCTGGACCCCCCAGAACCAGGATCCGACCCGGCTGGTCCGGGCCGGGTTCATGATCCGTTTGAGGAAGCGGGCGTAACTCACGCCGCTGCGGTGCTTGACGTTCTCCTGCCACTCGGCCGGGATCTGTCGCACGAGGTCGCGCACCGAGAGGATGACGTGGACCTCGGTCTCGGGGTGCCCCAGCGACTCCAGGGCCCGGGCGACCTGGGAGCGCGAGGCGGTGGCCAGGATCTCGTGGCTGATGATCGCGGTCCCGTCGTG
Organism: Nocardioides salsibiostraticola; assembly: GCF_054783655.1. Lineage (NCBI taxonomy): Bacteria > Bacillati > Actinomycetota > Actinomycetes > Propionibacteriales > Nocardioidaceae > Nocardioides > Nocardioides salsibiostraticola. Next base: position 321,424 of record NZ_BAAGQD010000026.1, on the reverse strand, counting down.
TGCGCGGACCTGTTCGGCCAACCGGTCCCAGGCGCCGACAGCCTCGCTCTGCAGGCCTCCCCAGGGCATCTTCATCAGGTCGAGGGCGGCCAGGAAGTGGGCGTCGAACCGCTCGGCGGGGTAGAGGATGCCGTGCTCGGCCAACTTCTTCTGGCTGCGGAACAGCACCTCCTGGAGGAAGGACGTTCCGGTCTTCGGGGTGCCGACGTGCAACAGGACCTTGGCGCTCACCCGGTTACTCTCCCATCGACCCCAACGGGTCCGAGCAGCAAGCCGAGCAAGAGGTCCAGGACGCCCGCGTCGGAGGGTCCCGTGACGCCGTCCACGGACTCGGCGCAGAGACCCACGGGGTCCCCGTGCACGCGGTAGCCGGCGCCCTTCACCGCCTCGATCATTCGCTCCCCCTGTGCCTGGGCCCAGGGTCGCGCCGCCTTGGGCAGCCGCAGGGCGGGTCCAGATGTTGCCGCCAGGCGGGGCAGCAACGTTCGGATCAGAAGGTCAGCCCGTTGTTGCGGCAGCACCAGCAGGTCCAGGGTGGCGCCGACCCGGCGCGCCGTCTCGGCCGCGTCGGCACTGGGCCGGATCACGGGCGGGACCGTGGGTGACGGGAGGCCGCGACGGCGCAGGAGTCGCGGGAGGAGTTCGGCGTCGAAGAGGAGTTCCGGTGCCTCGTGGCGGGCGGCGATCCGGACCAGGTCGGCGCGCGGGGGCAGGTGGTCGGAGCTCACGAACGGGTCGAGCCAGGCTCGCCACGGGGGTGCACCCTCCCCGAAGCAGCGCGAGACCCAGGCGTTCGCGACGAGATCCTCGACCCCGGTCGCGAGGACGTACGCCGACGCGTCCCGGCCGCCCGGCACGCGTCCCTGCCGGCGTAGGTCCGCACGAATCAGGGGCGCGGCCCACGGGTCACCGACCAGGCGGTACGCCGGAGCGAGGCGTCGCGTCAGCCCCACCAGCCGACTCTGCTCCAGGGGTGGGGTGCCGGCCTCGACCAGGTCCTCGGCCACCAGCCCTGCGGCGACCCGGATGAGTTCGTCAGGTGCGAGGTCGGTCGGATCGACCGGTCGGGGGCCGAAGCTGGACTCCTGCGCTGCGCCGGCCAGCTCGAGATCGGGGGCACCGCGGCCGGGTGCGCTCGCCTCGAGGACGCGGTCGATCAGGGGTCCGGGCACGTGGCCGACCGGTTGGGCCGCCAGGTTGAGTCGGCGCAGCAGTTCGAGCTGTTGGGCCCCGGGGACGGCGCGCTGGCCCGCCCCTCCCTGATCAGGGGGCGTGTGAGGTTCCCAGCCGTCCCAGTCCACCCAGGGCGTCGTACCCCCGCCGCGCAGGTGCTGGACCCACCCGTGGGCGCGCGCTGATCCGCCGGCCGTCATGACTCGCGGCGCATCTTGGCCTGGGTCCTGACCTTGGCCAGGAACTCCTTGTCGGGGTCCGGTCGCCGGGCCGCCTCCCGGGTCATCGCCGCCAGGGCATCCAGAGCAACCTGCGCCTGCTTCTTCGGCGAGACCTTGTCGGGGTTGACCCAGCGGATCCCCTCCTCGGGCCGGACCGGGCGCAGCTCCTCGACGTCACCGACGATGTCGACCCCCCTGGTCGACAGGTAGTCGATCCATTCCTGGGCGACCCCTTCGACCCAGTCGAACAGCGCAGGTGGCAGCCGGACCGCGGGTGACATCGGGCGCTGGCTCATCTCGGTGTTGGCGAGGTGTTCGCGGATCAGTTGGTCGTAGTCGTTCTGACGTCGATCGGCCTTGTCGATGCGCCGGTTGAGCTTGCGCAGCACCTCGGTCTCCACCACGCCGAGCGACTGGTTCACCCGTACGGCGTCGGTCGGCGCCCAGGCCGGGTCGATCCCGATCGTGTTGCAGAACCGGAGCCACAGCAGGTCGCGGTCCGCACCGGCGGGTGGCACGGTGATCACGTGCACGCGTTCGGGGGGCAGCCCCTCGGTCCACGCCTCGACCACGGCGGGCAGGTCGAAGGCGCGGAAGAACCACGGGTGCCCGCTGCGCTGGACGCGTCCGAGGAACCGGCGGAACGGCCAACGGCGACCCTGCTTGACGCTCTCCTGCCAGGCGGCGGGGAGCTGGCGACCGAGGTCGCGGGCGGTGTAAACGATGTGGAGTTCGGTGCCGGGATCGGCCATCAGGTCGTTCTTCGCCCGGGCGATCGCCGCCGGCGCCGCGGGGGCCAGGATCTCGTGGCTGATCACGACGGTCCCGCTCTTCCGGTTGACCCGCTTGACCATGGCCGGCCAGGAACCCTCGGCGTGTCCCGGCGGACCGCCCCAGTCCTCGCCGACCAGGTCGAGTGCAGCCCGGAAGTGGAACAGGGCCTGGGTCGAGAGGGCCGTGCGGCCCGGGAAGTGCACGTCGTGGCGGGCCAGGGAACGGGTGTTGCGGGAGAGCCGGTCCTGGAGGTACGTCGTACCGGTCTTGGGGGCACCGATGTGGAGGAACACCCGTCGCTTCGGGGCCCTGCCCTGCGAGGTGGGGCTCTGAGCGTTCACGGGCCAGATTGTGCCAGTCCCCCACCGAGTCGGCGCTAATTGATCGGCAGAACGGCCCCAGTCGGCGCTACTTCAACAATTCGCGCCGACTCGACTACCAGGTGTAACGGTTGAGCGTGGCCACACCGAAGGGGCCGGTGTACTTCAACTCGAGGCGACCACTCCGATCACGCAACTCGTTCCAGTGGTTGGCTCTGCGCAGGTAGATGTCGTCGCCATCGGTTCTGCCGCTTCCGGGGTGGATCCGGATGACGGCACCCGGAGCGATCGACGTACGGCCCTTGTAGATGGAGCCGAGGCCGAACCCGCCGTCCACCTTGAGGTCGAGGTCCCGGATCGGCGCCCACAGCGGGCCCGGGTTCTTGATCTGGACGAACTGCTCGCTCGTGCCACCGAACCGCTTCACCCGGTTGAGCCACAACCGGTAGAAGCCGCGATTCTCGACCTGGCTCGTCACGAGGGTCTCGTTCTGGCTGCGCACCACCGTGCGGTAGTCCCACCGGCCAGGAGACTGACGGACGGAGAACCGGTAGTCGACCGAAGTCTGCGGCGTGATCTGCGGGGAGGCCGAGGCGAGCGTCGTCCATCCCGAACGGTTCTTGCGCTGGAACAGCACCCGGGAGCCTGACGGCGCGTAGGAGAGTTGGCCGCTGACGACCAACGGCTCCTTCGCGGGGCGCTTCTTCTGGCTGGCGATGCCGGCGGAGAAGGTGATCTTCGGCTCGGGCGTGCTCTGCTCGAAGGTGTAGTCGTAGGCGTAGATGAACGGCCACTCCTCGTTCCTGCTGTTGCCCCCGGCGACGGTCAGCACCACGCGACCATCGACATCGGCGACGAGATCATCGCTGCCCTGGTACACACCCATGAGGGAGTCCATCTCGAGGACCGTCCCGTCGGAGGCCAGCAGGCACAGGTAGTCCTCGTCCGCCGTGCCGAACTCGTTCCGGGCCACCACGACCACGCGGTCCGGGTTCGCCGCCAGCACCTCGAGTTTGGTCGGCCTCGGCTCCTCGGGGTTGGTGCAGGTCTGCTCCCACAGCAGCGAGCCGCCGACGCCATCGGTGGCCCGGAGCACCTGACTGCGCGTGCTGTCGTTCATCTCGCGGACCGAGTAGACCCGGTCACCGGCCACGAAGTCCTGATCGATGCTGGTGTCGTACGCCGCGCTGCCGACTACCGCGAGCGTCGTCGCGTTCAGCGTGTAGGCGGTGTCCTTGCCGATCGCGAGCAGTTGTCCGGAGGGGAGCAGGTCGACCTGACGCAGGCAGGGGCCGTTGGTCGAAGGGCTACCCATTCCGGCCTGCTGGGCCTGGAGCGCCCCGGAGGCGAGTGCGCGGCGTTGGGCACGGAAGGTCGACACGCACCCGTTCCGTTGGGTCGTGGCGTCCCAGGTGGTGCCGTCGCCGACGTGGACGATCTGGTCGCCGATCACCACGACATCGGTGAAGTCGGGGCTGGCCACCTGCCACACCACGGCGCCGTCGGGGTTCAACCGCGTCATTTCGCCGTCACCCGCCAGCAGCAGGCCCCACGTCCCGGCCGCCCGCAGGTCACCGAACTCCGTGGCGTCCTTGGACCACACCTCCGAGCCGTCGGCGCGGAGCTTCTTGAGGTCGTTCTGGTCTCCGTCGTCGCCGTCGTCGACCCGGACGTAGGTCAGGTCGCCGACGATCAACGCCTCGATGTCCCCGCGTGGGTCGAAGGCACCCCACGAGGAGTCCTGGTACTGCTTGGCCCAACGTTGCGTCGTGTCGGCGTGAGCCGGTGCAGCGACGGTGAGGCTGGTGGCGGCGAGCGTGACGAACAGTGCGCCTGACAGGGCGCGCATCGAACGGAGCATGTGATCCCCCCAGATCAAAAGATGCGGCAACCTAACACGGGCTTCAACCGCGAGTCGGCGCTAATTGATCGGCAGAACGGCCCCAGTCGACGCTACTTCAACAATTCGCGCCGACTCGACGATCAGACCGGACCCGCACCCAACGCGCGTACGACGGCCGACGGGCTGGGGCGACCGAGGTGACCGGCCATCCAGACGCTCGTCTCGACCAGGTTGGGCAGGTCGACGCCGTGCTCGATACCCAAGCCGGTCAGCATCCAGACCAGGTCCTCGGTGGCCAGGTTGCCGGTGGCGGACTTGGCGTAGGGGCAACCGCCGAGACCACCCGCGCTGGCGTCGTACGTCGTGACGCCGGCTCGGAGTCCGGCCTGCACGTTGGACAGCGCTTGGCCGTAGGTGTCGTGGAAGTGCAGGGCCAACTGGTCGGCGTGCATCCCGGCGGACACGAAGCCCTCGATCAGGGAGGTCACGTGGCCGGCGGTGCCGACGCCGATGGTGTCGCCGAGGCTGAGTTGGGAGGCGCCGAGGTCGAAGAGTCGACGTCCGACGTCGACGACCTGGTCGATCGGCACCGCACCCTCCCAGGGGTCGCCGAAGCACATGGAGACGTAGGCGCGGACGTCGAGTCCGGCCTCGCGGGCGCGGGTGACGGTCGGCTCGAACATCGAGAACTGCTCGTCCAGCGACCGGTTGAGATTCTTGCTCGCGAAGGTCTCGGTGGCGGAGCCGAAGATGGCAATGTGCTTCAGGCCGAGCTCGAGGGCCCGGTCCAGGCCGCGTTCGTTGGGCACCAGCACCGGAAGGCCTCGGGCGGTCTCCCCGAGGGTCTCGGTCAGCCCAGTCATCAGTTCGGCGGCGTCGGCCAACTGGGGCACCCACTTGGGGTGGACGAAGCTGGTCGCCTCCACGATCGGCAGGCCGGCGGCCAGGAGCCGCAGGACGAACTCCGCCTTGATCTCCGTGGGGATCAGGGCCTTCTCGTTCTGGAGGCCGTCGCGGGCGCCGACCTCGTAGATCGTGACGGCGCTCGGCATCCCCGACTCGGTGACGATCATCGGCAGTGGGTTCGAGGCCTCAACCATCGTTCTCATCCTCCTCGTGTTCGTCGACACGCACGATGACGTGGCCCATCGCGACCTGGTCACCGACCGCGGCCCCGATCATGGTGACGCGCCCGGCGTGCGGGGCGATCAGCGCCAACTCCATCTTCATGGCCTCCACGGCGCCGAGTCGTTGGCCGGCGTCCACGTGGTCACCCTCGGCGACGACGAGGTCGATCACGGTGCCGGGCATCGGGGAGACGATGTCAGCGTCCCCGGCCGCGGCGCTCGTACGCCGAGTGGCGTCGGGTCGGTCGAAACGCCAGGGGTGGCTCTCGACGACGACCCAGGCTCCGGCCCGGTCGGCCTCGATGAGAGTGCTCGGAGCGGCGGTCGCCGTCGACGCGGTGTCGACCTCGGGGACGAAGGTGGCGCCGTGGCTGTCGGCCATCGTGACGGTCAGGGCGTGCGGGGTGCCGCCACTGCGCCAACCGTCGATCGCGCCGAAGGGGCCCGGCTGGTGGGTCAGGTAACGATCGGCCCACGCCTGGGCGGCGATCGCGGGCGCGTCCTCGGGCATGTCCGGTCCGGCGAGGATCGACTCGGCGTCGGCCCCGTCCAACCAGGACGAGTGCACGTCGCCGACGGCGAAGGCATCGCTGGCGACCAGCCGTCGCAGGAACCCGGTGTTGGTGGTGACACCGAGGACGGCGGTCTCGTCGAGGGCCTCGACCATCCGGCTCAGCGCCTGGCTGCGGTCGCCGCCGGTGGTGATGACCTTCGCCAGCATCGGGTCGTACGACGTCCCCACGGTGCTGCCCTGCTCGATGCCCCATTCGTTGCGGGCCAACCCGGAGCGGAGCAGTTCCCGCACGCGGCCGGTCTGCGGGACGAACCCGGCGTACGGGTCCTCGGCGTAGACGCGCACCTCGACGGCGTGGCCGGTGCACACGATGGCCTCTTGGGGCATCGGCACCTCCTGGCCGGCGGCGACCGCGAACTGCCAGGCCACCAGGTCGACCCCGGTGACCTGTTCGGTGACGCAGTGCTCGACCTGGAGGCGGGTGTTCATCTCGAGGAAGTAGGCGTTCTCGGCGGTGTCGGCGTCCACGGCGGGCTCGACGAGGAACTCGACCGTGCCGGCGCCGGTGTACCCGACCTCCTGACACAGCGCGACCGAGGAGTTCTGGAGTCGTTCACGCACCTCGTCGCTGACCCACGGCGCGGGCGCCTCTTCGACGACCTTCTGGTGGCGGCGTTGGGCCGAGCAGTCGCGGGTGAAGAGGTGGACCACGTTGCCGTGCTCGTCGCCGACGACCTGGACCTCGACGTGGTAGCCGCGCTCGACGTACTTCTCGATGAGCAGGGTGTCGTCGCCGAATGCGGAGGCGGCCTCGCGACGGGCCGTGGCGACGGCCTCTTTCAGATCGGCCGGGTCGCGGACGACGTGCATCCCCTTGCCGCCACCGCCGGCGGCGGCCTTGACCAGGACGGGGTAGGCGTCGGCGGGGACGTCCTCCTCCTCGTAGCGGGGGGTGACCGGTACGCCGGCCCGCTCGGCGATCTCGCGGGCCCGGTCCTTGCGGCCCATCACCTCGATGACCTCAGGGGTGGGTCCGATGAAGACGAGTCCGGCGTCGCGTACGGCGGTGGCGAAGCGGGCGTTCTCGGAGAGGAACCCGTAGCCGGGGTGGATGGCCTGGGCGCCGGACTCTTCAGCAGCGGCGAGGATCTTGCCGATGTCGAGGTAGGACTCGGCCGCCGGGGTCGGGCCGATGTGGACGGCCTGGTCGGCCTCGCGGACGAAGGGGGCACTCTCATCGGCGTCGGAGTAGACCGCGACGCTGCGCAGACCGGCCTCCTTGCAGGCGCGGATGATGCGGGAGGCGATCTCGCCGCGGTTGGCGATCAGGACACTGTCGAACGACGTGCTCGTGGGGCTGTTCGTGGGATTGTTCGTAGACATCGTCATCACATCCGGAAGACGCCGAAGTGCGGCGTGGTGGTCGAGGGGTCGGGGGCATCGGCTGCGCCCTGGGCGGCGACCGCGAGGCCCATGCCCAGCACGCGTCGGGTGTCCACGGGATCGATGATCCCGTCGTCCCAGAGGCGGGCGGTGGAGTAGTACGGCGAACCCTGCAGTTCGTACTGGGCGCGGATCGGGTCCTTGAAGGCCTCTTCCTCCTCGCTGGTCCACTCCCCTCCGCGGCCCTCGATGCCGTCGCGGCGGACGGTGGCCAGCACCGAGGCGGCCTGCTCGCCGCCCATCACCGAGATCCGGGCGTTGGGCCACATCCACAGGAAGCGCGGGTCGTAGGCACGACCGCACATGCCGTAGTTGCCGGCGCCGTAGGAGCCACCGATGACGACGGTGAACTTCGGGACGGAGGCTGAGGCGACGGCGGTGACGAGCTTGGCGCCGTCCTTGGCGATCCCGCCGGATTCGTACTCCCGACCGACCATGAATCCGGAGATGTTCTGCAGGAAGACCAGGGGGATGCCTCGCTGCTGGGCCAGCTCGATGAAGTGGGCGCCCTTGAGCGCGGACTCGCTGAACAGGATCCCGTTGTTGGCCAGGATCGCCACCGGGTGGCCCCAGATGTGAGCGAACCCGCACACCAGGGTCTCGCCGTACAACGGCTTGAACTCGTGCATCCGGGAACCGTCGACCACGCGCTTGATGACCTCGCGGACGTCGTACGGCGTGCGGGAGTCGGTGGGGACGACGTCGTACAGGCCGACCGGGTCCTCGAGCGGTTCCTCGATCTCGGTGGGCCCCGCGGCCGCCGGGCCCAAGGTCCCGACGATCGAGCGCACCAGGTCGAGCGCGTGCTCGTCGTCCTCGGCGAGGTGGTCGACTACGCCGGAGGTGCGTGCGTGCACGTCCCCGCCGCCGAGGTCCTCGGCGCTGACGACCTCACCGGTCGCGGCCTTCACCAACGGGGGTCCGCCGAGGAAGATCGTGCCCTGTTCCTTGACGATCACCGTCTCGTCCGACATCGCGGGGACGTAGGCGCCGCCGGCGGTGCAGGAGCCCATCACGCTGGCGATCTGGGCGATGCCGCGGGCGGACATGTTGGCCTGGTTGAAGAAGATCCGGCCGAAGTGTTCGCGGTCGGGGAAGACGTCGTCCTGCATCGGCAGGAACGCGCCGCCGGAGTCGACGAGGTAGATGCACGGCAGGCGGTTCTCGGCGGCGATGGTCTGCGCGCGCAGGTGCTTCTTGACCGTCATCGGGTAGTACGTGCCGCCCTTGACCGTTGCGTCGTTGGCCACGATCACGCACTCGCGGCCGCTGACCCGCCCGATGCCGGTGACGACGCCGGCCGCAGGGACCGTGTCGGGCTGGTCGGGGTCGCCGTACATCCCGGTTGCGGCGAGCGCGCTGAACTCCAGGAACGGGCTGCCCGGGTCGACCAGGCGGTCGATCCGGTCCCGGGCGAGGAGTTTGCCCCGGTCGGTGTGCTTGGTCCGGGCGGACTCGCTGCCGCCGAGTCGGACGTGGGCGAGTCGATCGCGCAGTTCGGCGACGAGGGACCGCATGGTGGGGCCGGACGGGGTGGGGCCAGTGGAAGTGGACACCCTGAGAGGTTAGCGATCATTAACCTCGGCGTCTACGGTGAGTCGGCGCAAGTTGACTCCCGGGGACCGCCGAGTCGGCGCTTGTTGTTCAATATGCGCCGACTCACGCGTTCTGGAGCGTCAATTAGCGCCGACTCGCGGTGAGGATCGCGTCGGCTGCGCGCTCCCCCGCGACGATCGCGCCCTCGATGTGGCCGGGGTTGACCCGAGAGGTCTCGGTGGCGGCCCAGTGCAGGCGTCCGTCGAGAGCGGGTGCGGCGTACGCCGGGTGGCCGTAGTTCTGACCCCCGCCCGGCGCGGCGCCGCTGGGGGTGGTGAACGACTCGGCGCTCCAGTCCGCGACGGTGACGCGGGTGGGCGCGGGTGATTGGGGACCGAAGAGCTCGCGGATCTGCTGACGGATGGCGTCCTCCGTGGGGACCGGGGCGCCTGGGGTGAGCGGGGCGAAACCGAAGAGCGCCGCTGGTACGCCGCCCGGTCCCGACAGGTCGTGTATCTCCCGCATCGGACCGTGATGACTGATCGCCGCACCGGCCAGACCCTCCTCACGCCAGAAGGTGCGGTCGAACTCGACGACCACCTTGGCGATCGAGCCCATCCACACCGGGGTGGCGGCGAGCAGTCCGGCCAGCGCGGGGTCGAGGCCGGGGATCGCGACGGTCGAGGCGGTCAGCGCTGGGGGCAGCGCGAGGACGACGTGCTTCCCGGTGACCGTGTGACCGACCGCCGAGACCTCGAGTCCGTCGTCGACCGAACGCACCATCGCGACCGGGGTCTCGCGGCGGATCGTGCCACTGGGCAGGTCGGCGGCCAGCGCTTCGGCCAGCCCCTGGGCGCCGGCGGAGAACCGGAAACTCGCGACGTCGATGGGGTTTCCCGACAGACGCTGGGCACCGTCGGGCTGGTGGTAGAGCGCGTCCCCGGCGAGGTACTGGTCGTGGACGCCCAACCCGAACTCCTCGACGTACGCCGCCACCCGGGTCTCCCCGGGCCAGAACCAGGAGGCCCCGAGGTCGACCCGGCCCCCGTTCGCGCCCGCCGCGTCGAGCGACAGCAGTCGGCCGCCCACGCGGTCGCGCGCCTCGAGGACCACGGTGTGGAGTCCGGCGGCGATCAGACGCCGGGCCGCGACGAGTCCGCTGACGCCGGCTCCGACGACCACGGCGTCGTACGTCTCGTCGCTCATATCCCCCAGCCTAGATTCCCCACGAAGTGCGCCAGATGGGGACGCGAGGTTCGGCAAATGGGGACGCGAGGTTCGCGAGATGGGGCACGAGATCCCCATCTGGCGGATCTCGACGCCCCATTTGGCGAACTTCGTGAGAAAACGGGACCACAAGAGTTCGGGGGAGGATGTCGAGAACCGTGGGGTGACTCCGACTCCACGACAAGACCGAGAACAACTCGACCCTGGAGGAGATCCCATGAAGTACGTCGTCCTGATCCACGCCAACCCCCAGCCCTGGAACCACCCCACCGGCGACACGACCGCTGCCCTGCAGGCGCTGGAACCCGCCGAGCGGGAGCGCCTCGATCGAGAGTTCGAGGAGCTGCTCGGGGAGCTGTCGGCCTCCGGCGAGCTGATCGGTGGCACCGCGTTGGGCGATCCCAACCGCGCGAAGATCTACCGCTGGCAGGACGGGGCGGTGGCGACCGACGGGCCGTACTCGGAGATCAAGGAACACCTCGCGGGCTTCTTCGACCTCGATGTGTCCAGCCGCGAGCGGGCCGAGGAGATCGCCGCCCAGTTCGCCTCCCCGGGGGACACGATCGAACTGCGCCCCCAGCACGGCGCCGAGTAGTCCCGACCAGCGCGTGATTGTGGCAGCCTGAACCGGTGGGCCCGAACGACGGACTGGTGCGCGAGCTGGCGCCGCGCGCTCTCGCGATCGTCGCCCGCGGCGCGGTGGACTTCGGCGCGGCCGAGGACGCCGTGCAGGAGGCGCTGCTCGCCGCCCACCGGCAGTGGCCGAGCGCAGGCCTCCCCGACCAGCCACTGGGGTGGTTGGTCACCGTGGCCCGGCGGCGTCTTGTCGACGCGGCCCGGTCGGAGTCCTCGCGGCGCGAGCGTGAGGCGGCGTACGCCGAGGATCGGACCCGCGAGGACCCCGAGGCCGCCGCCGGCGAAGCCACCGGTCACACCGACGACACCCTGGCCCTGCTGTTCCTCTGCGCCCACCCGGCGCTGACGCCCGCCTCGGCGATCGCGCTCACGTTGCGCGCCGTGGGCGGGCTGACCACCGGTGAGATCGCGGCCGCGTTCTTGGTGCCGGAGACCACGATGGCTCAACGGATCACCCGCGCCAAGCAGCGCATCCGCGACGACGGGTTGCGGATGACCATGCCCGGACCCGACGACCTGGCTCTGCGGCTGGGACAGGTGCAGAGCGTGCTCTATCTGATCTTCAACGAGGGGTACGTCGCCAGCTCCGGCGACTCGTTGCAACGCCCGGACCTCGCGGCGGAGGCGATCCGGATCGCCCGGATGCTCCGGGCCCATCTGCCCTCCGCACCCGAGGTGGCCGGGCTGCTCGCGCTGATGCTGCTCACCGACTCGCGGCGTACCGCCCGCCAAGGTCCCCGCGGCGAGCTGATCCCGCTGCGTGACCAGGACCGGACCACCTGGGATGCCGACCAGATCCGTGAGGGCATCGCTCTGGTGACCCGGGCGCTGACCGCCGGACCGGCCGGTCCGTACGCCGTCCAGGCGGCCATCGGCGCCGTCCACGCCGAGGCGACCACCGTCGAGGAGACCGACTGGCCTCAGATCGTGGCGTTGTACGACGTCCTCCACCGCCTCCAACCCGACCCCATGGTCGCGCTCAACCGGGTGGTCGCAGTTGCCATGGTCGAGGGTCCCGAAGAGGGGTTGCGGCAGGTGGACGCGTTGGCGGTCGATGCGTCGCGGTTGTCGGGCCACCGGGTCGCGGCGGTGCGCGGCCACCTGCTCGAGCTTTCCGGGGCGCGCGACGAAGCCATCGGCGAGTACGAAGCGGCCGCCCGGGCGACGGCCAGCCGACCCGAGCGCGACTACCTGACCACCCAGGCGGCCCGGCTACGAGAAAGTCGAAATCTCTGAGGGCAGGTACGTCGTGGCCGTCCCGCCCGCGCCGACTCCCCTGCAAGAAGCACATCCGCTGCACGACGAAGGAGAATCCGATGAAGTTCCTACTGTTGATGAACTACGAAGGTGGCGCCGGCTGCGACGTACCCCTGCCCGAGTGGCCGCAGGAGGACATCGCGCGCCACATCGCCTTCCAGGGGGCCACGGGCGAGATGCTCGCCGAACGCGGGGAGCTGGTCTCCGCCGAGGGCCTGGCCGGTCCGGACGCGGTGCGGACCGTCACCTCCGACGGGCGCTCGGCGCCGGTCGTGACCGATGGCCCGTACGCCGAGGTCAAGGAGGTACTGGCCGGCTACTGGATGGTCGACGTCGACTCGGCCGAGCGGGCGGTGGAGATCGCGGCCCACATCTCGGCCGCTCCCGGGCTGGGCGGCGTTCCGATCCAGCAGCCCATCCAGGTCCGTCAGGTGATGAGCGCCGAGTCGGCCCAGGGCTGACTCACGAAGTCCGTCAAATGGCCCCACGAAGTTCGCCAGATGGGGCTCCGAAGTTCGTCAGATGGGCCTTCGAGATCCCGTCGGCCGACCTCGGAGCCCCATTCGGCGAACTTCGCGTCCCCATTTCGCGAACTTCGCGTCCCCATTCGGCGAACTTCGCGTCCCCATTTCGCGAACTTCGTGGTTGACGTGATCGAGCGAGCGGGGGAGGGTCGAGCAAGAGCACGGGACCCGGCCCACTCATCGACCCGAGGAGCAATCACTCACCATGGATACCGCACCTGTCGTCGTCGGCATCGACGCTTCCGAGACCGCACGCGTCGCCCTGGCGTGGGCCGATGAGTACGCCCGCAAGTTCAACCTGCCGCTCGAGGTCGTCATCGCCTGGGACAAGGGGTCTTACTACGGCTACCCCGCCGTCCCCCGAGACATCGGCGCCGAGAAGCGCGCACAGACGGCACTCACCGACACCATCCGCGAGGTGCTCGGCGAGGACGCCGACGTGACGCCTCGGCTCATGCAGGGCAAACCTGCGCCGGTCCTGCTGAAGGCAGCCAAGTCGGCATCCCTGCTCGTCGTCGGCACGCGCGGCCACGGCGCCTTCGCCGGCATGCTCCTCGGTTCGGTCAGCCAGCACTGCGTCCAGCACGCCCCCTGCCCGGTGGTCGTCATCCCGCCCAAGTGACCGCGAAGTCCGTCATGCGGCCCTCCGAGGGTCGTCGAATGGCCCCTGTCGTTGCTATCTGCTCGATCTCGAGGGGCCATTCGGCGTACGTCGTGAGAAGGCCGGCCACCAGACCTGTGGGATGCTGAGGTATGCCTGACATTGAGATTCGCTTACTCGGCGTGAACGAATGGCAGCTGTACCGCACGGTTCGTTTGGCCGCGCTCGAGGACGCCCCAGATGCCTTCGTGGCCCGCTTCGAGGACGAGGCGTCGTACGACGACGACTACTGGAGCGAACGGATGACCCGCGCGCACCGGGTGATCGCGGAACGCAAGGGCGAGCCCGTCGGCGTGGTCAGCCTGGGCCTCCACAACGACGACCCCGAGACTGGTGAGGTCTTCGGTCTCTGGACCTCCCCCGGGGCACGCGGTGAGCGGATCGCCCGCGGCCTGGTGGAGACCGCGGCTCAGAAGGCCGCCACCGACGGGCACCGGTTCCTCTACTTCTGGGCCGGGTCCGACAACCCGTCTGCGGTGGGTTTCGCGAGCAGCTACGGCTTCCGGCCTACCGCTGAGCGCCGCCCCGTGCGGGTCGCGGAAGGGTCCACGGAGCAGGAAGCCGACGAGGTCGCCTTCGTACTCCCGCTGACCCCGGACCCGACCGTCACGACGAACCCCTACTTGAAGTAGCCGTTCTCGCGTCCCCATTTGGCGAACCTCGCGTCCCCATCTGGCGAACCTCGCGTCCCCATCTGGCGAACCTCGCGTCCCCATCTGGCGAACTTCGTGGTCACACGGGGCGCTGCATGACGCCGAGGACGTTGCCGAACGGGTCGATCACGCTCGCTCCGAGGTAGCCCTCGCCGAAGTCGCGGGGAGGCCACTGGCTCGTGGCGCCCATACCCAGCAGCCGCTCGTACGCCGCCCCCGTGTCCTCGACCTGCCAATAGGTGATCACCGACCCGGTGCCGTCGGCGCGGTGCTCGGGGGCGAAGGCGGCGTCCAGCAGACCGAGCTCGCGGTCGTGGGGGCCGACCCGCCACTCGACGTACGGACCCTGGTCGAAGTAGGGCTCGGCGCCGAGCAGGTCGGCGTACCAGGCGCGGGCCGCGGTGGGGTCGGACGCGAAGTAGACGACCGTGCTGACCCCGGTGGTGAAGGCCGGCTCCGAGGGGGTCCAGGGCTGCAGGAAGCCGAGGTCGCCCATGCCCTCGTTGGCGGCGATGAGGGGATACATCGTGGCGCCGTCGAGGGTCTCGCGGATGATGTCGCCGTGCCCGGCGTGACGGGCCAGCTCCTGGAGCAGGTGGCCCCAGACCCAGCGCACCGACCAGTGGTCGAAGTCCTTCGGGAACCACGGCGCGTCCGGCACCGGGACCGGGGTCTCGAGGTCCGCCGACGCGACGGCGGCGAGCAGGCGATGGCAAACGTCGTCGTACTCCTTCAGCGCGGTGGCCAGGGAGTCACCGGCGACGAACCCGCGCTCGAACTCGGCGATGCGTGCCTCGATCTCGCCGGCCGGGGTGTGGTCGGGGGCGTGCAACACCCCGTCGGTCCAGTTGGCGGCGACAACGGTGACGTGGCGGATCAGGCTGCCGATGCTGAAGGCGCTGGCACTGGGTGCCAGCGCCGCTTGGGCATCGGTGAGCCCAAAGGCCAGGGCACGGAAGGCGTCGAGTTGCATGGACAGATAGGCGGACAGGTTCTCGCGCTCGGTGGCGGCAGGTGGGGCCAGGAAGGGCATCGCATTCTCCTCATCAGGGGTTCGGTGGTCACCACCCACTCTGGACCCGAACTAGGACAGATCCTGTCCGCTGGGTGTGGCAGATTGTCTGCATGACCGAATCAACGGGTCCCACCGAACGAATCCTGGCGCTCCTCGCCCTGCTCCAGCAGCGACAGACCTGGAGCGGGAGCGAGCTTGCCGATCGCCTCGGTACGACGACCCGCACGATCCGGCGCGACGTCGACCGGCTGCGCGAGCTGGGCTACCCGGTCAACGCCACCCAGGGGGTCGCTGGTGGCTACCGGCTCGGAGCGGGCCGAGCCCTGCCGCCGCTCCTGCTCGACGACGCTGAGGCCGTCGCCGTCGCGGTGTCCCTCCGGCTGGCCGCCGGCGGCACCGTCGCGGGCGCGAGCGAGGCGGCGCTGCGGGCCCTGACCAAACTCGACCAGGTCCTGCCCGCCCCGTTGCGCAAGCGCGTCCACGGCATCCACGACTCGATCTCGATGCTGCCCGGCGGGCCGTCGGCCGGGGAGACCGTCGATGCCGACGCCCTGGTCGAGATCGCCGGCGCCTGCCGGGACCAGGTCCGCCTGGAGTTCGCGTACGCCGACCGCTCGGGTGCCGACACCCAGCGGCGGGTCGAGCCCTACGGTCTGGTGGCGACCGGACGGCGGTGGTACCTGATGGCCTTCGACCTGGACCGCGAGGACTGGCGCACCTTCCGGCTCGACCGGTTGCGCGGCGTACGGGTGAACACGTGGCGGTTCACCCCGCGCGAGCACGAGGACCCGGTGACCTATGTGCATCGGTCGGTAACCTCGGCGCCGTACCCCCACCAGATCCTGGTGCGCTTCCACGCCTCGGCCGACGCGGTCAGGGCGAACTATCCCGTCGCCGCGGTCAGCGTGGAGGCCGAGACCGAGGAGACCTGTCTGCTGCGCACCGGCGGTGACGACCTGGCGATGGTGGCGGTCTACCTCGGCCTGGCCGGGCAGGACTTCGACGTCCTGGAGCCACCCGAGCTCGTCGAGCACTGCGCGGCCATCGGTCGGAGATACCAACGAGCGGCACGCTGAATCATCAGCGTGCCGCTCGTGGGTCTGGATCAGCGAGGGTCAGTCCTCGTCAGCCTTGGCCTCGGCCTTGGCTTCCGCCTTCTCCTCGGCCTTCTCCTCGGCCTCCGCCTCAGCGGAGGCGCGGGGGCCGGCGCTGCGCTGGTTGTAGGCGCGCATGCCTGCCAACGGTGGCGGCTCGATGATCCCGTGCGTCTCGATCTTCTCCTCGCGCAACGCCTTCATCAGGCCGACGGCCATGAGGATCAGCACGATGCAGAACGGAAGACCGGCCGCGATCGAGGCGGCCTGCAGCGCACTGACCGCATCAGACCCGGAGGCGGCACTGGCGATGAGGAGTACGGCGGCCACCGCACCCTCCGTGACGGCCCAGAACAGTCGCTGCTGCCACTTCGGGTTCGGGTCACCACCGTTGGTGAGGATGTCGATGACCAGCGACCCGGAGTCCGAGGAGGTCGCGAAGAACAGCACGACCACGACGATCACGAGCACCGAGGCGATGGTGGCGACGAAGCCGGCGACCGGCAACTGGTCGAAGAGCACGAACAAGCTGCTCTCGGGGACGTTCCCGGCCTCGTTCAGGGCGTTGTCCGGGTCGTCGAGCAGGATCTGCAGGGCGGAGTCACCGAAGACGGTCATCCACACCATCGAGGCACCGACCGGGGCCAGCAGAGCACCGGCGATGAAGGACCGGATGGTGCGCCCGTAGGAGATCCGGGCCAGGAACATGCCGACGAAGGGGGCCCAGGAGATCCACCAACCCCAGTAGAAGAGGGTCCAACCGTTCTGCCAGGTCTGCGCCTGCTCACCACCGTTGGGGAAGGTCTGCAGTCCGAGGTTGGGCAGGGTCTGGACGTAGGTGCCGACGTTGGCGGCCAGGACGTTGATCAGGTCGCCGGTGGGCCCGAAGACGAACACAAAGACCAACAGCGCGAAGGCCAGCCACAGGTTGGCCAGCGAGAGGTTCCGGATGCCCTTGTCGATCCCGAGCATCACCGACACGACCGCCACCGAGGTGATGGCCGCGATGATCAGGACCTGCGTGGTGGTGCTGTTGGGGATGCCGAAGAGTTCGTTGAGTCCGGCGCCCACCTGCCGGCCACCGATACCGAGCGAGGTGGCCAGACCGAACAGGGTGCCGAAGACGGCCAGGATGTCGACGATCGCGCCCTGCCAACCGTAGATCTTGTCGCCCAGTAGGGAGTAGAACGCCGAGGCGGGACGCAGCGGCAGACCGCGGCGGAAGGAGAAGTAGCCCAGCGCGACCGCCAGAACGATGTAGATCGCCCAGGGGTGCAGGCCCCAGTGGTAGAAGGTGTAATTCATCGCATTGGACGCGGCCTCGGGCGTTCCGCCGACCCCAGTTGGGGGGTTCATGAAGTGGTAGACCGGCTCGCTCACGGCGTAGAACACCAGCCCGATCCCCATGCCCGCGGTGAAGAGCATCGCGAACCAGGAGAGGTTGGAGTACTCCGGCTCGGAGTCGTTGGGCCCCAACTTGATGGAGCCGTAGCGGCTCGCCATCAGGTAGATCACGAAGATCACGAAGGCCGAGGCACCGAAGATGTAGAGCCACTCGAAGTTCGAGGTGATGAAGTTCAGAACTTTCTCGGCGACACGCCCCATGTTTCCCGGAGCGACCACGCCCCACGTGAGGAAGGCGACGACGCTGACGACTGCTCCGATGAAGACAGGTGGATTGGTGTGCTCTTCCAAATAGCGTCGCATGTATCTACACCTATCAAACCTGACAGTGGCGCGTCCAGAAGACGTTAACGACCGCTAACCTGTTCTGGTGCCCAGCAGTCCCCCGCTCGCTCCGACGAACCGCCGTGACCAGATCCTGGCCACGGCGGCCGAATTGTTCGCGGCCAGAGGCTTTCACGGGGTCTCGGTGGCCGACCTCGGCGCCGCCTGCGGCATCTCCGGACCCGCGCTCTACAAGCACTTCGCCTCCAAGGACGCCGTCCTGGCTGAGATGCTTGTCTCCATCAGCGAGCGCCTCCTGGCCGTCGGTCGCGAGCGCGTCGCCGCCGCGGAGAGTCCGGCTGGCGCCCTGCGGGGTCTGATCGACTGGCACGTCGACTTCGCTTTGAATCAACGCGCACTGATCGTCGTACAGGACCGTGACTGGCAGTCCCTGCCCCCCGCCGCTCGCGAGCAGGTCCGCGAACTCCAACGCGTGTACGTCGACCTCTGGGCCCAGCAGCTCCAGCGCCTCGACCCCTCGTTCAGTCCCGACCAGGCTCGGGCTCGGGCGCACGCGACGTTCGGGCTGATCAACTCCACCCCACACAGTGGGCTGCTGCCCGACCCCTCGATGCATGGGTTGCTGGCTGAGATGGCTGAGCGGGCGTTGGGGTTGAGTTAGACCGGCCTGAGCATCCCCAGAGCAGCGTGAATGGTCGTACAGTCCAAGTGATTCAGATGTGCTCTCGTTCGGTGTCGAGCTGGGGCCGCGGCAATAGCGGCTGAGGAAACTCGTCACACAACTTGTGAGGATCGCTATGCACGGCATGGGGGCCGACCAGACCACCGCGTTTTCGCAGGGCGGCGACGTCGAGTCGCGCGTGGAGAAACGCAGTAGGTACGCGACGATCGCCCTGGTGGGGGTTCTGTTCCTGGTGAGCGCCTTCGCCGTCTGGTCCTCGCAGAACACCAGCGCGGCGGCCAGCCGGGCGGCGGTGGGCGTCGGGCTCTACGACGACTATGCGGCGGCAGCCACCGCCGTGGGCGCGGAGGAGTCCCTGGAGCGGAAGTACCGCCTGGAGCCCGGGGCTGACGTGGAGGCCCTCTTCGATCAGGCCGTGGCGGACTTCTTGGACGCCCTCGCCCGGGTACGACGAGACGGGAACGACGACGACCGAGCCTTCGTCGAGGACATCCTGACCAAGCACGAGAGTTACCTGCTGGCCATCGACCGGTTGTTTCGGGCGACCGACAGAGGCGACACCGCCGACGCGTTGAAGATCGACAACGAGCAGGTGGACCCGGCCTTCGGAGTCATCGAGACCGCCGTACTCCGCGCGGCGGACCGCAAACACCAACAATCGCTGAGCCAGCTCGCTGCTTTGCAGAAGCTGGAGGGCACGACGCGCAACCTCACCCCGGTGGTCTTCATCCTCGGGCTGTTCCTCGCGGCAGCGCTCGCAGCGGTGACCCGCGGACATCGACGGTTGCTGCAGCGGCTATCGGATCACCACGAGGGGATCCTGGACTCGGTCGGCGAGGGCGTGATCGGCGTCGACGCCTCGGGACGGGTGACCTTCGCCAACCCCGCGGCCAGCAAGATGCTCGGTGCCGAGGGTGACGGCCTCCTCAGCGCCGACAGTTGCGACATCACGTGCACTGATACCCACGACTCGGGACACCGATGCGTGCTCGACCTCGTCCACGAAGCTGGCAGCACGGTGACGAGACCCAATGCACAGTTCGCGCGGGTCGATGGCAGCTCGTTTCCGGTCGAGGTCACAGCCGCACCGCAGCAGGGTCCGGGCTCCGCGTCGGGCGTGGTCCTGGTCTTTCGCGACACCACCGAGCGCTTGGCGATGGCGCGCATGCAGAGCGGGTTCATCTCGGCGGTGAGCCACGAGTTGCGTACGCCGCTCACCTCGATCCGTGGAGCCCTCGAGTTGCTCAACGACGGGGACACCGGCGAGCTGCCGCCCCCCGCTAGCAAGATGGTGGGCACCGCGTTGCGCGGCAGCGAGCGCCTGACCCGGCTGGTCAGCGACATCATCGACATCGAGCGCATCCAGCTCGGCTCGTTCCCCCTGCACCTCGACGACCTCGACGTCCGACCCCTGATAAACATGGCGGTCGCGGACCTCGAGATCCTGGCCGCTAAGTCGAGCGTCGAACTCGTGGTCACCCGGACCACCGGCCGGGCCCGATGCGACGCGGATCGCATCGTGCAGACCCTCGTGAATCTGATCGGCAACGCGGTCAAGTTCTCCCCGCCCGGAACGACCGTGGAGATCTGCGCGGAGACGCGAGGCGAGTTCGTCCAGTTCGCGGTTGCTGACAAAGGCTGTGGGATCCCCGAGAGCCATCTCGATTCGATCTTCGAGCGCTTCCACCAGGTCGATGACTCCAGCGTCGGAGAGCGCGCCGGGACGGGGCTCGGCCTCGCCATCACCAGGTCGATCGTCGAGCAGCACGGTGGCCGGATCTGGGTCGACAGCCTGCCCGACCGGGGTTCGACGTTCCGGTTCACCATTCCGTGCAGTGGGGAGAACTGACTCTGCCCGACCCGGTTCAGGACATGTGCAAAACAAGTGCTCCGCGGCCCCAGAAGTTGACATCGGCGTGGTTCAGGACTGGCTCGCCGGCTACGGCCTCTAGGCCGCACAGCAGGCCCGCTTCTCGCCTAGCCGACCTGGCTGGAGCCCCGCCGCACCCGCGCCGTGTGCGCCCGGCGTACGGCGGTGCTCCGCGACTGCGCGTCGTCGGCGAGCCACCAATCGGCCCTGACCCGCCGGGCATTGATGTCGACGATCAGGTAGCCGCAGCGTGAGTTCTCGCTGAACTTGACCCACGGGTTGAAGACGCGCTCGTTGCTTCCGACGACCGCGTTGAAGGCCGCGTTGGCGCCGGGGAGGAACTGCGCCGCGATGGTGGCGATACTCGGCGAGCTGATCCCCGGTGTGATCAACTCGACGGCGACCGACTCGCCCGTGACGCCGTACATGCCCGGGTCGTGCGGGATCTCGCACGCATAGCTCTGGTGCACGTCTCCGGTGAGGATGACAACGTCCTTGATCTTGCTAATGGTGGAGACCAAGCGTCGGCGCTCGGCCGGGTAGCCGTTCCAGTCATCGACGTAGTACGCCGCAGGCTCGTGCGCGAGGGCCGGCGAGATCGGCTCGAGCACGGCCGTGACGGCAGCCGGGTAGGCCGGGCCGAGCACTGTCGGGAAGAACGGCACCTGGTTGCCAATGACCTTCCAGGTCGCCTTGCTCCGCTCCAGCCCCTTACTCAGCCAGTCCGCTTGGCGCTCGCCGAGCATCGTCCGGTCAGGATCGTTGCGCGTCGGGTCGACGGAGCCGGCGCTGAACGCCGCGCTGTCCGGCTGCTGGTCGCGGAACCGTCGCTCGTCGAGCATCCAGAGCTCGACGTGTCGCCCGTACCGAATGCGCCGGTGGATGCGGAACCGGGACTGGCCGGCGACCCGGCGTACCGGCAGCCATTCCAGCCACGCGCGGCGCCCACCTCGGGACCGGGACTTCCACGAGTGCTCGCCGGGGTCGTGGTTCTCGGCGCCACGTTTCCAGGTGTCGTTCGCAATCTCATGGTCATCCCAGACGGCGATCACCGGATGGCGGGCGTGCATGGCCTGCAGGTCGGGATCGAGTCGGTAGCAGCCGTGTCGGACCCGGTAGTCGGTGATGGTGGTGCACTCGCGGGGCGGGTCGGCGTGCCGCGGCGCTACCGGGCTGGGCAGTCCCTCGCCCAGCGGCCCGTCGGGGCCGTACTCGTAGAGATAGTCGCCCAGGTGGAGCACAGCGTCGACGTTCTGGTTGGCCAGGTGGCGATAGGCGCCGAAGAAGCCCCAGTCGTAGTTCGCACACGACACCACACCGAGCCGCACGGCGGTGTCTGCGTTGACGGCGGGCGCCGTACGAGTGCGTCCGATCGGCGAGCGCGCACCCCGGGCACGGAAGCGGTACCAGTACGTCGTGGCCGGCCGCAGCCCGGTGACGTCTACGTGCACGGTGTGGTCGTGGCGGGAGGTGGCGCGCGACCTACCGCGGGCAACGACATTCCGGAAGACCTTGTCGGTGGCGATCTCCCATCGCACATCGACCGCAGGCCCCCGCCCGGAGCCGGGCTGGGCCTGAGCGTTCGGCGTGACCCTCGTCCAGATCACGACCGCCTGAGGCAGCGGGTCACCGGAGGCGACCCCGTGCACAAACGGTGCCTTGGCGGCGTACGCCGTGTCCCAGCCGACCAAACCGGCTGCCGCGCCAGTGGCTGCAGCGCCGGCGGCGCGGATCAGGAGGTTGCGGCGATCGATCGAAGGACTCATGTGTCCTCAACGAGCAGGACTGCTCCCGAGTTATGTGGTCGCGGTCGCTCCTCAGCGCGCCAACCGGGCGCGGATGATGCGCTCCAGGCGTGGCATCTCCTCGACAAGGCCAACGGTCGGCGCGAAGCGTCGGACCACGTCGATGAACATCTCGCCGGACTCGATCACGCGCGGATCCATGTGACCCATCACCTCCAGGGCCACGACGCCGTACAGCTGGGTCCAGGCCTGCATGAAGACCCACACCAACCCGCGCTCCTCGCGACTGAGGTGCTCGACCTTGGCGGGGATCAACGGCTCCTCGAGCGCCTCGCGAACCGCCGCGGGGAGGTCGTCGATGTCGGGGATCGCGAAACCGCGTTGGGTCCAGACGTCGTGGATCAGGTCGGTGAGCAGGTGGCCCGAGCTGGCCAACGTGATCAGTTCGCGGCGCACACACGCCGCCTCCGCCGTCGGGTTGGCGAACACGATCGCGAACTCATTGGGGTTGCCCAGAGCCCACTGTCGGAACTCCGTGGTCGCTGCGACGAGACGGCCGGGCGCGTCATCAGTCGCCATCGCCGCGGCTGCCGCGGCGAACGTCTCCGTAGCGGCCTTGTCGATCTCGAAGGCCACCAGGTCGACCAGCTCCTGATGGTTGGCGACGTACCGGTAGAGCGCCGGCGCTGTCATCCCCATGTTGGCCGCAACCGCGCGCAAGGACAGCTCGGGTGACTCTGCGAGGAGCTCGCGGGAGGCCGCGACGATGTCGACGTAGGTCGACTCACGCTGGCGCTCGCGGCGGGTGAGCGTGGGATCGATCAGGTGCGGCACGGGGATCCTTCATCGATCGGGTGGGTGGTCGCGGGGCTGGGATGTGACGCAACGCCAGTTGACGTCGGGAGTTTACACCGTTTACGGTTAACACCGTTCACCCATCTGAACACCCATCACTCATTCTCTCGGATGGACCGCAGGAGCCCCCCATGATCGAACGTTGGGCCAACGTTGTCGCCCACAGGGCGCGTCGGGTACTGATCATCGGCATCCTCGTCACGATCGGCGCCGCCACCTACGGTTTCGGGGTTTTCGGCTCCCTGAGCCAGGGCGGCTTCGACGATCCCGACACCGAGTCGGCGCGCGAGTTGCGCCTCGAGCAGGAGACGTTCGGCAACCAGAGCGTGGACGTGGCGGCGATCTTCGCCGCACCGGATGGGAGCAAACTCCGCGCTTCAGATCCCGCGTTCGAAGGCGCCGTACGCGACGTCGTCAGTCAGCTACCGGTCGACGCGGTGACCTCGGTGGTGGTCCCCTTCGACCTCCCGCCCGAGGCTGCCTCGCCTCTGATCAGCCGTGACGGGACCGCCGTTCAGGTGCTGGTGTCGTTGGCCGGGGACTCCCAGGACGACTTCCTCGTCAACTACGACGAGATCTCGCCGGTCCTCGAATCCGTCGGGGGCGGTCTGAGCGTCGAACTGGCCGGCAGTTACGCGGTCTACAACGACGTCAACGACATCACCTCCAAGGACCTGAAACGGGCCGAGCTGATCAGCCTGCCGATCGTGCTCCTGCTGGCCCTGCTGATCTTCGGCAGCCTGGTGGCCGCCTCCATGCCTGCGGTCGTGGGGGTCCTGGCGCTGATCGGCTCTCTGGCGGTCCTTCGCCTCCTCACCGTTTTCGTCGAGGTGTCGGTCTTCTCGGTCAACGTCGTCTCGCTCATCGGTATCGGCCTGGCGATCGACTACGCCCTGTTCATCATCAGCCGTTTCCGTGAAGAGCTGGCGCTGCTCCCGGACACTGCGGACGCACCTCAGGTGGCGATCCGCCGCACGCTCTCCACGGCGGGGCGCACCGTGCTCTTCTCGGGCCTGACCGTCGCTGCGGCGATGAGCAGCCTGCTGATCTTCCCGCAAAACTTCCTACGTTCCATGGGGTACGGCGGTATGGCGGCTGTCCTCATCGCGATGCTGGCCGCCCTCACGATGCTCCCAGCGGCGCTGGTGCTGCTGGGTCGACGGGTGGACGCTGGACGGCTGCCGTGGCGTCGCGGCAAAGAGGTTCGCTCCGATGCCGGTGAGGCTCGCTGGGGCCGCCTCGCGCACGCCGTGATGCGTCGTCCGCTGCTGGTGATGGTGGCAACGATCGTGGTGCTGGTCGCTGTAGCGTCCCCGTTCCTCGGAGCGAAGTGGGGCAGCGTCGACTACCGGGTCCTCCCCTCCGAGGCTCCGGCCCACCAAGCCTTCGAGACTCTCAACTCCGACTTCGGCGACGAGCAGTCGACGGCCAGCCTCCTGCTGTCCGGCACGGCCAGCGGCGATGTGGAGCGCTACCGCGCCGACGTACTCGCTCTCGATGGCGTCGTGGACGTGGCCGACATCGCGGCCCGAGGGACCACCGAGGGTCCCGTGACCCTGCTGCGCGCCACCTGGGTCGGCAACAGCCAGAGCGAGTTCTCCCAGGACTTGGTGGAGTCGATCCGCGACGTCACCCCGGCCTCGGGTGAGGTGCTCGTCGGCGGGATCAGCGCCGACACCGTCGACCTGATCGATTCGGTCGCGTCCCACCTGCCCTGGATGGCGCTCATCGTCGTGGTGATCATGATGGTGCTGCTCTTCATGGCGTTCGGCTCAGTCATCCTGCCGATCAAGGCAATCGTGATGAATCTCTTCTCGATCGGCGCCGCGTTCGGGGTCATCACCTGGATCTTCAGCGACGGCCATCTCTCGGGGTTGCTGGGATTCGAGTCGCAAGGCTTCCTCGACGCCACCAACCCGATCCTGATGCTTGCCGTGCTCTTCGGGCTCTCGATGGACTACGAGGTCTTCCTGCTCTCCCGGGTCCGCGAGCAGTGGGACCGCACCGGCGACAACACGATCGCCGTCGCGACCGGAGTCCAGAAGACGGGGCGGATCATCACCAGCGCGGCGCTGCTTCTCGGCGTGGTGATTGGCGCCTTCGGCACCAGCGGCATCATCTTCATGAAGATGCTCGGCATCGGGATGCTTGTCGCACTGCTGATCGACGCCACCATCGTGCGGGCGCTGCTGGTGCCGGCCACGATGAAGTTGCTCGGGCGCTGGAACTGGTGGGCTCCGGCACCGATGGCTCGCTGGTGGGACCAGCACGGCTTCCGCGAGGGGCCCGAGGCGGGTCACGTGGAGGACTCGGCGGCGACGCCGGAGGGTGCACTAGCGGGTAGCCGATAGTTCCCCGCCATCGCCGTCCCCGAGATCGCCTGAGTTCTGCGGCACTCAAAGCAGCGCTACTAGTTCCGCGTTGTCGATCTCGGCCGCAAGGAGCGCGGCTGCCGACCGATCACCAACGCCTCCCAGTGCTGCCGAATGCAACATCGAGCGCACGGTCATCTCCCTCATGCCGGTGCGTGAGGCGAGTTCGCGCATCGTGTCGATCCGGAGCCGTGTCTCCGGATGTTCGTGCTTGAGACCAAGCACGCACAGCGCATCGAGGATGTGTACGTCGAGCCAGACGTAGGGGTCGGCGTACCTGTTGCAGCGGACCCGGGCATCGCGGAGGGTGGAGAACGCTCGATCGGTGTCCCCGGTCGCTTCGGCCACCAGGGCCAACCCCCGAGCGGTCATCCCCTCCCAGCACGGGTCGCCGAGCTGGCACGCCCGGGCGAAGGCCTGCTCGAGCGTCGCCGTTGCGGCCTCCACGTCGCCGCGCGCGAGTTGGAGCTCCCCTTGGAGGGCCTGGGGCCACGGCAGGAACGAGAGCCAGTGCTGCCGCTCAGCCAGATCCACGGCGCCGGCGAGGTGCTCGGCGGCTTCGTCCAGGCGACCGCAGGTCAGGTCTACACGGCCCCTCATCGAGAGTGCGAAGGCCTCGTGGTGCGGATCAGAGGCTTCACGGGAAAGCACGACCGCCTCGTCCAGCAGGAAGATCGCCTCCGGGTAGTTGCCACAGTCGCTTCGCACTGAGCCCAGGTAGGTCGCGGCCTTCGCCCTGACCGCCGTCGACGTCGCGGCCATGCCTAGGACGCCGGTGAGCCAGAACTCGGCTCGGTCGTAGCGGCCGCGTAGGAAATCCACGTAGCCCAGTTCGGCCTGGGCCTGCGCCGCGGTCACCTCATCCCCGTCCTCGAGAGCCAGGCGAGCTGCCTCGTGCAGGTGGGCCAATCCCTCCTCGTCCAACCCCCCGAGGGAATGGATGAGGGCCGAGGCGAGCAACAGTCGCGATTGCACGCGAAGCCGCTGTGCGCCACTTGCATCCGCAAGACGTACGGCGCTGTGGAGCGAGGCGATCCCCGTCTCGCTGGCGCCGGCAGCGATCGCTGCGGAACCGGCCTCGATGACGGCCTCGATAGAACTGCCGGTGGCGGCATCCTCGCGTACGGCGGGGCGTTCACGCATCGCCGCCGCAACGGCGGCACCTGGGCTGACCCCGAGCTCGGAGTCGAGTAGACCGGCGAATGCGGCGTACTGCTGTTCGGCGGCTTCGTCGTCACCGACCAATCGGTAGAGCCGGATGAGCAGAGCCTGATGGTTCTCGTCGAGTGGGGACATCGCCGCCGCGCGTACGGCGAACCCGCGGGCCCGTTCAAGCGCCCCTTCAGCCATCAGGCCGACTGCCGCCTCGTGCAGGATCGCTTCGGACGTCGCCGCGAGCCGTCGACGTTCGGAGAGCAACCACGATTCGAACGCCGCAGCGCCCCGCACCGTCAGACCATCGAGCAGATCGTCCCCCAGTCCGGGCATCTCGGCGGCTTGGACCCAGGAGCCTTGGGTAAGCGTGACGACGTCGACCTCGACGTCCTCGGAAAGTTGCAGTACCACCGGGTCGCCGTCGATGGTCCCGCCGTCACCGAGGCAGCGTCGGATCTCGGCCAGGCTCCAACGCAGCGCCCGCAGTGGGTCATCGGCATCGGCGAACAACAATTCCGCCAAGTGGCTCCTGGTCGGGGACCCCTCACCGAGCAGCAGGAGCGCCAACAGCGCCCAACTCTTGCGGCTGCGCAGACGGTAGGAGTCCGAGCCGGGCCTCTCGATGCTCGGTCGACCCAGGAGACGAACCGCGAGGCCGGGGGCGCTCATGTGTCTGCGCCGGTCCCGTGGCTTGGCGCCAGCCCCGGCGCCGCCGGGTCTTTGGTGAAGGCGTCCACTTGGTGGCTCATCCAGTCACCATGCCACAGAATCAGCGCCGTAACCCGTGCCGATCTAGGCGTACGCCCGACGCGCTCAGGAGTGCTCGCTGACGCTGTAGATCTCGTCGGCGACCAGGCCGTGGGCCTCTCGGTGGACGGTGTTCGCCGCCTCCGCGTTCGGCGCCTCGACGAGGCAGAAAATCTTGCCCGCTTCCTCGTCCACCCAGTAGCGCAGGTAGTTCACCCCGTGCGCCGCCTGCGTCTTCAGGTCGGCTTGGTGGGCGCCCGCGACGTCCTTCGCAGAGACGCCGCCCTCGATGTTGTGTGTGTCCATGAAAAGTGCCATGACATTTCCCGTCTCTTCGCGGCTGGCGCTTGTTCGCCGGCCGGTCATCTCAGGGGACCGTGGGGGCGTTTGATCCGCCGTTTGATTCGTGCTCGCTCCTCAGGGACGTTCTACCCTGGTGGCATGTCTGACGCGTGGGAACTCTCCGATGCCGAGATCGACTCAATGCTGGAGGAGTTGGAGGCGGTTGATGCCGCTGCCGCCGCGTATCTCATCGAGCGAGTGCCGAGGCTCAACGACGACCTCACTGAGCACGACGGCCAGTGGGTGGCGGAACTCGCGCAGACCATGTCCCCATCCGAGCTTCCCGAGGACGACGACATCGAGGCGGTCTCGGCGACGCTGGCGCTCCAACACGTCGACTGGCTCGGACTCGCCCTCGGGGTCGTACGACGCGGACCAGGTGGTGACCTCGATCCTCAAGTCGTGCAGGACGACATCGAACAGCTCGACGAAATCGACGGAGAGATCGAGGACCCCGAGGGCCACCTCGCGGTGCTCGAGATGGCTCTACTCCACCTGACGCCACTCTGGCAGGACCTCGGCGTGCTCGACGCCAACCAACGGCTGACTGAACGAGGTATCTGGGGGTTACCCCGAGCCCTGCACCGCATCTGGAGCAATACGGACGAGCAAGGCTGAGCCAACCGGATCGAACTAGAGCAAGATCCCCCGGTTGGCCAACTCCACCGTCCGCCCCAGCCCGGCCCGGAAGATCTTGTCGAGCCGGGGGTTGTCGGCCAGGTTCCACAACATCTCGGCGCTCTCCCAGGCCGCCACCCGTGCCAGGTGGAGGCCGAACATCTCCAGGGCGTCGTCGACGCGACCGCCCAGTTGGTCGAGCCGGGCGAGGTTGCCGGTCATGAACCAGCCTCGGATGGTTTCGGCGGCCTCGGCGAGAATCTCGTTGGTCCCGATGTAGTCGGTGTACTCCGGGGTGTCCTCCTGCGGGATGACCAGCAGTTCCCGGCAGGTGGTGACCACCGCGAGGGGGAGGTCGTGGGAGATGTGGGCGTTCATCCCCGCGAAGGCGAACTGGATGGGCATCGTGTCGGGCTTGATCCGGGCCTTGAACAGCGGCGCCCAGGCCCGGGGGATCTCGGTGTCCTCCAGGGAGGCGGCGTACGCCTCGAAGTAGAGGTTGGCGAAGTGCACGTCCAGGCGTCCCAGGAACTCACCAGCCAGGAACAGGCGGGTGTCGACCGCTTCGTCGACCAGCTTGGTCACCTGGTGGTACATCCGGTTGAAGGTGGCGATGCCGTCTTCGGCGGGCAGCGCCCGGTCGATCGCGTCCATGCGCTCGAGAACGTCGTCGATCGTCTCCGCGCCGGCCCATTCAGCCGCAGTCAGGGTCATGGGCACTCCCTACGGGCTCGTGGCGGATCGACAGGCAACAGTAAACGCCCCGAGCACGCCTGACTTCGAAACTACTCGCGGGCTTCGGGAGCGTCAACGAACGACCAACCAAGGGCCGGCCCCTCAGAACAGGTGCTCGACCCCGGCGTCCGGGTCGTCCATCGTGTCCAGGATGCGTTGGGCGCGCATGGCTGCGTCGATGGCGACCTCGACGGTGGGGTCCTCGTCGGTGACCTCGGCGGCGTCGACGGTTCGGCTGTGCAGCCGGGCCAGCAGGTCATGGCGCGATAGCCCGCGCAGGTGCAGGAGTACGAACGGATCGGTCTCGACCAGCCACGTCACTTGATAGAGAAGGGCCAGCGCATGGGCGCACGGATCGACCCAGCCGTCACAGGTGCAGGTGGCCCCCCACTCACCACCGAAGGGCAGCAACTCGACCCCGGACTCCTCGGCGTGCTCGACCAGGAGGTGCGGGAGGTCCCCCGCCATCAGGCTGGCGATCCGGCCCGACTCGGCGGCCACCACCTCGACCAGCGCCTCGCTCGACGCGTCGTCCAGCACCGGGAGCGTCACCTCGACGGTGCGCCACTCCCCCTTGTCGAGGACCGCGGCCACCAGGTGTCCCGACGCCACGGTGATCTGGCCGAGGTTCCCCGACCGGGACAGGACGCGCGCGCGCTTCAGATCGCGGACGTCGTACGCCGCCTCCTCGGCTCCGCGCACCCAGGCCTTGCCCCACCACGTGGTTGCCCGGGCCGCTCCCCGCCGGGCCGCATGCCCGGGGTGGACGATCGCCCCGTCCAGTCCGCTCACCCCTCCCGCCGCAGGGTGACCAGGTCGCGCAGCTCCTCGTTGCTCAACTCGGTCAACGCCGCCTCACCGCGACCAAGGACCGCGTCGGCCAACGCCCGTTTGCGGGTGAGGAGTTCGGCGATCTTCTCCTCGACGGTGCCGCGGGTGATCAGGCGGTGCACCTGGACCGGCCTGGTCTGGCCGATCCGGTAGGCCCGGTCGGTGGCCTGCTCCTCCACCGCTGGGTTCCACCAGCGGTCCAGGTGGATGACGTGGTCGGCGCGGGTGAGGTTCAACCCCGTGCCGCCGGCCTTCAGCGACAGCAGGAAGACCGGGCTCTCTCCTGCCTGGAAACGGGCCACCATCTTCTCCCGCTCCCGCACCGGCACACTCCCGTGCAGGAACTGGTGGGGCAGCCCGGCCGCGCTCAGATGCTGCTCGAGGAGCCGCCCCATGGCGACGTACTGGGTGAAGATCAACGCGGCGCCATCCTCGACCAGGATCGTCCCCAGCAACTCGTCGAGCAGGTCCAACTTCTCCGAACGTCCGCTGAGGCGGACGGCGCCGGATTGCTTGAGGAAGTGCGCAGGGTGGTTGCAGATCTGCTTCAGCCCCGTCAACAGAGCGAGGACCAACCCTCGTCGAGCCTCCGGTTCGGCGCGTTCGATCCGGTCGAGGGTGTCGCGCACGAACGCCTCGTAGAGGACGACCTGCTCCCGGGTCAGTTGCAGGGAGTGGTCGGTCTCGGTCTTCTCCGGCAGCTCCGGTGCGATGCCGGGGTCGGACTTGCGGCGGCGCAGGAGGAACGGCCCGATGAGGTCGGCGAACTGCCGGGCCTTGGTCGGCTCCAGACCGGACTCGATCGGGGCGGCCCACACCTTGCGGAACGCGTTGCGGCTGCCCAGGAGCCCGGGGGTGCACCAGTCCAGGACGGCCCACAGCTCGGTCAGGTTGTTCTCGACCGGGGTGCCGGTCAGCGCAACCCGCCCCCGGCTGGGGATCTTGCGCAAGAAACGAGCCGTCGAGGATGCCGGGTTCTTGATGTGTTGGGCCTCGTCGGCGACGACCAGATCCCAGTCGACCGCGGCCAGGGTCTCGTGGTCGACACGCATCGTGCCATAGGTGGTGAGCACGAAACCGGCGGCCGTCTCGTCAGCCAGGCCCGACAGCGAACGGGAGGTCCCGTGGAACCGGCGGACCGGCGTACCGGGGGCGAAGCGGCGGATCTCGGTCTCCCAGTTGCCCAGCAGGCTGGCCGGGCAGACCACCAGCGTTGGGCCAGTCGCACCGAGCGAGACCCGGTGCAGGTGCAGGGCGATCAGGGTAATCGTCTTGCCGAGGCCCATGTCGTCGGCCAGGCAGGCGCCGAGGCCGAGGCGGGTGAGGTCGGCGAGCCAGGTCAGCCCGTGGCGTTGGTACTCGCGCAGGGTCGCCTCCAGCGCCACCGGCGTCTCGATCGGATCCCGGGTGGGGGCCTCGAGCAGTTGCTCGCGGAGCTTCAACAGGCTGGCCCCGACCACGACGCCGGTCTCGACACCCGACTCCCCGGAGGTCTCCAGTCGTGCCGACCCCGTCAGCGCTGCGGCCACGGCCTGGGCGGGTTTCACGTTGCGGATCAGGCGTTTGCGGGCCTTGCGCGCGACCGCGGGGTCGACCACGGTCCAGTTGCCGCGCAGCTTCAGGATCGGAGTGGCCGCGTTGGCCAACTCGTCCATCTCCTCGGGGGTCAGGTCGTCGCCGTGTACGGCGAGCTGCCAGTTGAACGCGAAGAGCGAGTCCCCGCCCAACAGCGGATCCTGGAGCGGCTCCTCGTGGCTGCTGGTCGCTGCGCCCTTGCGGTCGAGCACGGCCGTGCTCGTCAGGTCGCGTCCCAACGATCGGGGCCACAGCACGTCCACTCCGCGGTCCCGCAGCGCCGCGACGCCGGTGTCGAGCAGGCTCGAGATCTCCTCGGCGTCGAGGGTGATCTCATCGGGGACCGGGCTCTCCAGGAGGCGGTCCAGCACCGGCCACGCCTCAGCCGCTCCCCGCAGAGCGATGGTCGCGTGGGTCCGGGCGCGGGATCCGAAGCCGTGACCCGAGCCCGCCCGGGAGTCCCCGGCGGACTCGGTCCACAGCAGGGCACCGTCGCAGACGTGCAGCGGATCGGCCTCGTCGTGGACCTGGAGGACGACCCGGATCGCGCCGGCGATGAGTTCCTCCTCGTCGGCCTCGATCCGCAGCGAGATCCGCACGAGTTGGGGGAGGTCGGCGTCCTTGGGAGCGGGGTTCGCCAACCGGGCCAGTCGGGACTGGAGTCGGTCGGAGAAGCCTGGCTCCTGAGCACTCCGTCGCGTGGGGGCGCCGGTCGAACGCGACGCCGGGCTCAGCGTCGAGGTGTCCGGACTCGTGCGCGGCATCGCGTCGGCCACGGCGTCCAGCATCTGCCGGACGATCACCTCGGCATCCTCGGCCGCGACATCGCCGTACGCCCGGCCCGCGGCGAGCAGGCTGACCCGCTCGGTGTCGGAGGCGTCCAGGGGGCTGACCCGCCACGAGGAGGTGCGCGCGGTGCTGCGGTTGGGTTCGATCTTCCCGGCGGCCACGAACTTCATCGCCAGCAGCACCGACCCGGCGAGCAGGCCCACGCTCGGGTGGAGGTCGTCGCGGGCGTGGGACTTGGTCAGGATCGGGAGGGCGGCCCGGATCGGCAACGCGACCGTACGCCGGTCGTCACTGAACTCCACGACGCTCTCGCGAGGCGGATCGGCCGGCCGCAGGAGGGCCGGACCGGTGACGGGGACAAAACTCAAGGGCGGGCACCTGCTCCGGTTCGGGGTGGACGGTGAACCTAACGCCCGGCGCCGACACCGAGTTCCGGCCGCGCCCCGGCACCGACGCTACCGCGGACGGGGGCGACGGGACGATGTCATGGGGTGCCGCGGGTGCCTACGTCCCGCATACTGAGCAGGCAGCACCCCTCGGCTTCTCCCCAACCACCTGAGACCCCCCGGGATCCATCACAGAGCGGGCACGCACATGACGTCACTCCGGATTTCCCCAGGTTCTCGGCTTCTCCTGGCGGGGCCAAGCGTCGCGGTCGGTGCGGCTGCCGGCACGCTCGTGCAGTTGGTCTTCTACGCACTGGACGCCGGCAGCGGATACTTCGCTTGGGGGGCCGCGCACATCGGTTTCCTTGCGGTTGCCCTGGCTGGGTACGCGGCGTCCTTCGCCGTGAGCTCGGTGCCCGCCATGCGTCTGAGAAGTCTTGCCCTCGGATTCGTCCTCGGGCTCCCCGTTGCCTTCCTCGTCGTGATGACGAAAGCGATCCTCACCGGCACGTTCGTGTTGTGACCGGGCTAGCGCTCGGCCGACGATCTGCGCTGGGAAAGGGCCTCCTTGACCCCACGATGTCGCCGATTATCGTGACGACATGTTGAGTGCGACAGGACTGACTCGGAAGTTCGGGGACACGGTGGTCGTCGACGACGTGACCTTCGAAGTGCGGCCCGGACGACTGACCGGATTCGTGGGGGCCAACGGCGCCGGGAAGACCACCACGATGCGGATGCTGATGGGGGTGCTCGCGCCCAGTGGTGGCGAGGTGCAGTGGAACGGCGTACCGATCACCACCGACCAGCGCCGCGACTTCGGCTACATGCCCGAGGAGCGTGGCCTCTACCCACGGATGACGCTGGTCGACCAACTCGTCTTCCTCGCCCGGCTGCACGGCCTGGACAAGACGGCGAGCCGGGAGCGTGCCCGGCACCTGCTGGACCACTTCGGACTCGACGACCGCCGCGATGACCTGCTCGATGAACTCAGCCTCGGCAACCAGCAACGCATCCAGATCGCAGCCGCGCTCATCCACCAACCGACAGCGCTGGTCCTCGACGAACCCTTCAGCGGCCTGGACCCCCTGGCCGTCGACTCGATGGTGGACCTGCTGCAGAACGAGGTCGGATCCGACGTCCCGGTGCTCTTCTCCAGCCACCAACTCGAACTCGTCGAGCGGCTTTGCGACGACCTGATCATCCTCAACCGCGGGCGCGTGGTCGTCGCTGGCGCCACCGACGAACTACGGCACACCGGTCCGGTCCGCTACCGCGTGGTCGTCGAGGACCCCTCCGTCCTCGACACCCTTCCGGGGGCCCACGTCGACCGTCGCGACGAGGAAGCGGCGTACCTCACCATCACCAGCGGTGACCCGGCCGACCTGCTCGCCCACCTCGCCGCTCACACCCGCGTCAGCGACTTCCACCGCCACGTCGAGCCGCTCGCCCACGTCTTCCGGGAGGCCACCCGATGAGCACCCAGACCAGCGCCTGGCGGATCGTCGCCGAACGCGAGATCCGCGCGAAGTTCCGCGAGAAGGCCTTCATCTGGGGCTTCGTGGCCCTGGTGCTCGTTTCGTGGGCCGGCCTGGTGGCGCTCGACTACTTCGGGGATCGCGACACGACGTACGACGTGGGCGTCGTCGGGGCACCCCTGGACGTGACGGACGGACTGGAGACGGCCCTCGGCGAGGGCACCCAGGTCACCGGCGTGGAGTACGCCGACCGCGCGGCCGTCGACACCGCCATCACCAACGGCGACATCAACGCAGCACTGGTGCTCGAGGACGGTGCCTGGACGTTGATCGCCGACAACGACGTCGACCCGTCCCTCGAGGCCGCCGTCCGCTCGACGATCGCGGCCGAGGCCGTGGCCCGCAACGCGGCCGCCCAGGACGTCGACCTCGAGGCCCTCAACCAGGGTGCCGCCGTGACGGTCGACCTGCTCGACCCCGACTCCGAGGACGTCGTCCAACGCAAGCTCGTCGCGTTCGGGCTGTCGCTGATCTTCTACCTGGTGGCCATCCTCTTCGGCATGCAGATCGCGCAGAGCGTGGTGACCGAGAAGGAGAGCCGCGTCGTGGAGATCCTGGCCGCCGCGATCCCGACCCGAGCCCTCCTCTGGGGCAAGATCGCTGGCAACACCCTCCTCGCGCTGGGCCAGGTGGTGGTCCTGGTCGGCGGCGGCCTGGCGATCTTCGCGCTCCTGGGCAACGACACCCTGCTCACCGGCGTAGGCCCGGCGATGCTGTGGTTCGTCGCCTTCTTCGCGCTCGGCTTCATCGCCCTGGCCGCGCTCTGGTCCGCGGCCGGCGCCCTTGCCTCGCGGGTGCAGGACATCGCGTCGACCACCATGCCCCTCCAGGCGGTGCTGCTCGGGGGCTACATGCTCAGCGCGTTCGCCGAGGGCACGGTGCTCGAGATCGCCTCGCAGGTGCCGGTGCTCTCCGCGATCGTGATGCCCGGTCGACTCGCGTACGACGACGTCCAACTCTGGGCGATCCTGCTCTCCCTGGCCCTCAACGTGGTCGCGGCCGTGCTGCTCGTCCGTCTCGGGGCCCGCATCTACGACCGGAACCTGATGCAGACCGGCCGCAAGATCGGATTCAAGGAAGCCCTGCGCCGCCCCTAGATCGGCTCACGGTGGCCTCGGCATAGGTTTCTGGGGTGCGAAACGGTGAGAAGGTCTACTCCGCTCTGGTGAATCGCGACCCCGAGATCGAGCGAGAGTTACCGGACAAGGTGCGGGCCGACGTACCCCGCAACGGCCTGCGTCTGGTTGGTGCTCACGCCCTGCAGTCCTCGGGCGACCAGGCCATCAACGCCTCGACCGTGCTGCCGTGGCTCTTCAGCGCCCTGGGAGTGCCGCCTGCGCTCGCGGGGGTGCTCGTGCCGATCCGGGAGTCGGGCTCCATGCTTCCTCAGGCGTTCCTGACCCCGCTGGTCGTGCGGGTACGCCACCGCAAGTGGGTCTTCGTCACCGGCGCGCTGGTCCAGGCGAGCGCGGTGGCGGGCATGGCGTTGACCGCCGCCGTGGGAAGCGGGCTGACGGCCGGCCTGGTGATCGTGGCCGCCCTGACCCTGTTCTCGCTGGGCCGCTGCCTGACGTCGATCTCGTCGAAGGACGTGCAGGGCCGGACGGTGCCGAAGGGCCAGCGCGGGCAGATCAACGGGTTGGCGACGATCGCGGCCGGGACGGTCGCGCTCACGCTCGGACTCGGGATCCGGCTGTTCGGCGGGGCGGACCTGCGACCCGGTCAGATCGCCTGGCTGCTGGCCGGCGGAGCCGTGTGCTGGGTCGGGGTGGCCGCGGTGTACGCCGGCATCCGCGAGCCGGTCGACCCCGAGGCACCGTCGGAGCCGGTCGACGACGGTCAGTCCAACGCGGACGACAACGGGAACTGGCTCACCGAGAGTTGGGGGCTCCTGCGCGAGGACCGCGACTTCCGGCTGTTCGTGTCCGTGCGCTCACTCCTTCTCGTCTCTGCACTCAGCCCACCCTTCGTGGTGACTCTGGCGGTGAGCTCGGGCACGGAGGGGTTGGCCGGCCTCGGCAGCTTCATCATCGCCTCGGGTGTGGCGGCGCTTATCGGTGGCGGGATCTTCGGTCGGTGGGCCGACCGGTCGAGCGGGAACCTGATGAGTGTCGGGGCCGCAGCGGCCTCTGCGGTGATCGTGGCTCTCGTGGTGGCGGTGACCATGCCCGGGTTCTCCCAGGAATCGGTATGGGCCGACCTGGTCTTCGTGGCGGCGTACTTCCTCCTCACGCTGCTGCACACCGGGGTCCGGGTGGGACGCAAGACCTACATCGTCGACATGGCTGAAGGGGACCGCCGCACGAAGTACGTCGCGGTCTCCAATTCGGCCATGGGCGTCATACTCCTGCTGGTCGGAGCCATCAGCTCGTTGTTGGCGATCGCCGCCGTGGAGTTGGCGTTGCTGTTCCTCGCGGCCATGGGGCTGGTCGGGGTGTTCGCGGCCCGCAAACTGCCCAACGTCTCCCACCAGTAGCCGTCGCTTTCCTGAGGCAGACTGGCGGGCGTGGACGTACCTCTGGCTGACCTCCCGGACCTCGACCGGTTCGCGCTGCTCGTCATCGACGTACAGCGCGGCTTCGACGAACCCGACTACTGGGGTCCCCGCAACAACCCCGAGTGCGAGGACAACATCGAAGCACTCCTCGCCGTATGGCGCGATCGCCGCCGGCCGGTGGTGTTCGTGCGACACGACTCGTCCGGGGCGACCTCGCCGTTGCGTCCGGGACAACCGGGCAACGACTTCAAGGCGATCGTGAGCGGGCACCCGGACCTGCTGGTGTCCAAGGGCGTCAACTCCAGTTTCCACGGGGAGCCGGACCTGGACGCATGGCTGCGCGATCGTCAGCTCGACGGCTTCGTCGTCTGCGGGATCACCACCAACCACTGCTGCGAGACGACCGCCCGAGTGGGAGGCAACCTGGGCCACCAGGTGCTCTTCGCCCTCGATGCCACGCACACGCACGACCGGGTCGCACCCGACGGGAGCGTGGTCACCGCGGCTGAACTCAGCCGGGTCACCGCGACCAATCTGCACGGTGAGTTCGCCACCGTCGTCAGCACGTCGCAGTTGCTGACGAGTGTGTAGCTGCCCGGCGAGGACCGCGATTGGTTCTTTCCGCTGGTCCTAGGAATCCTTCTTGCCGCGGATGAGGAACCGCAACGTCATCAGACCGATACCGACGATCAGGACGAAGTGGGAGAACAACTCGAACTGGGATTCGGAGAGCAGCGCGAAGGCGGTACACAGCGCCGCGAACAACACCAGCGCGAGTGCCGCCAGTCTCCACCCGTTGAGTGACTCGATCACCAGATCCCCGCCCTTCCCGACATAGGGATAGTCCTACACGAGCCTAGGTGAGGGCCCCGGGCGCCGCCATCGTTTCGTCACCTGGGGGCCTGGGAGCACCGCCGCACCTGCCGCCACTCCCGTTCTTGACAAGACCGCGTGATCAGGGGAGATAAATCCGCACATGCTGCGGATTTGTCTCCCCTGATCAAGCATCGCGCCGAGCTCTGGCGGGCGCAATGCAACCGTTGCCTACTGGCCCGTCCGCCCATCGATGCACTCCCGCAGCAGATCGGCGTGACCGACGTGGCGGGCGTACTCCTCCACGAGGTGGACCACGATGTCGCGCACCTCCACCTGCTGACCGTGGACGTCGAGGACGTTGTCGAGATCCAGGTCGGCGTAGACGGCACGGGAGTGGTCGACCTCTTCGCGCCACGTGTCCCAGGCCTCGGCGATGACCCCGCTATCGGCCACGGCCTGGTTGAAGTCCAGGTCGGGGTCGGCCTCCGTTCGGTACAGCCGCGGCAACTCGCTGTGACCTTCGAAGACCCGGCGCGTCCAGGAGTGCTCGACCCGAGCGAGATGGCGAACGAGCCCGAGAAGCGACATCGTCGACGGTGGGACGGACCGAGTGGCCAACTGCTCGTCGCTGAGCCCCTCGCACTTGAGCTCGAAGGTCATTCGGTACCGGTCGAGGTACTCAGCCAGGACCGCCTTCTCACCCTTACCGGGCACCAGCGTCGCCCGCGGGTCGCTACCTGGCTCGGCCCACATGCCGTTGAAGTTCATGGGGTCAATCAAGCACAGCACTTGGCTGCGGGGAATGGTCCGTCGACACGATCAGTGACGGTCCTTGCTCCGCTTGCTGCGGGGACGACCGTCCGGATCGTGTAGCCACCGATAGGGCAGGGCGTACGCCGACCGCGCCACCGCGCCGAGCTCGGGCGGCTGGAGCCGCCGCAGACGGCCGGCCGGACGCGGACCCGCCTGTCCGCCCTCGTGCCAGGCATCGAGCCGGGCCGCGCTGGCGGCGTACGTGTGAAACATGTCGACCGGGTCGACACAGTCGTCCATCGAACCCGGGGTCTCGGGGTCCCGGTCCAGATGCTCGGCGGCGAGGGTGAGGCGCAGCGTGCGGGCGTACTCACCCGCGGTGTCGATCACCACCGCCGACAACTCCGAGTCGTGGGTCCACGAGCGCCGGTTGAAGTTGTCCGACCCGATGGTGGCCCAGACGTCGTCCATGATGCAGGTCTTGGCGTGCACGTAGACCGGCGTCCCCTCGTGGTTCTCCAGGCTGTAGAGCGCCACCCGATCCGGAGCCACCTGAGCCATTTCGAGCATGGCGCGGCGTCGCCCCAGCAGTTGGGGCACGCGAGCCAACGCGCCGTCCTTGTCGGTGTGCCGCGGGACGACCGCCATCACGTGCAGATTCGCGTGCTCGCGCAGCATCTCGGTGAAGGCCTCGCCGATGTGGTGCCCCCAGAGGTACTGGTCCTCGATGTAGACCAATCGGCGCGCCCGCCCGAGCGCCTTGGTGTAGCCCCGGGCGACGCTGCGCTCGCCACCCCGCGCGAAGGGGTAGTCGCGGTTGAACCGCAGATCGGGATAGGTCCTCAGCAGTTGTACGACGTGGGTCCCGCCCTCGACCGGAGGCGGCGGTGGCGCCTGGTCGGGCAGCGGGTCAGGGCTCACGTCCAGACCGCTCCACCGATCCTTGTAGTAGTAGATCGGGTTACGGCTCAGCCGCGTCGGGTCGAGCCACCGCTCCCGGAAAACGGTCTCGACGTCGTGGACGGCCGGGCCCGAGATCGCCGCCTGGATGTCGTGCCAGGGCGGGCGGGCGCCGTACTCCGGGGCCATGTCGACGGCTTGAGGATCCCCGAGGTGCCGCGCGTCGTCGCGGCGCGAGTGACACAGGTCGATGCCGCCGACGTAGGCCACGTCCCGGCTCGGGTCGTCGCGGAACCGGATGACCACCAGCTTCTGGTGGTGCGATCCACCCAGCCGGACCCGCATGTCGAGGAGCGCCTCGGCGCCGCGGGCCTGCAACCTCTTGCCCAGCAACCGGTTCGACTCGTGGCTAAAGCCGAACGCCTCCGAGTGGGACCGCCACACCAACCCGCGTACGTCGACCCCGCGCTCGTCGGCATCCCCCAGGACCTCGACCACCTGGCTCGCGGGGTCGTCGGTGAGCTGCTGATCGGCCTCGCCCTGCCAGTCGGTGAAGTAGACGAGGTCACCGGCCTTCGTCTCCTGGAGCCGCTCGAAGAGCTCCCCGAAGTAGGCGACCCCGTCCACCAACGGGCGCACCAGGTTCCCCTGCGACCACGCATCCGAACCCGGGTGGTGATCGTCGAGACTGGTGAACGGATTGCCGCGCTCCCCCATCCGCAGGAGCCAGTCCGTGGGCCGAGAGTCACCGAGCATGAGGCCACTGTGTCCCATTGCCCGCACCGACGGAAGAGGCACCGTCAGGGGTGGGGTGCGGCGGCTCCGAATCGGTCAGAATGGCGGGGTGGACGAGCCGACGACCAGCACAGGAACAGCCTCGACGAACCGCAGTCAGTGGGTCGCCCGGCTCATGGACGACGCCGTCACCGTGCCGGGCACGAAGATCGGGCTGGGCCTGGACTCGGTCATCGGTCTGGTGCCGGGAGTGGGCGATGTCGCGGGATCGGCCATCTCCGGGGTGATCCTCTACGACGCCGTCCAGCACCGGGTCCCGGTCTCGACGCTGGGTCGGATGGGGTGGAACCTGATCCTCGACGCGGCCCTCGGGCTGGTCCCCGTCGCTGGCGACCTGGCCGACGTCGCCCACCGGGCCAACCGGAAGAACTTTCAGCTGCTCGAGAAGGCGACCGCCGCACACCCGGCCACCAAGCCCCCGACCGCCGGCTACCTGGTCGCGGCCTTCGGTCTCGTCGTACTCCCGTTGATCCTCAGCCTCGCCCTCGGGCTGTTCGTTCTCGTCGTCTTGCTGCGCGCGATCTTCTGACCCGACCCACCACTAGAGTCCCGCCATGGCACTCTCCTGGAAGCTGCACGGCAACGGCAAGACCATCGCCAACGACGAGATCGTCGCCCCCGACGAACGGCTGTCCTGGCCGCTGACCATCGGCTTCGGGGCTCAACACGTCGTCGCCATGTTCGGCGCCACGTTCCTCGTCCCGCTGCTGACCGGCTTCCCGCCCTCAGCGACGTTGTTCTTCTCCGGTGTGGGCACGTTGCTGTTCCTGATCCTGACCAGGAACCGGCTGCCCAGCTACCTCGGCTCGTCGTTCGCCTTCATCGCACCGATCGGAGCGGCGACAGCCGCGCAGGGCATGGGCGCTGCCCTGTTCGGGATCCTGGCGACCGGTCTGCTGCTCGCCCTGGTCGGTGCCATCGTCATGGTGACCGGCACCGGCTGGATCGACGCGCTGATGCCGCCGGTCGTGACGGGCGCCATCGTCGCGCTGATCGGGCTCAACCTCTCGGGCGCGGCCACATCCAACTTCGAGGCGGCGCCCTGGACCGCGCTGGTGACCCTGATGGCCCTACTACTGATCGCGGTCGCGTTCCGCGGTCTGGCCGCGCGGTTGGCGATCGTCCTCGGCGTCGTGATCGGCTACGCGTTCGCCGCGGCGGCCGGCGTCATCGATTTCGACCCGGTGCGCAACGCCGCCTGGGTCGGTTGGCCCGACTTCGCCTCCCCCACGGTGACCTGGTCGGTGCTGCCTGCGTTCCTGCCGGTCGTGCTGGTGTTGGTCGCCGAGAACGTCGGGCACGTGCGCAGCGTGGCGCACCTGACCGAGGACGAGTCCCTCAACGAGCAGACCGGACGAGCACTCCTCGCCGACGGACTGGCGACCACCCTGGCCGGAGCGGGCGGAGGATCGGGTACGACGACGTACGGCGAGAACATCGGCGTCATGGCGGCTACCCGGGTCTACTCCACCGCGGCGTACTGGGTGGCGGGGGTCGTCGCGATCCTGCTCGGCCTGTCACCCAAGATCGGCGCGATCATCAACACCATCCCGGCCGGGGTCCTCGGCGGCGTGACGGTCGCGCTCTACGGCCTGATCGGCATCATCGGCGTGAAGATCTGGGTCGACAACCACGTGGACTTCTCCCGCCCGGTCAATCAGTTCACCGCCGCGGTCGCCCTCGTGATCGGCATCGGCAACCTGTCCCTGGCCACCGGCGACATCCAGATCACCGGGATCGCGTTGGGCACCATCGCCGCCGTGGTCGTCTACCACGGGATGAGCACGGTGGAACGCCTGCGCAGCTGAGTGATTCGCGGTCAACGGAGGGAGATACCCACCCGAAACCATCGTTCTCGTATCTCCTCCGCCCACCCGTGGAAGTATGCCGCCGGAGGGACTGAGGAGGTCACCGTGCCGCACCGGCACCGGGGTGTTGGCTACGGCCTAGCCACCCTGGCTCTGATCGGTGGCGCCTCCAACCTCCTGGCGGCACCGAATCCCGACCACATCTTCGCCAGCTGGACCCTCGTCCCGGCGATCGCCGCCGTGGCGATCCTGTGGCACAACCGCGTCCTCTGGTCGGTGCTCGCCGGACTCGCGGCGGGTTCGTCGTACGCGCTGGTCGACCGGCCCCCGGCGGTGGCGCTCGTCGGTGGGGTGGGTTCGGGTCTGCTCGTCTGGATCGGGGCCGGACTGGTCCGCGGCCGCGACGGACTGGTCCTGCACGACGAGCAGGATCTACAGCGCCTGTTGCGAGCGGCGCTCCTTCTGGGTCTGGGATCGGGTGCTCTCGGTCTGGCGATGGAGATCACCTGGGGACGCGACCTCTTCGGTCTGATGCCGCTGGCCTTCGCTGGGACAGCCTCCGCGTCCGTCCTCGCGCTGATGCCGCTGGTCTCGGGCCTTCCCGGTCACGCAGCCCCGGCCGGACGGCGCGAACGCCGGGCCCAGTGGCTGGTCATCGGGGTGCTGAACCTGGTGATCGTGATGCCCGCAGGTCCTCAACAACTCTCCTTGCTTCTCCTGTTGCCCACGCTCGGGTGGGGGGCCTCCCGCCTCACGCCGCGACAGGCACTGGTTCAGCTCTACGGCAGCCTCCTGGTGCTCGCCACCGCAACGTTCCTCGAGACCGGCGCACTGTTGGAACTCTCCACCGTCTACGGCCTCGACGAGAACATCTCAGGGCTCGTCCTGGTGGCCTTCGCGGTGGTCGCCTCGCTCGTGTCGATCACCATCGTGCTGCGCACCCACGAAGGAATCCAGCGCGCCGAGGAGACCGCCGCGCAACGCGACCTGGTGCAGCAGGTCCTGGACGCCACCACCGGAGTCGCCATCATCGGCTCCGACGACGCCGAGGTCATCACCCATTTCAACGTGGGCGCCGAGCAGCTCCTCGGCTGGTCCGCGGACGACATGCTGGGCCGACCTCGCTCCGTGTTGCACCCACCGAACGGGGAGGCAGCGCCGGCCGACGACCAGGGCGGCGTCCAGATGGACTTCCTGTGTGCCGACGGTCGAGTGCGTACCCACCTGTTGTCGTGGTCCCCGCTCCGTGACTCCGCCGGTCGGCCGCGCGGTCGGCTGTCCACCTCCGAGGACATCACCGACGTCGTCGCCACGACCCGGGCGCTGGCCGACACTCTGGATCGTCAGCGGGTCCTGGACGAGGCCAAGGACGCCTTCGTCGCCACGATCAGTCATGAGCTGCGTACGCCGCTGACCAGCATCGTGGGCAACATCGAGATGGTGCAGGACGGGGCGTACGGCGAGGTCGCGCCGCCCCTCTCGGTCGCGGTGGACCGCGTGTCGCGCAACAGTCTGCGGCTGCTGGCCCTGGTCGAGGACCTGCTGCTGCTCTCGCAGATCGAGAAACGCGACGCCGGCGGAGGCGGGCCCGTAGACGTCGCCGAACTCGTGGCCGACGTCTGCGACCGGGCGGGCTCGGCCCATCCCGGCGCGACCATCGTGCGTGACCGACCGTCGGACCCGGTTCTGGTCACCGGGCGCGCGCGTGAACTGAACCGGGCTCTCGAGCACCTGATCGACAACGCCATCAAGTTCAGCCCCGACCACCCAGGTGCCCGAGTCCGGCTCATCACCACGCTGGACGAGGTCACCCTCGAGGTGACGGACGAGGGCATCGGGATCCCAGAGCACGAGTTGTCGACGCTGTTCCAGCGTTTCGCTCGGGGACAGACGGCCTCGGAGCGTGAGATCCAGGGGACCGGCCTGGGCCTGGCCATCGTCGCGGACGTCGCCCACCACCACCGGGGGTCGGTGACCGTCGCCTCGACCGAGGGCGTCGGCAGCACATTCGTCCTG
The DNA here is from genome assembly GCF_054783655.1 of Nocardioides salsibiostraticola. Taxonomy (NCBI): domain Bacteria; kingdom Bacillati; phylum Actinomycetota; class Actinomycetes; order Propionibacteriales; family Nocardioidaceae; genus Nocardioides; species Nocardioides salsibiostraticola. Next base: position 277,892 of record NZ_BAAGQD010000026.1, on the reverse strand, counting down.
GTGCTGCCGCGACGCGAAGCCACCTCACCCGCGGAACCGGCGTGGGGCGCCAACGAATCGGTCGTCGCAGCGAGCGCGAGTCCGAACGGCCGCCGATAGCTCAACTCTGGGCTAGTTCAACTCTGGGCAGCGAGCACCAGCGGCAGCACCTCGGCCGCGCCGGCCTCGGCCAACGCCACCGCGGCCAGCGTCAGGGTCCATCCGGTGGCCGTCAGGTCGTCGACCAGCAACACCCGCTGACCCTCGAGCGCACCCGGGTCGGCCTCCACCCGGCAGCGGCGGCGTACGGCGGCGACGCGTTGGGCGGAGTTCATCGAACCCGCACCAGGCGGGACGTCGGGGTCGACCACCGCCCAGCGGCCGACCACTGGCACCTTCAGGAACCGGGACAGACCCTCCGCCAGATCGGCGGCGAGCCGGGGACGGGTCACCGACTCCGCGACCACGATCACGTCCACCGCGGGGCGCCAGTCCTGGAGGACCTCGATCACCGCACGGACCAGGTTGTCGGGCACCGTCTGCTCGCGCTGATCGGGGGCGTCGGCGCGGAACAGGTCGCGCAGGGCGTTGCCGTAGCCGAGGTCGGTCAGCCGGGCGACCGCCCGGCCCGGCTGGGGCGGCGAGGCGATCTTGCCCTTCAGCGGCAGCCCCATCGCGGCGAGCCCGGTGGGCCACATCTTGCGCGGGTCGACGGTGACCCCCGGGCGCGCCAAACGCGAGGTGGCCTCCTCGATCGCGGCTGCGGACACGTCCGTGGACAGGGTCAGACCCCCACAGTTGTCACAACGTCCGCAGTCCTCGGCGTCGGGATCGTCGAGCTGCTCACGCAGGTAACGCATCCGGCACTCGTCGGTGTCCAGGTAGGCCAACATCGCCTGCTGTTCACTGGCGCGCGCCTCGGCGACGCGGGCGTAGCGCTCGGCGTCGTACTCCCAGGAACGACCGGTCGACTCCCACCCGCCCTTGACCCGGCGCACCGCGCCGTCGACGTCGAGCACCTTCAACAGGGTCTCCAGGCGGGTCCGGCTCAGCTCCACATGGGTCTCCAGGGCCGGGGTGCTCATCGGCTTGCCCTCCTGGGCCAGCACCTCCAGGGTCTGGCGCACGACCTCCTCACGCGGGAAGGCCAGCGAGGCGAAGTAGGCCCAGATGTCTCGGTCCTCCAGCGCGGGCAGCAACACCACCGAGGCGGTGTCGTCGGCGTTGGCCAGACCACGGCCGGCACGACCCACCTGTTGGTAGTAGGAGACCGGCGAGGACGGAGCGCCGAGGTTGACCACGAACCCGAGCGTCGCGTCGAAGCCCATGCCCAAGGCACTCGTCGCGATCAGCGCCTTCACCCGACCGGCCGCGAGGTCCTGCTCGAGGGCGTTGCGTTCGGTCGGGTCGGTCTGGCCGGAGTACGCCGCCACGTCGTGCCCGCGCGAACGCAGATAGTCGGCGACCTCCTGGGTGGCCGAGACGGTCAGGCAGTAGACGATGCCGGACCCGGGCTGCTCGGCCAGGTGGTCGGCCAGCCAGGCCAGCCGCTGTTGGGCTGTCTTGAGCCGCACCACACCGAGCTTCAGCGACTCCCGGTCCAGGGAGCCGCGCAGCACCAACACCTCACCGCGTTGTCGCTGGGCATCGCCGCTCAGTTGTCCGCCCAACTGTTCGGCAACGTCGGTGGTGACCCGCGAGTTGGCGGTGGCGGTGGTGGCCAGGACCGGGATCCCGTCGGGCAACTCGTCCAGCAGGGTCTTGATCCGGCGGTAGTCGGGACGGAAGTCGTGCCCCCAGTCGGAGATGCAGTGGGCCTCGTCGACCACCAGCAGCCCGCAGGTGGCGGCCAACCGCGGCAGCACCTCGTCGCGGAAACCCGGGTTGTTCAGCCGTTCCGGACTCACCAGGAGTACGTCGACCTCCCCGGCCGCGATGGCCGCGTGGCCCTCCTCCCACTGCTCGAGGTTGGTGGAGTTGATCGTGACGGCGCGGATGCCGGCCCGCTCGGCCGCGGCGATCTGGTTGCGCATCAGTGCCAGCAGCGGGGAGACGATGACCGTCGGCCCGGCCCCGGCCTCCCGCAGCAGAAGCGTGGCGACGAAGTAGACCGCCGACTTCCCCCAGCCGGTGCGTTGCACGACCAGGGCGCGCTGCTTGTCGACCGCGAGCGCCTCGATGGCCCGCCACTGGTCGTCGCGCAGTCGCGCATCCTCGCGGCCCACCAGGGCCTGCAGGTGGCGCTCGGCGGCGTCGCGGGTGGTGGAGTCGACATCAACAGGCATGAGCGTGTGTCTACCAGGGTCTGCCGACATCGACGGTTCGTCATCCACAGGCATCCGCCGCGAAGGCAGACGGTGACCGAGCGATCGGCGATCGTCATGAGAAACAGTTTGTCGGTCCGAAAGGCTCCGCGCCTGAGTCGTCGTACCCAGATCTGGTGACGTCGGATTCGACCAACCCCACGGTGACCGCACTGATCCCCCGGAAGGTCGCACCGAACTCCGCGTCCAAGGCAGCCGCGGAAGGGACCATGACGGGCAGCAGCATCAGCGTGGTGAGGGTCAGCGATCGGAACCGCGACACGCGAATGATGGCCATCTCCACGACCCTGTCGGGGGGCCGGACGCGGCGCCTGAGCCCTCGTACCTAGATCAGCACTCTCGTCTGGGGGCTGGATACCTAGTTCAGAAATCCGATCCGTAGATCTCAGGGCCCGCTTATTCTTCGATCATGACCCCCACTCCCCCCACCGCCACCACGCCGGCGCGCAGTCGACGAGTCACCCCGACCCTGATCATCGCCGCGACCTGCCTGGTCCTCGGTTCCACCGGCGGCGCCGTCGCCGGAACCGTCATCACCGGCAAGCAGATCAAGAACAACACCGTGACCAGCGTCGACATCAAGGACAAGTCGCTACGCACCAAGGACCTGGCCAACGGGACGATCAAGCGCCTCAAGGGCGCCCCGGGTGCCGACGGTCGCCAGGGATCACCCGGCGGCCAGGGCGAGCAGGGGCCCATCGGCCGCCAGGGCGACCAGGGGGAACCCGGACCTCAGGGTCCCGCCGGTTTCTCTCAACTCACCTACGTCTCAGCCACGTCGGCCTCGGTCGCGAACGGCCAGGTCACCTCGGTGACCGCCACCTGCGAGACGGGCAAGACTGCCATCTCGGCGGGCGCCGAGTGGGTGGGCAACGACGCCAGTCCGGTCGAGGTCATCGCCGATCCCGCGAACCCGGACCGGTGGACGGCGCGCGGCACCAACAACGGCGCTGCCACCACACTGCGGATCCGGGTCCTCTGCGCCTATACCGGCTGAGGCCGACCGCCGAGTCGGCGCAACTTGACGCCTCAGGGAGCCCGAGTCGGCGCTAATTCAACAACAAGCGCCGACTCGCGGGTTCACCAGATCCGCACGCGCTCCTCGGGAGCCAGCCACAGCCCGTCACCGGGCGCGGTCGCGAAGACCTCGTGGAACTCGTCGAGGTTCCGCACGATGTTGGCGCGGAACTCCGGCGGGGAGTGCGGGTCGATGGTGAGGTACTGCTGCTCCTGCTCGCGGCGACGCTTGGTGCGCCAGACGTAGCTCCAGTTCAGGAACAGCGCCTGGCGTTCCTCCACACTGGCCGAGCCGTCCTGGCTGATCACGAACGCCTTGTGCCCGATGGTGAGCCCACCGAGGTCGCCGATGTTCTCCCCGACGGTCAGCGAGCCGTTGACCTTCTCCCCGGGCAGAGCGCGCGGCTCGAACTGGTCGTACTGCTCGATCAGGGCCTTCGACTTCACCTCGAAGGCGGCCTTGTCGTCGGCGGTCCACCAGTCGTTGAGGTTCCCGGCGCCGTCGTACTGAGCCCCCTGGTCGTCGAAACCGTGCCCGATCTCGTGGCCGATCACCGACCCGATCCCGCCGTAGTTCTCAGCCGGGTCCGCGTCGGCGGAGAAGAACGGCTTCTGCAGGATTCCGGCGGGGAAGCAGATCTCGTTGGTGCCCGGGTTGTAGTAGGCGTTCACGGTCTGCGGGAGCATGAACCACTCGTCGCGGTCCACCGGCGCACCGATCTTGCGCAGCTGCCGGTCGGTCTCGAACGCGGAGGACGAGGCGACGTTGCCGAGCAGATCGTCGGCGGTGATGTGCAGGTCGGAGTAGTCCCGGAAGGACTCGGGGTAGGCGATCTTGGGCCGGAAGGTGTCGAGCTTCTCGTAGGCCCGCTGCTTGGTCTCCTCGGTCATCCAGTCCAACGTGGAGATCGATTCGCGGTAGGCCGCCAGCAGGTTGGCCACCAGGTCGTCCATCAGGGCCTTGGAGCTCGGCGGGAAGTGGCGGGCGACGTACTCCTGGCCGACGGCCTCGCCCAGAGCACCCTCGACCAGGGAGACCCCGCGCTTCCAACGTGCCCGCAGCTCGGGTGTGCCGTTCAGGGTGCGGCCGTAGAAGTCGAAGTTGGCCTCCACGAACTCATCGGTGAGGTACGGCGCCCCCGAGCGCAGGACGTGCAGCAGCAGCCAGTCCTTCCACTGCTCGATCGGGACCTCGGTCAGCACGGTCGAGAGGTGCTCGAAGTAGGAGGGCTGACGGCAGCAGACCTCGGAGAGCACCGTGTTCGGGTCGATGTCGCTGGCGCTCAGGTTGGTGACGTAGGCGTCCCAGTCGAAGGCCCCGCACAGTTCCTTGAGGTCGGCGTGGGTCAGCAGGTTGTAGGTCTTCTGAACGTCGCGGCACTCGGCGCGCTCCCAGTGGCCGGCGGCCAGGCGGGTGTCGATGTCCAGGACGGTCGCCGCAGCGCCCTCCGGGTCCGGGTGATCACCGAGGCGCAGCAGGTTCGTGATGTAGGCGAGGTACTTCTCGCGGATCTCGGCGAACTTCTCCTCCCGGTAATAGGACTCGTCTGGAAGACCGAGGCCGCCCTGGGCGAGGTGGAAGAGGTAGCGCTCGGAGTCACGGTCGTCGTTGTTGATGTAGGAGCCGAACAGGCCGTAGCCGCCGATCCGCTCGAACTCGCCGAGGAACGCCGCGAGGTCGCGGACGTCGCGCAGGGCGCCGACGGCATCGATGAGCGGACGCAGGGGGCGCACGCCGTGGGCGTTGACCGCCTCCTCGTCCATGAAGGAGGCAAAGAGGTCCCCGATCTTGCGGCTGTCTCCGCCATCGCCGGGCCCATCGCCCGGGCCGTCGTCGGACGCATCGGACTCGGCGCGCTGCTGGGCCAGGGATTCGATGATGTCGCGCACCTGTCCCTCGGCCACGTCGGCGAGCTGCACGAACGGTCCCCAACTCGAGCGATCCGAGGGGATCTCGGTCTCCTCGAGCCAGCGTCCGTTGACGTGACCGAACAGGTCGTCCTGGGGGCGGATATCGGGGTTCATGCCCTTGCGGGCGTCATCAAGCATGCTCACGCCCGAAGGGTAACGCCGCCCGGTGACACTCCACCGCATCGCTCGCCAGCGAGAACCCCGCCCGAGGACTATCGTGGGCGCGGTGAAGGCACCTGCACGAATCAGACGGGCCACGCTGGCGGCGTGCCTCACCGGCTTCCTAGCTCTGACCGCCTGCACCGCACCCATCGAACCCGAGCGGATCAGCGGACCCCTGGCTGAGGATCCGCTCACCGCCGTGACCCCCGGACCCCTGCTTCTGGACCTACCCAGCAAGTCCCGGGTGGCCTCCTTCGGCGGGGTCGTCCTGTGTTCGACCCGACCGGGGGCCGACATCCAACTGGACCGGGTCCGTTACGACTTCTCGGTCGCCCCCGTCCTGGCCACCGCCTGGATGCGGGCCGTGCCGACCGTCGATGACCGCACCGAGGGCCGCGACTTCGACTGGCGCCCCCTGACGGTCACCCAGGGCTTCCCGCCCGAGACGTTCAAGCAGGGCCCCTACCTGGGTGAGTTCACCAAGGACCTCGAGGACTACGACATCGTGCAGTTGTGCGCCGGGGTCGCGAACCTCGCCGCCCCGCGCCAAGAACTCGTCACGGCCGTCAAGGCCGAGGCGGAGGGTGTCGCCCTGGAGCGGATGATGGTCGACTACCACGTCGGGACGACCGACTACACCCTGACGATCCCGGTCGATGCCAAGGTGTGCGGCACCGAGGTCTGCTGACCGGCAGCCCTCACCGACACCCCCGCCGGCGTCCTGAAGCTCGACGTATTGCCTGGCTCCTATGATCGGGCCATGAGTTCACTACAGGTCGTGGCCACCCTTCCCACCAACGGCGACCCCGCAGCCGCCCAGGCACTCTCGACGCTCGCCGCCGCCTCCCGCGAGGAGGAGGGCTGCCTGAGGTACGACATCTTCGCCTCCGCTTCCGCTTCCGGCGTCTTCGTCACCATCGAGGAATGGCGCAGCCAGGAGGACCTGGACGCCCACATGACCACCCCCCACATCGGCCAGGCCTTCGAGGTCGTCGGACCGATGCTCACCGGCGAGGTCACCATCCACCCGCTCCAGGACATCTGAGCGCACCCGCACCCCTTTTTCGACCGACCTTCACCCCTCGGGGCGTTGTTCGGCTCTCTCGGCGTGCCTACGGTGGATCGCATGACCACCGTGACCCGAACCTTCAGCGTTCAGCCTGCGCCGCAGACCGTCATCGACTACCTCAAGGACTTCACGAACGCCGAGGAGTGGGACCCGGGCACCGAGTCCTGCACCCGCAACGACTCCGGTGAGATCAAGGTCGGCTCGACGTTCCACAACGTCTCCAAGATCGCCGGAGTCAGCACCGAGCTGACCTACACGTTGGAGACGCTGACCGCCGACACCATCGTGTTGGTCGGGAAGAACGAGACCGCCACCTCGACCGACACCATCACTGTCCGCCCCGACGGGTCGGGTAGTGAGGTCACCTACGAGGCCGTCATCGAGATGAAGGGCGCGGCCAAGTTGGCCGCTCCCGTGGTGAAGTTGGTGTTCGAGAAGATCGGGTCCGACACCGAGGACGACATGACCCAGGCGCTCAACCGCCTCACCTCCTGATCGACCCCCCCCAACCGCAAACGCAACCCAGCCACCCCACCCTCAACTACAAGGAGTAACGACTATGTCGAAACTGTCCCTTCTGGCCGCCGGTTCCATCGGATTCCTGCTGGGCTCCCGAGCCGGCCACGCGCCGTACGAGAAGGCCGCCGAGACCGCCAAGCGTGTCCGCTCCAACCCCAAGGTCGACCAGGGCGTCGAGCAGGCCAAGGCCGCCGCCGCCGAGAAGGCCTCCGAGGCCGCGTCCACCGCCAAGGCCAAGGTCACCGACCTGACGTCCGGCGGCTCGAACCCCGACCTCCCCGCCGGCTACGGCGACGACGCCGCCCCTCAGGGCGCGATCTGATCTACCCGGCCTGATTCACACAGCCTGATTCATCCTGCGGACGGGGAACGCCAGTCGCTATTCAGCGACGAAGGCGTCCCCGTCCAGCACGGGTACGACGGTGCTCGCGTCGGTGCGCGACGCGACTCGCATGTCGTCCTCGAAGCCCTTCTCGATCAGCTCCTGACCGGACGCGGTGGCGCTGAGCCCCTCGGCCATCCGGTGCTCCATGGCGTGGAACCACTCGCCGGCCAATGTCGCCTCGCCGCTCACCCCGGGCACCCCGAGCTCGGCCAGGGCAGCGGCCACCGCGCCCGCTCCCCAGATGTCCTCAGCGGCCGGGCGTAGCGAGCCGTCGGTCCACTGCTCGCCCGCCGCGATGATGGCCACGATGCCGTCCTTGCCCAGCCGCGGTTGTATCCATCGTGCGACCGCATGCCGGTTCCGCAGGCAGGCCCCCACCACGGTGATGCCCTCCTCGGCCAGTCCGAAGCTGATGGCCGATCCGTTCGGGGAGGGCAGCACCACCCGTGCGACCGGAGCCGCGCTGGCCATGTGGGCCGGCGACAGGCTCACCGGCGGACGGGGCTGTCGTTGCGCCACCTCCCGGGCCTCAGCGCGACCCAGGGCCAGCACTGCGTCGTGCTCGGCGGCGTACTCCCGCGCACCCTCGCTGCCCCAGCGGTAGGGCAGCACGGTCATCCCGCGTTCGGCGGCGACGGTCAGGGTGGTGGTGAAGGACAGGACATCGACCACCACGGCGTACGACGCGCCGGTCATGATGGCGGACGCACCCACCGGGCCCGACGCCAATCGGACCCGTGACTCGAGTTGGGCGTGGGCCGGGTGCTCGGCCAGGCCACCGCCGGGGGCCTCACTCACGGAATCGGACCACACCCTTGCCGAGCGTGCGGCGCTCATCCATGTCGACCAGCGCCTGACCGAAGTCCTCGAGTTCGTAGACCTTGCCGACCGGGGGCTTGATCACGCCGGACTCCATCATCGGCATGAGTTCGGCCCACTGGTCCTGCATGTAGCCGGGGCGCAGCATCGCGTAGGCACCCCAGCCGACACCGCGGACGTCGACGTTGTTGAGCAACAGCCGGTTGACCTTGACCTCGGGTATGCCCTGACCGGACGCGAAGCCGACTACGAGCAGCCGGCCCTGAGGGGCCAGGGACCGCAGCGAGTCCATGAAGAGGTCTCCACCGACGACGTCCATGACCAGGTCGGCGCCCCTGCCGTCGGTCAGGGCGAGGACGGCATCCTTGAACGCGCCCTTCTCGTCGGCCAGGTCGCTGAGCACGATCACCTCGTCGGCCCCGGCCGCGCGGGCCACGTCGCCCTTCTCGGCGGTGCTGACCACAGCGATGCTGCGGGCGTCGTACCCCTTGGCGACCTGGATGGTCGCGGTCCCCACGCCACCGGCGGCACCGAGCACCAACACGGTCTCGCCGGGCTTGATGTCGCCGCGTTCGGCAAGGGCGAACTGCGCGGTCAGATAGTTCATCGGCAGGGCGGCGCCCTCGTCGAAGGTGATGGTGTCGGGCAACGCGAAGACGAACATGCCGGGGACGGCGACGCGGTCGGCCGCGCCTCCCCAGCCGAGGACCCCGGCCACCCGTTGGCCGACCTCGAAGCCGGGTCCGCTGACCACAGTGCCGGCCAGGTCGACGCCGAGGGTGAACGGGGGCTCGGGCTTCATCTGGTACTCGCCGCGGCTCAGCAGCAGGTCGGGGAAGGAGGTTCCGACACTGTGGACCTCGATGACGACGTCCTCGGGGCCGGCTTCCGGCTCGTCGATGTCGTCGATCCGCAGATCGTCGGGACCGGTCAGGGTGTGGACTCGCACAGCTCGCATGCCCTCACGGTAGTGGCTGCCCCTGTGCGGATCACGCAGCCATCCGCGCGCCGTACGGCGTCGAACACCGTCGGTGAGACTCTCCGATCGGCTCCAGGCCACGATCATGCACGCCACCGCGCGCTGGACGGTGAACTACGGCGCCGATCTGCGCTTCGCCGGGACCGACCTCCCGCGCCCGACCACGCTGTCCGTCCCGACCCGACACGGGAAGGTCCCGGTGCACGTCTATCGCGATCCGGCCTGGGGGCAGCAGGACGCCGGGCAGTCCTCCACCAACTCCCGCGGGGTCTACGTCCACTTCCACGGCGGCGCCTGGTTGATGCGCTACCCACAGATGGACGACTTCTGGTGCCGGTACGTCGTGGCGACGGCCGGCGTCACGGTCGTCAACGTCGACTTCCGCACCGGCCCCTACGTCACCTATCCGGTCGCCCAGGAGCAGTGCCACGACGTCACCGCCTGGTTGGCCGCCCACGGCGCGGACCTGGATCTGGACGGGGACCGGATCGGGGTCGGCGGATTCTCCTCGGGAGGTGGCCTCGCGGCGTCGGTGTGCCTCCAGGCGCGGGACTCCGGTGCCTTCCGGCCCCGACTGCAGGTGCTCGGCGTACCGGCCCTGGATCTGGCCAGCGATCTGCCTCCGGGTCCCGGGATGATCTCGCCGGAGCTGAGGGGGCTCGTACGACGGGTCTACTTCCCCGACGTGGAGCGACGCTCCGAGCCCTACGCCTCTCCCGTGCTGGCCGATGACCTCACGGACCTGCCGCCGGCCGTCATCCTCACCGCCGAGCGCGACACCCTGCGACCCGACGGTGAGCGCTACGCGCAGCGCCTCCGGGAGGCGGGCGTGCCGGTGGTCTACGACATGACCCCGAACGCCGAGCACTACTGGCTGACCTCGGATCTGCTGCGCGCCAAAGACACCATGGCCATGATGGCCCACGAGATCGCTACATCACTCACACTGGACCCATGAGGCTCGGGGCGAAGATCTCGACCCGCAAGGCGGGGAAGCTACTCGCGCAGGTCGCGCAGGTGCTTCTCCCGGGCGAGCGGGTCACGTTCGTCTGCCAATGCTCGAGCGCGCGGCCCTCCTGCCGCTTCCTCCTGGTCACCTCCCACCGGGTGATCGGTTGGTCCGGAGAGCCCGCGATCGAGTTCCGGTACGTCGACCCGGTGACGGTCCGGGTCGATCACGAGGAGGTCATCCTCGCCGCCGCCTCCATTTCCCACCGGTTCGGCTCGGTGGTCGCGGGCGATCGGGTGCTCCTCGCCGAGGCCGTTGCGGCCGCTCAGCAGGCACTCGGCACCCATCACGGCGCGGAGGTGCAGGCTGCGTTCGACGCTGCCGCACCGACGCCGGAGCAGGCGTCCGCCGCCCAACTCGAACGCGCTCGGACCGGCCTTTGGCCCGACACCCTCATCGTGGGGGGCGGGTTGAGTCGCACGGCCAGCCGGGCCGTCCTGCGCTTGTGTCGCCCCGCCGAAGAACCGTGGCTCATCCTGATCGGAGGCAACCAGGCGGGCCTGATGATCGCTTGGGAGGACCGCATCGCGCTGCTGCGTTCCGAACAGTGGGCCGACCTCGCCGCGCAACCGTTCGATCCCGGCGCCGACCCCGCGGCCGACCCCAACCCCCTGGCCGAGACCTACCGCCTGTGGGAACTGGCCAAGATCCAGTACGACCCGGGCCTTCTCGTCGGCACCCTGATCTTCCGCACCACCACCGGCGATGCGCGTCGGCACCCGAGCATGAGCCTGACCGCGATCGAACACCGGATGGTCCTGCCCTACCTCATCGAGCTCGGCCGGCGCATCGCCAAGGCAAAGAAGCCGGTGGACACCTCCCCGCCCCCCCGCCTCGACGTCGCGGCCGAGTTGCGTTCCCTGGAAAGCCTCAGGGACGCCGGGCTGATCTCAGCCAAGGAGTACGCGCGCGCCAAGGCCCGGCTCGGGGGGTGAAGTCGACCGGCTCGGTCAGCCAGGCTTGACGATCCGGTTCAGCTCGAAGTGCATGGGGTCGGTGTAGTTCCAGTCACCGCCCCAACTGAACCCCCACTTCTTGAAGATCTGGACGACCCCGCGGTCGATCTCCCCGACCGTGCCGCGCAGGTTGCCGGGGACGTTGACGTCGAAGGCAAGTCCGAAGGAATGGTTGCTGAGGCGGTTGGAGTTGGCGATGAAACGCGCGTTGTAGCAGCCGGCGTACTCGCCGGGGTTGATCTTGTCGGCCAGGCCGCGCTCGACGATCTCGCGGAACGCCGCCTGCAGCTGAGGGAAGATCGCCCTGTTACAGGTCATCGAGCCCAACACGGGCACCTGGACGGTTCCGATGCGGGAGCTGACCCAGCCCGGATCGGGCACCACACGACCCCCGGAGACGGTGTAGCGGTAGGTCCCCACCGCATCACCGAAGGACCCGACCAGGAGTGCGGTCTGGACGGCGCTGGGGTCGAGGCCCTCCCGGGCGACGACGTCGAGGTTCTGCACCGAGAAGCCGTCCCCGACCAGCGTGCGCAGCGGCTTGCTGACCGTGGCCGGGGAGGTGATCCGGGTGGAGATGGCCAACGCGTTGTTCATCGTCATGCCGAGTTCCTCGCCCCAAGCGGTGTTCACCACCGCGTCGACCTGGAGCATCTGGGGGGCGTAGGCGCCCACGTGCACGGGCTCGGCGTTCTCGCCGCGACTCAGGGTGAGGTAGCCGTTGTCGTCGATCGGCACGACCTTGCGCATCTCCGGGAGGATCGCGACCTCGCCGCCCGCGACGCGGTCCCACTGCTCCTGCAGCTCGGCGCTGGCGGGAGGGGTGAACCGGCGGTAGGTGGCGGGGTTGATCGCCGCGAGGTTGTAGATCTCGTTCTCCAGGGAGACCTGCGCTATCGAGAGCTGTTCGACCGCCTCGACGCCCTTGATGGCCTGCACCTTCTCGACCATGTCCTCGCTGATCGTGTCCTGGCTGACGATGAGGATGTCGGCGGTCTCGATCCTGCCCTTCAGGGGGCCCGGAGGATCCTGCGCCTTCTCCGGATCCGCGATCGGGGCGGTGGTCGACCCGGCCGTGCTCGGGGCCGGGGCTGACGAGTCGTCCGGAGACGCGCTCTCTCCCGCCGCGGTGGTGGACTCGACGGCGGACTCGGCCTTCGCCGGGTCCTCCACGGAGTCACCGCACGAGGCGAGGACGAACAGCAGCGCGACGGCGAAGGCTGTGTTCGTACGCCAGTTCCTCATGACCCTCCGACCGATGCGAACCCCCCGTGGGTTGTGGCTCTCAGCCTAGAGGGGACCTGGTGGTGACGAGCGCCTCAGTGGCATCGACCAACCCGGATCCCTGGTCTAGACGAATCCCAGGGCGATGGCAAACATTACGATCGACCCCGTGACGACGGAGCTGCGCTTGGCGACCCATGTCGACAAGTTGGGGCACGAGCACCCCCCGATCGAGTTGTCCTCGGTCGACTTCACGGTGCAGGATCCGATCACTTTCGAGGCCCGGTTCGGGCACGTCCTGGACTACATGGCACGGGTGGAGCTCGAGGTCGACCGCAACGTCCTGGAGATCGCCACGATGCTCCCGAACCCGCCCGAGATCGACGTGCGTTTCTACCGCGACGTGTGGCAGCCGCAGGAGATCCAGCACGGGCTGATCCTCGACCGGCTCCAGGTCGAGCTCGGTCGCGCACCAGCGGAGCCGGACCGGGACTCCATGGGCACCAAGCTCAAGGTGCTGGGCGCCCTGTCGCATCTCGACGCCTTCCAGGACGTGTGTCGGATGCTCTATTACGTCACCGGGATGGCGACCGAACGCTCCGCCGTACTGGCCTACAACCTCCTGCACGAGGGGGTCATCGAGATGGACGAGACCGCCATCGCCGAGACCGTCATCAACCCCATCAAGCGGCAGGAGCCGGGCCACTACGCCTTCTACCGACTCTCCGCCCGGGCCCTGTGGAGCGAGTTGTCGACCTGGCAGAGGTGGTTCGTACGCCGGATGCGCCAGTTGTCCTTCGCCCCGGTAGGAGCCAACAACGACGATCAGAAGGCGGACTTCGGGGACCTGATGGTCACGCTCGGGATCGACGAGGACCTCGAGTCCTTCGCCCTGCAGGTCTCCCGCGTCGAGCACGACCTGCTGTGGGCCCACCGCCGCGGAATGCCGGTGCCGGACTACATCACCGCGGCCCTGCGGGGGGCCGTGGAGCTCGCCGAGGTCCGCCGCTCGGCTTGAGTTCGGTTCGTCAGGTCCGGCCCAGCACGCGGCCGACGATCCAGGCGATGTCGTCGGCGGTCCGTCCCGGGGTGTCGGTCGGTTGCATCACGTGGCTGAGCACCAGCCGCACGACGGCGTCGATGGCCGCGTCCAGGCGTAGCCCTTCGAGGCGGACGTCGTAGGGCACCATCCGGTCCGCGATCACCTGCTTCGCCACGGTCAGCAGGGACGCCGAGTGGGTGGTGAGCAGGGGCAGCAACTCCGTGTCGGCCCCGTGGGTCGCCGACACGACGGCCTTGAGCAGGGCGTTGTCGTGAGCGTGCTCGAGCACGCTGGCGGCGGCGGCTCGGATCGCCTTCACGAGGTCGTCGTCGTGGGCGTCGAAGGCGAGTTGGACCAACGCCATGAAGCGTTGGAGTTCACGCTGGATCATCGCTTCGGCCAGACCCGGTTTGGTGCCGACCTCGTTGTAGACGGTCTGTCGGCTCACCCCGACCTCGTCGGCCAACTTGCCCATGGTGACCTTGGACCAGCCGATCCGCGCGGTGAGGTCGACCGCCGCGTCGACCACCCGATCGTGGGTCGAAGACGGCGGGCGCCCCCCCATCGGCAAGGTCGGCGAAGTCGTCGGTTCACTCACACGGGTCAGCGTAGTCACGCAATCCTCATGATCTGCTAATCGTGCAGCGTGAGCGCGAGCACCGGGCAGGCCTGGACGGCTGCGTTGACGTGCGATCGCTGGGACTCATCGGGGTGCTCGTCGAGGATCGTCATCACGTCGTCGTCGTCGAGTTCGAAGAAGTCGTCGGCCATCGCCTCGCACATCCCGAGACCCTGGCAGGTGTCGCGGTCGACCTCGATCCTCATCGCGCGTCCGCCGAACGGAGCGGGGTGAAGTCCATGGCCTCACGCACGCCGCAGTCGGGGCAGCACCAGTCGCGGGGGATGTCGGACCACGCGGTCCCGGCGGCGAAGCCCTCGAGCTCGTTACCGGCCTCGACCTCGTAGGTGTAGGAGCAGCCGGGGCAACGGGCTGCCATCACGTCGTCGAGGTTGCCCGTCTGAACCGTCTGAGCTGTCTGGTCCGACTGCTCTGCGCCCGGGGTGGCACCTGGGGTGGCCGCCGGAGCGGGGGCGGCCTCGGCGGGAGCGGCGGACGCGGCGACGCCGTACTTCGCGATCATCTTCTCGCGCTTGCGGGGCATGATGTTGGCTCGGGTCAGGTCGCCCTCGAAGTGCGCGGCCACGCGGGGGTCCATCACCCGGCTCCACAGCGGCGGGAAGAGGGCCAGGACGATCATGCCGGCGTACCCGGTCGGGAGCACCGGGGACTCCTCGAAGTCGCGCAGGGTCTGGTAGCGACGGGTCGGGTTGGCGTGGTGGTCGCTGTGGCGCTGCAGGTGGTAGAGCAGCACGTTGGTGGCCACGTTGTTGGAGTTCCAGGAGTGCGAGGGGTCCACGCGCTCGTAGCGTTCCTTGCCGGGTTTGCCGACCTTCTGGCGCAGCATGCCGTAGTGCTCCATGTAGTTGACGACCTCGAGGAGCAGGAAGCCGGAGGCCTGGATGATCAGGAACGGGATGATGCCCAGACCGAGCCAGATGATCACGCCGCCCCACAGGACCGCCGACATCAGCCAGGCGTTGAGGACGTCGTTGCCGAGGCGGAACGGGTGCTGTCCCTTGCGGGCGTAGCGCTTCTTCTCGATGCTCCACGCACTCGTGAGGGAGCCCAGGACCGTGCGGGGCAGGAACTGGTAGAGGTTTTCACCCATCCGCGAGGAGGCGGGGTCCTCGGGGGTGGCGACGCGGACGTGGTGACCGCGGTTGTGCTCGATGTAGAAGTGCCCGTAGAAGGTCTGGGCCAGTGCGATCTTGGACAACCAACGCTCGTTGGCCTCGCGCTTGTGACCCAACTCGTGGGCGGTGTTGATGCCGATGCCGCCCATCACGCCGATGGTGATGGCCAGGCCGACCTTCGCGAAGAGGCTGAGGTCGTCCTGGAACCCGAAGGGGTCCCCCCGGGCGATGAGGTACATCGCGCCGAGGAAGGCGGCGAACTGGAGAGGGAGGAAGGCGTAGGTCACCCACCGGTAGTACTTGTCCTCCTCCAACGCCTCGATGGCGTCGTCCGGCGGGTTGGACCGGTCCAGTCCGGTGACCAGGTCGATGGCCGGTACGACCATCAGCACGATCACCGGGCCGATCCAGAAGAAGGCGCTCAAACCGGTCGCGGCCCAGGCACCGTAGGCGATGAAGCCCAGGGAGGGCACCACGAGACCGATCAGCCACAGGTAGCGCTTGTTGTCCTTCCAGCTCTCGGTCGAGCTGGCCGACACCGTGCTGTGCGGGATCTGATGAGTGGGGGTGTCCATCGGTCGTACCTCCTGGTCCAACGATCAACGTCGATCGGTTTACAGGACTGTAACCTTTGTAAACCACGTTGACAAGAGGTTCGCTTCTGTCAATTTTTCCCCCGCGAGTCGCGTCAGCGAGCCATCCTCCGCGGCGTCTTGCGCGGCTGGTCCACGGGCGGCTTGATCGTGGCCTGGCCGGCGGCCTCGGCGAGCTCCGCAATCTGGGCGGCGAGACCGGGCGCCCCCATGATGCGGATGCGAGCCAGGTGGCGACCGGTCCGCAAACCGATCTGCCGGGACATCCGTCCGCCGCTCAACTCCACCGCTCGGACGTCGCGCAGGTTGATGTCCATCATGGCCATCCCCCGACCGCCGCGGCTCGGGATGAAGTTGAGGTGGAGTTTCGTCAGGGTGAGTCGTCCAGGCACCCACACGGTGCCCCACACCGACTGGAAGCGATCGAGGGTGACGTCCGAGTCGGTCGCGCCGTTGCTGCCAGTTTGGTCGGCGCTGTCGGGGCTGTAGGGGCTGCCGGGGCCCTCGGGGTCGGCGTCCCCGTCGATGCTTTCGACCGACATTTGGCCGGTCTTCGACGCGATCACCCCGTATGACATGTGCACATTGTGCGCGTGGGGAGCGTCTGTCCACAAGGACGGTGCGGCAGACTGGCCGCCGTAGCCGTCGAAGGGGAGACGCGTGACCGACCCTCAGCAACCAACCGATGACCAGGATCTGATCGATTCCAGCACCGCCACACCCGCGCGGTCGGGATCGTCGGCGTACGCCACCCTGGGGTCCTTCGGTCGCTGGTTGGTACGCCGGCGAACGCCTCTGGTGGTGATCCCGATGATCGCGGCCCTGATCATCGTGAGCAGCATCGGGGCCCGACTCTTGCTCGAGGCCATCCCTGATCCCGTCGCGGCTCCTCCGTCGGCGATCTGCTGGGACACGCAGGAGGTCCCCACCGCGGAGGAGTGCACCCTGCCCACCGGCGAGGCCGGGCTTCGGTGGGTCTTCCCGTCCTTCGACCCCGAGGAGGGTGAGTGCCGCAACCTGCTGAAGGGCGTGAAGAACCCCACCCGGCCCACGGCCTGGCAGTGCGACATCGTCACCAAGAACGGAGTCCTGGTCCAGGTCAACTACCTCGAGCTGGCCGACGCCAAGAGCGGTCGCATCTACTACCAGAAGCAGTTCAAGGGCGCGGAACGCACAAGCGTCGAGGACCGACAGGACCAGATCTTCCGCTACGAGTGGCGTCAACCCACCGACCTCGGGTTCCAACTGGCCGCCGTCTACAAGGACTTCCCCTTCGCGGTGGTGGTGAACAGTGAGAACGCCGCCTTCCGCGACAAGATCTTCAAGTCACAGGTGAAGTTCCGCCAACCCAAGGGCGTGGCGGTGCGGCGGTATCCCTCAGGACTCGATCCCGACGACCCCGCCCCCTCCAGTCTGGTCAGCGACTGATCGCCGCCCAGCAGGCCCGCGCGGTCCGCTCGGCCTGGGCGTCCGAGAGCCCGATTCCGCTCGCCGCCAGGCGCACGGCCGGGGCCACGCCGAGTTCGTAGAGGACCGGATCGGGCAGGTCGACGAAGTGGGCGCGCAGTCCGAGACGGTCGAGTTCGATGCTGAGAGGATCAGCGGCTCCCGCCGTGACGAGGTCGTGGGCGTCGCAGGCGTACGGCGAGACATCGACCTGCAGCAGGAAACGAGCCCGCACCGGGGCGGCTGCGAGGTGATCCCACGCGCCGAGCCACAGGCCGACGAACTGCTCCTCGGGATCCAGCGCACCGCGATGTGCGGCGACGGCCGCCGCGACGAGGTCGTGCTTCGCCTCCACGTACGCCGCCAGCACGAGGTCGTCCTTGGAGCCGTAGTGGACGTACGCCGTCCCGGTGGCCACGCCCGCCGCGCGCGCTACCGCGGACATGGAGGCGCCGTGGAACCCGCGTTCGGCCACGACCTCACGCAGCGCCTGCCGCACCCGCCCAGCGGTCCCGGTCGCGACCATCAGGAGCGGAGGGGCCCGACCGTGAGCCCGGTCTCCCGCTCGGAGACCTCCCACAGGGTGGCGATGGCGGCCGCGCTCCCGGGCCGCAGCAAGGGCTTGCGGATCGGTGCCCCGGAGGTCACGAACATCGGTCCGTAGACAGCGCCGGGAGTCGCGCGTGGGTCCGTGGCGGCCCGCAACTGACTCAGCGCCCCCCGAGCCGTGGTCATGCCACCGGTTCTGGTCAACACGTGGGCGATCTTGCCGAAGACGTCGTCGGGGTTCTCCGCCACCGTGGTGCTCTGCAGGTCCGAATGGGTCAGCCCCGGGTGGGCGGTCAGGCTGACCGCGTCCGCTCCGAGGCGGTCGAAGACCTGTTGCAGCCCGCTCGCGAAGTGTCGGTTGGCCAACTTGGCCTGGCCGTAGGCCTTCCACGGTCCGTAGGCACCGTTGCGCAGGTGGGGGTTCTCGGGGTCGACGGGGTGTCCCACGTGCATGGCGGTGGAGCAGACGGTCACCACGCGCGCGCCCGGGGTCGCGACGATAGCGGGCAGCAACGCCGAGGTCAGCGCCCAGTGCCCGAGGTGGTTGACGCCGAACTGCATCTCGAACCCGTCGCTCGTCTGCCGTTCCGGCATCGCCATCAGCCCGGCGTTGTTGACCAGCAGATCGATGCGATCGTGCGCGGCCAGGATCACCTCGGCGGCGGTGGCCACCGAATCCAGGGACCCCAGGTCCAGCGGGACGATCTCGAGGGACGCGTCGGGGATCTCGCCGAGGATTTCGTCCCTGGCCGCGACCGCCTTGTCCTGGTTGCGGGCCGCCATCACCACATGCGCACCCCGGGCGGCGAGCGCTCGGGTCGTCTCCAGGCCCAGACCCCCGTTGGCTCCGGTCACCACGGCCGTGCGGCCGCTCTGGTCGGGAATGTCGGTCAGGTTCCACATGGCGAACTCCTAGAATGAATGATTGTTCATTCAGTCTGGCACGTCGTGTTGCTTACCGGCAACTGCTGCGGCCACCGCCTGGGTCACGTCGGCGTTGAAGACGCTGGGGATGATGAACGAGGCGTTCACCTCGTCGTCGCGCACCACACCCGCGATCGCCTTGGCGGCCCGCAGCAGCATGTCGACGGTGATCTCCGAGGCCCGGGCGTCGAGCAGTCCGCGGAAGACCCCGGGGAAGGCGAGCACGTTGTTGATCTGGTTCGGGTAGTCCGAGCGTCCGCTGGCCACCACGGCGGCGTACTTCCCGGCCAGTCCGGGGTCGATCTCCGGGACGGGGTTGGCCAACGCGAACACAACGGGACGCGGGGCCATCGTGCGGATCCATTCGGCGTCCAGGACACCGGGACCGCTGACGCCGACGAAGACGTCGGCTCCCTCGAGGGCCGCGGTCAGATCGCCGGTGATGTGACGCGGGTTCGTACGCCGCGCCAGATCGGCCTTCGCCTCGGAGAGCCCAGCCAGGGACTCCTCGTCGGCGGACAGGCACCCCTCGCGGTCCCAGACCACGATGTCGGTCACTCCGGCCGCAAGCAAGAGGGTGACGATCGCGCTTCCCGCCGCACCGGCGCCGGCCACCACCACGCGCACCTGGCGTAGGTCCTTCTCCACCACGCGCATGGCGTTCATCAGGGCGGCCAACACCACGATCGCCGTACCGTGCTGGTCGTCGTGGAAGACCGGGATGTCCAGACTCTCGCGCAGCCGCCGCTCGATCTCGAAGCACCGGGGGGCCGCGATGTCCTCGAGGTTGATGCCACCGAATCCGGGGGCGATCATCTCCACGGCGCGGACGATCTCGTCGGTGTCCTGGGAGGCCAGGCAGATCGGCCAGGCGTCGATGTCCGCGAAGCGCTTGAACAACGCGGCCTTGCCCTCCATCACCGGGAGGGCCGCCCCCGGCCCGATGTTGCCCAGACCCAGCACCGCGCTGCCGTCGGTCACCACGGCGACGCTGTTGCCCTTCACGGTCAGCCGCGAGATGTCCTCGGGGTGCTCGGCCAGCGCCATGCTGACCCGACCGACCCCTGGGGTGTAGGCCATGGACATGTCGTCGCGGTTGCGCAACGGCACCTTGCTGTGGACCTCGATCTTGCCGCCGATGTGCAGCAGGAAGGTGCGGTCACTGACCTTGTGCACCTCCACGGCGTCGATCTCGTCGACCGCGACCCGCAACTCCTCCGCGTGCTCGGCGTCGCCGGCCGAACAGGTGACGTCCAGGACCAGGCGGGTGCTGCTCGACTCGGCCACGTCGATGGCGGTGACGATCCCACCGACGCGGGCGATCGCGGTCGCGACCTCACCGACGACCCCGTGATCGGGATCGGTGTGCAGGCGCATGGTGATGGAGTAGGACGAGACGGTGGCCGCATGGCGGGCGGGAGTGGGCACACCCCCAGCCTGCTGCCACAAAGGACCTGAGGCAAGCACGTGACCCCCATCACAATTGTGCACTCTTTGGTGGAAAGTGCAAGAATGCACTCTGTGACCATCAGTGCAACCGGTGTGCGGGCCCAGCGCCGCATCGACACTCTGCGCTCCATCGAGCAGCAGGCACTGCTGCTGACCCGCGAGCACGGCCTCGACGGCTGGACCATGGACGAGTTGGCCGAGGCCGTCGGCGTCTCGCGGCGCACCCTGTTCAACCACGTGCCCGGAAAGCTCGACGCGGTCCTCGGCGGACATCCCGAGGCCTCGCCTGAACGCGTCGAGCAGTTCGTGGCGGGTGGACCCACCGGCGACCTCTTCGGCGATCTGGGAGACCTGGCCAAGAGCGTCCTGGACGACCGCGACTTCGACCGCGACACCATCGCGCTGCGCCGCGAGATCCTGATGGCCAACCCGCGGCTCGCGGTGACCATCCACGAGCGCTTCGAGGAGATCACCCGGGAACTGGTCGAGCGCATCGTCGAGCGCGAGGGCACCCGGATCGATCACAACAAGGCGCGACTCCTCGTGCGACTGATCGTCGCGCTGGTCGACACCTGCCTGCTCAGCGTCCTGGAGGACTCCACCGACAACGCAGACAGCGCAGACGGCAAACCGGAACCTGCGCGCCTGGGCGAACTGTTCGACCTGAACCTCGCCAACGCCCGCGAACTCCTGGCGGGCACCCCCATCACCGGCACCAACACCACATCACCCCTACCCCAGACCACCACCCCACAGGAGCCCTGATGGCCACCTTCCTCTACCGCATCGGCAAGAACGCCTATCGACACTGGCCGCGCTTCATGGCCGGCTGGCTCGTCGCCCTGATCGTCGTCGGCACCGTCGCCGCGCTGTTCTCCAAGCCGGCCAACGACTCCTTCTCCATCCCGGGGATCCCCTCGGAGCAGGCGGCGGACCTCCAGGCGGAGCTCTTCCCGGCCTCCGAGGACGCCTTCGACCAGGCCACCGTCAACGTGGTCGTCGGAGCACCCGAGGGCAGCACGCTGCGTGATTCCAAGTACGCCGCCGCCGTGGACGACCTGATCGCCGACCTGAACGGCGTCACTCAGGTCCCGGCCGAGCCGGCCCTGGTCAGCCCGGTGGAAGCCGCTGACGCCCAGAAGCAGCTGTTCCTGGACGGCGCCGCGCAGGGCGGCGGTTCGCAGGAGAAGGCCGAGGCCAACGCTGCTGCGGTCTCGCCGCTCTCCCAGGACGGTCGCTTCGGTCTGATCACCTTCGCCTTCGACGCGGACACGATCGTCGACGTGGAGCCCGCGGCGCGCGAAGGTGTCCAGGACGCCATGAAGGCCGCCCAGGAGGACGGCCTGGTGGCTGAGGCCAACGGGCAGGGCATGACCGCGCAGGACCCGCCCGGTGGCACCGCCGAGCTGCTCGGCATCGCTGTCGCTCTGATGGTCCTCGTGCTCACCTTCGGCTCGATGGTCGCCGCCGGACTACCGATCCTCAGCGCCGTGCTCGGCCTGGCTCTCGGCCTGACCGGGATTACCGCCATGACGGCCCTGATCGACGTCAGCTCCAGCGCGCCGATCCTGGCCACGATGATCGGACTCGCGGTCGGGATCGACTACACCCTGTTCATCCTGGCCCGCTACCGCACCGAGTTGGAGAAGACCGACGACCGGGCCGAAGCCATCGGTCGTGCCGTCGGAACCGCTGGTTCGGCGGTTGTCTTCGCTGGCCTGACCGTCATCATCGCACTGTCGGCGCTCCTGGTCGTCAACATCCCGTTCCTGAGCGCCATGGGTCTGGCCGCCGCCGCCACGGTCTTCATCGCCGTCCTGGTCGCCCTCACCCTGCTCCCCGCCATCCTCGGCCTGCTGAAGTCCAAGGCCTTCGGTGGGAACGTGCGCCGCCGGGTCCCGGCCCGCGAGGAATCCGGACTGGTCCTGAACAACGGCGTCCGCTGGGCGCGGACGCTGGCCAAGCGGCCCGTCGCCTTCGTGGTCGTCGTCATCCTCGGCCTCGGTGCCCTCGCGTTGCCGCTGCAGAGTCTTCAGCTGGCCTTCCCGACCGACAGCACCGCGCCGAGTGACACCACTCAGCGCAAGGCCTCCGACCTGATCTCCGAGGCCTTCGGCCCCGGTCGCGAGGGTCCGTTGCTGGTCGTCGTCGACGCCGGCGACGTACCGGCCGACGACCGTGGCGCTGCGTTCGCTGCCGTCGCCGACTGGGCCGGCTCCAAGGACGGCGTGGCCAACGCTCAGGTCGCCGTGACCAACATCGATCCCACCCAGGAGCCCGGTCCGGACAACACGGCCACCGGCGCCCTGATCCAGGTGACTCCCTCGTCCGGTCCTGCCGACCAGGCCACCGAGGACCTCCTGGTGGACCTGCGGGAGACCCAGAGCGACATCGAGGCCGAGACCGACACCACCACCGGTGTCACCGGCCTGACCGCCATCACCACCGATGTGTCGGACCGGCTGTCCGACGCCCTGCCGGTATACCTCGCGATCGTGATCGGCCTGGCCTTCATCCTGCTGATGTTGGTCTTCCGGTCGATCCTCGTGCCGCTGACCGCCACCCTCGGCTTCCTGCTCTCCATGCTCGCCACCCTGGGTGCGACCGTGGCGGTGTTCCAGGAGGGAGCCTTCGGTCTGGTCGAGGGTCAACCCATCGTGTCGTTCATGCCGATCTTCCTGATCGGTGTCGTCTTCGGGTTGGCCATGGACTATCAGGTCTTCCTGGTGACCCGGATCCGCGAGGCGCACGTGCACGGCATGTCGACCCACGACGCGGTGGTCGATGGGTTCCGCAACTCCGCGCGGGTCGTCACCGCGGCCGCCACGATCATGATCGCGGTGTTCGCTGCCTTCATGCTCGAGGACGACGTGCTGATCAAGTCGATCGGCTTCGCTCTGGCCATCGCCATCGTGTTCGACGCCTTCATCGTGCGGCTGGTCCTGATCCCGTCGCTGCTCTACATCCTGGGCGAGAAGGCCTGGTGGCTTCCGGCCTGGCTGGACAAGATCCTGCCCAACGTCGACGTGGAGGGCGACAAGCTCAACCAGGTCCTCGCCGCGGAGGCGGAGGACGCCGCCGCGGCGGAGCGCGATCTGGTCTCGAACAGCACCGCCGGTTGAGCCCTGGCGTCAGTCGACGCCGAGGTGCTTGAGGAGGTTCTTCGAGAACCGGTCACCCATGGTCGCCATGACGCCCTTCATGGTGCTGCGGACGGCCGGTCCGGAGAACTTCGGGGCGCGGATGTCGGCGCAGATCTCGAGGCTGGTCTTCAGCAGGGTTCCTCCGTCGGCCTCGGAGAGGTCGTACCACCCGTGGACCCCGGCCTTCTCCTGCCCACCGTTCGGGGGCTCGTGGACGAACTCGATGCGCTCGAGGTTCTTCAGGGTCATCCGCTCGGTGAAGACCGGCGCGAACCCCAGGCCTGCCACCTCGAGCCCGGACATCGACCAGATCCAGTAGTCGCCGTCGGCCTTGATGGAGCGCACGAAGGGGGTCATCTTGGCCACCAGATCGGGATCGATCAGTGCATCCCAGATCTTCTGGCGTTCGGCGGGGACAACGGCCTCCGCGGTGGTGCTGGCTGAGAAAGCAGTCATGCGCGCAAGCCTAGTTTGTGCCGCCTAGTCAGCGGGTGGCTGGCACCATGCGTCCGGTCACCTGGGCGGGCTGTTGGTACCCCACCGGATTGGCGAAACCGGCCATCGTGATGTGCACCTTGCGATCCCCCAGATCCAGGACCACCGCGTCGTCGGTGATGGCGAAGATCTCGCCGCTGACCAGGTAGGTGTCACTCCCCACCCGCTCCACCGAGGCGCCCGGCTTGCACCGCGAGATGTCCTCGACCGCGACAAGGTGGAGGTCCGCCTCACCCGACCCGAACGAACGGGTGCGCCAGAGCAGCACCCACAGGCTGAGCAGCACCAGGTTCGCCAGCAGGCTGATCACCCAACCCGCCCGGCTCGTCTGCTGACCCTGGACCTTGTAAGCCCCCGGGTCATCGCCCAGCACCCGAACCGCGATCTCCTCGGACTCGATGGCCTGGGCGTACGTCGCCTGGTCCACCGACGCCGCCCGGAGGGTCTGCGCGGGGTCGAACTCCGCGTCGTACTGGAACTCGACGAAGTAGCGGGGGTCGTTCTCGGGGGAGATCACGAAGTCGTCGGTGACGACGGCCGTCACGTCCACCCCACTGTGGTCGATGCGCCAGGCCGTCCAGGTGCCGTGCACGATCGGGAGGTTGATCAGGACCGTCATGAACAACAGGACGAGCACCGCGCCGCGGCGGTTCTTCATGCCGGGGGCCGACCCCACGCTCCGTCCCACCGGTCCAGGTGGGCCACGTCGGTGAGCGGCCGACGTTCACGAGGACGCTGCTCTCGGTCCCGGTCGCGTTCGTCCACGTCGTGCGGGTCCCCCCGCATTCCGAGCGCGATCCCGGCGGGGATCGCGAAGTGGTCGGGGACGCCGAGGTCCCGCGCGGTGGCTTCGCGGTCGAAGCCGGCGAACTGGTGGGCGAACAGATCCATCGCGTGGGCCTGCAGGGTCAGGTGGGCGGCCGACTGTCCGAGGTCGTAGTAGGAGTACGCCGGGTTCACCGGCTTCGGGGGCCGCTCCCCCTCACCCGGGGGCTCGAGCGCTGGGTCGACCGCGATCTGGGTGGCCGCGAGGATCACCACGGACGCCCGGGGCACCCACCCGGCGTTGCCGCGGGACAGGTGGGAGACCAGGGTCTGGTGACCGGCAGAACCGCGGCGCAGGACCAGGAAGCTCCACGGTTGGGAGTTTCCCGAGCTCGGGGCCCACTGGGCGGCGTGGAGCAGCAGCTCGACCTGGTCGTCGTCGAGCTCGTGACGGTCGTCGAAGATGCTCGGGCTCCACCGCGAGCGCAGTGGTTCGGTCAGGTCGGTCGTTTCCGGGGTGGGAGCATGCACGCGCCCAGTATGCGGGCCGGGCCATCACCACCAGGGGAGTCTCAGGTCGGCCATTCCGTGCCGGTCAGGGCGGTGATCTGACGCAACAGGTCCGGGGTCTTGGGGCCGTCCTTGTCACGCTGCCACCCGACGGTGGTCGGCCGCAATGCGCGGTCGTGCCAGAAGTGGTGGCTGCCGTCGGAGTGCGGACGGGTGGCGACGAGCCACACGGCCGTGTCCGCGCCGTCCTCGGAGTCGCGCAGCACCCGGCCGAGCACCTTGTTGAAGGTCGGCAGGCTGTCGGCCACCCCGGGGGTCCCGACCCAGCCCGGGTGCATGGACTCGACCCGGGTCCCGGTGCCGCGCAGGCGCTTGGACCAGGCTTCGGCCAGCACGACCTGCATCCGCTTGGTGCGGGCATAACCCTGGACGCCGTCGTACTCACCCTGGGCGAACTGGATGTCCTCGGTGGGCAACTTGGCGCCGTACATCCCGCCGGAGGACATGAACACGACCGTGGACTCCTCGGCGTTCTCCAGGATGGGGAGGAGCCGGTCGACCATCAGGTGGGGTCCCAGGACGTGGGCGGCCAGGGCCATCTCGTTGCCCTGCTTGGACTCCTGGCGTTCCTTGGTCATCACCCCGGCGTTGTGGACCAGGCCGTGGAGCATCGGGACGCGGCCGAGGAAGTCGGTGCACCAGGCGTTCACGGCGTCCAGGTCGCTGATGTCGCACAGTTCCTCGACCACCTCGACGTGCGGGTGGGCGTTGCGCAGGCGCTCGGCGACGTTGCGGGTCTTGACCTCGTTGCGGCCCAGGACGTGGACCGTGGCTCCCAGCGCGGCGAAGGACTCCACCATGGCCTCGCCGATCCCGGAGGTGGCGCCGGTGACCAGGACCCGCTTGCCGCGCAGGCTGCCGGCCCCGGGGTCGGCCGCCCACCACTTGCGGCGCAGGGCGGAGCCGATCTTGGAGTAGCCGAGGAGGATCGAGCGATCGAGTGCGGCGTCGAGGATGCTGGTGGCTGACATGCGTCAAACCTACGCACTCGGTGGCCGGCACCGAAGGCCCCTAGGGGTGATCTCGACCCCAACGCCGGACGCGTCGCCCCTGCCCTCCCCCCACGGTCGAGCAGGGGCGACTCCGGTGGCCCCGCGTAGGGGCACGCCCGGTGATTTATATGGTACGTGCGAAGTCGGGGAAGTTAAATGAGCAACCGTCCGGTCGGTGGAAACTCACCCTTCGGGGCGTAGCGACTGCTTCGCTCAGGCCGGGACGGGCACGTCGGCGGTGACCACCTCGGAGCGGTAGCTCTCGATGATCGCCATGAACTCGTCGTGCTCAGCCTTCGGGACCGCCAGAAACGCCAGCGTGGCGGCGATCTCCGTCGCCACGGCGTCGAACTGGTCGGTGGTGATCGCGAGCGTCTCGTGGGCCTTGACCATGTCCATACCCGGGTAGCACTGGGGACCGCCGGCCGCCTGGATGGACCAGGCGGTGACCAGGAACTTGTAGCCGGGTCCGTTGTCCGGATCGCCGTGGTGTTCATGCACGGCCTCGTTGGCGTTCACCGCGAAGTTGGCGAAGAGCCGGTCGACCAGGATGTTGACGGCTCCGGCGATGCCGTAGGTGCCGCCGAGGCGGTGGTAGAGGGATTCGTCGGTCATGTGAACCTGCCTTCAGAGCGGTGTGGTGTGGGTCACACCACTGTCAGAGGTTCACCGCATCAAGTCAATAGGGCACGATTAAATCGTGCACAAATCGTTTGGCCACTAGTCTGCGTCCATGACCGCCACCGTCGAAGCGTCGGACCCGACCCTGGACCAGCAACTCTGCTTCGCCCTCTACAGCGCCTCCCGCGCCATGACCGGGGCCTACCGGACAGGTCTTGCGGGGCTCGGCCTTACCTATCCGCAGTACGTCGTCCTGCTGGTGTTGTGGGAGGTCGACGCGGTCTCCATGGGCGAACTCTCGCGGCGGCTCCATCTCGACAGCGCCACGCTGTCCCCGTTGCTCAAGCGCCTCGAGCAGCGGGGCCTGATCACGCGACACCGCAGCCCCACCGACGAGCGCACCGTGGAACTTGCGTGCACCCCTCAGGGCCACGCGCTCGAGGCGAGCGTCCGGGCGGTGCAGCGGGAGGCCCAGAGCGCCACCGGTCTGACCTCGACCGAACTGGCGGACCTACGCGACGACTTGCACCGGGTCGCTGGCCGGCTCCGGGAACACGAACCGAGCGACCTTCCAGGCTCACTGTGATTCACCGGCCCCCGGCTCAGTCGCCCCGCACGCCCCGGTAGATCCCGCGCCGCACGATCCACGGCTGCAGGACCCGGTCGATGGACCAGGCGGGGAAGCGCAGCAGGCGTCCTGAGCCGGAGAAGACCTCGAGCCCGTTGGGTTGCACCCCGAGGACGGAGCCCCAGCGGCGTTTCGGTGGTCGGTAGCGCTGCAACCGTTTGCCCGTCAGGTGGGCTCGGATGTTGCTCGCCAGGAGGGTGTCGGCCCGGTTCCGGGCCGAGGAACGCAGCGGATCGGTCGCGGCGACGTCCCCGAGCGCGAAGACCCCTGCTTGGCCGGGGACGCTCAGGTCGGGGTCGACGCGGACGAACCCGGCGTCGTCGAGGACCTCGGGCGGCAGCCATGAGGTGTTCGGCTGGACCCGTCCGATTGCCCAGACGACGGCGTCGGCGTGGACCGGGTCCTGCCCGGTGCTCCAGGTGACCGGGTCGGAGGTGATGCGGTTGCACGTGAAACCTTCCGGTACGACGGCCCGGTGGTTCGGGTGCAGGACGACCCCCCGGTCGATCAGACGCCGCCGGACCGCGGCCCAGGTCCGGCCGTGGTGCTGGGGCAGCGCGCGGTCACTGGGGAAGTAGAGCTCGACGTGCTTCAACGGCCACTCCAGGGCCAGGTTGGCGGCGGTACTCACCGCGGCGGCCCCTCCCCCGAGGACGGCGATCGAATCGGCCCGGGCCAGTTGGCGGTGGGCGTCGTCGAGTTCCGCGGCGATCTCGGCGGTGGTCTGCAGGTGTGGGCGTCGCCAGAATCCGTTGGTGACTCCCGTGGAGACGACCAGGACGTCGTACGGCTCGTGGGTGGTGGTGCCCTCGGCGCCCTGGACCGACACCGTCCGGGCCGCCAGGTCCACGCCGGTCAGCATCCCGTGCACGGTGCGGACACCGTCGAGCCGTCGGTAGCGCTCGAAGCCGATCCAGTAGTCACGAGCCCAGATCTGGGGGCGGGCCAACCGCGCCCCCAACTCCTGGCCGCTGACCAGGCCGGGTTTGGAGGAGATGCCCACGACGTCGCAGTGCCGGGCCAGGCGGATGGCGGTCAGGAGGCCGCTGTCGCCGAGCCCCGCGACCACCACACGTGGTCGAGGACCGGATCGGGTCACTCCCGGGTGGCCTTGCTGGACCTGCTGCCCGACTTGGGAGCCTTCCGGCGGCCGGTCGAGCGGGGCGGACGTGGCACGAGCATCGGGACGCGGTCGATCACGTCCTGATAGCTCGGTCGCCGCTCCAGACTGCGCTTCTCCATCATCGGGATACTGACCCCGACGAACATGGCGACCATCGCGGCGACGCCGGCGAAGAGCCACCAGAAGTCACCCGGTGAGGCAGCCAGTCCGAAGAGGGCGACCGAGAGCCAGAAGCTGATCTCCCCGAAGTAGTTCGGGTGCCGCGACCAGGCCCACAGCCCGGTGTCCATGACCTGTCCGGGGGTCCGGTTGCGCACGAAGGCGTGCATCTGGGTGTCGGCGCCGAACTCGAGAGCGACGGCGCCCACGCCGACCAGGACGGCGATCACGTCGATGATGCCGACGCCGCGGTCGGTGACGGTCAGCGCGACGTACGCCGGCACCGTGGCCAGGAAGACCTGGAGCGTGGGGAAGAGGTGGATGCCGAAGAAGTCGACGAGGACCTCGGCCTTGCCGGCCTCCTCGCGCAACATCGGGTAGCGCCAGTCCTCGTGGTGCAGGCCGGGGAAGGTGTGGACCCAGTTGCCGGTCAGCCGCACCGCCCACAAGGTGATGACGCCGAGGACCAGCCAGGCGCGCAGGTCATCGATCCCCAGGGAGGACTCGCTCCACCAGTAGAGGGCGAGCAGCGGAGGGATGACGCTCCAGTAGGCGTCGTAGAAGCTGCTGTTGCCGTAGTACCGGCTGAAGCCGAAGATCACCAGGGTCGCGAGGAGGTCCGCAATCAGGGCGTCGAGCCACAGGTAGGCGGTGTCCGGGCCGAGATAGAGCCAC
Organism: Nocardioides salsibiostraticola; assembly: GCF_054783655.1. Classification (NCBI taxonomy): domain Bacteria; kingdom Bacillati; phylum Actinomycetota; class Actinomycetes; order Propionibacteriales; family Nocardioidaceae; genus Nocardioides; species Nocardioides salsibiostraticola. The sequence goes on along the minus strand of NZ_BAAGQD010000026.1, from coordinate 248,610 downwards.
GCGACTCCGACGATGAGGACGGCGACGTACGCCGCGACCACGCGCAGGAGCGAGGCGCTGCGGCTGAAGGTGGGTTCGTTCATGGGGTGAGGCTAATGACGCGAACCGGGCCGCACAGGCGAATCGGACTACTCGAAGGTGACGTCGTCCTCGAAGCAGTAGGCCCAGTCCTCGCCGGGTTCGGCGCTGCCCATCACCGGGTGTCCCGAGTCCTTGTAGTGACCCCGGGCGTGACGACCGGCCGAGGAGTCGCAGCACCCGACGTGGCCACAGCCGAGGCAGACCCGCAGGTGTACCCATTCTGATCCGTCGCGTAGGCACTCCAGGCAGGCCTGGGTCTTCGGCAGCACGGGGACCGACGCCTCGGGGTGGGTGCAACCGGAGTCCTCGGGGACGGGTCGGTGAATCAGGTGGGAGGTGTCGGCCCAGGTGCGGTTGCGGGAGCCGGGAGCCGGGGGCGGGTGCCGCGGCAGTTCCAACTGGTCGAGCACGGTGATGAACAGGTGGTAGCGGCTGGCGGCCTGGGGGTCGATGAGGTGATCGACCCCGGCGGTGGCGTAGGCCTCCAGCCCCTCGTGGGTCTGGGCCCGCGCCACGATCGGCGCCTTGGTCAGGTCCCGCACGATGGTGGCGATCTCGGCGGTGCGCTCCGGTTCGTCCTCGGCGATGATGACCAGCCGGGCGTCGGAGACGGCGACCATCTCCATGATCGAGGACCGGGTCGGGTCACCGGTGACCACCGAGAGGCCGGCGGCCTCCGCGGCGCGGACCCCGGTCGGGTTGAGGGTGGTCATCACCACGGGGATGTCGCGGCTGTCCAGCTCGCGGGCCAACTCGATGGAGTCCGAGCCCCACCCGAGGATCACCACGTGATCGGTCCATTCCCCGTCGATGCGCTCCACCTCCTCGGCCTGGGCGTCGCCGGGTCCGGCGAGGACGAGGCGATTCCCGAGCGCGGCCAGCATCGGGGTCGCGACCATGAGCAGGACGGTGACGGCCACGACCGCCTGGAACCCGTCATCCTCGAGCCCGCCCGGGCTCAGGCCCGCGTCGTCACCCGCGTTGAGCAGGACGAAGGAGAACTCACCGATCTGGCCGAGCAGCAGAGCAGCGGCCAGGGCCTGGCGCCACCCCACTCCCGTGGGTAGGAGCGCCAGGGTGGTGGTCGCCGCCTTCAGCACGAGTACGCCGACCGCGAGGCCGAGCACCAGCGGCAGGTTGCTGAAGACGAAGCCGAGATCGAGGAACATGCCGACCGAGACGAAGAAGACGGCCGAGAAGATGATCTTCAGGGGCAGGACCTCGGACAGCGCCTGGGTGCTCTGCCGGCTCTCGCTGACGACCAGACCGGCCAGGAACGCACCGAGGGAGACGCTGACCCCGACCAGCGCGGTCAGGTAGGCGGTGCCGAGGCAGATCGCGATGATGCTCAGCAGGAAGACCTCGGGCGAGCAGAGGCCGGCGACCCGTTCGAGCACCTTCGGCATCAGGCGTCGGGCCACGATCAGGACCAGGGCGATGACTGCGAGCGCGGTGCCGAGTGCCCGCAGGATGGGTGAGGCCCCGCCGTCGGCGTCGGCGGCCAGCAGGGGGACGACCACGACCATGGCCACCACGGCAAGGTCCTGAAGGATCAGCACCGAGAGGGCCAGGCGGCCCTGCACGCTGTTGGTCTGGCCGCTGTCGGCGAGAATCGTCAGCACGATCGCTGTGCTGGACAGCGCCACGACGAAGCCGGTGAAAAGGCCGATGCGCCAGTTCTCCCCCAGGATCGCGACCAGCCCGACCGTCGCGGCCGCGGCGAGGGTCACCTGGGCCCCACCGCCCAACACGATCCAGCGCCAGACCTTGGCCAACCGCTCGAGGGAGAACTCGATCCCGATGGTGAACAACAGCAGGATGATGCCGATGTCGGCGACCGCTCGGACCGACTCGGTGTTCGCGACCAGTCCGAGCTGCGCGGGCCCGATGATCACGCCCGCCAGCAGGAACCCGACGATCGGGACGACACGACACTTGACGCTGAGGTAGCCGACCAGGGCGGCCGCGACCACGAGGGCTGCTGCTGGAGCGAGGTACGCCGGGACCTCGGTCCCGGCCATGACGGTGATCATTGGGTGCCCCTTCCCAGGCGTGCGAACTCTAGTGGGTCGCCGGAATCAGCCCTTCGCGCGCGGTAGGTAGACCCGGAACTCGCTCCCGACCCCCAGTTGGGAGCTCAGCTCGATGCGACCGCCGTGGCGATCAACGATCCGCTGCACGATCGCGAGGCCGAGGCCCGTGCCTCGCACCTGGATCGTCTTCGGATTGTTGGAGCGAAAGAACTCCCGGAAGAGTTTCTTCTGATCCGCCTGCGAGATGCCGTAACCGTCATCGGCTACGACCAGCACCGCTTCCTTCCCGATGTTCTCCATACTCACCCGCACGGTGCTGCCCGAAGGGCTGTACTTGACGGCGTTGCTGACCAGGTTGACGACGACACGGTCCAGCTCCGAGGCGACGCCCAACAAGATGACGGGTTCGGAGGCGCTGGCGACAACGACCTCGATGCCTTGTTGACGCGCCGTCGTGGAGTGCAGGGCCAGGACGTCGGCGACGATCTCGCCGAGGTCGACTCGCTCGCGGGACATCGATGCGTTGGGGTCCGTGACCCGTGACAGCAGCAGGAGGTCCTCGACGATGGCGCCCAAGCGTTGGGCACCGCGGTCGGTGGCGGCGGCCGCGCGCGCGAGCATGGGATCCAGATCAGCGTCGCTGATGAGCTCTTGCAGGATCTCGAGGTTCCCGACGATCGAGGTCAGCGGAGTACGGAGTTCGTGAGAGACGGTGCTGATGAGTTGGCTCTTGTAGGTGTCCATCGCCTGGAGCCGGCGTACCTGCGCCAGCTCGCCCTCGTAGTTGTGCGCATTGAGCAGGGCGCGACCCAGGTCGTGGCCCACGTCGAGCGCTTCTTCGGTCTCGACCGTCGTCCAGCCGGAGCCGTCGCGACGGTGCAGAACCACCATGCCCAAACAATCCTCACCTGCCCCCAACGGAATGACCAGCAGCGAACCGGTTTCGTCACGAGCGAGGAACTCTTCGGCGGCCTGCAGGATCTCGGGCTCGTAGGCTTCCGGGGCGTGTATCCCTTGACCGGCGCGGGCCACGATCACGCTCTGGTCTCGCCATGCCTGTTGGGCGACGGCACGGGCCAGGTCCGGGGTCCGTTCGTGAAGTCCGGGCGGCTTGTCGATCTCGAGCGAGTCCAGCAACGGCTGCAGGGAAGCCGGGACGGTCAACAGTTGCCACCACAGTTCGTCCGCTGCGAAGCCTTCGAGAAGCGCGGCTTTCGACTTCTCGAGCACCTCCGCGAGCGATAGGGCACCACTGGCGGCCCGCACGACCCGCCGCGCGGCGCCGCTCACGGCGATCCGCTCCGCGAGCTTCTCCCGGTCCAAGGTCGTCAAGATCGCGCGACGGGCATGGATGCTGTAGTTCTCGAGCTGGCGACGCTGTTCACTGTTGGGGATCCGGCCGTCGAGCGGGGCGTCGATCGCCAGTGCGGCTCGAAGGTTCCCTTCGCGGTCGCAGATCGGCAGGACAAGGCTGTTGAGGGGGTGCCAGTCCTCAGGATCATCACTGACGGGGAGGTCAGGGACGATGGCGTGCGCGATCGCCGCCGGATCGAGATTCTCGTGGGACAGGAAGCGGAGTGGCCCCCAGTGCTCGGAGGCCTCCAGTGCCTCGCGAAGGAAACGGCTCGGCGCACGCGAGCCGAGCACCCCACTGGGCTGCTCCTCGCCTGCTACGGCGACGCATTCGCTCATGTCACCATCCATGATCAGCATGGTCGCGATGCCGAAGCCGGCGAAGGTGGCCACGCCCTCGGCCACCAGTTGCAGGGCATCTCCCGACGAAGCGATGCGCCAGGTGCGGGCAACTGGCCCGAGCTCTGTCGTTTCCGTCATGGTCGTATGGTGCCTCGGGCGTGGGTCGTACTGCACGTCCATCTCGGGAACTGGCGCGGACTGCCGAATGGGTCCCACCGGGCCGCAGCCGGGTTCCTCGATGGGTGTGACGTGTCGACGTGAGAACTGTTGGCGCCGCCGGGCGATCCACGAGATAGGCCCCCGTTGGCGCTCCTCGGGTCTAGGCTCGCGCGGTGCTCAGATTTCGTGTCGACACCGCCGGCGGTGTGCTCCTGCTTCTGGGCCTCACCGAGCGGGGGGCGGCGATCTCGGGTCGGAGCCTCGTAGATGCGATCGGACGGGTCGTGGTCGACCGCGTGCCTTTGCCTGTGGTCGAGGAGACGGTTCGTTTTCTGGGAACGACCGACAAACCCTTCTTGCGCGCGAACCTCGTGGGCGGCGTCGCACTGGCCGCAGGTCTGGCGGCTCCGAGCAGTCCGAGCAGGGGGCAGTCCCGTGGACCGATGCTCGGCGTCGTCGCTGGCGCGATCGGGCTCGCCGCCTATGTCTCGAGCCGACGGCACCTCGCGGCTCTCGAGTCGGACCAGGATCGCAACAGGACCCAGATCCGCGTCGCCGACCCACTGCCGGAGCTGATCGACGGCGGCGAAGGATGGCAGGGCGCGGAGCCCTTGTTCACCGACATCGATCGCTTCTACCAAACTGACGTGAACCTCCGCTCACCGCTGATCGACCCTGCGACCTGGCGCCTGCAGGTGGTCGGTTTAGACGGGACGCGTGCCCAGGTCACGCTGGACGACCTTCTGGAACTGCCGCTGCGCGAGCGCGACGCCCTGTTGATCTGCATCCACAACCGGCTCGGTTGGGACCGTCTCGGTCACCAGCGCTGGACCGGTGTCGACCTACCGGCACTCTTCGAGGCCCTGGGTGTGGAACTCCCCGCCGACCTGTCCGGCACCGACCTGGTGATGGAGGCAGTCGACGGATACAAGCAGGTCCTCCCTCTCGCTAGGGCCCTGGAAGCCTCGTCGTGGCTCGTGGTGGGGATGGGCGGACAGACCCTCCCCGCAGGCCATGGATTCCCGGCACGAATCATGACTCCGGGACTGGCCGGGCAGTACAACGGCACCAAATGGTTGCACCGCCTGACGCTCGCCCCCGCCGGACAAGAAGTCGCCACCTGGGTTGCTCGTGGCTGGCCGCGCGACGACGTCAAACTGCCCCCCATGGCGCGCATCGACCACCCCGGAGCGATCGCGATGCCTCCCCGACTCCCCCAGGGCGCCATCGACGTCGGTGGTTCGCTCACGGTGTTCGGCACTGCCTGGGCGCCCGCGAACGACGGCGTCGCCGACGTCCAGGTGAGGATCGACGACGGTCCCTGGATCTCTGCCGAACTGGCCGACGACCTGGGACCCACCTCCTGGCGACGTTGGCGCGCAAAGGTGAACGTGAGGCCGGGAACGCACGTTGTCTCGGCGCGCTGCGTCGCGGCCGACGGGACCATCCAGAAAGAGCAACTCACGCCGCCGTTCCCCGACGGGGCGACCGGCCACCACTCACTCAGGCTGCGGGTGAAGAACAACCCGTAGACCGCAACGACCGCGAGCGTGCTCACCGGCTGGACTGCGGTGGTGTTGTGGGTCAGTCGGATCGCGAACACGTCGACAACTCCGTCGGTGGCATGTTCACCCGGACCGCCGCCGACCTCAGCGGAACCAGGGTCACCGATCACTGAGGCGTCGAGGAGCTGGGTCTGGCGTCCGCGCGCCGAGAGGAGTAGGCAGGGAAGTACCGGCGGTGCCGGTCGGGCGCCGCTCACTTCAGAGAGAAGCGGGCCATGTACGCACGTTCCATCACACTCAACGGAATGCCCAGCGCGGTCGACGCGGGCATCATGTTCGTCAAGAACGAGGCCGCACCGATGCTCGACACCATCGAGGGCTGTCGCGGCCTCTCGTTGCTGGTCGACCGCGAGACCGGTCAGTGCATCGCCACGACCTCGTGGGAGAACGAGGAGTTGATGCGCGCAAGCGACGAGCAAGTTCGCCCGCTCCGTGACCGCGGACAGGAGATTCTCGGCGGCTCCATGCAGGTGGACGAGTGGGAGATCGCCGTCATGCATCGCACCCATCACGGTGAGTGCTGCCGAGTCAGCTGGGTCCAAGGTGACCTCGACGCCATGACCGAGACATTCCGGCTAGGGATCCTTCCTGCACTCGAACAGACCCCTGGATTCTGCAGCGCCAGCCTGCTCGTGAACCGGTCCGCCGGTCTTTGCTGCGCGACCACGGCCTGGGAGACCCGGGCCGCGATGGACGCAAGCAGCATGTCGGCCGACGACATGCGCAGCCGGGCGGCGAGCGAGGCAGGCGGCGAGATCATGGATGTCCACGCCTTCGACCTCGCCTACGCCCATCTGCACGTCCCCGAGATGGCTTGAGCATCTTCGGCAATCGTCCTCCCGGGTATGCGCCCCGTCCTGTTCGGACATGGCCGCGGCTTCGGGCGTATGGCGCGGAGCCCGTCGGACTCAAGCCCCTGGGCGGCCTACTTGGGCGACCGTGGCCCATCCCCCGCGATGGACGCAGCCGGATCGGACCCCCGTCCCGGAAACATCACCGGACGGGTGTTGCGGGACACGAAGCATCCCGCTCACCACCTGTCGAGCACCATCCGCAGCGCAACCTCAAGCGGCGCCTGGACTGGCGACCGCACCTTGCTCCCACGCTCCAGCCTCGGCCTGGGTGGCCCAGCCGCGTACTGACCGTTCAAACGTGCAATGGAGGCTTCGATCGCCCTCATGAGCGGCTCCTGCGTCCGCTTGAGCGCCTATTGCACGTTTGACGGGTCACCCCGGCTGAAGCTGCTCGGGTCAGGATCGGCTTGTGGGACAACCAGTCGCGGCGCCGTCAGCCGGCGCGACCGGTGACCGTCTTCGCTGCACCGATGAACATGCGGACGAAGCCCGGCAACGACCGTGGTGAGAACGCGATCGAACTGACGGTGCGCGTGCCGGTCGTGACCGGCGCCGAGTCGTCCCGGAAACGCTTCTCGAGCCAGGTCAACATCGCCGGCAGACCGATGATCATCAGTGAGATGTGCTCGCTGAGCCGATCGCGCACATAGCTCACCTCGACGCCTGCCTCGACGTACCGGGCGACCTGCCCGTCGACGTCGGCGACGTCGATGATCTGGTCGTGGACCGATTGCACCACCAGGACGGGGCACTGAGGAGCGGCGAGGCCGAGGCGGAGGTCGTTGAACACCTCGATCACCTCAGGCTCGGCGAGGACGTCGGCCAGGGGCGGGTCGACGAAGTCGTCGAAGTCGTCGAACGCGTAGCGCACCACGGCCTCGACGGTCGTCATCTCCTGGAGCTGGTCGAGGCGCCTGATGCCATCGGCGTGCGTGTGTCGGCGCACGATCTTGCCGAGACCTGGGTAAGCGTGACGCAGACCAGACACGACGAGGGCCGGAAGGCCCGCGTTGAGCCCGCCATTGAGTTTGATGAAGGCCTCACCGGGGTCGCCGACCGGTGAACCCAGGACGGCGCCAACGATCGGGATCTCAGGTGCGTAACGCGGTGCCATCTCCGCCGCCCAGGCCGAGGCCATGCCGCCTCCGGAGTAGCCGATCAGCCCGACGGGCGTGTTCCGGGTCATCCCGGTGGGCGGGTACGCCGTCGCGGCGCGGATCCCGTCGAGCACCCGGTAGCCCGGCTCTCGCGGCGCGGCGAAGTGTCCGTGTCGCCCCTCGTGATCGCTGAGGCTGACGACGTACCCCTTGTCGAGCAGGCCGGCGATGATCGTCAGCTCGAACTGCGGCAGCGCACCCCATGCCCGGGCCCCCGGACGCAGGGCATAGGAAGGGAAGCAGCGGTCGGACACGGCGTCGATCGCACACTGGTAGGCGACGAGCCGCTGGGGGTGCTTCGGGTCATGCCCGCGTGGCACGAGGACCGTCGTCACCGCGACCTCGGCCTGTCCGTGCAGGTCGGTGCTGCGGTAGGCGAGCTGCCACGCGGTCAGCCCGCGCTGCGTGACGAGACCCAGGAACGCGATGTTCACCTGCCGACTGCGCACGATGGTGCCTGGCGCCAGAGCCCTGACGTCGGCCGGCGCGTCGTAAAAGGGATCCTCGGCCGGCCGCAGCGGCCGGCGGACGGTGCGCTCATCGGTGTGCGGGACCGTCCAGTCGAACGCGTGCTCGCTCATGGGCTCATGGTCTCACTTAGCTACCGGTCAGTAGCAACTGAGCCCGGCGGTCGAGCCGGGAAGCACAAAACCCGACCCAGATCACCCGGGCCGGGTTTCGAATCATCTGTGCGCGAGGGGGGATTTGAACCCCCACGCCCTTTCGGACACTGGCACCTGAAGCCAGCGCGTCTGCCGTTCCGCCACTCGCGCAAAGTAACTGGTGAAGGCTATCCCAGGGCCGCTCGCAGGACCAAAACCGCCCCCGGCGGGACCCGCGCGAGGCCGCGCTCAGCGCAGACGTGGGGCACCATGGGTCGCGCAGTTCCCCACTCGACCCACTCTCCCCGATACGATCGACGGCAGGTCGATGCCGAGTCGTCCCGCTGTCCTGTGCTCCCACCCCCGGCCCCCGCGAAGGAGGCGTGCCCCATGAGTGGCCTTCAGAAGTTCGAGCAACGCCTCGAATCGATGATCTCCGGAGTCTTCGCGCGCGCCTTCCGCAGCGCCGTACAACCCGTCGAGATCGCCGCCGCCCTCCAGCGCGAGTGCGACAACAACGCTCAGATCCTCAGCCGCGACCGACGCATGGTGCCCAACGTCTTCCATGTCGAACTGTCCGGCACCGACCTGGACCGGCTCTCGCCGTACGACTCCGCGATGGCCTCCGACCTCGCCGACCAGTTGAAGAAGCACGCCGACCAGCAGGGCTACGTCTTCACCGGTCCGATCAAGATCAACTTCGAATCCGCCGAGGACCTCACCACCGGCCGGTTCCGGATCCGCAGCCAGGCCCAGGCCCAGGTGACCGGCAACAGCACCCACACCCAGGTCAGCCGCGCCCGCGCCCTCCTCGAGGTCAACGGCACCGAACACCCCCTGCAACCGCCCAGCCTCGTCGTCGGTCGCGGCACCGACGCCGACCTGCGCATCAACGACCCAGGTGTGAGCCGCCGCCACATCGAGTTCATCGTCACCTCCGGCCGCGCCGAGGACGACCCCCAGATCGAGGTACATGACATGGGCTCCACCAACGGCATGCTCGTGGAGGGCCGCAAGGTCCCCCGCGCCACGATGCGCGACGGGATGTCGGTCAAGATCGGCGCCACCACCCTGACCGTGCGCATCGTCCAGGACGACCAAGCCAACGGACAGGTGGGCTTCGGTGTCTGAGCTGACCCTCTTCCTGATCAAGATCGCCTACCTGGCCATCTTGTGGATCTTCGTGCTCGCCGCCATCTCGGTGATCCGCTCGGACATGTTCGGCGCCCGGGTGCCCGAGGGTTCGCGCAACGCGCCCCCCGCCCGCCCCGGCAAGCCCAACACCTCCAGCAAGCCGCCCCGCAAGCGTCGCGGCGCCCCCACCCAGGTCGTTGTCACCGCCGGCACCAACGACGGTGCCACCGCCTCCCTGGAGAATGCCCCGATCCTCATCGGACGCGGCACCGACGCCGCCATCCGGCTCGACGACGACTACGTCTCCACCCGCCACGCCCGCATCGCGGCCTCCGGTGACCAGTGGTTCGTCGAGGACCTCGGCTCCACCAACGGCACCTACATCGGCACCGTGCGCATCACGCAGCCGACCACGCTCACGCTCGGCACCCAGGTGCGGATCGGCAAGACCATCCTGGAGTTGCGCAAGTGACCTCCACCGACCCTGAGCAGGCCCCCGCCGAACAGAACCCTGCCGAGACGACTGCCGAGACGCCGCCCGTCCAGGCGCCGCGCGAGCCGCTGCGTCTGCACTACTCGGGGATCTCCGACGTCGGCCGGGTCCGCAAGGACAACCAGGACTCCGGGTACGCCGGACCCTGGCTGTTGGCCGTCTGTGACGGCGTGGGCGGCGCCGCCCGCGGTGACATCGCCTCCGGCACCGCTGTCTCCGAACTCCGCAAGCTCGACCAGGACCCCCACGACCTCGGCGACCCACTCGACCGGGTCACCAACTCCCTGCACGACGCCCACGTCGCCATCGGTCGCCTCGTCGACGAGGACCCCGCCCTCAACGGCACCAGCACCACCGCCACCGTGCTGCTCTTCGACGGCTCACGTGTCGGGGTCGGCCACGTCGGCGACTCACGCGCCTACCTCTACCGCGACGGTGAGATCTCCCAGCTCACCACCGACCACACCTTCGTCCAGAGCCTCATCGACGAGGGCCGGATCACCGAGGCCGAGGCCCGGGTCCACCCGCACCGCAACATCATCCTCAAGGCCCTCGACGGCTTCCACGAGGCCGAACCCGACCTCTTCGTCCTCGAGGTCGTCCCCGGCGACCGCCTGTTCCTCTGCAGTGACGGTGCCTGCGGAGTACTCGAGGACAGCCGCCTGGCCGACATCCTGCGCTCCGGGTCCCCCGACTACGCCGCCGTCGAACTCGTCCGCGCCAGCCTCGAGGCCGGCAGCTCCGACAACGTGACCTGTGTGGTCGCCGACGTCATCACCGCCGAACAGGCCGCGGCCGACCAGTCCTACGCCGCCCTGGAGCCCCTCCTGGTCGGTGCCGCCGCCGAACTGCGCCGCCGCAGCAGCCGCTCCACCGGCGTCGGATCCATGTTCCGCGGACACCGCTCGGGTGACACCGGTGAGATGGAGCCCATCGACGCCGAGATCCTCGGCGACGTCCCCTACGCCATCGCCAGCGACCCGATCGACCCCGAAGAGGTCCGCTACGCACCGCGGCCCCCTCAGCGCTACGCCTGGCTGAGCCGCCTGCTCGTCCTGATCATCGTCGCCGGCGCAGTGTGGGCCGGCGTCGCGGCGGCGTACTCCTGGTCCCAACGGCAGTTCTACGTCGGCGAGCAGGACGGCGTCGTGGTGATCTTCCGCGGCCTCAACGCCGACCTCCCCGGCCTGGCCCTGTCCGAGCCCTACGAGCTGACCGACGTCACCACCGACCGCCTCAGCGACTTCGATGCCCGCAAGGTGCGCGACGGCATCGACGTCAACGATCTGACCGGCGCCCGCTCGGCCGTCCAGAACCTGGCCGACGAGATGGCTCCCGTCGCCACGCAGGAGACCGGATGAGCCAGCGCGGCCTCACCACCCCCGGCCAGGGCTCCCTGCTGATGGGCTTCGTGCACCGCCGACGCCGCGGTGCCGAACTCTTCCTGCTCATCCTCGCGCTGGCCGTCGGCGTCGGTGCGTACGCCGCTGTCGGGCTCGGCGTCGAGGGCTCGGTCCCCACCAACATCATCGGGTACGGCGGCTGGTTGGCCGCCCTGACGGTCATCGCCCACGTGGCCATCCGCCTCGTCGCGCCGTACGCCGACCCCGTGCTGCTGCCCATGGTCGCGGCCCTCAACGGGCTGGGTCTGGCCGTGATCTACCGCCTCGACCTGGAGGACGGCACCTCCTTCGCCCAACGCCAACTGACCTGGATGACGGTCGGGGTGCTGCTGTTCGTCATCACCCTGGTGGTGCTCCGCGACCACCGGACCCTGACCCGCTTCACCTACACCGCCGGCCTCGGCGCGATCCTGCTGCTGCTGTTGCCGATGGTCCCCGGCGTCGGCAAGACCATCAACGGCGCCCGGATCTGGATCAACGTCGGACCCCTGAGCTTCCAGCCCGGCGAGGTCGCCAAGGTGCTGCTGGTCATCGCCTTCGCCGGCTACCTCGTCCAACACCGCGACGCCCTCGCGCTGGCCGGTCGTCGGCTGTTGGTGGTCGACCTGCCGCGCGGTCGCGACCTCGGCCCGATCGCCGCGATGTGGCTGGTCAGCCTGGGCATCCTGATCTTCCAGAAGGACCTCGGCTCCAGCCTGCTGTTCTTCGGCCTGTTCCTGATCATGCTCTACGTCGCCACCGAACGACCCGGCTGGCTGGTGGTCGGCGCGACCATGTTCTTCGCCGGCGCCCTGGCCGCCTACTCCCAGTTCGGGCACGTCCAGAACCGCGTCAACATCTGGCTCGACCCCTTCAAGTACGTCGACCAGACCCCCGGGTCCGGCCAGATCGTCGAGGGCATGTTCGGCATGGCCTGGGGCGGCCTGATCGGTCGCGGCTTCGGCGGCGGCGACCCCGGCCGGATCCCCTTCGCCGAGTCCGACTTCATCATCGGCTCCATCGGTGAGGAGCTCGGTCTGACCGGAGTCATCGCGGTCATCCTCATCTACGGCCTCATCGTCGAACGCGCCCTGCGCGCCGCGCTCATCTCCCGCGACGGCTTCGGGAAACTGCTGGCCACCGGCCTCGGGGGCGTGTTCGCCCTCCAGGTGTTCGTCGTGATCGGCGGGGTCACCCGCCTGATCCCCCTGACCGGTCTGACCACGCCGTTCCTGTCCTACGGCGGCTCCTCGCTGGTCGCCAACTGGGTGATCATCGCCCTGCTCCTACGGGTCTCTGACCAGGCCCGCCGACCCATCCCGGACCTGTCCGAGTCCGAGAGTCCGGCCGACGAGTCGACCCAGGTGATCAAGCTATGAACAAACCCATCCGGACCATCTCCCTGTTCTGCCTCCTGCTGTTCGTGGCGCTGATGCTCAACGCCACCTACCTGCAGTTCGGCCAGGCCTCCGAGCTCGACAACAACCCGCGCAACCGTCGGGTCATCGAGGCGGCGTACTCGGTCGAACGCGGCGCGATCCTCGTCGGGCGCACCCCGATCGCCGACAGCGTCGAGGTCGACGACCAGTACGAGTTCCAGCGCACCTACGACCAGCCCTTCAAGTACGCCCCCATCACGGGCTTCTTCTCCTTCTTCAGCCAGACCGGGATCGAGCGGGCGCAGAACGAGGTGCTCTCCGGGGAGGACGACCGCCTGTTCGTCACCAAGCTGGTCGACCTGCTGAGCAACAAGGCGCAGAAGGGCGGCAGCGTCCAACTGACCCTCGACCCGGACGCCCAGGACGCGGCGTACGACGGCCTGCTGAACACCATCGGCCCCGAGGGTGAGGGCTCCGTGGTGGCGCTGGATCCCCGCACCGGGAAGATCCTGGCGATGGTCTCGCTGCCGAGCTACGACCCGAACCTGCTGGCCTCCCACGACTTCTCCGCGGTCAACTCCGACTTCGAACGCCTCAACAGCGCCGACGGGGAGCCGCTGCTCAACCGGGCCATCCAGAAGACCCTGCCTCCCGGGTCCACCTTCAAGCTCGTCACCGCCGCAGCCGCGATCGAGAGCGGACAGTACGACGCGGACTCCCAGGTGCCGGGTGGGGCGACGTACCAACTCCCGCAGACCACCGGCGACACCGGCCTGGTCGACAACGAGGGCCGCTCGGCCTGCAACCCCGAGATGATCAGCTTCTCCACCGCCATGGAGAACTCCTGCAACACCACCTTCGCCCGCCTCGCGGTCGACCTGGGGTCGGAGAAGATGCTGGCCGCGGCCGAGGCGTTCGGCTTCAACGCCGACTACCTCGAGGACCTCGGCCCGCAGGCCAAGTCGGTGTTCCCCGAGGGGTCGAACGCCCCGGAGACCGGTCAGACCGGCATCGGCCAGTTCGAGGTCCGGGCCACCCCGCTGCAGATGGCCATGGTCGCCGCCGGCATCGCCAACGAGGGCGTCGTCAAGCGCCCCTACATCGTCGACGAGGTCCAGTCGGCCTCCTTCGAACCCCTCGACAAGACCTCCGATGAGGACTTCCGCCCCGCCATCTCCTCGGCGACCGCGAGCGACCTCACCAAACTGCTCGTCGCGACCGTCGAGCAGGGCACCGCCTCAGCCGCCGCCATCCCCGGCGTCTCGGTGGCCGGCAAAACCGGCACCGCACAGAGCGGGGGCGACGGCCCGCCGTACGCCTGGTTCGTCTCCTTCGCCCCCGCCGAGGACCCCGAGGTTGCGGTAGCCGTCATGATCGAGTCGGCGCCCAACGTCCCCCGCGAGAGCATCGCCGGTGGCGCCCTGGGCGGTCCGATCGCCAAAGCCGTCATGGAAGCTGTGATTCGATGAACGACTCAGGAAGCGACAACTCCCCGACCCTCGATGCCGCAGGCCGCTACCGCCTCGAGTCCCGCATCGCCACCGGAGGCATGGGCGAGGTCTGGCGCGCCACCGACACCGTGCTGGGACGCGTGGTGGCGGTCAAGCTCCTCAAGGCCGAGTACGCCGACGACCCGAAGTTCCGGGCCCGCTTCGAGACCGAGGCCCGTCACGCCGCGGCGTTGCACCACCCCAACGTGGCCAGCATCTACGACTTCGGTGAGGCCCCCCCGAAGGATGGTTCGTACGCGCCGCGGACCTACCTCGTCATGGAACTCGTCGACGGACAGCCCCTCTCCGCCCTGCTCGCCCAGGGCGCCCAGGAGGGTCGCGAGCTCGACCCGACCGCGGTCAGCGACCTCCTCGGACAGGCCGGCGACGCGCTGGGCGCCGCCCACCGCGCCGGGATCGTGCACCGCGACGTCAAACCCGCCAACCTGATGGTCACCCCCGACGGGGTCATCAAGATCACCGACTTCGGGATCGCCCGCGCCGCCGACGGAGTGGGGATCACCCAGACCGGTGCGGTGATGGGGACCCCGCAGTACCTCTCCCCCGAGCAGGCCCGCGGGGAGACCGCCAGCCCCGCCTCGGACGTCTACTCCCTCGGCGTCGTGGCCTTCGAGTGCCTGGCCGGACGTCGGCCCTTCGACGCCGACAGCCCGGTCGCGACCGCCCTGGCCCACCTCCAGCAGCCCGTGCCCGACCTGCCTGACGACGTACCCTCCGATCTGGCGGCTGTGGTCTACAGAGCGCTGTCGAAGAACCCGGCCGACCGGTACCCCGACGGCGCCGCCTTCGCCGCCGCGCTGCGCGACCCCGCGACCGCCGTACTGTCCGCACCGGCGGCTGCAGCAGCCGCTGCAGCAGCCGTCCCTGCCGCCGACGCCACCCAGGTCATGTCGCCGACCCTGTCCACCCCGATCGCCCCGCCGGAGGCCGCACCAGCAGCGGCCTCGGCGGCCAGCACCGACCGGACCAGTCCCTGGATCCCGGTCGTGATCGTTCTGCTGGTGATCGCCCTGATCATCATCGGGATCATCGCGCTGACCGGTGGGGACGACACGACCGACGCACCCACGTCGCCCACGTCCAGCGCCACCCAGCCGACCGAGGATCCCACCACCGACGAGCCGACCACCGAGCCCGAACCCGAGCCGGAAACGGTGACGGTGGACGCCGGGAACTACATCGGTCGCCCCATCGACGAGGTGGCCTCCGACCTCGAGGGCATGGGCCTGAGCGTCACCCGGAACGAGCTGGACAACCCCGGTGACGAGACCGCGGGCCTGGTCGACGACGTGAACCCGACCGGTGAACTCGCCGCCGGCTCCACGGTGACCGTCAGCTTCTGGGGCGAGCAGCCCGAGCCCACCGAGGAACCGACCCCGGAACCGACGCCGACCCCCACCGAGACGCCCACGGCAGCACCCACCGGTGACCCGACCACCACACCCCCCACCGATCAAGGAACTCCATGAGTGAGCAGCAACCGACCACGGTCGGCGGCCGCTACGAGCTGGGAGATGTGCTCGGTCGTGGCGGCATGGCCGAGGTCCGTCAAGGCACCGACTCGCGCCTGGGACGCATCGTGGCGGTCAAGCGACTGCGCACCGATCTGGCCAGCGACGCCACCTTCCAGGCCCGCTTCCGTCGCGAGGCCCAGTCCTCCGCGTCGCTGAACCACCCCTCCATCGTCGCGGTCTACGACACCGGCGAGGAGCCCACCGACGTCATGGGCGAGGACGGTCAGCCGATCGCCCAGCCCTACATCGTCATGGAGTTCGTCGCCGGTCGTACCCTGCGCGACATCCTGCGCGAGGGCCGCAAGATCCTGCCCGAGCGCGCCCTGGAGATCAGCTCAGGTGTGCTCTCGGCCCTCGACTACAGCCACCGTGCCGGGATCATCCACCGCGACATCAAGCCCGGCAACGTGATGTTGACCCCGTCGGGTGATGTGAAGGTGATGGACTTCGGGATCGCTCGAGCCATCAGCGACTCGGCCTCCACGATGACCCAGACCGCGGCCGTCGTCGGCACCGCGCAGTACCTCTCCCCCGAGCAGGCCCGCGGCGAGACTGTTGACTCCCGCTCGGACGTCTACTCCGCCGGCTGCCTGCTCTACGAACTTCTCACCGGCCGACCCCCCTTCATCGGCGACAGCCCGGTCGCGGTGGCCTACCAGCACGTCCGCGAACCGGTCACGCCTCCCTCGGACCACGACACCGAGTTGACCCCGGCCATCGACGCGATCGTGTTGAAGGCCCTGGCCAAGCGGCTCGAGGACCGCTACCAGTCGGCCGCCGACATGCGTGCCGACATCGAGCGCTACCTCGAGGGGCACCCGGTCGCCGCACCCGTGCCCGCCGCGGTCTCCGACTCGCCCGCCACCATGGTCGGTGTCCCCCTCCCTCCACCGCCGCCGGTGACTGGGGAGACCTTCCTGCCCGCCGACGTACCGAAGGCCGAGGATGACCGGACCGCCGGCCGCGGGTTTCTCTACTTCCTCATCGCCGCGCTCGTTGCCGCCCTGATCGTCGCGGGGTACTACCTGTTCACCTCCGACCTGTTCGAATCGCCTCCCGAGGAGGTGCAGGTCCCCCGCCTGGTCGGGATGACCGAGCCCGAGGCCCGCAACGCCATCGGTGACGCCGGCCTGGCGGTCGGCAACCGGAGCAACCGAACCGATGACGAGGTCCCCTCCGGGGAGATCCTCGAACAGACCCCGAACCAGGACCAGTACGTCGCCCCGGGGACCTCGGTGGACTACGTGATCTCCGACGGCAAGCCCGAGGTCGCCGTACCCGCCGTGGTGGGTCAGGACCGAGCGGCAGCGGCCGACGTCCTGCGCAACCAGAACCTGCGGGTCAAACGCGAGGAGGCCGAGTCCGACCTCCCCCGCGGCACGGTCATCCGCACCGACCCCGCTGTGGGGCAGATGGTGGCCGAGGACACCCTCGTGACGATCTTCTGGTCCGACGGGCCCGAAGAGGTCCCCAGTGTGGTGGGCCTGAAGCAGGGCGAGGCCCAGAGCCGCATCCAGGACGCGGGTTTCAAGGTCTCCATCGTGGGCACGGCCAACACCACCGAGCCCAAGGGCACCGTGGTGCGCCAGAGCCCGGACTCCGGCGAGACTCCTCCCCAGGGCTCGACGATCACCCTGTTGGTCTCGACCTTCGTCGAGCCGGAGCCCGAACCCGAACCGACTCCCACACCGACTCCCACGCCAACGCCGACCCCCACGCCAACGCCGATCCCGACGCCCGAAGCACTACCCGAGTCGGCGCCCGACCCGCTCTAGGCCCGTCGTAGCGGTGGATCAGCCGAGCGGTTCGGCGTAGCTCAGGTCGAGCAGCCCGTCGTACGCCGGCGCGTCGACGCGCTCGGCGGCGGCGAAGTCCCAGCCGATCGCGATGTCAGGGGTGGCGGCGTCCTGTCGGTAGCCGGACACGTCCGGGTCCGCCTCGAGGGACTGAGCGAGGGCGCTGGGGTCCCCGACGGCTTGGATGACGTAGGGCTGGGGGTAGGTCCGGCCCTGGAGGAGCACCGCGTTGCCCTCGCAGTTGATACCGGTCGTGGAGATCACCCGCTGACCCTGGATGGTGATCGCCGTGGCGCCGCCGGCCCACATGGCGTTGACCACCGACTGCAGGTCCTGCTGGTGGACGACCAGGAGGTTGGGCTTCTGATCGCTGCTGGACTGGATGTCCTCGGGCGCATCGGACATCGTCACCATGACCCCCGGACCGGTGCGAGGCACCAACCCGGCCGGGTCGCGGAAACGGTCGGCCCGGGTGCGGGCCTGGCGCACACCCCGGTCGGCCACCGAGTCGGAGAGCGTCGCGATGTCCTCGTTCAGGGTGCTGACCTTGGCGCGCAGTGCGTCGTACTCGTCCGTCTCGGCCTGGACCAGGCTGGCCAGGTCGGTATAGCGACCCGGACGCAGGTCGGTGCCCTCGCTGTTCTGAGCGCTGATGACGAACAGCGACCCGCACAGCAGGATGACCATCGGGGTTCCGACCCGCCAGGGCTTGTCCTTGCGGACATGCTTGTGGGGATCAGGCGATGGACCAGACGATTGATCAGGGGAGTCCCTTGACGAGTCCTCCACACCTGTATCGCTCATGCCGTCTAAGGTATCTCCCGAGACCTAGGCGGCTCAACAACTGCAGCACCGTGGGAGACACGGGCTCAACCCCGACCCTCACGAGGAGTACGCATGGCAAAGCTCAACAAATTCAGCAAGGCGAAGGACAAGCACGACTTCAAGGACCCCGACCGCGTCACCGGGGCCAACCTGGGGCCACGCTTCATCGTCGCCCTCACCCTGATGATCGCCGGCATCGCCTGGATGGCCTATTACTACATCGGCGTGCGCCCCGCGGACTTCACCGCCGACGCGGGCAAGCCCGCGTTCATGGCGGATCTTGAGGACTGGAACTACCTGATCGGGTTCGGACTGCTCTTCGTCGGCATGATCGTGGCCGCCCACCCCTCGACGCCCTTGGGCCGAGGCCGAGGCGTCACCGTCGGCATGATGGGCTGCTTCTTGCTCGGTCTGGCCTGGATCTGCACGTTCTACATCTTCGTCCAGGACCTGTCCGCCATCCCGGTCTTCAACGACCTCGGTCAGAAGAACCTGTTCGTCGGGATCGGCCTCATGGGAGTCGGCTTCACCTACGCCACGCGGTGGGAGTGAGAGTTATCCACAGGTTCATCCCCAGCTGGGGATGAACTTCCACCGGTGTAATTCACCCCGCCAGACCCCTCGTCACTCCGGTGGCGAGGGGTCTCGCCCCTGCTGAAATACGGTCGAGCGCTGCGTACCGAGGTCACAGCGTCAGCGAGCGCACCACCGCAGCCAGGATCGCGATGATCGCGACCCCGGTCAGGCCGGCGATCTGGAACCTGGTCCGCTTCGGCGGCTTGGGGGCGTAGACCAGCACGGCCGCGACGGCCGCTCCCCCCAGGAATCCGCCGAGGTGGCCCTGCCAGGAGATGTTGGGGATGACCAGGGTGAACACCGCGTTCAGCGCCAGCAGCATCACGAGCGACTGGACGTTGCCGCCGACCTTGAAGGCCACGACGAGCAGGGCACCGAGCAGGCCGAAGACCGCTCCGGAAGCTCCCAGCGTGGCGGTGTACTCGCCGGAGAGCCAGTAGACCAGGGCCGAGGCGGTCAGGGCGGACAGCACGTAGAGGGCGAGAAAGCGCGTGCGTCCCAGCAGAGCCTCAAGCTGGGGTCCGAAGAAGTAGAGCATCAGCATGTTGAAGCCGATGTGGGTCAGATCGACGTGCACGAAGGCGTTGGTGATCAGCTGCCAGTAGGCGCCGTCCACCACACCGGGCAGCCAGGTCCCCTGATCGACCGCGCAGGAGGCCTGGGACTGCTCGAAGACCACGCCGTTGCGGCCAGGGAAGATGCAGGCGCCGTTGGGGCGCAGGGCCAACAGGTCGACGAGTCGACTGCTGTTGCCTCCGGTCGCCAGGATGGACACCCAGACGAGCACGTTGGTGAGGATCAAGCCGATCGAGGTGATCGAGGCGTTCGTGGGACGCAGGCCGCCGTATGCCGTGCGTCCGCTGCGCGTCGTCTTGGCGCCCTCGCTCACGCAGGTGGGGCACTGGAAGCCGACCGACGCGTCACGCATGCAGTCCGGGCAGATTCTCCGGTCGCACCGTTGGCACCGGATGTGCGACTCCCGGGCGGGGTGCCGGTAACAGACCGGCGCCCCCGCCTCAGGAGTCGGCGAGGCAGAGTGCTCGCTCAGGAGATCTCGACGCTCTCGATCACGACCGGGTCGACGGGCTTGTCGCCGGCACCGGTGGCGGTCTTGCCGATGGCGTCGACGACGTCGCGCCCGGCCTGGTCGGCCACCTCACCGAAGATGGTGTGCTTGGTGTTCAGCCACGGGGTGGCCGAGACGGTGATGAAGAACTGCGAACCGTTGGTGCCCGGACCGGCGTTGGCCATGGCCAGCAGGTAGGGCTTGTCGAAGACGAGCTCGGGGTGGATCTCGTCCTTGAAGGTGTAGCCCGGGCCGCCGGTTCCGGTGCCGAGGGGGCAGCCGCCCTGGAGCATGAAACCGTCGATGACGCGGTGGAAGGCCAGGCCGTCGTAGAAGGGGCCCGTCTTGCCGTTGCCGGCGTCGTAGGACTTCTCACCCTTCGCGAGGCCGGCGAAGTTCTCGACCGTCTCGGGCGCGTGGTTCGGGAACAGGTTCAGGGTGATGTCGCCCCGGTTGGTCTTGAGCGTTGCCTTGTCGGCCATGGTTGCCTTCCGTCATGGGATGAGCACGTGCGTAGTGCCCGATGCCGTGGGTACCGGCAGGGTGAAATCACCCGCCGAGTTGCCCGTTGATCCTCCCATGGCCCCCAAGCCGCGCGGGCCGGGGTTGGTCGGCTCACCTCGACATGGTGGGATGAGACGGCGTGAACACCCGTGTTCGCGCGATGACCGAACATCCGAGAGTTGCATTCGATAGGAAGGGGCTCGGCATGGGCTTCGGCAAGAAGAAGACATTGATCGATCAGGCCGGCGACTACGTCGACTCCCTCAAGCCCCACGTCGAGGCGGCGATGGACTCGGCCCGCGACTTCGTCCAGGACACCGCGGTCCCCGCGTTCCACGACGCCAAGGAGAAGGCCGGACCGGCCATCGCCGACGCCCGCGTGAAGGCTGCCCCGGTGATCGCCGACGCCCGCGACAAGGCGGCCGCTGGTTTCGCCGACGCCAAGGTCAAGGCGGCGCCGTACATCGCCGACGCCAAGGAGAAGGCCGGACCGGCCATCGCCGACGCTCGGGAGAAGGCGGCAGCCAGCCTCGCCGAAGCCCGCGACAACGCCGGTGACCGTGCCGAGCAGGTCCGCGACCTGGCCGAGGCCAAGGTCGCCGAGGCCAAGGGTGAGCCGGCCCCGAAGAAGAAGGGCAAGCTCAAGCGCGTCGTGAAGTTCGCGGCCGTCGCCGGCGTTGTCGGCTTCGTGGCCAAGAAGCTGCAGGGGGGCAAGAACTCCAGCGACAACTGGCAGTCCTCCTACACCCCGACGCCTGCCCCGGCGTCGACCTCGACTCCCACGGCACCCACCCCGGTGACTCCCGCCGCCCCGCAGTCCGGACAGGAAGAGGACCCCTCTGGCTCCTCCCCCGACGAGGCCCTGGCCGACGCCACCGACGCGCCGAACCCGGTCAGCACCCCGGACAACCCGGCCGAGGTCATCGACCTCGAGGGTGACGACAAGGCCTGATCTGTGGTTTGCCGGGGGCTCAGCCCCCAGTGAACCGGACTCCTGACGTTCCCGGGGCACCTTCGCCCGGGGACGTCAGGAGTTTTCTTTCAGCGACCGGATGAAGCCGCCGTACGCCGTCTGCGTCGCAGCGCCCACCCACCCAGGAGCAGTGCTCCGCCCAGGACCGTGATCGCCACGTCGATGGGGGCCACGATCGAGCCGTAGTGGTCTGCGTCGTAGTAGCTCACCGGGCTGTTGAACCGCACCGACCACTCGAACGGGAACAGCAGCAGCGGCCCGTCGTTGTGGTGGACCGGGATGTCCAGGGCCGTGTGCACCGCACACCCCACGGCGAACGCCTTCAGACCGGCGCCCACCCGGGGCCGGCTGCGGCGTACGGCGGCACCCGCGGCGTACAGGCCCACCAGCACCAGCGGTGCATGCAGCAGGTTGTGGGCGACCACGAACGCCGGGTTCGAGTAGAAGTAGTCGTCGAAGATCGATTCGAAGGACTGGCCTACGCTCCAGCCCCGGCCGACCACGAGGTACGCCGTCGTGCCCGCCGTCATCATGAACAGGCCCAGGTCCGGCGCCAGGCCACCGAGGATGAACAGACGTCGTGTGGACCGGTCGGCGAAGAGCTTCCGGGTCTTCGACCATCGAGTCAGACCCACGTTGATGACCACGTGGGTGGGGGTGATCATGGGCCGGCGGTCTGGATCGTGTGGTGCGCGCCGTCCAGTTCCTCGGCGTACTCCTCCCGCACCCGAGCCGTGGCGCGACGCTCGGCCCAGAAGGAGACCACGGGGATCGTGCCGCTGAGCAGCGTGACGATGGTGAACCGCAGATCCCAGTCCGCCTTGCGGGAGAGCAGGAACGCGGTGATCAGGAAGATCATGTAGAGCCAGCCGTGGGCGACGCCGAGGTAGGCGGAGATGTCGGTCCCGATCCGCCAGCCCGTCCCCCCGGTCTCCGGGACGTTCGGGTCGACGGCCTTGGCCAAGAAGTCGGCGTCGAAGAGCAGGTAGCCGTAGTGCAGCGGCAGACCGACCAGGACGAGCACGATGAGCAGGACGCCGACCACGGCGGCCATCACGCGGTAGCGCTGCAGAGTTCCCTTCACGAACCCGACGCTACCGGCTCGGACCACGCCTGCTCGGTGGCGGTCTCGTCCACCACGAACCGCCACCACACGAACAGGGCGAAGGCGCCGAAGATCCACCACTCCACGGCGTAGAGGAAGTTGCGCAGCGCGGTGAACCGGCCCGCCGGAGGCAGCTGCTCCAGCGAGGCCGGCTCCAACCCGTCCAGGGGCGTGGTCGAGACGCCGTAGGCGCCGTACAGGTCCTGGTCGACCCGCTGGATGAGGTCACCGGTCCGCATCTGGGGCAGTACGTCGTCACTCGGGTCGTCGTCGGCCTGACCGGTGCCCTCGGTGGGTTGCAGCCAGGTCTCCACCGACGCGGATCCGGTCGGGTTCGGCGGGCCGTCCTCGAGGTCCGCGACCCAGCCGCGCACCACAGGCAGCGCGGGGTCATCGACCGCTCCGACGGCCAGGGAAGTCACCACCCAGTAGCCCTCGACCCCGTCGATCTCCCGTCCGGAGACGAACACGGTGCTGGCCGGCAACCACTCACCGGACAGGGTCACCGGTCGCCCCACGTCGCGACCCGGGAACGGGTCGTCGGGTCCCATCACGTCGGTGAGCGGGACCGGCGCGGACTGCGTCAGATCGGACTGCTCGGCGGTGCGGATGGCCTGCCAGGCGGACAGCTGCCACAGGCCCAGGGCCCCGGCGGCCATAACGCAGACGATCGCAAGCGCGGTGGCACCGATCAGTCGCGAAGTCAGATACCGGGCCACGGGCTCAAGGGTACGGACCCTGGGAGCGCGACTGTTTCGCGTCGGCTCCCACGGGTACCTTGCGGGGATCCCGACCGATCGATCGCGAAGGCCTACGTTGAACCCACTCACCCGTACGACCCTGGTGCTCATCACCGCCTCGTCGCTGACCCTGGTCGCCCAGCCGGCCCAGGCAGTTCAACCGGGTCAGGCGGCCCAGCCGGCCCAGGCAACAGCGGGTCGTACGCCGCTGGGTCCTGTGACTTCAGCGCAACGCACCTCTGCCCTGCGGATCACCGTGAGCAACGAACGCCAGTTGCGCCGCGCCGTCGTGCGAGCCAACGCCCGCGGCGGCGCGCGAACGGTCATCAGACTCGATCGGACCATCCGTTTCTCGACCACCCGGCCCACCCGGGGTCCCGCCACGCGCGGCGACCTCGATGTCTCCGGCAACGTCCTGCTCCTGGGTCGCGGGAAGGCGATCCGGGCCCGCGGCACCGACCGCATCTTCGACGTGCGCTCCTCGGGACGTTTGGTCCTGAAGTCGGTCACCCTCGACGGCGGCGATCCCGGACCAAGCACCTCCGGCGGCGCCATCCGCTCGACTGGTCGGTTGACGCTGCGCGGCAGCGTGGTCGACGGCAACTCGGTGACCGACGAATCACCCCGTGCGGTGGGCGGTGGCATCTCGATCGAGGGCGGCTCAGCGCGCCTGCTGGACTCCAGGATCTCCGACAACATCGGGCGTTGGTTCGGTGGCGGGGTGGCCATCCGCGGGGCCTCGGTGGTGATGCGGCGTACCGAGGTGAGCGGAAACCAAGCACGAAGGACCGATTTCCGTCAGCGCCGGATCTACGGGGGGAAGCACGGCGGAGGGATCTACGTCGGCGACCGGGGACGCCTCCTGGCCGATCGGGTGGTCCTCGAACGGAACATGGCGGAGATGAACGGTGGTGGACTGCTGATCGAGGGTGCATCCTCGGTGGGTCTGCGTGCCTCCACCCTGGTCGAGAACACCTCGTTCGCCCCAGACGAGGCCGGCTACGGCGGTGGCGGGATCTACGCCGCCGAGAGCGTCGTCGCCATCGCCGACTCGATGCTGAAGGCCAACTCCGCCTACTACTCATTCGGTGGCGGGATCCACGTGGACAGCGGAACCCTGACCATGACCGGTTCGCGGCTGCGCGCGAACGACGCGCGGGTCGCCGGGGGTGGATTGGCGGTGCGGGACGGCGCGGTCTCGATGGACTCCACGCTGACGTTGCGCAACTCCGTCGGTCTCAGGAGGTTCGACCCACCCCACCCAAGTGACACCTATCAGGCGTTCGGCGGTGGCCTGGCCCTCTACGGGCAGGGTGCGCTGGACGTCGTCGCCAGCGACATCGTCACCAATACCAGCGACGCTGGCGGAGGAGGAGTCTTCGTGGGCAGGTTGAGCCCGGGCGACGGCCCGCAGGGCTTCTCGCTGCGCAACTCGACGGTGCGTTCCAACGTGGTGACCAACAAATACGCGTGCTGCATCTCCGGCGGTGGCGGCGGGTTCTACCTCGAAGCCGGAGACGTTCTGCTCGACCAGGTAGCCGTGACCGACAACCGAGCGACCGGAAACTACTCGTCCGGTGCCGGATTGTTCGCGGACGCCGACGACCAGCACCGGTGGCCCTTGACGCTACGTCTGTCGAACTCGGTGTTCTCCGGCAATCGAGCCGCCACTTTCGGCGGCGGGATGTACCTCGCCGACGGTGAGCACGACCTGACCGACGTCGACATCATCGACAACCAGGCCGGACCGCACGAGGTCTCGGCGGCCGGCCACGGTGGAGGGTTGTACCTCAGGTCCGACGCGCCCGTGCGCTACCGCGGCGGTGTCATCGCCGACAACTCGGCCACCGAGGAGGGTGGTGGCATCTGGTCGGGCGGCCAGGACTTCGTCGGGACTGATCTGACGTTGCGGGACAACCGAGCCCCCATCGGTCCGCGCTACTGCTTCCGCAGCGTCGACAACTCCCTGAACGGGCGCTCGGTCGACCAGGAGTGCCAGTAGCCGCCTGCGGTAGCAGCGGCAGGCGTAATCTTCCCCAGCATGACCCATAGCGCCGTTCCGACTACCGAGTCCGCTGCGGGCACCGACCCCCTGACCGACCGGGAGGCCGCCGGCTTCGCTTCCGACTTCGACCGGATCGTCGGGTCGGTCGGTCAGGCGGTCCTGGGCAAGGAGCACGTCGTACGCCTGGCCACCACGTGCCTGGTCTCCGAGGGACACCTGCTGCTGGAGGACCTCCCTGGCACCGGGAAAACCATGCTGGCGCGCGCGTTGGCCAACACCGTCGAGGGAAGTCACGCCCGGATCCAGTTCACCCCCGACCTCTTGCCGACCGACGTCACCGGGGTGACGGTCTACGACCAGCACAAGGGCACCTTCTCCTTCCACCCCGGACCGATCTTCCACGACATCGTGTTGGCCGATGAGATCAACCGGGCCTCGCCCAAGACGCAGGCGGCGCTGCTGGAGGTGATGGAGGAGGGGCACGTCACCGTCGACGGAGTCACCCACTCGGTACACCGACCCTTCATGGTCATCGCCACCCAGAACCCCATCGAGCAGGCCGGCACCTACCGCCTGCCCGAGGCCCAGCTCGACCGGTTCCTGATGAAGACGTCGGTGGGCTACCCCGACGCCGAGTCGACCGAGGAACTGCTGCTGGGATCAGGCCTTCGCGACCGCGCCTCCCTGGCCACCGTCGCGGTGACCACCGCAGACCTCAACGAGATGGCGACCCTGGCCGGGCGGGTGTACGTCGACCGGGTCATCGTGCGCTACGTCCGGGAGCTCGCCGAGGCCTCCCGCACCCTGCCGCACGTGAAGATGGGTCTCTCCGCGCGAGGTGCCCTGGCGATGATCCGCGTGGCCAAGACCTGGGCCGCCTCGCAGGGTCGGGCCAGCGTCGTACCCGAGGATGTGACCGCGCTGGCCGAACCCGTCCTGTGCCACCGCGTGCTGCTGGACTCCCAGGCCCAGTTCAGCGGGGTCGGCATCAACGAGGTGATCGATCAGCTGCTCCGCACGGTCACCCCGCCCACCGTCCGCGCGTGATCCCCGCGACGTGATGAACCGACTGCGTCGCCGCCTTCCCGTGCTGATCAGGACGATCCTCGGTGGGATCACCCCCGCCGGACGGGCCGCCCTGCTCCTCGCGATCGCCGGGCTGACGCTGGGGGAGTACGCCGGCTACACCGAGTTCCGTCTTTTTGCCGCAGTGCTGGGACTGCTGTTCGTGGTCTCGCTGATCTTCACCGCGCTGCCCACCGTGGTCCGCGCCGAGCTCGACCTCTCCCCCGCCCACACCGTCGCGGGCAACGCGAGCCGCGCGGTTCTGAAGGTGACCAACCTGCGACGGATCCGGATGTACCACCCGCTGGTGATCGTCCCGATCAGTGCTCCCAACGGGGTCGTGCACGCCCGTGTCCCCGTCCGGCTCCCGGTGCTGCGACGCGGCGAACCGCACACCATGCCATTCGAGGTGCCGGCCCCGCGGCGCGGCGTACTGCGCGTCGGGCCGGTGGGGGCACGCCGGACCGACCCGCTCGGCTTCTTCTGGCGCCACGCCTCCTGGACCGTCCCGGTCGAACTGCTCGTACGGCCCCGGATGGTGCCGTTGGAGGCCATGGGCGCCGGGTTCGTCCAGGACCTCGAGGGCACCCCCAGCGACCAGGTGTCGATGAGCGACCTGTCCTTCCACGCGTTGCGCGAGTACGTCCGCGGCGACGACCTGCGCCATGTGCACTGGCGCTCCTCGGCCCGGACGGGACAGTTGTACATCCGGCAGTACCACGACACCCGGCGCAGTCACGCCGTCGTGATCGTCGACGACGACCGCGCCGCTTACTCCACCCCCGATGAGTTCGAGTTGGCGTTATCCATCGCCGCTTCGGTGGTTGGTCGGGCCGCCCTGGACGGCTACGACCTGAGCCTGGTCTGCGGGGTCGCCCACCTCACCGGGACCGCCGAGTCGGTGCTCGACGCCCTGTGTCGGGTCGAGTGGTCCGCCCGGGCCGACCTGGTCTCCGCGACCACCTCCGCCCGCTCCCTGATCCTGGCCGCGAGCCAGGTCATCGTGGTCAGCGGCGCCCACCTGTCCGACGAATCGGTCGAGCGCGTGCGCGCCGAGGCCACGGGAGAGGGCCAGTTGCTGACCCTGCGTGCCGACCTCAGCGGCGCCGAGGAGGCCACCGCCCGACCCGACCTCGTCACGGTCACCGACCTCACCCACCTCCCGGCCGCCCTGTCGGCGTACGCCGAACAGTCGATCGGATGAGCACCTCCCTCGCGGCCCGGATCCGGCCTCAACACACCGTCGACATCTTCTTCGTCGTCGCCCTGTCCGCGCTGGCTATGGTCGGCTGGTCCGCCACCTTCGCCGGTCCCGGTTGGTGGATCGCCGCGACCGCCGTGGCGCTGCTGGGGATCGCCATCGCGGTGGCCATCTCGGACGCCGGTGGTGGCGTGCAGTGGGTGTTGTTGGCCCTGATCGGTGTCTACCTGTTGATCGCCGGCCCCCTGGCCGTGGGTCGGGTGGAGTTGATCGGCCTGGACTCCTTCGAGGTCGGGATGACCCGGACCGGGTCGTCCTGGCTGACCCTGATGAAGACCCATCCGCCGGTGGATGCGACCGGGGCGGTGCTGATCCCGCCGGTGCTGTTGAGTCTCTTCGGTCCTGCGCTGGCGGTGTCGCTGTCGGTGCGGAGTCGTCGGATGCTCGCGCCCCTGATCCCCCCGAGCCTCGCCTTCGTCGCGGTGATCCTGATGGGTCAACACAGCACCACGTCGGTCATCGGTCAGGGGATGGCCTTCGCCGGGGTGGCCGTGCTGTGGATGCGGGTGCGGGCGTTGCGCGACGAGGAGAGCGGGACCGGACACGACCCGGCCCGCGGTCGTCGGATCGCCGCCAGCGTGGGCCTGATCCTGGCGGCCAGCCTGGCCGTCGTCGCCGTGGGCGCACCCACGCTGAGCCAGGCCACCGGACCGACGTCCGGCATCAGCGACGAGGAGATCATCCCGGCCATCCCGGACACCGAGGTCGACCCACCACCGGGAGCCGAGCGGTTCCTGCTGCGCGACCGCGCCGACCCCTTCGACGCCGAACGGCTCCGCACCCCGCTGGACCAGTTCCGCGACTTCACCCGACAGACCCCCGGGACCGAGGACAACGTCTTCGAGGACCGTCTGCTGCGGGTGGAGGGTGCGCCGACCGGGTCACGGATCCGGTTCGCGGCGCTCGACACCTACGACGGCCAACGGTGGAAGGCCGACAACAACACCGATCCGCTGCGGCTGGACGACCGGTTCCTGGGCGTCTCCTCGCAGATCGACAACCCTGCGAAGGGGAAGCGGGCCGAGGTGACGGTGACGCTGAGCGGGAAGTGGGACCTGCCCTGGGTGCCCACGGTCGGGGCCCTGCAGAGCTTCGAGTTCGACCGGTCGAGCAGCGCCGATCCGACCGACCTGCGCTACAACCCCGCCACCTCCACGGCTGTGATGAGCGGAGACCCGGCCACCCAGGAGCGCTACACCTTCACCACCGTCATCCCCGACACCTCACTGAAGCGCTCGGACGACGCGGCGCCGTACTTCGACGAGGACCTGTTCAAGCAGGCGCGGTTCATCGACGAGCCCACGACCCTGTTCCGCTTCGGTGCCGTGACCCGGATCGACGCGCTGTTCAAGGTCGCGGCGACGCTGAAGAAGATCGGGTTCTACAGCGACGGCATCTCGGGCTTCGAGTCACAGTTCGCCGCGGGACAGTCGGTCAAACGACTCGGCGAAGACTTCGTCCTGGCCCAACCCACCGTGGGCAACGACGAGCAGTACGCCGCCGCCTTCGCCCTGATGGTCAGCCGCATCCGGATCCCCGCGCGGGTCGTGGTCGGGGCCGTGGTGCCCAAGAACGGGCTGATCCGGGGTCGTGACGTGCAGGCCTGGGTCGAGGTGCGGTTGGCCGACGGCACCTGGCACACCGTTCCGACCGAACAGTTCATGTCGACGAAGCGACCCACCGGGGCCCAGGTGTTCGGGGGTCCGCAGCTGCGCGACTTCCCGGACCCGCCCGACCCGGAGGATCTCGAACAGGCCGAGCCCCAGCCGGAGGACCCCGCCCGGGAGGCCGACGAGCGTGACGAACCGCCCGTCGTGGACCGCGACTGGTGGTGGCTCCTGGTCGTCCCGCTGTTGGTGGTGTCGTTCGCGCCGCTGGTGCTGAAGACGGTGCGCCGACGTCGGCGACGGCGTACGGGCTCCGGAGCAGCACGGTACGCCGGGGCGTGGGCGGAGCTGATCGACCGGGCCCGCGACCTCGGCCACGACGTACCGCCAGGCCTGACCCGGCCGGCCCAGGCTCGGGTCCTCGCTCGAGGCGACCTGTTAGCCCTGGAGGCCGACCGGCGCACCTTCGCCAGCGCGGACCCCGGCGAGGAGGCGGCCGCCGAGTTCTGGGACCTCGTCGAGGGGGAACTCACCGATCTGCGCCACGAGGCCACCCTCTGGAGGCGGGTCTGGGCCCGGATCACCCCACGATCGCTTCGCCGGTCAGTCTGACCCAACAAAGTGGTCAGACCACTTGACCTCTGACCGGCCCAATGCCAGGCTCCGAGAATGCCCCTTCACCCCGTAGCCCGCCGGTCGGTCCCCGACGACGTCTTCGACCAGGTCCTGGGCGAGGTCATCTCCGGCGAGATCTCCCCGGGCGAGACCCTGCCCAGCGAACGACGTCTCGCGGAGGTCCTCGGCGTCTCACGTCCGGCCGTGCGGGAAGCCCTGCAGCGGATGGCGCAGACCCGACTGCTCGACGTACGACACGGAGGATCCACCACCGTCCGCGACTTCAAGCGCTACGCCGGACTGGACCTGCTCCCGGCCCTGCTGGTGCGAGCAGGGGGTCTCGACACGGTGGTCGTGCGCAGCATCCTCGAGGCCCGTCTCGCGATCGGCCCCGCGGTCGCCGCCCTCGCTGCGGGACGCGGCGGCCCGACGCTGGCGGTAGCGCTGACCGACTGCGTCGAAGCCCTGGGACGGACCGAGGACGGCGTCGAGCGCCAGGTCCATGCCTTGGAGTTCTGGGACCTCATGGTGGACGCCGCGGATTCGGTCGTGTTCCGGATGATGTTCAACAGCCTGCGCGCCGCCTACGAGCCGGCCCTGGAGGCACTGGCCCCGGTGATGGCCGAGGAGGTCGGACAGAGCGGGGCGTACGCGGTGTTGACCGCAGCGATCGGCGCCGGTGACCCCGAGACGGCCAAGGCGGCCGCCGAACGGGTCCTGCGCCCCGCGACCGACAGCATCCTGGCCGCCCTCACGGGCCTGGAGGAGTCATGACGAAGCCGGCGGACCGGGTCGAGGCTCAGGCCATCGAGCAGGTGGCGCGCGACGAGCGGCAGCTGCGAACCACCGGTCCGCGCAGGACCAACGTCTCCCTGCGGGAAGCCGCACGTCAGTTCTGGCGCCACCCGAGCCCCTACCTGATCGGAGGCTCCCTCGGAGCGACCATCGCGGTGCGGAGCATGCTGGGCCGAGGTGCCTGGTGGGAGCTGGCGATCCCCGTAGTCCTCGTGGTGTTGCTGCCGCTGATCGAATGGGCCATCCACGTGTTCGTCCTGCACTGGCGTCCGCGTCAACTCGCACGGGTGCGGATCGACTCGCTGCTGGCGCGCAAACACCGCGAGCACCACCGCGATCCGCGCGACCTTCCGTTGATCTTCATCCCGTGGCCGGCCCTGGTGTGGCTGCTCCCCGCGAGTGCCATCGTCGCCTGGTTGGCCATGCCGACTCCCCAGAGTGCGGGGTCGTTGCTCGTGTCGGTGCTCGCCCTGATGTTCGGCTACGAGTGGATCCATTACCTCGTGCACAGCGACTACCGGCCCCGTTCGCGGTGGTACCGCGCGGTCTGGCGCAATCACCGACTTCACCACTACAAGAACGAGAACTACTGGTTCACTGTCACCACCGCTGGGACCGCGGACCGTCTGCTCGGGACGTTCCCGCAGCCGACGGAGATCGAGACCTCCCCCACCGTTCGCAGACTGCACGAAAGTACCCCGTGATCCATCACCTGAACTGCGCGACCATGAACCCGATCGGCACACCCCCGGTGGTGGCGCACGTCCTGCTCGTCGAACGCACCGACGGTCTGCTGCTGGTCGACACCGGTTTCGGGTCGCAGGATCTGGCCACCCCGAAGCGCCTGGGGCAGCCCTTCCGCGCCCTGATGCGACCGGCCCTCGATCCGGCCGAGCCCGCGTTGGCCCAGGTCGAGCGCCTGGGCTTCCGGCGCGAGGACGTCACCGACATCGCGCTGACCCATCTCGACCTCGATCACGCCGGCGGGATCGGGGACTTCCCCCGGGCCCGCATCCACGTGCACGCCAACGAGCTCCAGGTGGCCCGCAATCCCGGGGCTCGTGACCGGGCCCGCTACGTCGCCGCCCAGTGGGGTCACGACCCGACCTGGGTGACCCACCGCGCGGACGGGGGCGACACCTGGCAGGGCCTCACCTCGGTGACCGCCCTGGATGACGACGTCGTCCTGGTGCCATTGCACGGTCACTCCGCGGGCCACTGTGGGGTCGCCGTACGCCGTCCCGAGGGTGGGTGGTTGTTGCACGCCGGGGACTCCTACTTCCATGCCGAGGAGACCGAGACGCCTCCCCGTTGCCCGGCGTCGCTACGGCTCTTCCAGCGGGTGGTCGCCCACGACAACCGTGCACGGGTGGCCAACCAGGCGCGGCTGCGAGAGCTACGGACCCCGGCGGACGACGTCACCGTCTTCAGCGCCCACGACGCGACGGAGTTCGCCGCGTTGGCTCGAGCTGAGTAGCAGGCCTCTAGGCAGGGCACGCCGCGAACGGCAGTCGGCCCTCGAGCGCGAGCGAGGCGGCCAGGACCGGGTCACCGAGATCGAACCCGATGCGGCCGCTCTGGGCGTCGGCGACCCCGCGCACGTACGCCGTGGCCACGTCGGGTTCGGCCAACGGGGGCTCGGCCAGGCTGCGGCGAGCGTTGAGGTCGGCGCGTCCCGGACCCACCCTGACCGTGGCCAAGGTGGATCCGAAGGTGATCGAGAAGGCGTCGAGGGGTTGGGTGCCACCCAGCGCCTGGGTCGTGGCGGCCGGTAGTGCCGTCAGCGGCCCGCCCAGCGCGGTCTCGGGGTCGACACAGGTCATCGCGAGGTAGACCGAGACGGCCGAGGGCGCGATCAGCGCGGCGACGTCGGGATCCGCGGCGAGGCTGTCCTCCTCCGCGCTCACGGCCCGCGACGACACGAGTCGATGCGCGATGTCCACCTCGCCGTCGACCAGGTCGCCCACGCCGTCCTCGACCGCGGCCTGCACCGAGCCCATGGACACGCCCTGGCGCAGCGCGAGGATCCAACCGGGCCCCTCGGGGGTCGTGAAGTCCGCCTCCCACACGACGTCGTCCTTGGTGAAGGCGTAGTCGGTGCGCAACTGCTGGTCGACCGGCCGCAGGAGGCC
This sequence comes from Nocardioides salsibiostraticola, assembly GCF_054783655.1. Lineage (NCBI taxonomy): Bacteria > Bacillati > Actinomycetota > Actinomycetes > Propionibacteriales > Nocardioidaceae > Nocardioides > Nocardioides salsibiostraticola. The sequence continues at coordinate 215,986 of NZ_BAAGQD010000026.1, read as the reverse complement.
GCGGGTCAGGGTGGCGCTCTGGGAGAGGGTCTGACGCCAGAACTGTGCGCGCTCATCGACCGGGCTCGTGCTGTCGAGGTCCGGGGTCCCGAGATCGCCCTTGATGCGGGCGAAGTCGGTGAACCGTACGTCGGTCGCGGTGGCCGGGATGCGGGCGAGGGCCTGCAGTGCGGGCGTGGGTGCCGGCGCGGTCGTCGTCGGGGCCGGGGCCGGGGGCGCGGCCTCGGTCGCTTCGGGTTCGGCGGAGCAGCCGGTGGCCAACGAAGCAGCGATCAGCAGCGCACCGAGGCGGTGGTGGATCCCCATGCGCGGAGTGTCGCACTGTTCGGGGTGCTACGTCCTGCGGTGTCGCGGATGCCCCAGGATCAGAGAACCTGGAGTCGACCGGCCAGATCCCGTACGCGGGCGGCAATGTCGTCGCGGACCAGTCGCATCCGTTCGACACCTTCTATCCCGCGCTCGGAGGGTTCGTCGGTGTCCCAGTTCTCCCGTGCGGTTCCCTCGGGCGCCTCGACCACGGCCTCCCGGCCCAGGGTGATCACCAGATCGGCGGCGTCGATCATCTCGGCGGTGATGGGCTGGGTGCGCTGGTCGGCGATGTCGACGCCGACCTCGGCCAGGACCTCCACGGAGAGCGCGTTGAGGGAGGTGCCCGGACGCGTGCCGGCGGACTCCACCTCGACGCTTTCCCCCACGAGGTGTCGCGTCAGCCCGGCCGCCATCTGGGACTTGCCACCGTTCTTGACGCAGACGAACAGAACCCGCGGCGTCTCGCTCATGCCTTGCCCAGGGTGATCAGTTCGGGCGCCTCGGCAGGAGCCCCGCAGCAGCCGGCCGAGGTCGCGACGGCATCCGGTGCATCGAAGGCGCCCGCGCCGTTGCAGACCCCGGTCTCGGGCAGCACCAGCTCCACCCGACGAGCGGCCTCGAGGTCGCCGGCCAATGCGGCAACGACCGAGCGGACCTGCTCGAACCCGGTCATGGCCAGGAACGACGGAGCGCGGCCGTAGGACTTCATGCCGACGAGGTAGAGGTCGGCCTCGGGCTGACTCAACTCCAGGTAGCCGTGCGGCTCGACGTCGCCGCAGCTGTGGTGGTCCGGGTGGATCTGCTCGGCCAGGACCCGGGTCGAACCGAGCGCCGGGTCGAGGTCCAGGCGGACCTCGGAGAGGAAGGAGAAGTCGGGACGGAAGCCGGTGACCACGATGATCTCGTCGATGTCGGTGACCTGTTTGCCATTGACCGAGGTCACGGTGAGCCGGTCGTCGTCCTGGGCGGTGACGGACTCGGTGCGGAACTCGGTGACGTGGGTGACGTGACCCCGCTCGGCCGCGGCCTGCGCGTCCTGACCCAGCTTGCCGCGTTGCTCGAGCTGGTCGTTGTCGCCACCGCCGAAGGCCTCACCCACGCTGGGACGGCGCAACAGCCAGGAGACGGTGGTGTCCGCGTCCTGCTCCGCGAGCCGAGCGAGCCCGATGAGTACCCCTTGAGCCGAGGCCCCCTTGCCGGCGACGGCGACGTGCTTTCCGGCGTACCGCTGGGTGGTGAGGGGGTCGGTGAAGTCGGGGATCCCGTAGGTGATGCGGGCGGTGTTCTCGGCCTCGCCCAACGCGGGATAGCCATCGGCGCCCAGCGGGTTGGGCCGGGTCCAGGTGCCCGAGGCGTCGATGACCGCGGAGGCGAGCAAGCGCTCGTGCCCGGCAGCGGTCTGCACGTGAATGGCGAACGCATCGGCCTCCCGACCGGAGTCGACCAACAGGTCGCGGCCGGCGCGGGCCACCCCGGTGGCTCGGGCGTCATACCGGATCTGGCCGCGGTCCAGGCCGTCGAGAAAGGCGGCCAGGGGCGTGAGGTAGTGCTCGCGCCATTCGGCGCCGGTGGGGTACGCCGCGTCGTCCGGAGCGCTCCAGGTGCCCTGGGCCTCGAGAAGTCGCCGGGCCGCCGGGTCGATGAGTTCGGACCAGGCGGAGAACATCCGGACGTGGCCCCACTCCCCCACCGTCGCTCCAGCCTCGGGTCCCGCCTCGAGGAGGACGAAGTCGCGGTCGCGCTCGGCGGCGTTGGCTGCGGCGGCCAGACCGATCGGGCCGGCACCGATGATGGCGAGGGGCTGTTCCATGGTGTCTCCTAGGTATTCATCGAAGTAGGTCGATGAATAGACTGTATCGATGTCGGTCGATGAATACAAGGTAGGGTTCCTCAGGTGAGCACAAGTCCTACGTTGAGCCAGTCCGATGCGGAGAACTACGCCGAGTGGTTCGCCGTGCTGGCCGACCCGACCCGGGTGCGGTTGCTGCACGCCGTGTCCACGTCTCCTTCAGGTTCGGTGAAGGTAGGCGATCTGGCCAAGACGCTGGGGATCAGTCAGTCCACCTGCTCCCACCACGTCGAGTTGCTCCGCAGATCCGACTTCGTCGCGGTGGACAGGGTCGGCACCTCGAGCCTGGTGTCGGTCAACGCGGCCTGCTGCACCGGTCTGCCCCACGCCGCGGACGTGGTGATGGGCACCCTCGCCTCCGTGCCGTGCTGCCCCGAGGACCTGCCGACCGACGTGACCACCCGCGAGGTGACCGACGCGGATCTACCCACGATCCTGGCGATCTACGCCGAAGGCCTAGCCACGAGGAACGCTACCTTCGAGACGCAGGTGCCGACAGCGGAGGTGCTGCGCGCCAAGTGGCTGCCCGGGTTGGCCTGGGTCGCCACCGTCGACGACGAGGTCGTCGGCTGGACCGCGGTCATGCCGACCTCGACGCGCGAGTGTTACGCCGGCGTGGGTGAGACCTCGGTGTACGTCGCCGGGTCGGCCCAGGGACGTGGGGTCGGCAAGGCCTTGCTGCACCGGCAGGTCAACGAGGCCGATGCCGCGGGCATGTGGACGCTGCAGACCTCGATCTTCCCGGAGAACCGCGCCAGCCTGGCCCTGCACCACTCCGCCGGCTACCGCACGCTCGCCGTACGCACCCGTATCGCCCAGCTCGACGGCGTCTGGCGCGACACCGTCTTCCTCGAGCGCCGCGCCACCTGACACGAAGTCCGGCAAATGGCCCACCGAGGTGCGGCAAATGGCCCCGCTTGAACGAGTCAGAGACCCGTCGAAGGGCCAGTTGACGGCTTTCGAGGGGCCATTTGGCGAACTTCGCGGGCGGGTTCAGATGGTGGTGGAGCCTAGGAGATTCGAACTCCTGACATCTGCCTTGCAAAGGCAGCGCTCTACCAGCTGAGCTAAGGCCCCGTGAGGGTCAATATTCGGTTGTGGGGATCAAGGTTCCGTGGTCTCGACCAGCTCAACCAGCGGCTGGCGCTGGTTTCCACAGGGGCGACCAGCAGGTTTCAGGCGCGGTCGACGGTGTCGGTCGCCTCGGCCCACAGGGCCTGCTCTGCCTTGCCCTCTTGGACCTTCTTGTTCGCGAAGGCCGCGCCGACGCCGGCGAGTAGAACGAGGATGATCTTCTTCATCGTGGCTCCAACTGTGATCCATCGTGCTGCGGACAGGCAATCGATCTGAGAAATCGGGGTGGGCCTAACAGGACTTGAACCTGTGACCTCTTCCTTATCAGGGAAGCGCTCTAACCGCCTGAGCTATAGGCCCGCATCGGCAACTGCCAGCGGCGAACGTTACCCCACCGCTGGGAAGCCCTCATAATCTGGGTGGTGCTCAGTGCTGATCTTCGGCGAGGGTGACCTCGATGCCGCCCAGGAGCGCGGCGGCCATGTTGTAAAGGAAGGCACCCAACGTGGCGATCGCGGTCAGCAGTACGACGTTGACGGCGGCCACCAGCATGGTGAATCCGAGGACCCGGGAGGTCCCGACGTAGTTCTCCACGTCGAGGTCGGAGGTGCCAGGACCGCCGATGCTCTCCTGCACGGTCTGGTTGATCGAGTCCCACACACCCGCTGCACCGAGCACCGACCAGACCATGCCGACCGCCACCACGGTGACGATGCCGAACGCGATCGCGAGGAGGAAGGAGGTCTTCATGACCGACCAGGGATCGATACGGGTCAGTCGCAGGCGCGCCCGACGAGGTCCGCGGGGCGCCGACTTAGCGGCTTCAGCCTTGCGGTCCGCCGCTGCCCCGGTGACCCGCTCGGTGACCGAGCTGGTGGCTTCGGCGGCCTGGTTGAGCTTGGCCTGGATCCGCTCGGCGAGGCCTGGGCGTACGGCGGTGTCACCCGTGTCGGAGTCGTCCCCCGAGCGGGTTGCCGTGCCTGGGTTCGACTGGCCGGAACTCTCCGCCATCAGTCCTCAATCTCTCCGCAAGTCCTCGCCGCGGCCGGATCACTGTCCCCGGACCCGCGGTGTCCGCAGGGTGCAGACCCCCCGATTGTGACATCCGGGACCATATCCGACCATTCCGAGTCCGTCGCTCAGTCCTCGTCGTCGCTCTCGGGCGCCGCTTCGGTGGGCTCGTCAGACGCTTCCTCCGACGTCACATCGGCGGTCCCGGCCTCCATTTCATCCACAGGTCCGTCCACGGGTCCGTCCACAGGTGCATCAACGGCCGTTTCGTCCGTCGTACCCTCCGGGTTCTCCTCATCGACCTCGCGCGCCTCGACCGAGCGAGCCACGACGACCACGACGTCGTTCTTCTTCGGCGACACGAACTTCACGCCCATCGTGGAGCGTCCGGTGGCCCGGAACTGGTCGTTGATCGGGCTGCGCACGACCTGGCCCGCCTGGGTGATCGACATGACCTCGTCTCCCTCCTCGACGATGAAGCCACCGACCAGGACGCCACGGTCCTCGTTGGCCAGCGCCATGGTCTTGATCCCGAGCCCGCCACGGGACTGCAGGCGGTAGTCATCGATCCGGCTGCGCTTGGCGAAGCCCCCGTCGGTCATGGTGAACACGAACTGGGGACGCACCTCCTCGACCGCGGCCGCGGTGGGCTCGACCTCGGGGGTGTCCTCGGTGATCTCCGAGAGGCCTGCGGCCGCTTCGGCCGCGACCTGCTGGGCCCGGATGACCGACATCGACAGCAGGGCGTCGTCGTTGCGGAACTTCATACCGGAGACGCCTGAGGTCGCGCGACCCATGGGACGCAGCTGTGTGTCGTCGGCCCGGAACCGGATCGCCTGGCCCTTGCGCGAGACCAACAAGATGTCGTCCTCGGCGTAGACCAGCTCAGCGCCGATCAGGACGTCGTCGTCCTCACGGAAGTTGATCGCGATGACGCCGGCCTGACGCGGGCTGTTGTAGTCCCCGAGTCGGGTCTTCTTCACCAGCCCACTGCGCGTGGCCAACACGAGGTATGGCGCCTGCTCGTAGTCGCGGATCGCCAACACCTGGGCGATCGACTCGTCGGGCTGGAAGCTCAGCAACCCGGCGACGTGACCGCCCTTGGCGTCACGCGAGGCCTCGGGGAGGTTGTAGGCCTTGGTCCGGTAGACCCGACCAGCCGTGGTGAAGAACAGCAACCAGTGGTGGTTCGAGGTCGCGATGAAGTGCTCCACGACATCGTCACCGCGCAGGGTCGCTCCACGCACTCCCTTGCCGCCCCGCTTCTGGGTGCGGTACTGGTCGGCACGGGTCCGCTTGGCGTAGCCACCGCGGGTGATCGAGACGACCAGGTCCTCATCGGGGATGAGGTCCTCCATCGACAGGTCACCATCGGCGGCGATGATCTGGGTACGCCGCTCGTTGCCGTACTTCTCGACGATCTCGTTGAGTTCTTCGGCCACGATCCGACGCTGGCGGCTCATGTTCGCGAGGATGTCCTCGAGGTCGGCGATCTCCAGCTCGATCTCTGCCAACTGGTCGACGATCTTCTGGCGCTCCAGGGCGGCCAGGCGGCGCAGTTGCATGTCGAGGATCGCGTTGGCCTGGATCTCGTCGATCTCGAGCATCTCGATCAGACCCCGGCGGGCGTCGTCCACCTCGGGCGAGCGACGGATCAGGGCGATCACGTCATCGAGGGCGTCGAGGGCCTTGACCAGACCGCGCAGGACGTGGGCCCGCTTCTCGGCCTCGGACAGTCGGTAACGCGTCCGACGCTGGATGACGTCGATCTGGTGCTCGACCCAGTGGCTGATGAACTGGTCGATGGTCAGGGTGCGCGGCACCCCGTCGACCAGGGCCAGCATGTTGGCGGAGAAGTTGGTCTGCAGCTCGGTGTGCTTGAGCAGGTTGTTCAGCACCACCCGAGCGACCGAATCGCGCTTGAGTACGACGACCAGGCGCTGACCCGTGCGCGAGGAGGTGTCGTCACGGACGTCCGAGATCCCTTGGACCCGGCCGGAGTCCGCCAGTTCGGCGATCTTGAGCGCGAGGTTGTCGGGGTTGACCATGTAGGGAAGCTCGGTGATGACGAGCATGGTGCGGCCCTTGGAGTCCTCATCGATCTCGATGACCGCGCGCTGGGTCACCGAACCGCGACCGGTGCGGTAGGTCTGCTCGATGCCCTGGCGGCCCACGATCAGCGCGGCGTTGGGGAAGTCGGGTCCCTTGATCCGTTCGATGAGCGCTTCCTGCAACTCCTCGCGGGTCGCGTCGGGGTGCTCCAGCGCCCACAGGGCGCCGTCGGCGACCTCGCGCAGGTTGTGCGGCGGGATCGAGGTGGCCATCCCGACCGCGATGCCGGCCGAGCCGTTGACCAGCAGGTTCGGGAAGCGGGCCGGAAGGATCAGCGGCTCCTCGGACCGACCGTCGTAGTTGGGTCCGAAGTCGACGGTGTCCTCGGTGATGTCGCGGACCATCTCCATGGCCAACGGCGCCATCCGGCACTCGGTGTATCGCATGGCCGCAGCCGGGTCGTTGCCCGGCGAGCCGAAGTTTCCCTGACCGTTGATCAGCGGGGCCCGCATGACCCACGGCTGCGCGAGACGCACCAGGGTGTCGTAGATCGCGGTGTCGCCGTGCGGGTGGTACTGACCCATCACGTCACCCACGACGCGCGAACACTTCGAGAAGCCGCGGTCGGGACGGTAGCCACCGTCGTACATCGCGTAGAGCACGCGCCGGTGCACCGGCTTGAGGCCGTCGCGCACCTCGGGCAGTGCCCGACCGACGATGACCGCCATCGCGTAGTCGATGTAGGACCGCTTCATCGACTCGCGCAGGTCGATCGGCTCGATCCGACCGCCGGGGCCGGGTCCGTCGCCGCCGTCGCCGTCGCCGCCGCTAATCAGGTTCCCGGTGGACTCAGTCACGTGGGCTGCTCACTCTCGTTGCTTCTACGGTTATCTAAGAATTTGGGTAGAGAATTGAATAGTGGTCTCGACGAACTCGATGGCCGGTGGTTTCGAGGCTCAGGCCTGGCAGCCTTCGCACCTCAACCGGCGGCCGGGCTAGATATCGAGGAACCGAACGTCCTTGGCGTTGCGCTGGATGAAGGAGCGTCGCTGCTCCACGTCCTCACCCATCAGGGTCGAGAAGATCTCGTCGGCCTGAGCCGCGTCCTCCAACGTCACCTGAAGCAGGATCCGCTGCTGGGAATCCATCGTGGTCTCCCACAGCTCGTCGGCATTCATCTCACCGAGACCCTTGTAGCGCTGGACCGGGTTCTCCTTCGGCAACTTCTTGCCGTTGGCCAGACCGTCGGCCTGCAACGCGGTGCGCTCGGAGTCCGAGTAGACGAACTCGTGCTCGTGCGGCTTGTTCCACCGCAACCGGTAAAGCGGAGGCTGGGCCATGTAGACGAAGCCGTGCTCGATGAGCGGCTTCATGAACCGGAACAGCAGCGTCAGCAGGAGTGTGTTGATGTGGTGGCCGTCGACGTCGGCGTCAGCCATCAGCACGACCTTGTGGTAGCGCAGCTTGTCCAGGGTGAACTCCTCCTGGATGCCGGTTCCGAGCGCGGAGATGATCGCCTGGACCTCGGTGTTGGCCAGCACCCGGTCGATCCGCGCCTTCTCGACGTTGAGGATCTTTCCCCGGATCGGCAAGATGGCCTGGGTCCTGGGGTCGCGACCCTGCTTGGCCGAACCGCCCGCGGAGTCACCCTCGACGATGAACACCTCGCACTCGGCCGGGTTGGTCGACTGGCAGTCCGCGAGCTTGCCGGGCAGCCCACCGCCGCCGAGCAGACCCTTGCGGGACCGGGCCAGGTCACGAGCCTTGCGGGCCGCGATCCGAGCCGACGCGGCCGCCTGGGACTTGCGCACGATGTCGCGGCCCTCGGCCGGGTTCGCCGCGAACCACGCGTCGAGTTCGTCCTTGACGACCCGCTGGGTGAAGCCCTTGGCCTCGGAGTTACCGAGCTTGGTCTTCGTCTGTCCCTCGAACTGCGGCTCGGCCAACTTGATCGAGATGATCGCGGTCAGACCCTCACGGATGTCGTCACCGGAGACCCGGTCCTCGGGCTTCTTCATCAGGCCCCACTCGAGACCCCAGGTGTTCACCAACCCGGTCAACGCCGAACGGAACCCCTCCTCGTGCGTGCCGCCCTCGTGGGTGTTGATGGTGTTCGCGAAGGTGTGCACTGACTCCGAGAAGGTGGTGTTCCACTGCATCGCGATCTCGAGGCTCATGTGGTGCTCGACGCTCTCGGCGGTCTCGGCCTCGAAGGAGATGATCGTCGGGTTGGCTGCCTGCTTGGTGCGGTTCAGGTGCTCGACGTAGTCGACCAGGCCGCGTTCGTACTTGAAGATCTGCTCCAGGCCACCGGTCTCGACCTTCGCGATGTCATCGGGGTGCGAGGCATCGATGTCGTTGGCCACGGTCTCGTCCTCGACCGCGTCGGCGATCTCGTCGGCCGCGGCACGCTCATCGCGTACGACGATCTCGAGGCCCTTGTTCAGGAAGGCCATCTCCCGGATTCGTGAGGTGATGGTGTCCAGGGAGTAGCGGGTGGTCTCGAAGATCTCTTCGGAGGCGTAGTAGGTGATCGTGGTGCCGGTCCGCTCCCCGGCCTCCATCGGCCGCACCTGCTCCAGGGGCCCGTCGGGCACCCCGATGCTGAAGGTCTGGCGCCACTCGTTTCCGCGGTTGCGCACCTCGGCGATCACCTGGCTCGACAGCGCGTTGACCACGGAGATGCCGACGCCGTGTAGACCACCGGAGACCTTGTAGCCGCTGCCGCCGAACTTTCCTCCCGCGTGGAGCAGGGTCAGGGCCATCGTCAGAGCGGGCAGTTCCTGTCCGGGCGCGGTGTCGGTGGGGATGCCGCGTCCGTTGTCCTGGACCCGAATGCCGCCGTCTGCCTGGAGGGTGAGGATGATCCGGTCGCAGTAGCCGGCCAGCGCCTCGTCGACCGCGTTGTCCACGACCTCCCAGATCAGGTGGTGCAGTCCGCGCTCGGAGGTCGATCCGATGTACATACCGGGGCGTTTGCGGACCGCCTCGAGACCCTCGAGGACCTGGATCGCGGAGGCGTCGTAATCGCCGTTGCTGTCCCGCTGGATCGATTCGGACACGTTGTCGTCGCTCACGCGGGGGTTCCTCTTCACAGTTCGGGATCAGGCCACCAAAGAGCCGCTGGGTGAGCCCGAAGGAGTTCACCGACGAGTTCACCAGCGGCAGAACCCCATGATAGCCCGCCTAGGGGCTAGGGGCACGTATCTATCCACAGGAGGAGGAGACAATTTGTGCGCGATGGTGCCTAGGAGGGCTCTCAAGGCCACTACGAGCGCTGCGCAGGCCCGGATCTGGGGGCCCATACGTTCGAGGTCCTCCTGGTTCGCCTGTTCGATGGCCCGTCGATCACCCGTAGGTGTCGCGTGGACCGCGTCCGTCCCGGGCCGAGAGTCGTCCCTTCTTCCACGTCGGACCCTCCGGTCCCAGCACCTCGATCACCGTCACGGTCCCGTCGCCCAGGTCGGCGTTGAGGCGGCGTACGACGTCGGGGGCAAGCAGTTTGAGTTGAGTGGCCCAAGCCGTGGAGCTCGTGCGCACCACCAGTCGACCGTCGGCGAAGGACTCCGGAGTGGTGTGGGTGGCGATCTGGTCACCGACGAGCTCAGCCCACCGGGCGAACACGCCACGGACCCGGAGGTCCAGGGCCCAGCCCCGGTCATCGATGAGCCGGGCCACCTCGCCGTCGAGCATCTGCGGGTCCCGGTCGTCGGGGTGGGCGCCTGAGGATCGACCCGGTCGCCGCATCGAGTTGTCCGCCCCTTCGCGGGACTTGTAGCGACGCCGTGCGGCCGGGGTCGTTCCAGCCGTGGCCCTGGTCAGGGCTCGCGCCAGATCCAGGCCGTCGTCAGTGGCCGGCTCGGACGACCCCGATTGATCGGCCGGGGTCGGTGGGTTCGGCGTGGTGGGGTCCGGCTCGTCCTCACTCATGGACAACCGTGCCCTCTCGGACCAGGAAGCGATCACCAGCGAGGACCTCGGGCACGTCCGCACCGACCGCCGCGGTCACCAGGACCTGTTCGGCATCGGCCACCAGCGCGGCCAACTGTTCGCGCCGCTCGGTGTCGAGTTCAGCGAAGACGTCGTCGAGGATGAGGATCGGGTCGTCGCCGTCGCTGCGCAGCAAATCGTAGGAGGCGAGCTTGAGCGCCAGTGCGAAGGACCAACTCTCCCCGTGGGAGGCGTACCCCTTCACCGGCATCCGAGCCTCGGGGGGTCCGCCCAGGGTCATGACCAGTTCGTCGCGGTGTGGGCCGACCAGCGACACCCCTCGATCGAGTTCGTCGGATCGCCGACGTCCCACCTCGGCCAGCAGGGCCTCCTCGAGGTCGCTGCGCGACAGCGGCCCCGGGGGCAGCTCGAAGGAGCACCGGTAGGAGATCGCCGCATCGTCTCGCGTCGCCCCCCTGGCCACCGTCGTGTACGCCGTCGCGAGGTAGGGAGCCAGCTCGTCGACCAAGCGGCGCCGCTCGTCGAGCAACTCCGCTCCCACCCGGGCCAGGTTGGCGTCCCAGACCTCGAGGGTGGACAACGCGCTGTCCTGACTGGCTCCACGCCGGTGACCCGCGGTCTTGAGCAGGGAGTTGCGCTGCCGCAGGATCCGGTCGTAATCGGAACGGACGCCGGCCAACCGGGGCGCGCGCAGGATCAACAGGTCATCGAGGAACCTTCGACGGTCCGAGGGATCGCCTTTGATCAGGGTCAGGTCGTCAGGGGAGAAGATCACCGTCCGCACCAGACCCATGATCTCGCGCACCCGCGGCAATGTCGACTTATTGATTCGTCCCTTATTCGACTTTCCGGGGTTGATCTCCACCTCGAGGATCGCGGTCCGCTCGTCCTTGACCACCGCGGCACGCACCACGGCCTGCGGGCACCCGGCCCGGACCAGGGGGGTGTCGCTGGCTACGCGGTGGGAGGAGAGCCGCGAGAGGAAGTCGATGGCTTCCACGAGGTTGGTCTTGCCCTGGCCGTTGCGTCCGATGAACGCCGTCACCCCAGGGGAGAGCGGCAGGTCGAGACTGGAATAGGACCGGAAGTCGTAGAGGCTCAGGTGCGAGACGTGCACGTCAGGGCTCCGGACTCACGAGGGGTCACTGGGAGGAGGCCTCGCCACCGGGAGGCGGGTCGGTGTGCACCGCGTGGCCACCGAACTGGTTGCGCATGGCGGCGATCGCCTTCATGGCCGGACTGTCGTCCTGGCGCGAGGTGAAGCGGGCGAACAGTGAAGCGGCGATGACGTTCATCGGGACGGCGTGGTCGATCGCGGCCTGCACGGTCCAGCGCCCTTCTCCGGAGTCATCGGCGTACCCCCGCAACTCGTCGAGGTGGGTGTCCTCCTCCAGGGCGGCGACCAGGAGATCCAGCAACCAGGAACGGATCACCGTTCCTTCGCGCCAGGAGTCGAAAACCTCCACGACATTCTCGACCAGGTCGACCTTCTCGAGGAGCTCGAAGCCCTCGGCGTAGGACTGCATGATCGCGTATTCGATGCCGTTGTGAACCATCTTCGCGAAGTGCCCGGCGCCCGGCTTGCGGCCCGCGTGGACGAAGCCGGAATCACCCTCGGGGCGCAGCGCGTCGAAGGCCGGTTGGGCCTTCGCCACATCGGCGTCGCTGCCGCCACACATCAGGGCGTAGCCGTTCTGCAGACCCCAGACGCCACCAGAGACGCCACAGTCGACGAAGCCGACGCCCTGTTCGGCCAGGGTCGCGGCGTGCTCCTGATCATCGGTGTACTTGGAGTTGCCGCCGTCAACGACGGTGTCGCCCTCGTCGAGGTGATCGGCCAGGGCCGCGATGGTCTCGGCGGTCGGAGCCCCGGCCGGGACCATCACCCACACGACGCGTGGAGCCGACAGCGTCGAGCACAGCTCGGCCAGGTCTGCGACGTCGGAGAGCTTCGGGTCGCGGTCGTAGCCGACGACGGTCAGGCCCTTCTCGCGCATCCGGGTGCGCATGTTGCCACCCATCTTCCCGAGTCCGATGAGGCCGATCTCCATGGGCGTTCCCTTCGTGTGCGCGGGGTGGCTGGACAGCGAACCGGTCAGCTCAGGAGGCGACGCGGCATCAACAGGTAGCGGAATCCGGTGTCGGCGCCGTCGTTCGAGACGCCGCTGATGACCACGGGCTTGGCGGCCTGGGTGAAGGCGAGTTCGACGACGGATTCATCGATGGCGGTCAGTCCGTCGAGGAGGAACTGGGGGTTGAAGCCGGTGGTGATGTCGTCACCGGTGATTTCCGCGGAGATCGACTCCGAGGCCTGCGCCTCGTCGCCGGAGCCAGCGTCGAGGGTCAGCAGCCCGTTTCCGAAAGCCAACTGAACCGCTGAGTTGCGGTCGGCGACCAGGGACACGCGCTTGACCGATTCGATGAGCTCGGCCTTCTCGACCCTCGCGGTGGTGAGTTTCTCGCCCGGGAAGAGGCTGCGGACCTTGGGGAACTCACCGTCCAGGAGGCGGGTGGTGGTGCGGCGTACGCCGCCGGCTGCTTTGCCCTCGAAACCGATGATGCCCTCACCGGTCCCGGAGTTGGACAACGCAATGCTGATCTCGGACCCACCGGTCAGAGCCTTGGCGGTGTCGGCGAGCACCTTTGCGGGAACCAGCGCGGCCACGGACTCGTCCGGGGAGTTGGGGTCCCAGGTCAGTTCGCGGTGCGAGAGCCGGAAACGGTCGGTCGCCAGCAGCGAGATGGAGGATCCGTCGATCTCGATCCGGACACCGGTGAGCACCGGGAGCATGTCGTCGCGGCCGGCGGCGGTGACCGCTTGGGCGACCGAGTGGCTGAAGACGTCACTGGGCACGGTGCCGGTGGCGGTGGGCATCGCCGGGATCGCGGGGTAGTCCTCCACGGCCATGGTCTGCAGGGTGAACCGTGCGGAACCACAGGTCAGGGTCACCCGGACGCCGTCAAGGGTGAGCTCCACCGGCTTGGCCGGCAGACTCCGACAGATGTCGGCGAGGAGTCGACCACTGACCAGGGCTCGTCCCTCGTCGCTGACCTCCGCCGAGAGCGTGGCTCGTGCCGAGGTCTCGTAGTCGAAGGTCGACAGCACCAGGCCCTCGTCGCTGGCATCGATCAGGAGGCCGGCCAGGACCGGGGCGCTGGGTCGGACCGGGAGGCTACGAGCCGCCCAGGCGACAGCGTCGGCGAAAACATCGCGTTCGACTCGGAACTTCACGGTGTCGATCCTTCACAAGGGTCTGGGAGTTCCCGCTGTTGCGGGAGAGGGCTGATACCGGCCGGGGCCGTGGGGATTGCATCTTGCCATGCGTTGGGTCGGTGATGTCAGAGGGCGGAATGACAAGAGGTTGGTGACGGGCTGACAAGGGTTCGGCTTGGACGGTGTTGCGGGGCGCTGTGAGCGGCTCGGCCCGGGGTTCATCCACAGGCGGAGGCCCGAGAAGAGTTTGGCGAATGACCCGTTGATGAGAGGTCCGGAGTAGTCGTAGGAGCTGTGCACTTTGTGGAGAACTGTCGTCCGCGCAGGTGGCGGGGCGTGGCGTCCTCCACAGGGGGTGTGCAGGGAGTGTGCAGTTGCGGTCGGTCGCTGTGGAGGAAAGCTGGGTTGTGCGAAGAACAAGGTCGGGACTGCACAGATCCTCCCCATGTAGTTCGTACCCGGGGGACGGCGCGTTCCACAGGGAGGATCTGCTCTGCGGACCGCCAGTTCATGTGATGGGCGGTCCGCAGGTTCGGCACTTTCAGGATTGGCGGGCCTGGAGCTTGACGCGGTTGGTCAACTCACTGACCTGGTTGAAGACCGCCCGCCGTTCGGCGAGGAGCTGGTTGATCTTCCGGTCGGCGTACATCACCGTGGTGTGGTCACGGTTGCCGAACTGGGCGCCGATCTTCGGCAGGGACAGGGCGGTGAGCTCGCGGCATAGATACATCGCGATCTGACGGGCCATGACCAGGTGGCGTCCGCGACTGGGCCCGGTGAGCTCCTCGATGGACAGTCCGAAGTACGCCGCGGTCTGGGCGATGATCAACGGAGCGGTGATCTCGGGCTCGCCGCCCTCGGGGATCAGGTCCTTCAGCACGATCTCGGCCAGCGTCATGTCGACCTCCTGGCGGTTGAGGTTCGCGAACGCGGTCACCCGGATCAAGGCCCCCTCCAGCTCGCGGATGTTCGTCTGGATCTTGGAGGCGATGAACTCGAGCACGTCCGGGGGCGCGGTCAGCCGGTCCATGGCGGCCTTCTTGCGCAGGATCGCGATGCGGGTCTCGAGGTCGGGGGCCTGGACGTCGGTGATCAGGCCCCATTCGAAGCGGTTGCGCAACCGGTCCTCGAGCGCCTCGAGTCGCTTGGGCGCCCGGTCGGAGGTCAGCACGATCTGCTTGTTCGCGTTGTGCAGCGTGTTGAAGGTGTGGAAGAACTCCTCCTGGGTCTGGGTCTTGCCCTCGAGGAACTGGATGTCGTCGATGAGGAGTACGTCGACATCGCGGTAGCGCCGCTTGAAACGATCCTGGCGGTCGTCCCGGATGGCGTTGATGAACTCGTTGGTGAATTCCTCGCTGGAGACGTAGCGCACCTTCGCCCCGTTGTAGAGGCTGCGAACGTAGTGACCGATCGCGTGCAGGAGGTGGGTCTTGCCCAGTCCGGAGTCCCCGTAGATCAGCAACGGGTTGTAGGCCTTGCCGGGGGCCTCAGCCACAGCCACGGCGGCGGCGTGCGGGAATCGGTTCGAGGAGCCGATGACGAAGGTCTCGAAGCTGTACTTCGGGTTCAGCCGGGTCTCCATTGCGGTGGACCGAGCCGATTCTTGGGTCTCTGCCGCGGGGGCCTCATGGATGGGCGGGAGGTGGTGCACGTTATTTGTCGACTTGTCGACGAATCGATCAGTCGATGATTCGTTGTTCGTCTGGGCGCTGTTGGTGTGGGCCTCCAGAGCCGGGTTCACGGCCACCACGATGCGGATCTCTCGGGCGTAGGCCTCGGTGAGGCCGTCCTCGAGTTGGTTGCGCAGACGTCCCTCGACCTGGGAGCGGGTGAAGTCGTTGGGGACGGCGATGATTGCGCTGCTCTCGTGCAGGGTCATCGGCTCGCAGTGATGCAGCCACGCCTGCTGATGCGGCTGGAGATCTGAAACCAGCGAATGCCATGCCTCGACCAGGTCGGGTTCTGGTGCTGGTGGGTTCATCGGGGGGTTGGCGGGCCCCTGGGTGGTGTCGTCTTCGTCATGGGCCATGGGGGTCGCCCGCCCTTCTGTCCTGGTGTCGAGTCTTTGTCGTGGGATCTGTTTCCACAGACTTATCCACAGGATGTGTATCAATCGTCGTACCGAGGGGCACCCGGAGAACCTGGTGGCTTCTTCAACCCCGCTCCGCCGTCATATCCGCAGGTCAGAGAGGTTCGAGGACAGCATTTTCGGTGTCGTGTCGAGGGCCTGTGATCCAGGACCCGGTGCCTGCGGGGGAGTGGCGACTGTGGAAACCTAACCCCGTAGGGAGGTCTCCGGCAAGAGTTCATCCACAGGCTGACCGGCGCGCGGTCGCGAAGGCTCCCGCTCTCGATGAGGTCGGTTTGACCCCGTGGAATCCCAACGCGTACCGTTCATTGGTCATCGGTCGTCGACCGGTGCCGCAGGCTCACGGGTGGTCCCAGGACATGGGGCTCACCGTGGGGCGGCGGTGCCAGCCGAATCCGGGTGGGTCCCGCGCGCAGAACGGCGGGATGAAACCCAGCGATTTCGGGCACCATTGCCTGTTCCGTACGGACCAGCCAAGGTCACCAACAGCATCAATCGAGAGGCACGTCGTGAGCAAGAGAACGTATCAGCCGAACAACCGTCGCCGGCACAAGGTGCACGGCTTCCGTCTGCGCATGCGGACCCGCGCGGGCCGCACGGTGCTGTCGAACCGACGTCGCAAGGGCCGCAAGAACCTAGCCGTCTGACGCTGGGCAAACGCCTCGTGTCCGGGACCTGAGGATGCTTCCTCGCGACCACCGCCTGACGCACCCCGCGGACTTTTCCACGGCGGTGCGCGGTGGTACCCGTGCGTCCTCACGCCATGTGGTCCTCCACGCTCGCTGGAGCAACGAGGCCGCCGGTTCCACCGGCGACCCCGGAGGGACTCCCCGAGTCGGGTTTGTGGTGAGTAAGGCCGTGGGGGATGCGGTGACTCGCAACCAGGTCAAGCGGCGACTGCGACACCTGATGGCCGACCGGATGGATCAGCTCCCTCCGGCGGCCCTGGTGGTCGTTCGCGCTCTACCTGCCTCATCCGGTGCTGACTCCGCGGAACTCGGCGTCGGCCTGGATCGTTGTCTGGCTCGGGTCCTGCGTTGAGGACGGTGTCGTGAAGTACCTGCTTATCGGGGTGTTACGCCTCTATCGTGCGGTGATCAGTCCGCTCTACGGCCAAGTGTGCCGGTACTACCCCACATGTTCGGCCTACGCTCTCGAGGCGGTGCAGGTGCACGGAAGCGTGCGAGGTAGTTGGTTGGCGGCTCGTCGTGTGGGTCGCTGCCACCCCTGGGCCGAAGGCGGAGTCGATCACGTACCGCCCGTGAAATCTTCTGTATCCACCCAACAAGGAGCCTGAATTCATGGGAATCTTCGGCGACATCGGCGGCTTCATCATGACGCCGCTCTACTACGTCATCTCCGCCATCATGCTCGGTTGGCACGAGATCTGGACGTTGGTGGGACTGGACCCCGAGGGCGGTCTGTCCTGGGTGTTGTCCATCGTCGGACTGACCCTGGTGATCCGCACAGCGCTGATCCCGCTGTTCGTGAAGCAGATCAAGTCCAGTCGCAACATGCAGTTGATCCAGCCCAAGGTCAAGGAACTGCAGAAGAAGTACGGCCACGACCGGCAGAAGCTGGCCGAAGAGACGATGAAGCTCTACAAGGATGCGGGCACCAACCCGTTCGCCTCCTGCTTGCCGATCCTGCTGCAGATGCCGATCTTCTTCGCCCTGTTCCGGCTCATCGACTTCGCCGCGAAGAATCAAGAGGGACGAGGGTTCCTCACCGACGCCAAGGCCGTGGAGTTCGGCCAGGCGGAACTGTTCGGGCAGATCCCGATCAAGGAAACCTTTCTGCAGTCGGGTCCGTGGACCTCAGGTGGCGCCGACATCGGCGTGATGCTGCTCTCTGCCGTGCTGGTTCTGGCCATGACCGCCACCACGTTCATCACCCAGCGTCAGTTGATGAGCAAGAACATGCCGGCCGACGCGATGACCGGCCAGTACGCCCAGCAGCAGAAGATCCTGCTCTACGTCCTGCCCGTGGCCTTCGGTCTCGGTGGTGTGTACTTCCCGATCGCGGTGTTGATGTACTGGACGACCTCTAACCTGTGGACGATGGGTCAGCAGTTCTACGTGATTCGGAACAACCCGGCTCCCGGCACACCGGCCTTCGACGCCAAGCGTCAGCGTGACCTGAAGAAGGGCATCGGCGTCGCCGATGACGAGGGCACCGGCGGAGTGGCCACCCTCGTCGAGGAGGAGCAGCGTCCCGTCCAGCGTCAGCAGCCCAAGCGTCAGACGAAGGCGCAACGCAAGCAGTCCGCGGCCAAGGCGCAACCCCAGACCCCGTCCCAGTCGCCCTCCGAGACGCCGGGCACCGGCGCGGAGCCGTCGCCGACTAAACCCGTCGATCGCGGATCGACCCAAGCCAAGGGGCCGGCATACGGCCCGCCGATCAAGAAGAAGAAGCAGGGTGGCAAGAAATGAGTTCTGACGTGGATCAGGTCGAAGAGACTCCGGAAGCCGAGCAGACCGAGGAAGCCACCGAGCCCACCACGGGATCGAGCAGCAACCGCCTCACGTTGCTCGAGCGCGAGGGCGACATCGCTGCGGACTACCTCGAAGAGTTGCTGGACATCGCCGATCTTGATGGTGACCTCGACATGGACGTCGAAGGCGATCGTGCTGCCGTTTCGATCGTGGGCGAGAACCTCGGCCAGTTGGTTGGTTCTGACGGGCAGGTCCTAGAAGCCCTTCAGGAGCTGACCCGTCTCGCGGTGTACCGCGAAACCGGTGAGCGTTCACGTCTGATGCTCGACGTGGGCGGCCACCGCGCCCAGCGTCGCGAAGAGCTGGAAGCCCTGGCCGCGGATGTGGTCGCTCGGGTGCGGGAGTCCGGTGAGCGCGAGTCCCTCACCGCGATGTCGCCCTTCGAACGCAAGGTCGTGCACGATGCCGTGGCGGGGGCGGGTCTGGTCTCGGAATCCGAGGGGACCGAGCCTCGCCGCTTCGTCGTCGTCCTGCCGGCGGAGTAGTGGTGTTTCACGTGAAACTGCCCCGGTTGGGTCACGCGTGACGACCCGTTCACCTGGCGAAGTGCCCCCCGTTCCGGATTCGGTGCGGGGGGTCTTCACTTCCCCAGGTCTTGAAATGGCGCAGGAGTACGTCGGGTGGTTGGCCGATGCGGGAGTCGTGCGGGGTCTGATCGGGCCTCGTGAGACGCCCCGCCTCTGGAGCCGACACGTATTGAACTGTGCGCTACCGGCTCACCTGCTGCCCGAGTCCGGAACGGTGTGTGATGTCGGCTCCGGTGCTGGTCTCCCGGGTCTGGTGCTGGCGATCCTGCGACCCGATCTCGAGTTCACGTTGTTGGAGCCCTTGTTACGCCGAACCAATTTTCTCGACGAAGTGGTCGCTGACCTGGGTCTGAGCAATGTGGAGGTGTTACGCGGGCGCGCCGAGGAGTTCCATGGCACGCGTACCTTCGACGTCGTCTGTTCGCGCGCGGTTGCTCCCCTGGACCGACTGGTGGGGTGGTGCCTCCCCCTCTGCTCCCCCCTGGGTGAGGTGCTGGCCCTGAAAGGATCGAGTGCCGCTGAGGAGGTCGCTGAACATAGGGAGCACCTCCAAAAGTTGTCGGCCGGCACCCCTACGGTGGAGCAACTGATCCCCGCCGATGGTTCGGAGTCCACTTTCGTCGTCAGAATTCCCTGGGGAGACCCCAGCCGAGTATCTTTGCCACGCGGCCCCGGGTCCTCCCCCGCCAGTCGGCCGCGAACCTCTAGCAAGCGGAAGTCGAGGCGTTCCCAGTGAGCGATAGCGTCCCGCAGGACACCCCCACGGGGGTCAGCGAGACCGATCCGGCCTCTGTTTCACGTGAAACAGACGGCTCTCCTTCGGTTTCACGTGAAACCGAGTTCGTCGTGCGCACCGCGGCCGACCTGGCCGAGGGCCCGGAGTTCGACGACAACCTGACGCCTCTGGCCCGGGCGGCCCAGCACAGCTTGCTGGCCCGTCAGGCTACGACCGCCCGGCCCTCGGTGACCCGGCCGGAGGCCACCCGGATCTTCGTAGTGGCCAACCAGAAGGGCGGGGTAGGCAAGACCACCTCGACCGTCAACGTCGCCGCCGGCCTGGCTCAACTGGGCCAACGGGTCCTGGTCATCGACCTGGACCCGCAGGGCAACGCCTCGACCGCGCTGGCCGTGGATCACCACCGGGGGGTGCCGTCCACCTACGACATGTTGGTTGATGGGGTCCCCCTCCAGGACGTCATCTCGGCCTGTCCAGATATCCCCAACCTGGACGTCGTACCAGCCACCATCGATCTGGCCGGCGCGGAGATCGAACTGGTGAGCCTGGTGGCGCGGGAGAACCGGTTGAAGCGCGCCTTGTCTGCTCACCCGGGCATCGGGACCCAGGCGGAATCGGGAGAAGACCGGTACGACTACGTCTTCGTGGACTGTCCCCCGTCGCTAGGTCTGTTGACGCTCAACGCCTTGGTGGCCGGTGACGAGATGATGATCCCGATCCAGGCGGAGTACTACGCCCTCGAAGGACTCGGTCAGCTGATCGAGACCGTCGAGATGGTGCGGGCTCACCTCAACCCCACACTCAGCGTGTCCACGATCCTGGTGACGATGTACGACGCCCGCACCCGCCTCGCGGCCGGCGTCGCTCAGGAGGTGCGCGACCACTTCGGTGCGCAGGTGCTGAAAACCTCGATCCCGCGATCGGTGCGCGTCTCCGAGGCGCCGTCGTACGCCCAGACCGTGATGACCTACGACCCGGGCTCCCCCGGGGCCCTGAGTTACTTCGAAGCCGCGCGAGAGATCGCCACGAGGGGAACCACACGATGAGCGATTCACGTCAGCAGCGCCGAGGACTGGGTCGGGGTCTGGGGTCGTTGATTCCGACCGAGGCGCCCGGTACTCCCGGGTCGTCCGGTCCGAGTGCCGGGCCCACGGCCAGCGAATCGAACGGATCCGGAGCGGTCCCCCAGCAGGGACCCTCGGCTGCGGTGGTCGAGAACGCTATCCCCTCTGGTGCCTACTTCGCCGAGCTACCGATCGAGGAGATCGTTCCGAACCGGGTGCAGCCCCGCCAGGTCTTCGAGGAGGAGGCGCTGGCCGAGCTGGTTCACTCCATCACCGAGATCGGGCTCCTCCAGCCCATCGTGGTGCGCAAGCGGGATCAGGGCTACGAGTTGGTCATGGGGGAGCGTCGCTGGCGCGCCTCCCAGGTGGCGGGCCTCAGCGTCATCCCGGCGATCGTGCGTCAGACCGACGACGAGGACATGCTGCGCGACGCCCTGCTCGAGAACCTGCACCGCGCTCAGCTCAACCCGCTCGAGGAGGCGGCTGCCTACGGTCAGTTGCTGGAGGACTTCGGCTGCACCCACGAAGAACTCGCCTCGCGGATCGGTCGGTCCCGCCCGCAGATCAGCAACACACTGCGCTTGCTGCGCCTGACTCCGGCGGTGCAACGCCGAGTCGCGGCGGGCGTCCTGTCCGCAGGTCACGCGCGGGCACTTCTGGCGATCGATGACGCCGAGATCCAGGACCGGATGGCTCAGCGGATCGTCGCCGAGGGGATTTCCGTCCGCGGAATCGAGGAGATCGTTGCTGTCGGCGGCCTGGAGAAGGGTGAGGAGGCTCGGGTCAAGCGACGCAAGCCCACAGCCCCAGGGCTCGCTGACCTGGCCGAACGTCTCTCCGACCGCCTCGAGACCCGGGTGAAGGTGGATCTGGGTCAACGCAAGGGCAAGGTCACCATCGAGTTCGCCTCGCTGGATGACCTCCGCCGCATCGTGGACGTGATCGACCCGAGAAATCGAACCGACAAGCCGATCTAGTTACTAGTCCATAGGTCGCTTTGTCGATATAGCGCTAACGCGCTGGTTGAGGTGTGAGCGCAGCGAGCCTCGAAACCAAGCCCTGGTTCCCGTGTGGGCCGGGGGTCTCGAGGCTCCTCGCTGGCGCTCGTCACACCTCAACCACCGGCGGCGAGGGTTCAGCCCTTGGCCCTGCGGGCGGCTCGCTTGGCGGCTCGTTCGCGCTTCTCCTCGGCGTCGAGGCGCTCGGCCTCCTCCAACGTCGGGGCCGAACCACCGTGACGGGCCGGCAACCACCAGGATCCGGGAGGCTGCTCCTCCGGGGGATACTCCGCGATCGCCTCATCGAGCAACACCGACATGCGCGCCTTCAGCTCCGCGGTCTCGGCGACCGGGTCCTCACCGGTGGGATACAGGGGTTCACCGACCTTGATCACGATCGTCTTCCCGCGGGAGAAGTCCTTGTCGTGGTCCTTGGTCAGCATCCGCTGGGTTCCCCAGAGGATCACCGGCACCAGGGGGACCCCCGCGTCGGCCGCGATTCGCACTGCGCCGGTCTTGAACTCCTTGAGCTCCATGGCCCGCGAGATGGTGGCCTCGGGGAAGATCCCGACCGCCTCACCCTTCTTCAGGTAGTCCACCGCTGTGGCGTACGACGCCAGCCCAGCACCCCGGTCGACCTCGATGTGGTGCAGGGAGCGCATCAGCGGTCCACCGAACTTGTTGTCGAAGATCTCGCGCTTGGCCATGAAGCGCACCAGGCGACCCGAGGGGTTGGCGGCCAGTCCGCCGTAGACGAAGTCGACGTACCCGATGTGGTTGACCGCGAGCATCACCCCACCCTTGCGCGGAACGTGCTCGGCGCCGCTCATCCGGAAGGTCTGCCCCAGGGCGCGAAACAGGGTCTTGGCCGTCAGGATGATCGGTGGATAGGTGAGGTCGAGCAACGGGGACTCCTCGGACGCGGCGGACACGGGGTGGTTCCGCGAAGCGTACGACGTGCGAGGCCCCTAGCGCTGGGTGGCGAGAAAGTCCGAGATGCGGCCGATGGCCTCGGTGAGCATGTCCACGTCCGGAAGCGTGACGAGCCGGAAGTGGTCGGGCTTGGGCCAGTTGAAGCCCGAACCGTGGGTGACCAGCAACTTCTTGGCCCGGAGCAGCTCGATGACGAAGGCCTGGTCGTCCTCGATGGGGTAAACCTCGGGGTCCAGGCGCGGGAAGCAGTACAGCGCCCCCTGGGGTTTGACCGAGCTGACGCCGGGGATCTCGTTGAGCAGCCGGTCGGCGAGCATGCTCTGCTCGTAGAACCGACCGCCGGGCCCGATGAACTCCTCGATCGACTGATACCCACCCAGAGCGGTCTGGATCGCGTGCTGGGCGGGCACATTGGCGCACATGCGCATGTTGGCGACCAGGGTCAGTCCCTCCAAGAAGTCCTGGGCGACCTCCTTGGGCCCGGAGATCATCACCCAGCCTGCCCGGTAGCCGCACACGCGATAGGCCTTGGACAGCCCGCTGAAGGTCAGGCACAGGACGTCGGAGCCGGCCTCCTTGGCGGCGTGGTGATGCACCGCGTCCTCGAAGAGGATCTTCTCGTAGATCTCGTCGGCGAACACGACCAACTCGTGCCGGCGGGCGATGTCGATGAGACCGGCGACGATCTCCTTGCTGTAGACCGCGCCGGTGGGGTTGTTCGGGTTGATGATGACCAGGGCCTGGGTCTGCTCGGTGATCTTGGCTTCGATGTCGGCCAGATCCGGGTTCCAGCCGTTGGCCTCGTCGCACAGGTAGTGCACCGGCGTACCGCCCGAGAGCGTGACCGCCCCGGTCCACAACGGGTAGTCGGGGGCCGGGATGAGGATCTCGTTGCCGTCGTCGATGAACGCCTGCAGCACCATCGAGATGAGTTCGGAGACGCCGTTGCCGATGAAGACGTCCTCGACCTCGACATCCCGCAGACCGCACTGCTGGTAGTACTGCGCCACCGCCGTCCGCGCTGAGTAGATGCCGCGGGAGTCGCTGTAGCCCTGGGAGTCGGCCAGGTGATGGCGTACATCGGCCAGGATGGCCTCCGGCGCCTCGAACCCGAAGGGTGCGGGGTTCCCGATGTTCAGTTTCAGGATCCGGTGACCCTCCGCCTCCAATCGCTGGGCCTCGACGAGGATGGGTCCCCGCACGTCGTAGCGGACATTGAGGAGCTTGCGGCTCTGACGGATCTGGCGCACGCGGTCATCCTCGCAGGTCACCGGTCGGTGACGCGCCCGGGTTTAGGCATACCAACACCAACGGCCGCACCCTCGACGCGAACGTCGGGGATGCGGCCGGGTGATTTCAGGCTCGACCGAGAGGTCGATCAGGCCAGGTCGATCAGGCCAGGAACTCCTCGAGCTCCTTGAGCAGGGCAGCCTTCGGCTTGGCGCCGACGATGCTGCGGACGACCTCGCCGCCCTTATAGACGTTGATGGTCGGGATGCCGGTGACGCGGTACGACGCCGGGGTGACCGGGTTCTCGTCGACGTTCATCTTGTAGAACGTCATCTTCTCGCCGTTGGCGCCGGCGATCTCGTCGAGGATCGGGGAGACCTGACGGCACGGACCGCACCATTCGGCCCAGAAGTCGACGAGAACGGGCTGCTCGGCCTTGAGGACCTGCGCCTCGAACTCTGCGTCGGTGACGGGTGACATGTTGCCCATGGTGATTCCTAACTGTGGTTGTCGTGCTGGGATGTTGCGGGATGGATTGGCTCGGGTGGGACCGGGGTTGTTCGGGGTTGTTCGGGGGTGGTGCTGCGCTCAGGCGTTGACGGGCTGGGTTTCGGCGACCTCGCGGTCGGTGTCCTCGGCCGAGCCCGCGGTGGAGGCGGCGTGGTCGAGGTCGGCGAGGTACCGCTCGGCGTCCAGGGCCGCGGAGCAGCCGGTGCCAGCGGCCGTGATGGCCTGGCGGTAGTGGTGGTCGACCAGGTCGCCGGCCGCGAAGACGCCGGCCAGGTTCGTGGACGTCGAGGGGTGGTTGACCAGGACGTAGCCCTCGACGTCGAGGTCGATCTGGCCCGCGAGCAGTTCCGAACGCGGGTCGTGACCGATGGCGATGAACAGTCCGGTGGCGTCCAGGGGACTGGTCTCACCGGTGACGGTGTCGCGCAGGGTGAGGCCCTCGAGGCTCTCCTCGCCGTGGATCTCGGCGATCTCGGAGTTCCACACCATCTCGAGCTTCGGGTCCGCGAACGCGCGCTCCTGCATGATCTTGGAGGCCCGCAGTTCCCCGCGGCGGTGGATCAGGGAGACCTTGGAGGCGAACCGGGTCAAGAAGGTCGCCTCCTCGATCGCGGAGTCGCCGCCGCCGACGACCGCGATGTGTTGGTTCTTGAAGAAGAACCCGTCGCAGGTGGCGCACCAGGACACGCCGCGACCGGACAACTCGTCCTCCCGCGGCAGATCCAGCTTCCGGTAGGACGAACCGGTCGCCAGGATGATCGAGCGGGCGGTGTAGGTGTCGGTGGCCGTCTTCACGGTCTTGACGTCGCCGGTCAGGTCGACCTCGATGATGTCGTCGGAGATGATCTCCGCGCCGAACCGCTCGGCCTGGGCGCGCATCTCGTCCATCAGGGCGGGACCCATGATGCCGTCACGGAAGCCGGGGAAGTTCTCCACCTCGGTGGTGTTCATCAGCGCGCCGCCGGAGGTGACCGAGCCTTCGAACAGGAGAGGCTCGAGACTGGCTCGGGCGGCATACACGCCGGCGGTGTAGCCGGAGGGGCCGGAGCCGATGATGATCACATTGCGAAGGTCAGGCATCACACGTCACTTTCGGTGGGGTACGACGGCCTAACGGCACGTTCTGCCAGATCATTCCCGATCGGTCAACGTGGGGACCGCTCAGGGGCGCCGCCATGCGGACCTGTGCCGGACGCGCGACGGGCGTGTGACGCACCAGACGAGCTGTGGAACGGCTCAGCGACCCGTCGCGAAGGAGAGCGAGCGAACGATGTCGCCGGTGCCGCACTGGAGTACGTCGACGACCTGCGTCTTGCCGATGGGTGTGCGCAGGGCAAGCACGTTGGGGGTTCCCCCGTAGTAGATGGGGATCAGCCGTCCGCGCCCCCAGGCCGCCGGGGTGCACACGAAGTCGCCCACGAGGCTCAGCCCCGGGCCCAGCTCGGCGTCGGCGAGGTCGAGGTACCCGCTCTCGGAGACCGCCGCGCCACGGGCTGCCCGCATCACGCGCTGGACGGCCTGGTTCAGACCCCCACCGCCCAGAGCGATGGCGTACGACGCGGACTTGGTCGTGCGCTGGGTGTCCTGGTCGGCCGATGCTTCCGGGGCCGCCGCGAGGGGCGCCTCGAGGTCGCCCAGCGGGTCGGTGGCTCGGGTTCGGTCGGGCACGTCCTGCGAATCGGTGGCGCCGGCGTCCGCACTTGCCTCGAGGGCGGTCGTGGGGGCCGCGTCGGGTTCGGGTTCGTCGACGATGGCGTTGATCCCGATCCCGGCCACGACGACTGCTGCCGCGGCGAGCAGCAGACGCGACACGTTCCGGCGTCGGCGTCGGGTCAGGTGGTCGACGACCGGTTCTGCGCTCTCGCCGGGCACTCCCTCCAGCCCGTGCAGGACCCCGTCCAGACGGCGTACGACCTCCGGCGGAGTCGGTGAGTCGACTCGGGCGTCGGCCAGCAGTTGCCGCACACGAGCGTCATCCTTCGACGGAAGATCGCGCTCCTGGTCGGTCATCTGCAGTGTTCTCCTGAGGTACTCGGGGGGCGGCTAGGTGCCGGATGGGGTGTCGCTTCGGGTGGGTGGGGCACGTGGTGTTGTCGAGGATGAGACGGGTGAGGTCGACTCGTGGTTCCCGGTCGGGGGGGAGGGTTCGCCCGAAGCTACCTCCAGAAGGTCCCGGAGTTCGACGGCGAGGCGCGCACGCCCTCGCGAACAGCGGGACTTAACCGTACCCGTGGGGCAATCGAGCATCAGCGCCACCTCGGAAACGGGGTAGCCCTCCATGTCCACCAGCACCAGGGCGGCGCGCTGTTCGGGCGGCAGGGTGGCCAACGCCCGCAGCACGAGGCGACGTCGCTCGGCCACCACGCTCAGCTCCGCCGGATCCTGGGACTCGGTCGCCGAGGTGCTGGACGCGTCGCGATCCGGGTGATCCTCGCGATCGTCGGGAAGGGGTTCGGTACGCCGCACCTTCGCCGCGCGCAGCCGGTCCAGGCAGGCGTTGACGACGACGCGGTGAAGCCAGGTGGTGACCTGCGAGTCTCCCCGGAAGGTTTCCGCGCGTCGGTAGGCGGCGATCAGTCCGTCCTGCAGGCCGTCGGCGGCGTCCTCGGGGTTGCCCATGGTGCGCAGCGACACGGCCCAGAGCCGGTCCCGATGACGGGCGAACAGGATGCCGAAGGCCTCGGGCTGTCCGGCCACGTGCGCAGCCAGGAGTTCGGCGTCGGTGGGCCCAGAGTCGGGCCGGTCATCGGGCTGGTTGTCCGGCTCGGCGTCTTGTGGGGCGTCCGGTTGGTCCTCGGGTGGGGCCGGGACGCTCACCTGGAGGCCCCCCGCACCACGACCTCGGCCACGCGGCCGCGGAAGCGGTCCCCGTCCGCCGGAAGGGCGGTGAGCCAGACCACGAGGTATCGACCGGAGGGCGCCGAGTCGGGGGTCAGCACCAGACCCTCCTCGGTCGCCGTACCGGTGCTGATGGGCTCGAGGCCCTCGACGTCGGTGGGCACCTCGTCGGTGAGGTACAACTCGACGTCGGTCGGGGTGCCCTGGAAGAACACCCGGACGTCGGTGACCTCCGTGGTGGCGCCGAGGTCGATGGTCAGACCGACGCCGGTCTTCAGGCCCTGGGGTCCCAGCTGTTCGAAGTACCCCTCGGTCTGCCACACGGTGGAGCGATCCCCGTCGACGGCCAGCGGGGCGAGCTCG
The DNA here is from genome assembly GCF_054783655.1 of Nocardioides salsibiostraticola. Taxonomy (NCBI): domain Bacteria; kingdom Bacillati; phylum Actinomycetota; class Actinomycetes; order Propionibacteriales; family Nocardioidaceae; genus Nocardioides; species Nocardioides salsibiostraticola. The sequence goes on along the minus strand of NZ_BAAGQD010000026.1, from coordinate 188,743 downwards.
GGGTTCTCCTCCGGCACCGGCGTTCCGGCCGGATCGAGGTCGGTGGCCTGGAGTCCGGTCAGGGGCTCCGTGGTGGACGGGTCGGCGCTGGGGGAGGCGCTGTCGGTGGAGGGGTCGGCATCCGGCTCGGCCCCGGGCCCGCGGGTGACCGTGAACGCGACCAGGACAGAGACGGCCAGGACGAGCAGGGCCAACGCGCCGATGCCCAGGCGAACCCAGTTGCGTCCCGGGACCTCGTCCTCGGCCTCGAGCAACGCTCCGGCTCCTGGACCGGCACCGCTCTGCTCGACGGCGCGCTCGGTCGTAGCCCGACTTCCGCCCATGGTCTCCCAGGGCCAGAACCCACGCGGGACCGGCGCAGCGTCGGTGGAGGTGTCTCCGCTGAGGCCGTAGCCCGCTGGCGCGCTGGACAGCGCTTGCTCCGCCTGCGCGCGATCCACCGCGCGTTCACCCAACCGGCGAGGGGTGCGCACGGGTCCGCCGCCCTCGGGGTCGGGGGCGAACAGGGGCCGGGAGGCCGGTTCCTCGAAGGCGGGAGGCGGCTTGGGTCGGCTGGCCCTGGCCTGGAACCACTCGACGTCGTCCTCGTCGTCCCCGAAGATCGGCAGACCCGCCTCGGTGGGACGGTCCTCCTGCAGATCGGACGCTGCAGGCTGGGGTGGCGGCTGGGCCGGTGTTTGGGCCGGTGTTTGGGCCGCAGACTGGCTCGACGGCTGGGCCGGTGTGTGGGTCGGGGCCTGGGGCGGGGCTTGATTCACTGCCTGGCCTGGCTGATGCAGGGTGGCGATCGCGCTCGCGGCCAACTCAGGGGCGGCGGGCAGGACGACCTGGTCGGGTTCCCGGCGGTCCGGGCAACTGGCCAACAGGGCGGCGGGAATCCCGGCCGGGTCGCCGACGTACTCGGTGAGGTAGTCGCGGATCCCGGCGGCGGTTGTGATGTCACCCAGATCGCGTCGACCCAGGTGCGGGTGGAGGACGGCGTCACAAAGGACGTCGAGAGGCCGGGGGACCCCGGCGCGGACCCGTCGTGGGCGCAGGACCTGGTGATGCTCCGTGGGTGCCGGCGGAACGACCGACTCCGAGGGCCCGCCCCATCGGGTGGTCAGGGCGCAGTAGAGGAGGCCGGCCAGGTCGAGGACGTCGTTGCCCGGTCGGTCCAACGTCAGGCCCCGCAGGGCGGCGTCGACCCCATGGCCGATGATCCGGATCTCACCGTGCTGGTCGACCAGGATGTTCTCGGGGACGAGGTGCCCGTGCGGCACGTTCTGGGAGTGGGCGGTGGCCAGTGAATCGGCGACCTCGGCCACGAGCCAGGCGGCTCGTCGCGGTCCCAGGGGTCCGCGACTGATCAGCAGGTCGAGGGAGGTGCCGCTTCCCCACTCGTTGACGACGTAACAGACGCCCTCGGTCACTTCGGCGTCGAGCACTCGCAGCAGGCGGGCGTCCTGGACGGTGGCCGAGGAGCGAGCCGCCTTGAGCAGGGCCGTGGAGCGACGGTCCTGGGCGTCGAGGATGTGCAGCGCGACGGTGCGTTCCAGGACCTGGTCGTGGGCACGCCAGAATCGCCCGCCCCCGGTTTCGGTGAGCAGGTCCACGAGCCGATAGCGACCGGCGAGCACGTCGCCGGGTCGAATCGCCTGTCGCACACCGGTCCTCTCGATGGCCTTGCCCTGTGGGATCACTGTAAACGGATTGACCGGTGGCTGGGGGAGCAAACGGCCGATGTATCGCCCTTCGATCCGGGGCTCATCGACGCAGGCGTGCAGGAAGGCGGTCGGTGACCATCGTGATGATGGAGGTGACCTCGTGCAGGCGTACGGCCCGGGCGAGCAGGACGAAGGCGACGAGGTCGACCGCCGCGATCACCCCTGTGCGCAGGATCGCGACGGGGAAGGTCGCCTCACCGGTCAGGTGGCGCAGGAGCAGGGCGGTGGCCAGGGCCAGGCCCGTGGATCCCCCGACGACCAGCAGCAGTCGGGCCATGAATCGGACCAGCCTGGGTGTCTCGAGCCCACCGAGCCGGTGCCGCAGGACGGCGTAGGAGACCGCAGAGCCCACGACGTACGACGCGGTGTAGGCCAGGACCAGGGCCGGCGCGGTGAACGCGGCATCGGTCAGCGCGACCAGGGTGAGCGCCATGACGATGTTCGTGCCCGCCACGGCGCACTGGATGAAGAAGACCGTGCGGGTGTCCTCGAGGGCGTAGAAGCCCCGCAGCATCAGGTAGTGCAGGGTGAAGAAGATCAGCCCGGCCCCGAACAGGGAAAGGGTCGGCACGTAGCGGGGGTAGGTCTCCGCGGCGGCGAGGTAGCCCCAGATCAGCTTGGCCAGGTCCGGGGCCAGGAGTGGCAGCAGCGCCGCGAAGGGTACGACGACCGCCATCGCCGAGCGCACCGACGAGGCCAGGGAGCGGGCCACGGCGGCGTAGTCGTTCTCGGCGGCCAGCGCGGAGAGGCGGGGCATCACCGCGGTGGCCAGGGAGACGGTGATGATCGAGTGCGGAACCATCACGATCAGGAACGCGCCGGCGTAGATCACCGTGCCGGTGCCGTCGTTGCTCTCCGCGGGTCCACCGGAGCCCAACCGCACCACCACGACGTAGGCGATCTGGTTGACGATGATGAACAGCACCGTCCACAGACCCAGGCGCAGGGTGTGGCCCAGGCCGGTGTTGCGGAAGTCGAAGCGCGGTCGATAGGTGAAGCCCGCGGACTTCAGGTAGGGGATCAGGATGAGGAACTGGGCCACGATCCCCAGGGTCGAACCGATACCGAGGAGCAGTTCCTCGTTGGTGCTGTACGCCGCCGTCTGCTCGGCGGTCGTCGCGGCCCCGAAGACGAACAGGTAGGTCACCAGGACCAGGATCGCGATCACGTTGTTCGCGATCGGGGCCCACATCATCGGCCCGAACCGCTGTCGGGAGTTCAGGATCTGCCCGACCAGGACGAACATGCCGTAGAAGAAGACCTGCGGCAGGCAGTAGCGGGCGAAGTCGATGGCCGACTGACGTTGTTCGACGAGCTCGGGTCCGGAGTACTCGCCGTTGAGCAGGACGGCCATCACCAGCGGTGCCGCCACGACCAGGGCCGCGGTGGCGACCGCCAGGAACAGACCGGCCAGGGTGATGATCCGGTTGGTGTAGGCCTCGCCCCCGTCCTCGTCGTTGCGCATCGCGCGGACCAGTTGGGGCACCAGCACGGCGTTGAAGATCCCGCCCGCCAGCAGGATGTAGAGCATGTTCGGGATGGTGTTGGCGATGTTGAACAGCTCGGCGTGCACCTGGACGCCGAGGGCGGCGGCCAGCAGCGCCGATCGGACGAACCCGCTGGCGCGGGACACGATGGTCCCGGCGGCCATGACGGCGGTGGAGGCGAGGATCTTCTGGTCGTCGGTCTGATCCGATGTCGTCATGGGGCTGCCGTTTCGGGAGTGTGGGCCTGACGTCGGGTGGCGGCCCGTTCGCCGCGTACCCGGCGGAAGAGACGTACGCCGATGGCTCCGAACAGCAAGATCGCGCCGGAGCCCATGATCACCCAGATCACCCCGCTGACCTGCGCTGATCTGATCGGCAGCGAGTCGCTGCTGCCCAGGAGGTTCCCGGCGGAGTCGGTCAACATCAGCTCCACGTTGTGCACCCCGGCGTCGGCGGAGAACGCGGTGAGGTTGACCGAGGTGCGAGCGCCCGGGGCCAGGAGGATGGGCGGGACCGGGTCGATGGTGATCGCGCCGTCCTGTGCGACGGCCCGGATGTCGACGGTGACGGGCTGATTGAGCTTGTTCTCCACGATCGCGCCGAACTCCCCGCTGTCACCGGTCAGGGTCACGCCCGAGGGTGCGGTGATCTCGACCGAACGCAGACGTCCCTCGATCCAGGCCTTCGACACCAGCGCCGCGGTGCGCGCCTTCGCGGGAGCCTGGCGGGCGCCGTACGACAGTGAGGTGAGGGCCTGGTCGGCCACCGCGACCCCGATCCGGTCGTTGCGGGTGAGCAGGTTCTGCAGGCTCGCCCCGGCCTGGGCCAGCTCGGTGGCGGTTTGGAAGCTGGCTCGGTCCAGTTCCCGGCGACTCTGGGAGTCCGGGTAGACCAGGTCCTCGGCGTCGCGGGGTGATCCGTTGCGGGCGGTGGCGTCAGCCACGGTGGTCAGGTCGAGCCAGTCGACGTCCAGGCCGTTGAAGAAGTCGGCCCCGCCTGCGGGTCGCCACTTGGGGGGCAGCTGAACGACCAGGGGCAGTCGACCGGGACTGAGGAGTCGGACTGCGGCCTCGGAGAGCAGTCGCTGGCGCAGGGCTATGACCCCCAGTGGCCGCTGGGGCCCCGGTCCGCCGGCCGCGACACCGGAGGAGGTGACGGCGATACGACGACCGTCGACCGAGGCGACCCCGGGCACGTCGTCACCGAACATCTCGTCGGTCACCAGGACGGTCTCGTCGCCCACCAGACCGAACCCGGCGGGGTTCAGGTAGCCGGCGGGTGCGGCGATGGCGGGGTTGGGCTCGATGCCGAGCGAGGTGAGCACCCCGCCGGGCCGGTTGCGGGCCCGCTGATAGGCCGCGGGGTCCTGCTCGGCGGCTGCGGCGACGTCGAGGTCGCCGTAGGGGAGGGTGAGGACCTCCGAGTCGGCCAGCGCCTCGTCGAGGCGGTTGAGCCAGGCCTCGGCGTCGGTGGCCGTGGCCTCGATCTCGGGAGGAAGCAGGTCGGGTGCGTCGGTCGGCTCTGCCGGGGGCGGTTCGGGCACGGGGTCACTGCTCGACTCCGAAGGGCCCGGGGTCGATGCGTCGAGATCGCTCGGATCGGCCGTGGTCGGTGCCAGCGATCGGCCCCCGTTGCCGGTGCTGAGACGGCGTACGGCGTCGGGCAGGGCCGGGTCGACCAGCCAACTGACGGGCCGGTCCCCGGCTGCGGCACCGAAGTCGACGGCGGCCCGGAGCCGACCGCCGGGCGCGAGGGCCTTTCCCCAGGCGTCCGGGTCGGCCAGGGAGCCGTTGGGGGCGAAGTCCAGGTAGCGCCGCAGGGGGATGACCAGCGCCGTCTTGAGGGACCCCTGGGTGGACTCGGGGACGTAGGGCAGGAACGTGCGGGCCCGTCCGTCGGCGACCGAGGTCCCGTCTCGCGGGTCGGTCGCGCTGGATCCGATGGCGTGTACGCCGAACCAGTAGACCCCCGCCTCGGTCACGTCGAGCTCCGATCGCGGGATCGCCAGGGAGAAGACCGCGCTCTCACCCGGGGCGATGCGCTCGATCTTGTCCTCGGTGCCCGCGGCGATGATCCGGTCACCGACCCCCTGCTCCGGGTCGGTCTCGGTGGCCTGGGCCACCTCGACGGACGTGGTCATCGGGGCGTCGCCGAGGAAGGAGTAGACGTTGATGTTCTCCCAGTCGACCTCGTCGGCGTTGTGCACCTCGCCGGTCACCCGCAGGATCCCAGAGCGCGGGACGTAGGAGGGGTTGAGCGAGTCGATGGTGATGGTCAGCGGTGGGTCGTACTCCTCGTCGACCGCGGATGCCGCGGCCTGGACGGGCGGGGACGCCTGGCTGGGCGGGACCGGCAGGACCAGGGCCAACAGGAGCAGGGCCAGCAGGAGAGGGGTCAGCAGCAGGGTCAGCAGGGCTCCACGGCGCGCACACCCCACAGCTCTGACCACTCCGCGAGGGTATCGGGCCGGCGTACCGGTATCCCTCACGCTGCACCCCATCCCCCACGAAGTCCGCCAAATGGGGACGCGAAGTCCGTGAAATGGCCCCCCGAAAGCCGTGAAATGGCCCTTGAAGGTCACCGTGGCCCGATCTCAAAGGGCCATTCGGCGAACTTGGTGGGGCCATTTGGCGCACTTCGTGGTGAAGGCGGGGTGGGACCTAGACTCCGGTCGTGCCCGATTCGTCCCCCGCAACGCCCGCTTCGACCGCCACGCCCTCCTCGGGCGGCGTGCGTTCCTCGGGCGGCGTGCCATCCTCGAGCACAGCCCCCGACCCCGCGGCGCTGCCGACCCTCCAGGTCAGTGAGGTGCAGGCCTCGGTGACCCGGGAGTTGGACCGGATCGCCCCGGTGATCGACGAACTGGGCCGCCGCTTCGCCGACGCCGGGCACGAACTTGCCCTGGTCGGCGGGCCGGTGCGCGACGCGATGCTCGGTCGCCAGCACAACGACCTCGACTTCGCGACGTCCGCGCTGCCCGAGGAGACCGAGCGTCTACTCAAGGGCTGGGGACACGGACTGTGGGACATGGGCCGCGAGTTCGGCACGATCGGGGCCCGCAAAGGCGAGTGGATCGTGGAGGTCACGACCTACCGCTCCGAGGTGTACGACGCCACCTCGCGCAAGCCCGACGTCGACTTCGGCGACTCCCTGGACGGCGACCTGGGTCGACGCGACTTCACGGTCAACGCGATGGCGGTCCGGATGCCGGGCCGCGAGGTCGAGGACCCCTACGGCGGGGTGATCGACCTGGCGCACCGGGTCCTGCGGACCCCGGGCACCCCCGAGGACTCCTTCTCCGACGACCCGCTGCGGATGATGCGGGCGGCCCGGTTCGCCGCCCAACTGGGCTTCACCGTCCACCCCGACGTCGTCGCTGCCATGACCGCGATGGCCGAGCGCATCGAGATCATCTCGGCCGAACGGGTCCGTGACGAGTTGGTCAAACTGATCTGCGCGCCGTACCCCCGCCTGGGTCTGACCCTCCTGGTGGAGACCGGGCTCGCCGCCCGGGTGCTGCCTGAACTTCCCGCGCTGGCGTTGGAACGCGACGAACACCACCGCCACAAGGACGTCTACGAACACACCCTGACCGTGCTCGAGCAGTCCATCGAGCTCGAGGGCCGTCTGGGACTGGACGAGCCCGACTTCACCTCGCGCTTCGCCGCCCTGATGCACGACGTCGGCAAGCCCAGGACCCGCCGCTTCGTCGACGACGGGACGGTCACCTTCCACCACCACGACGTCGTCGGCGCCAAGCTGACCCGCAAACGGATGAAGGCGCTGCGGTTCTCCAAGGACCAGACCGAGGCCGTGTCCCACCTGGTCGAGTTGCACCTGCGGTTCCACGGCTACGGCTCGGGGGAGTGGACCGACTCAGCGGTACGCCGCTACGTGCGTGACGCCGGAGACCAGCTGCCCCGCCTGCACATCCTCACCCGGGCCGACTGCACCACGCGCAACCAGCGCAAGGCCGATCGTTTGCGCCGCACCTACGACGAGCTCGAGAAGCGGATCGAGAAGCTGTCCGAGGAGGAGGAGCTCAACTCGATCCGGCCCGACCTGGACGGCAACCAGATCATGGAGATCCTCGGGCTCGGCCCCGGCCGTGAGGTCGGCATGGCCTACAAGCATCTGCTGGAACTGCGGATGGATCGCGGGCCGATGACCCAGGACGAGGCACGCGAGGCCCTGACGGCCTGGTGGGCCGACCAGCAGCCGTGAGCCAGAAGTCATGAGTAGGGCCTCGAGTCTGGCGCAGCAGTGCCCCGAGTTGGGTCACCTCCGGTTGGGCTCCGCCCCCACGCCGGTGCGGCCGCTGGATCTGGCGTGGCCCGACGACCTGGAGGTCTGGGTCAAGGACGAGTCGGTGTTCGGTGACGGTGCGTGGGGCGGCAACAAGGTCCGCAAACTGGAGTGGATCCTGCCTGAGGCGCTCGCGCGCAAGCAGCGTGGAGGCACCGGGACGCTGTTCACCGTCGGAGGGATCGGCACCCACTGGGGCCTGGCCTGCGCGTTGTACGCCGCGGACGCCGGCCAGGGACAACTCAGAACCGTCCTGGGGTTGGTCGATCAGCCGGTCGACGACCACGTGCGCGAGCAACTGACCCGCCTCGAGGCCTCCGGCGCCACGATCTACCGCTATCCCACCGCCCGACGGCTCAAACTGGCCGCGCCGTGGATCCTGGCCCGGCACCGACCGTGGTACCTCCCCGCCGGGGGATCGAACCCGATTGGCACCCTGGCCTACGTCGACGTCGCCTTCGAGATCGCCGACCAGGTGGCCGCCGGGGAGCTGCCGGAGCCGGGCACCATGGTGGTGCCCGTCGGGTCCGGGGGCACGTACGCCGGCCTGGTCCTGGGCCTGCGTCTGGCGGGTCTGCGAACCCGGGTGCTCGGAGTGGTCGTCAACGACATGGTGCCGCTCGACGCGCGCACGATGGCTCGGCTCGCCAACCGGACCGGCCGGCGCCTCCGCGACCACGGCATGACCGGGGTGCGCGACGTACGCCCCGAGGAGCTGGACCTGCGCGGGGACTGGCTGGGGGAGAAGTACGGCGACCCCACTCCCGCCTCGGTCGCCGAAGTGGCCCGCGCGGCAGAGATCGGGCTCGAGATCGAACCCGTCTACACCGGCAAGGCCCTCGCGGCGATCCGGGATCTGGCGCGATCCCCGGCACCGTTCCCCGGCCCGGTCTTGTGGTTGAACACCCACGGTCCGCGCTGATCCCGAGGCGCGCGAGGCCCTGAGGGCCTGGTGGGCCGACCACCAGGCATGAGCCTGGCGCACTGCTCACCGGATCTGGCCGCCCATCTCTGACCGGGATAGGCTCCGACGGTCGCCACCCGGGGTGATCTTGGGGCTCACGAGGGGGGGTTCGATGTCGCAGGCACTCGACGAGTTCGCCTATCTCGGCCCCCAGATGATCTTCGGGTTGGACCCGCAGGGTCGATGCACGTTCTCGGTGGGTTCGGGACTCGGAGCGCTGGGGCTCGAGCCCGGCCAGTTGGTGGGCGCGGACCTTTTCGCCTTCTACGCCGAATACCCCACCGTCGTGAGAGACCTGAGGAAGGCAACGTCCGGTGAGACCTTTTCCAGCCAGGCGACGGTGAACGGTCGCCTGCTGCGGACCTCCTTTCAGCCGGTGCATGGCGCCGACGGCACGCTCGAAAGCTCCGTCGGAGTGACCACCGACCTGACCGAGCACAGGCGGGCGCTGGAGGATCTGAGCCGGTTCAGGGCCCTGGCCGACGACTCCCCCGACTACGTCGCCATCGCCGACACGGAGGGCCAGATCGTCTATGTGAACCCGCGGATCGCAGCGCTCGGGCTGTCCCTGTCAGCGCCCGACCTCCGGTCGACGCTCGTGGAGCTGGTGACCGAGGAACGCGCTGACGAGTTGGTCAATCGGTTGGCCAACGGTGAGCGATGGTCCGAGGACCTCGATGTGCACCCTCCCACCGGCGACGCCATCGTCCGGGCTCAGATCTTCCCCCTCCACGACACCGAAGGTGTACGCCGGCTCGGGGCCGGCTGGATCGCTCAGGACATCACCGAGTTGCGGGAGTCGGCGGCGACACTGCAGGAAGCCAACCACGGCCTGAAGCAGTTCCGCGCGCTGGTGGAGGCGTCGAGTGACTTCATCGCGATCGCCGGCATGGACGCCAGGATCCGGTACCTCAACCCCGCGGCCCGTGCCCTGGCCGGGGTCCCGCCCGAGGTGGATGTGTCCACCACGGTGATCTCGGACTACCTCACGCCCGAGGGCGTCGAACAGTCCGAGAGGGTGGAGCAACCGGCCGTCATGGAGCACGGTCGGTGGACCGGGGAGTCGACGCTGCGACGCGCGGACGGCAGCGCGATCCCGGTCGAGATCGTCAGCTTCCTGGTGCCGGACCCCGAGACCGGTGATCCCCTCGCCCTGGCCACGGTGCAGCGCGACATCACCGAGCGACGCACCGCAGAAGCAGTCCAGGAGGATTTCGTCGCTCTTGTCGCGCACGAGTTGCGCACCCCCCTCGCGTCGGTGAAGGGCTACGTCGAGATCGTGACCGAGTCCTTGGCGGTGCACCCGGACACCGCCGAGAGCCGCGACCACCTCGACGTCGTGTCGCGTAACATCCTCCGGATCGAGCGCCTGGTCGAGCAAATCCTCCGCGTAGCCGGTGAGAAACGAATGCCGCCCGGCGAGCGTCAGCCCCGCGACCTGGTCAGCATGGTGGAGCAGGCCGTGGAGTCCGCACGCCCGGCCGTCGAGACCGCGGGGCTCTTGTTCGAGCTCGAGACATGTCCTCCGATCGTGATGACCCTCGACGAAACCCTCGTCGAGGTGGTCGACAATCTCGTGTCGAACGCCGTGAAGTACACCCCCGCCGGTGGGCAGATCAGTGTGAGTGTCGCTCGCGACGAGGACGTCGCCGTGCTCACCGTCACCGACACCGGACCGGGCATCTCACCGAGCGAGCGGGATTCGATCTTCGAGAAGTTCGTCCGCGGGGATCTCGTCCAGCACCAGACGATTCCGGGGTTCGGCCTCGGGCTGTTCATCACCCGGGCGATCGTGGAGTCTCACCAGGGGGAGATCTCTGTCTTCGATCGACCCGGCGGCGGCACCCGGTTCGTCGTACGACTCCCGCTGACGACGTCCGATCCCGCCACCTAGAAGGCATCGAGATCCCGCCCCCTGATCAGCGCCGCAGCCGAGCGCGCCGCGTCGTACTCTTCGCCCATGAGCGAACCCACGTCACCGCAGTTGGAACAATCCGTCGAGATCGCCGCCGAGCCCGCCCAGGTCTGGGCGCTGGTCACCGACGTCCCCCGCATGGCTCAGTGGAGCCCCCAGGTCGTGCGCAGCAAGGTCAAGGGCGGTGAGGTCAAGATGGGCGCGAAGTTCTCGAACGTCAACCGCCGCGGCCCGCTGTTCTGGCCCACCACGGGCAAGGTCGTGCGCTGCGAGCCGCACCGCGACTTCGCCTTCCGGATCGCCGAGAACAAGACCATCTGGTCCTTCGAGCTCGAGCCGACCGCGACCGGCACCAAGGTCACCCAGCGTCGCGAGACCCCCGACGGCATCTCGAAGGTCTCCAAGGGCCTGACCAAGGTCGTCCTCGGCGGGCAGGCCAAGTTCACCGCCGAGCTCAGCGACGGGATGAAGCAGACCCTCGACCGGATCAAGGCCGAGGTCGAGAGCGGCACCGCCTCCTAGGCACGCCCCCCGCTCTCCCCGAACACAGACAACGCCCGCCCGGGATGACCCGGGCGGGCGTCGTACGTCGTGGGGAGGGTCCTACTGGTTGACCACGAACCCCTCGATGAAGCCCTGACCGCCGCTGATCACGACCCGGACCGTGTGGTTGCCGCCGCCGAAGCCGCGGAACGCGGACCGCTTGTTGAACGTCAAGCCACCACCCTGCTTCTTCATCGACAGGCTGCGAACCCGCTTGCCGTCGATGAACACGGTGGCCTGGCCGCCGTTCTTGGCCTTGGCCCGCACCATCATCAGGTAGTTGCCCCTGAAGTTCATGGTCAACACGTCCTGGCCGCGGCCCCTGCCCTGGGTGTCGCAGAAGACGGTGCGTCGGGCCTGCTTGTTGCGCAGCTTGCGCCAGGAGCCGTCGCGGTCGACGCGACCGGAGTTGCAGGTGACGTAGCGCAGCACCTTCAGGCGCTTGCGCACCGTGGTGGAGTTGCCGGCCTCATCGGTCACGGTCAGCGTGATCCGCTGGCGACCCGCCTGACGGAACTTCGTGTTGAAGGCCGCCGCGGTGGAGTCCACCGAGGATCCGCCGTCGTTGAGGTTCCAGGCGTAGGTCAGGTCCCTCGGATCACTGGTGTCGTCGGTGGTGCCGAGGCTGGACAGCGTGACGGTCTCGCCGGTGAAGGTGCGTTTGGTGCTCAGGGTGACCTTCACCCGCGGAGGCGTCGTGTCCTCGGTCGTGGGCGTGGCCGTCACCTTGATTTCCACCGAGTCGGTGTCGGACAGGCCGCCGGGGTCGGTCACCGTGACGGTGGCCGTGTAAGTGCCCGGAGTGGCGTACGACGTGGTCACGTCCCGGCCGCTGGCGTCGGAGGCGTCTCCACCGTCCCCGAAGTCCCAGTCATAGGTCAACGAGCCCGGCGTCTGGACGTCGGTACTGTCGGCCCCCGAGAGGGCGACGTCCTCGTTGATCGTGACCGAACTCGGGGTGGCGGTCGCCGCCGCCGTCGGAGCGGTGTTGCCCGCGGTGGGCTCCACGACGGTGACCTCCACCGACGCGGAGTCGTTGAGACCATCGGGGTCGGTCACCGTCACGGTCGCGGTGTAGGTGCCAGCCGTGGCGTACGACGCGGTGGCGTCGCGACCGGTGGCGTCCTTGACGGGGTCACCGTCGCCGAAGTTCCAGCTGTAGTCGAGATCGTTGGGCGTCTCGGTATCGGTGCTGCCCACGGCGGAGAGGGTTACGTCGACCCCGGTCTCCACGGTGGTCGGGGTGGCCTTGGCCTTGGCCGTCGGCGCCGTGTTGGGCTCCTCGGCCTCCGGCTCGTAGCCGGCGTCGAAGGCCTTACAACCGGCGCCGGTGACGAAGGTGACGTCGCCGGTGAGGTCGCCGTTGGAGGTGGCCGGACCGTTGGCGTTGCCGCTCATGGAGTCGACGGTGAAGTCGAGGCAGTCGTAGCGGAAGCGCCACGGGTTCGCGACATTCGGGTACGCCGGGTCGGTGGTGCCCTCGGCGGGGTCGTTGTAATTGTCCGTGTGACCCTCGCCGGCGTCACTGAACGACTTGCGTCCCGCCGCGGCGGTGAAGGCCGCGTCGTTCAGGTTCGGGCTCGCGCTCCCCGGGGTGGGGGTGGAGTCCAGCGGGGACTGGGCCGGCGGGTCGTCGGTGCCGGCGTTGCCGTACCCGTGTGCCTCGTCGGTGTAGGAGAGGTAGAGCCCCGCCTCCCAGCCGATGTCGCCGCGGCCGTCGATCTGGCCCTTGCCGTCGAGGTCGAAACCGGAGCGGTCGCGCATCTCGAGGTAGTAGGCGTGGTCGAAGTCGGCCTCGGACCCGGCGGCCACGTAGTTCCAGCCCTTGGTGCAGCGTCCACCGGGGTTGTCGGCCTTGCAGCCACCGTTGAAGACGAACGGGTCGTCGGGACCACCGGAGGTCTCGAAGTCGGTGTCGAGCAGGATCTTCTCGCCCGACGGCGTGGTCGCGGTGACCGAGACGTCGTCGATGAACCAGCCGGGACGGGCCAGGCCCGGGTCGGTGGAGTAGCTGAACCGCAGCACCGGGATGTCGGCGCCGACGAGCTCGGAGACGTCGTAGGTGTCGGAGAGGAAGAGCGACTCGGGGGTGTTGCCCGCGACGCGATCCACGGCCTCGGTGCCGGCGTCGTACGAACCGCTGGTGCCGGTCAGACCGTTGTCGTAGGCGCCGAAGCACCCGTTCTGGTTGGCGTTGCCGGGGATCCCGGCCAGCGAGGTGGTGTAGCCGTTCTCGGAGGCGTTCGAGGTGAACTCCTCCCCACCGTCGGTGGAGGTGAGTACGAAGCCGTAGTCGTAGTCCCACTCGATGTCCCACAGGGACTTGAAGTCGAGCTGGATCGTCGAACCGGCCGGCAGGTTCTTGGCCGCGGGGATGGCGAAGTCGAGGTTGTGCCCCCCACCGTCCGTGGCGCAGCCGAAGTCGTTGCCGGACCCGGAGAACCAGGCGTGGGTCTTGGACGCCTTGTCACCGGTGTCGAACTTCTCGGGCTTGATCAGTTGACGACCGGGCAACTTGGCGGCGTACATCAAGGAGTTGTTGACCTTGCCGTCCGCTCCGTCGGTCAGGGTGTACGGCGTCCCGTCGGGGCGCTCCCAGGTGATGGTCCCGGTGTTCTCCTTGGAGTCGGTCATCGCCTTGGCGTTGGTCGTCGCCGAGGGGGCGAGCACCTGCGGGACCACCCAACCGAGCTCCTGACGAGCGAAGGCGTCCATGTTCTGCGACTTGTCGGTCGCCATCAGGTTCCAGTCGCCGTAGGTGTCGCGGCCGCCGGTGGAGTAGAAGTCCGGCAGACCCAGCGAGTGGCCGTACTCGTGGCTGATCACCGACGCGGCGTCGATGGCCGTCTCGGGATTCACGTTGTAGGGGCCGACCCGCACGAAGACGGGGAACTCGGTGACCTCGGTGGTCATGTCACGACGCTTGGCGTCGGTGTAGAACAACTTGCGACCCTCGAGGTCCTTGAGCTGGTCGTCGGAGACGTACCCGGTCTGGCCGGTGGTCTCGTCGGTGTAGGTGAACTCCAGCGAGGAGCTGTGCGGCCAGATGTTGTCGTACGGCGCGGTGTCGCCTGGGGCGTCGGAGCAGGCGCCCAGTTGCGAGGCACCGTTGCCGCCGCAGCCGGCGTAGACGACCATGAAGAAGTCGACGACGCCGTCCTTGTCGGTGTCGAAGTCGGAGTAGTCGATCTCCGGGTCGGCGATGGCGGCGGTGTCGAAGACGAGCTTGCCGGTGGGTCCGCAGCCGGAGTCGATCTGCTGCAGCGCGGCCACACCACCCAGGGCTCCGACCAGGGCCGAACCGTTGGCGTCGGCTCCGTAGTAGCTGGTGTTACCGGGCAGGTTGTAGACCCCGCCGGTGATGCGCTCGGGGTAGTTGATCGGGTTCGGGATGGAGCCGGGCACGTCGGCCAGGGTGACGCCCGCGGGGCAGGTGCCGCCGGGGACGAAGTTGGTGAAGTCGAAGCCGGGTTCGTAGGAGAAATCGGCCGTGGCCTGCCCCAGCGAGGGGACGGTGCCGTTGGGGAAGAGCTGCCCCAGAGACATCTCCTGGAAGAGGTTGAAGGTCGAGCCCTCGAAGGCGGGGTCGTTGATGATGCGCTCGAGGTCGCCGCCGTCGTGGCCATCGACGTACGTGCGGTCGGTGTAGTTGACCGGCACGACCGGGAAGGGGCGGTCGCCGTAGCGGGCCGCGTCGTAGGACTCTGCGGGCGGGATGACCTTCGGTCCGTGGCTCGTCACGGTGTCGGTGCCGCCCGAGGTCAGGGTCGCGGTGGTCGACAGGTCACGCCAGACGATCGTGGCGAGTTCGCTGACCTTGGCGGCCTTGCTGTCGAGCACCATGGCCACGCGGCCCGGGGTCAGGCCATTGGCGGCGGGGACCGAGGGGAGGGTCCAGGTCACCGAGGTCGGACTGGCCACGGTGGCCGTGCCCGGAGCGTTGGCGCTGACGAAGGTGCTGCCGGTCGGGGCACTGACCTGCACGGTGGCGCCGGTGATGGCGGCGTCGGTCGGGTTGGTGACGATGACCGTCGAGGGGTAGGACTCGCCCGGCTTCACCCACCCCACGGAAGAGACGAAGCTGTTCTCGATCTCGAGACCGGAGGTGGCGGCTCGGACCACGACGGCACCGGCGCCGGCGTCCTGGGCGGAGAAGTCGTCGTACGACGCCTCGATCGCGCGCAGGGCCAGGGTCTGGGCCCCGCCGTTCTCGGGCAGGGCCCGGGAGACCGACCCGGGGATCGTGGTCGAGAAGGACCCGTCCGCCGCGGCGGTGATGTCCTGGGTGCCCAGCACCTTGCCGCTGGCGTCGGTGACGGCCAGGGTGAACTCGGCGGGTACGCCGTCCCCGATCGTCGCGACGGCGGCCGGCTTGACCGTGCTCACCGTGCCGGAAGCCTTGATCTGGTCACCTCGGCGTACCGAGGTGTCCTGGCCGTCGAAGGTCACGGAGAGGGCCTTCACGCCGATGCTCGAGGCACCACTCGGTGTCGGCTCGGCTGCCTGGGCCGGAAGGGTGAGGGGGGTCAGCGCGACCCCGGTGATCAGAAGCGTGGAGACCGCGAGTGTTCGGGCGCGGACAGACAGCCGAGAGGGCGTCATCGAAATCCTTACGAAGAGGGAGTATCGAGCAGTCAGACTCCTGCTCAACGACGCCTTCCGCCCTCGGGTTACGTCTTGTCTGACGATTTACCGGAGCGTCACCGCTTCCACCGACGTCTCACCAACGAGAACGTGGTGGACCCGACGCACCGAAGTGCGTCGAATCCACCACGTTGGTAGATCTCAATTCAGGCTTCAAGACTCACGCTGGGTGAGTCACGTGGCCTGGGTTCGCTGCTACTCCTCGCCAGCGATCTGTATTGCTGGCTCGGATCCGCAGCGTGACTCGCCTAGGGCGAACAGGTGAGGCCTGGGTTCGCTGCTACTCCTCGCCAGCGATGAAGGCCTCGACGCGGCGGCGGCCCTCGTCGTCAGGCAGCTGCACCGGCGGGGACTTCATCAGGTAGGACGAGGCGCTGATGATCGGGCCACCGAGGCCGCGGTCCATGGCGATCTTCGCGGCGCGGATCGCGTCGATGATGATGCCGGCCGAGTTCGGGGAGTCCCAGACCTCGAGCTTGTACTCCATGTTGAGGGGGACGTCACCGAACGCGCGACCCTCCATGCGGACGTAGGCCCACTTGCGGTCGTCGAGCCACGGGACGTAGTCCGAGGGTCCGATGTGGACGTTGCGGGCGCCGAGGTCGTGACCGATGTTCGAGGTCACCGCCTGGGTCTTGGAGATCTTCTTGGACTCCAGGCGGTCGCGCTCCAACATGTTCTTGAAGTCCATGTTGCCGCCGACGTTGAGCTGGAAGGTGCGGTCGAGGACGACGCCGCGGTCTTCGAACAGCTTGGCCATCACGCGGTGCGTGATGGTGGCGCCGATCTGGGACTTGATGTCGTCGCCGACGATCGGGACACCGGCGTCCTCGAACTTCTTGGCCCACACGGGGTCGGAGGCGATGAAGACGGGCAGCGCGTTGACGAACGCGACGCCGGCGTCGATGCAGGCCTGGGCGTAGAACTTGTCGGCCTGCTCGGAACCGACGGGCAGGTAGGAGACCAGGACGTCGGCCTGGGTGTCCTTGAGGACCTGAACGACGTCAACGGCTTCGCCGTCGGCCTCTTCGATGGTCTCGCGGTAGTACTTGCCGAGCCCGTCGAGGGTGTTGCCGCGCTGGACGATGACCCCGGTGGGGGGGATGTCGCAGATCTTGATGGTGTTGTTCTCGGAGGCCTGCGTGGCCTCGGAGAGGTCGAAGCCGACCTTCTTGGCGTCTACGTCGAAAGCCGCGACGAACTCCACGTCGTTGACGTGGTACTCGCCGAACATCACGTGCATGAGACCGGGCACGACGCCCTCGGGGTTGGCGTCCTTGTAGTACTCGACGCCCTGGACCAGGGACGTCGCGCAGTTGCCGACTCCCACGATTGCTACTCGTACCGATCCCATAGGGATTCCTTCCTGTCTGCCGCTGGGCTGGGTGCTCGTTGCGGGCGGATTGTTTCGTGACTTCGTTCAGGTGTGTGGATGCTCGGTGGGGCCAGCCGCACCGAGATTGCGTTCAGCGTTGATCAGGTCCGAGATCCACTGGACCTCGCGTTCGGCCGACTCCAGGCCGTGGCGTTGCAGTTCGGCGGAGTAGCGGTCGACCTCCTTCTCGGTGAGAGAGAGTTGGCCCTGGACCCGATCGAGCCGTTCTTGCAGACGCATCCGGCGCCCTTCGAGGACGCGGAGGCGGATCTCCATGTCGGTGCGGCCGAAGAAGGCGAACCGGATGTCGAAGTTGTCGTCCTCCCAGGCCGTCGGACCGACCTCGGACATCAGTCGCTCGAACTCGGCGGTGCCGGCCTCGGTGACCTGGTAGACGATGCGGGGCCTGCGCGAGACCGGTGCCGTGGTGGTGGCGGACTCCTCGATGAGGTTGCCCCGCAGCATCTTCTTCAGCGCCGGATAGAGCGATCCGTAGGACAGGACGCGACTCCATCCGAGCATCAGGTTGAGGCGTTTGCGCAGCTCGTAGCCGTGCATGGGTCCCTCGTGTAGCAGTCCGAGGACTGCCAACTCGATGGTCTCTGCGCGACGTGCCATGTGACCTATCGTAGCGATATATCTTCTGGTTGCGAATTCTCGATGGGTCTGGCGCGTCAAAGGTGATCCAACCGACAACCCGAAGAAGTGGGCGTGTCTGGACCGGTTGCGTACTCTGATCTGCTGGAGCATGCCCCGTGCCCACCCTCAGTGCTCGAACCTCGTAGAACGTCGGAGACCACATGGCAGGCAAGCGCAAGGTCGCGGAAGCGGCCTCGTCATCCCCCAAGACCTGGAAGAGCCGTACCCGCACGGCCCTGAAGTGGACCGGTATCTCTGGGTTGCTGGTCGTGCTGATGGCGGGGGTCGCCTTCCTATACCTCTACAAGACGGTCGACATCCCGAACCCCAACAAGGACTTCCTGACCGAGACGTCGAAGGTCTACTACGCCGACGGCGAGAGCGACCTGGGTGAGTACGTCACCCAGAACCGGGAGTCCATCCCGCTCTCGGAGATGCCCCAATCTCTCCAGGACGCGGTCATCGCGATCGAGAACCGCACCTTCTACACCGACTCGGGCATAAGCCCTACGGGCATCATCCGCGCCGCGTTCAGTAACGCGAAGGGTGGCAGCACCCAGGGCGCATCCACGATCACCCAGCAGTACGTCAAGATCCTCTACCTCACCCAGGAGCGCTCGCTGACCCGCAAGGTCAAGGAAGCGATCTTGTCGCTGAAGGTCCAGCGCACCCAGTCGAAGTCGCAGGTCCTCGAGGGATACCTCAACACCATCTACTTCGGTCGCGGCGCATACGGCGTCGAGGCCGCCGCCCAGACGTTCTTCGGCAAGCCGGCCAGCAAGTTGAACCTGCGCGAGTCCGCCGTACTGGCCAGCGTCCTGAACAACCCCACCAGCTTTGACCCCAAGAACGGCAAGGCGGCGCGCGAACGGCTGAAGGTCCGCTACGGCAACGTGCTCGATGGCATGGTCGAGATGGAGACCATCAGCTCGGCCGAACGCGACACGGCGATCCGCAAGCTGCCGAAGTTCAACAAGACCGAGCCCGACAGCCGCAACGGTGGCCAGAAGGGCCACATGCTGACCATGGTGCGCAGCGAACTGCAGCGCCTCGGCTTCTCCGAGGAAGAGATCGACGGCGACGGCCTCAAGGTCACCACCACCTTCACCCAGGACGCCATGAAGGCGGCCGAGGAAGGCGTGAACGAGGCCCGCCCCGAGGGCCAGGGGCTCGGCGACAAGAACCTGCACGTCGCGGTAGCCAGCGTGCAACCCGGAACCGGTGCCCTTCAGGGCTTCTACGCCGGCCAGGACTACCTGGAGTCCCAGATCAACTGGGCCATCGCCGGTGGTCAGGCGGGTTCCACGTTCAAGGCCTTCGCGCTCGCCGCGGCGATCGACCAGGGCTTCTCCCTGCGCGACACCTTCGATGGCAACTCGCCCTATGAGTTGGCCGACGGCACCGAGGTGGAGAACCAGGGCAACGACAGCTACGGCTCGCGGATCAGCATGATCTACGCGACTCAGAAGTCCGCCAACACGGCGTTCATCGACATGACTCTCGCCATGGACGACGGTCCCGAGGCGATCATCAAGATGGCCAACAAGATGGGCATCCCGCCGGAGGAGGCGACCAAGCAGCTCGGGTTCCCCAACCGGACGCCCGGCCTCCAGCCCGTCACCGGGGTCTCCCTGGGGTCCCAGACGGTCAGCCCGATCAACATGGCCAACGGATACGCCACCCTGGCCAACAACGGGGTCGAGGCCGAGCCCTTCATCATCGAGAAGGTCGAGTCCTCCACCGGCGAGACCCTCTACAACCACAAGGTCAAGACCAACCGGGCGGTCTCGGCCGACATCGCCGCCGACGTGTCCTTCGCTCTCCAGGAGAACGTGCGCGACGGGACGGCCTCGAAGGCCTCGGCGCTCGGTCGGCCGGTTGCGGCCAAGACCGGAACCGCCACCGCCACCGACCAGCAGGGCAACACCGTCGTTTCCTCGGCCTGGTTCGTGGGCTACACCCCACAGGTCTCCACCGCGGTGATGTACGTCCGCGGCAAGGGCAACGAGCAACTCGAGGGCTACCTGCCGCAGTTCTTCGGTAGCGCCTTCCCGTTGACGACCTGGCTGGCCGTGATGGGTCGGATCACCGAGGGCATGGATGTGGAGGAGTTCCCCGAGCCGGCGTACGTCGACGGTGAACCGCCCAGCAGCGGCTTCGAGCCCACGACCGGCAGCGCGCCGGCCCCGGCCCCGGCCCCGCAACCGACGAAGCAACCGTCCAAGCAGCCCTCGAAGCAGCCCTCGGAGTCGCAGACGCCGACCAAGACTCCGAAGCCGACCCCGACGCCGACGCCGACCCCGACTCCCACCCCCAGCCCGACCGGAGACGGCTGTGGTCTCCTGGGTTGCCCGGATCCGACGCCCACCCCGACGCAGCAGCCTTCGCAGTCGCCGACCGCGTCGAGCTCACCCTCCGCCAAACCCAGCGGACAGCCGTCGGCCACCCCGTAGTCGGAGCGGTGGGCGAGGGCATTCACCCCACCCAGGACGACTCGGTGGTCGCGACCTGGAGTGCGGGGATCGGCGGTCCCCTGGGGGAGCACGCCAGGACCGGGCGCAGTTGGTTCACCCCGACCCGGGTGATCCTGCTGTTGGTGGCGGTGACCTTCGCGCTGGGGATGCTCCAGAAGAACGCGTGCTACGACACCAACTGGCGTGACCCCGACGTCACGTACTCCCGCATGTGTTACTCCGACCTGCCGTTCCTCTACACCGGCCGGGGGTTCGCCGACCAGGCGTTCCCGTACACCGATGATGCGGACACCCGCTCGCGGTACGAGGCGATGGAGTACCCCGTCGGGATTTCCTACTGGGCCTGGGCCACCGCCAAGGTGGCCTACGTCGTCAACGGTTCCCCGGACCTGGGGCCTCGCTTCGCCACACCTGCCGACGAGGTCGCTGCGGATCTGACGGTGCAACGCGAGGTCCGGATCTTCGTCATCCTCAACGCGCTCGGGTTCGCTCTGTTGGCGATCGCCTCAGCCTGGTTGTTGACCCGGGTCAATCCCCGCCGGCCCTGGGATGCGGCGATCTTCGCGCTCTCCCCAGCGCTGCTCCTGACCGGGATGATCAACTGGGACCTGTTGCCGGTGGTGCTGGTGGCTGCGGCGCTGTGGTCCTGGGCCACGGGCCGGCCGATCCTCACCGGGATCCTGATCGGGTTGGGCACCGCCACAAAGCTCTACCCACTGTTCCTGCTCGGTGGGATCCTCGTGATCTGCCTGCGTCAACGACGAATGTGGGACTTCGCCCGGCTGACCGCGGTCGCGGTGGTGGTGTGGGTGGTGGCCAATGCGCCGGCGTACCTCTCCTCCCCGACGGACTGGAAGGTGTTCTGGACCTTCAACTCCGAACGCACCGCCGACCTCGGCTCCATCTGGTTGGTCATCGATCAGGCGGGTTCCCTGAACATCTCGGCCGACACGATCAACCTGGGGTCGTGGTTGTTCTTCGCCCTGTGGTGTGTGGGCGTCTTCGCGGTGGGGATGCGCGCACCCCTCACCCCGCGGCTGGCCCAACTCGGCTTCCTGATCGTCGCCGGGTTCCTGCTCGTCAACAAGGTCTACTCACCGCAGTACGTGCTCTGGCTCCTCCCGCTGGCGATCCTGGCCCGACCCCGCTGGCGTGATCAGTTGATCTGGCAGGCCGGCGAGGTCTTCTACTTCGCGGCGGTGTGGTGGTACCTCGGCGGGGCGATCGCCCCCGCGGGCGGAAGCGACGCCGGCGTGTACTGGGTGGCGATCATCGTGCGCCTCGCGGCACAGTTGTATTTGGTGACCGTGGTGACCCGTGACGTCCTGCGGCCCGACCTCGATCCGGTGGACCGTCCCGGCCCGCCTCAACCGACGATGAGGACCTCGTCGAAGTCCGTGGCGGTGTAGCGGACGCGTACGTCGACCCGCTCGCCGACCTCGGGGACCCGGGAGCCGGTCGGCAGGAAGAGCATCGAGGCCTGCATGTGCGGCGGTTCGGCGAACAGGCGCTGCTTGCCGTCGATCGAGAAGGGTGAGCGGACGAAGCCGACCGCGTCCAGGCCCCCCCGGGCCACCGTCGCGGCGCGTGCCTTGATGGAGGAGTCGCCCGTGGGGGCTTCCAGGCCGATGCCGTGGGCGGTGCCGCCGCTGACGATCAGCAGGTGTCCCGCCTTGGGCGCGGTGCGCGAGCGGTAGCCGAAGGCGTCTCCTCGCTCGAGGTGATGGACGTCGATGACGGTGGAGGTGACCTTCATGGAGCCCCGGTCGCCCAGCCAGAGCCCGGTGCCGGTGCGCGGTCGCAGCGTGTAGTCGGGGTAGGACGCGCGCAGTTGGCGCAACTCGTCGATGGTCAGGTGGCTGACCCACACGGTGGTGCCGGGGAGGTCGGCGGCCACCACGTCGTTGAGCAGTCGGGTGGTCTCGCTGAGGTGCGAACCCTGCTGGAGGGGCAGGTGGAGGGCGACCCCCTCGAAGCGGGCCCCACCGCCCTGCGCGGAGCGGACCTGATCGCCCATAGTCCAGAGCTCGCGGGCCGACATCCCGTGGCGACGCATGCTGGTCATCCGCTCGAGCACGAAGCGGGCCCGGGGGTCGCGGGCCACCAGGGCGGCGAGGTCCTCGGGTCGGCTGACGGTGTGGATAACCCGTGCGGCCAGGGCTGGGGCGAGGGGGGCGACGTACGGGCGCCATGGGGTCATCACGACCAGGCTGCCCTCGAAGCGCGTCTCGACCTCGCCGAGGTCGTCGTAGGTTCCGACACAGATGGTGTCGGCGCCCAGCCACTGCGCGCGGCGGGCCAGCCGGCCGGGGGTGAAGCCGTAGCCGTTGCCTTTGATCACCGGGGCCAGGCCGGGGGTGGCGTCGAAGGTACGCCGCAGATGGGCGCGCCAGCGCTCGCCGTCGACGGTGAGGGTCAGGCTCATGATCAGCGCCGCTTCATGTAGAGGTCGAAGGCTTTGTAGAGAACCCGGTTGAGGGGGAGGTCCCACTCGCCGGCGTACTCGACCGCCTGTCCGCCGGTCCCGACCTTGAACTGGATGAGGCCGACGTGGGAGTCGTCTGAGTCCAGGGTGTCGGTGATGCCGCGAAGGTCGTAGACCGTGGCCCCGGCGGCCAGCGCGTCGCACATCATCGCCCACTGGATGGCGTTGGAGCCGCGCACATCACGCTTCTCGGTGGAGGAGGCGCCGTAGGAGTACCACGCGTGCGTGCCGACACGGATCGCGATCGTGGCCGCCACCAGATCGCCCTCGTGCCGGGCGAAGAACAGCTTGATCCGGTCGGGGCTCTCCCCGCTCAGGGCCTCGACCATGGTGCGGAAGTAACCCAGCGGCCGGGGGGTGAAGTGGTCGCGCTTCGCGGTGTGGACGTAGAGGTCGTGGAATGCCTTGAGGTCGTCCTCATCGGTGGTCGAGCCGGTCGAGACCTCGACTCCGTGCTTGGCCGACTTCTTGATGTTGCGTCGCCACTGCTGGTTCATCCCCTTGAGAATCTGCTCCTCGGAAAGGGGCCCGTCCTGGTCGGCGAGGGGGACCTGGAAGACGTACTTCGGCTGGCCGGCGGCGAAACCTCCCTCGGTGACCTGCTCGCGCCACCGGAGTTCGCTCAGCTGCGCGATCACCCGGGCCCCCAGGGGCTCGCGGGTGTCGGGGGCGATCTGGCCCAGGCGGGCGACGGCATCGTCGGCAATCCCCTCCTTGACCTGCGCCGCGGTCCAGCGGCGGGTCACCACCGGCGGTCCCATCCGCACCCCGAAGGCGCCCTGCTTCTTCAGGTGCGCGGTCAGGGGGGTGAGCCAGGCGCCGAGGTCGTCGCACGACCAGTCGATCACCGGCCCCTCGGGCAGGTAGGCGAGGTAGCGCTTGACGCGAGGCAACTGGCGGTAGAGGACCAGGGCGGTGCCGACGATGATCTGACCGTCGAACCACCCAAGGGACTCCCGGCGCCATTCGCTCTTGACCCGGGCCCAGGCGGGGGTCTGTAGGAAGCTCGCCGAGGGCTGCGTGTCGAGGTAGGCGAGGTGCTCGGACTCGGAGATCTCACGGACGGTCAACACGAGTCCGAGGCTAACGCCTGCGGCCTAGAGGCGTTCGCGCAGCCAACCGAAGTCGCTGACGTGTTCCTCGGCCCCACCGGGGGTCTCGCAGATCACCGGTGCCCCTGCGTCCCGGATGACCGAGGCCAGCAGCGCCGGATCGATGTGACCGGCTCCGAAGTTGGCGTGTCGGTCGGCGCCCGAGTCGAACTCGTCGCGGCTGTCGTTGGCGTGGACCAGGTCGATCCGTCCGGTGATCGCGCGTACGTCGGCCACCACGGTCTCGAGGTCGTTGCCGCCGGCGTGGGCGTGGCAGGTGTCCAGGCAGAAACCGACCTGGTCGAACCCCTCGGCGCCCGAGATCGCGTCCCAGACCCGACCGATCCGATCGAGGTAGCGGGTCATCGCGTTGTCGCCGCCGGCGGTGTTCTCGATGAGCAGGGGGATCTTCAGATCGATGGCCTCGATGGCCTTGCGCCAGTTGTCGAAGCCCTTCTCGGGGTCGTCGGCCTTGTTGACGTGACCGCCGTGAACGATCAGACCCTTGGCGCCGATCGAGGCGGCGGCGTCCATGTGTTGCTGGAGCAGCTTGCGGCTGGGGATCCGGATCCGGTTGTTCGTCGTGGCCACGTTGATCAGGTAGGGCGCATGGACGTAGAGATCGACCCCGGCTTCGTGCGCATCGGCCTTCAACGCGTCGGGGCCTCCGGCGTACTCGATCACGGGACCCTTGTAGCTCTGCGGGTCTCCGAGGAAGAACTGGACCAGTGGGGCCTTGCGGGCGGCCGCCTCCGCAAGCGGATCGACCTGGTCGACGTGGGCTCCGATGGACAGGTCGGTGGAGTGGAGGTCGCTCATGACCTCACTGTAGGAGCACGGCTCACGGGCTGCTCAGGCGCCGGGATCGACCGTGGATCCGTCGTGATTGCGGATGCTCCCGTCGGGGTAGGTGATGGTGCCGTCGGCGTTCACCACGCTGTCGGTCGGGTGAGTCGTGTCGGCGTGGGTGGGGACCCTCTCGCCCGCAGGGGCCCGGTGGTCGGGGCTGTGACCGTCGGACGTCGCCGGGTTCTGGGGGGTGTAGTCCTTGGCGCGGTGGTTCACGTCGGGGTCGACGCGGTCGGCGCGGCGTACCTGGTCCTCGATGGACGCCTCTTCGGCCGCGTGCACGCGGCGCGCCTCGGCGGCTTTGGCCTCGGCCTTCTCCGCCTCCAGGCGGCGACCCTCGGCCTCATGGTCGGCCACGCGGACCTGCTGCTCTGCCTGTTGCAGTCCGCCGGTGTTCGCCACGGCCTCCGACCGCAGTTCGGCGGCCTGGAGCCGATCGCTCTCGACCCGCTTCCGACGGGTGGCGAGCAGGGCGACGCCCACCGCCAGCAGGACCAGGATGATGACGGCAGCCACGGCCACCACGATGATGATCTGCGAATCCACGAGATTGCCTCCGGTTCAACGGGCCGCGTCACCCGAGGTACGCGGCGGATTATCGGACGGTACCCGTTTCGGCGCGCTTCACCCCCTCGCCCGGCGGAAGCCCGGTTGTGGGCCGCTCCGTGCCCGAGCGCGAATTGCTTCGCCGCCGGTGTGCGCTGTTACTGTGTGATGTCTTTCGCGCGAGCCCACCGATTGGGTCGATCCGCATAGACGATGTGAAGCCCTCCTGCCACGGAGAGACCGTGGCCGCCGAGTCCAGAGGAGGTGGAGACCGCTTTGCGCCCATATGAAGTCATGGTCATCCTCGACCCCAGCCTTGAAGAACGAACGATCGAGCCGTCGCTCGACAAGTACCTCAACGTCATCCGTAAGGATGGTGGAACCGTCGAGAAGGTCGACGTGTGGGGACGCCGTCGTTTGGCCTACGAGATCAACAAGGGTCACGAAGGCATCTACGCCGTCCTGACCCTGAAGTGCGAGCCGGCCACGGTCAAGGAGTTCGACCGCCAGCTCACGCTGAACGAGTCTGTGATCCGTACCAAGGTGATCCGTCCCGGAGCCCGTTCACTCACGTGAGTGGGGCCCGTTCGCGGGCACCTGTGGATAGACGCTTTCCCTTGTCGGTGCCCCGCGCTTTGATGGGCCTCGACATCGCACGACATCAGCACGACACGGATCCAGACAGGGAGGCCTGAAATGGCAGGCGAAACCGTCATCACGGTGGTGGGCAACCTCACCGATGACCCCGAGCTGCGGTTCACCCCTTCGGGGGCGGCCGTAGCCAACTTCACCGTGGCCTCGACGCCGCGCACTCTGAACAAGCAGACCAACGAGTGGGAAGATGGCGAAGCCATGTTCCTGCGCTGTTCGGTCTGGCGGCAGTCGGCGGAGAACGTCGCCGAGTCGCTGCAGAAGGGTGCACGCGTCATCGTCAACGGCCGCATGAGGGCACGCACGTGGGAGACCCGCGAGGGTGAGAAGCGGACGTCCTTCGAAGTCGACGTCGACGAGATCGGCCCGTCCCTGAAGTGGGCGACCGCCAAGGTTGCTCGTGCAGGACGGTCCGGCGGCGGCGGTGGCGGCTACTCCGGTGGCGGCCAGGGTGGCGGTCAAGGCGGCAACCAAGGCGGCGGCTACTCGGGCGGCGGTGGTGGCCAGAGTGCCTCCAACGACGACCCGTGGGCCACGTCGGCTCCCCGTCAGGGCGGCTCGGACCAAGGCGGCGGAGGCCAACCGGCCAACGACCCGTGGTCCACTCCGGGCGTCAGCTCGGATGAGCCCCCGTTCTGATCCAGCTCCACATATCCATCGACCACTCGCACACCATTCCGGCTTCGGCCGGGCTCTATAGAAGGAGAGCACCACAATGGCTAAGGCAGTGATTCGCAAGCCCAAGAAGAAGGTTTGCCAGTTCTGCAAGGAGAAGGCGACTGGTGTCGATTACAAAGACACCACCCTGCTCCGGAAGTTCATCTCCGACCGCGGCAAGATCCGCGCCCGGAGGGTCACCGGCAACTGCGTGCAGCACCAGCGCGACGTTGCCATCGCAGTCAAGAACGCGCGTGAAGTCGCCTTGCTGCCCTACACGTCCACCGGACGCTGAGAGGAGCTGAGAAGACGATGAAGCTCATTTTGACGCAAGAGGTCGACGGTCTCGGTGCTCCCGGCGACGTGGTCGAGGTCAAGGACGGCTACGGCCGTAACTACCTCATCCCGCGGGGCCTCGGCCTGCGCTGGAGCCGCGGTGGCCAGAAGCAGATCGAGTCGATCAAGGCTGCCCGGGCGTCCCGCTCGGTGCGCGACATCGAGCACGCTGCCGAGGTCAAGACCAAGCTGGAAGGCGCCCCGGTCGACGTGACCGTGGCCGCCGGCCCCGGCGGACGTCTGTTCGGTTCGGTCTCCGTCAGCGAGATCGCCTCGGCGATCGGTGAGGTTTCCGGCGAGAAGGTCGACAAGCGCACGATCATCGTGGCGCAGCCGATCAAGTCGCTCGGCGCCCACACGGTGTCGGTCAAGCTGCACGAAGACGTCACGGCCCGCGTGGCCCTGAACGTCATCCCCGGCTGACCTCAGCACGCCTGTAGCACCACAGAAGCCGTCCCACCTTCCGGTGGGGCGGCTTCGTGCATTTGCCTTGTTACTGACCGTCGTTACTACTACCGGACTGTTACAACGGTCCGGTAGTAGTAACGACGGTCAGTAACTAACTCCGCGGCGATTGCTCGGTGGGGGGAGGGGGCGCCCCTGCCCACTCGCGCCCGGCGTAGGAGAAGCACAGGACGATCAGGCCGACCAGGGTGGCCAGCGCGGCCAACTCGGCGATCCCGGTCAGGGAGGAGAGGCCGGCTCCGAAGACCAGGACCGGGAGTACGGCGCTCACGGTGGCCCCGGTGACCACCAGTTGCAATCGGGTCGCCTCCCGCTTGTCGCCGGCCTCGCGGGCAGCAGCACTCAGCGCCCAGCAGAGTAGGCCGATGAAGCCCAGCCGGGGCAGTTCGCTGGCCCAGGCCAGCGACGGGTCGGCGTCGCTGAGAGCGTTGGAGACCGGCCCGGTCCACAGCGGGATCGAGATCAGGGCGGCCAGGATGCCGAGTGTCCACAAGGCGTTGCGCTGGGGCATCCCGGACGGCAGACCACTCAGGCCGTAGAGCACGAGGAGCCAGCCGAGGGGGTCGGGGTAGAGGTCGTAGCCCCCGAGACGGGCGTAGAGGACCAGGAAGACGAAGCCCATGGCCACCGCCTGCAACGGCTTCATGGTTCGCGCCGTCTGGTCATGGATCCACCCTAGAAGACGGGGCGGCCGCGCCCAGGACCATCCACCGACCGGTGCGCTCCCGGCCCACGAGGGTCAGGAATCGGCCGCCCATGAACACGCCGACGAACACGATCCACACCCCGACCAAGCCCGCGTCGCGGGTGCTGACGATCAGTACGACGGGAGTGTAGACGACCAGTACGGCGGCGCCGGCCCAGGCGAGAAACGTTCCGTCGCCGGCTCCGATCAGGACGCCGTCGAGAACGAAGACGATGCCAGCGACCGGTTGGGCGATCGCCGCCACGAGGAGCACCGGCACCAACAGGTCGAGGACCTGGGAGTCGGTGGTGAACAGTGGTCCGAGGAAGGGCCCGGAGGCGGCCAGCATCAGCCCGGTCACCACACCGGCGCCCAGACCCCACTGGGTCATCCGCCTGGTGACCGCGCGGGCCGAGACGCTGTCCCCAGCCCCGAGATAGCGCCCGGTAATGGCCTGGGCGGCGATGGCGATCGCGTCGAGGACGAACGCGAGGAAGCCCCAGATCGTCATCGCCAACTGGTGCGCGGCGATCTGCGCCGCACCGTCCGGTGGGACGGCCTGCCGTGTCACGGCGTACGCCGTCGCGAGGATGGCCGCGCGCAGGGTCAGGGTGCGGACGAAGAGCGCGACCCCCGATCGGGCCGCTGCTCGGATCCCGGCAAGGTCGGGCCCCAGCGGCGCGTGCTCGCGTCGGGCCGCCGCGATCACGACGACGACCAACGCCACTGCCGAGGCTGCCTGGGCGATCACCGAACCGACCGCGGAGCCGGCGATCCCCCAGCCGTTGAAGCTCCCGACGCCGTAGACGAGCACGATGTTGAGCACCACGTTCAGCGCGTTTCCCGCCACGGCGACGATCAGTGGGGTGCGCGTGTCCTGGAGTCCACGCAGCACGCCGGTCGCGGCCAACATCACCAAGAGCGGGACGGTGCCGAGGAAGGCGATGCGCAGGTACTCATCCGCGCGGGCGGAGACCTCGGCTCCGGCTCCGAAGAGCCCGATGAGTGAGTCGGAGAAGACGACACCCAGGGCGGTGACGACGCTCCCGATGATGACCGCCAGCCAGATCCCGTCGACGCCGAGGGCCAGCGCCCGCGGAGTGTCGCCGGACCCGAGATGTCGAGCGACGCCGGCGGTCGTCCCGTAGGCGAGAAACACGCACAGCCCGATGGCGGTCTGCAGGATGACCGCAGCGACACCCAGGCCGGCTAGTTCCGGAGTGCCCAGCCGACCGACGATGGCGGCGTCACTGAGGAGGAACAACGGTTCGGCCACCAGGGCCAAGAAGGCCGGCACCGCGAGCCGCAGGATCTCCCGATCGTGGGTGCGGCGGGAACCGGGCGCCATCGGTGGCCCTTCAGTGGTCAACGGTTTCCTTCACTGTCTCGCCCAGTGGATAACTCGGGTTCCCCTGTGGATAGCCGCCCCGGAGGGGGTTATGTCGACAAACGGGCACCCATCGGGCGGGCAGTGAGACGCTCAGCAAGATTCCTTCGATTTCATTTCTGTGCACACCCCCACAGCGTGCATTCGTGCAGGTCAGAGACGCATAGGATGCGTTGGTTGAATACTTATCCACAGGTCCCTCCCCAGGCTGTGCACAGCCTCTCCGCGTGTTGTCCACGGCTATCCCCAGGTTATCCACAGGGCCTGTGGATGGGGTGGTGGCCGGGGGCGGCTGAGACCCGTAGGTTCGCGCCGTGAGTCCCACTGTCGGTGGCCGACCCTAGCGTCGCGCTCACAGTCTCAGCCAGCCATCGAGGAGTCATCGTGAGCGTCACCGAATCCGACTCCGCCGGACCGAGCTTCCCCGACGAGCCACCCCCCTACGAGGACTGGAACGACGGTCCCGCCGCCTACGCACCCGGTGACGCCCCGCGCTCCGCCGGGGATCGGACCCCGCCGCAGGACATGGCCGCGGAGCAGTCGGTGATCGGCTCGATGCTGATCTCGAAGGACGCCGTCGCGACGGTGTCCGAGGCGCTGCGGGGGATCGACTTCTACCGGCCCTCACACGAGACCATCCATGACGCGATCATCGACCTGTTCGGCCGCGGGGAACCGGTCGACATGATCACGGTCGCCGCCGAGTTACAGCGCCGCGGTGAGCTCCAGAAGATCGGCGGGGCGCCGTACCTCCACACCCTGGCCGCCAACGTCCCGATCGCGGCGAACGCCGAGTTCTACGCCCAGATCGTCCGCGACAAGGCGATCCTGCGGCGTCTCGTCGACGCCGGCACCAAGATCGCCCAGATCGGGTACGCCGGTGAGGGTCACGTCGACGACATCGTCGACCGAGCGCAGGCGGAGGTCTACCAGATCGCCGACGGCAAGTCGAAGGAGGACTACGCCCCCCTGTCGGCCTTCATGGACCAGGTCCTCGACGAGATCGAGGCCATCGGGAACCGCGAGTCGGGGCTCTACGGCGTGCCCACCGGCTTCGCCGACCTCGACGACCTGACCAACGGTCTGCACGCAGGTCAGATGATCATCGTCGCGGCGCGTCCCGCCATGGGGAAATCGACTCTCGCGCTCGACCTGTGCCGGGCGGCGTCGATCCACAACAACCTGACCAGCTGCTTCTTCAGTCTGGAAATGACGCGCTCCGAGATCACCATGCGACTGCTCTCGGCCGAGGGCCGGATCCCGCTGAACCACATTCGCAACGGAAAGCTCAGCGACGACGACTGGGCGAAGCTGGCCCGCAAGATGGGCGAGGTCTCCTCGGCTCCCATGTTCATCGACGACTCCCCGAACATGACGATGATGGAGATCCGGGCCAAGGCACGTCGCCTCAAGCAGCGCCACGACCTCAAGCTCATCGTGATCGACTACATGCAGCTGATGACTTCGGGCCGCAAGGTCGAGTCCCGTCAGCTCGAGGTCTCGGAGTTCTCCCGGCAGATCAAGCTGTTGGCCAAGGAACTCGAAGTCCCGATCATCGCCTTGTCGCAACTGAACCGTGGTCCCGAGCAGCGAGGCGACAAGCGCCCGATGATGAGCGACCTTCGTGAGTCCGGCTGTCTCAGTGCCGACACCCGACTGATGCGCGCCGACACCAACGCCGAGATCACGCTCGGTGAACTGATGGAGTCCGGTGCCAAAGATGTCCCGGTGTGGTCCTTGGACGACCGGCTGAAGTTGGTGCCCAGAACTCTCACCCACGCGTTCCCGTCGGGGACCAAGCCGGTCTTCGATCTGACCCTGACCTCGGGGCGACGCATCCGTGCGACCGCGAACCACAAGTTTCTGACGCACGAGGGCTGGATGCCGTTGTCCGAGCTCCCCGTCGGGTCTCGCATCGGCTCCGTCCGGCACGTGCCGCCGCCGCTGGAGACGGTGCGCGGCAACGACGACGAGATCGTGCTGCTCGCCCACATGCTCGGCGACGGGTCGTTCGTGAAGCGTCAGCCGATCCGCTACGCCAGCGTGGACGACGCCAACCTGTCCGCGGTCGGTGAGGCCGCTTCCCGTCGTTTCGGGATCACCCCGAAGCGTGACGACTACCCCGCCGCGCGGGTCACCACGCTGCGTCTGCCGGCGCCGTTTCACCTGACTCACGGACGCCGCAATCCGATCGCCGCCTGGCTGGACGAAAGTTCGCTGTTCGGTCTGCGAAGCCACGAGAAGTTCGTTCCAGACTGGGTGTTCGCTCTGCCCAAGGATCAGGTCGCTCTGTTCGTACGCCACATCTGGGCCACCGACGGGTCGGTCGGCTACGACGAGAAGCGTCGCATCGGCCGTGTCTACTACGCCTCGACCAGTCGGCGCCTCGTCGACGACCTGGCGCGTCTCCTCCTTCGCCACAACGTGTTCACTCGGATCAAGCGCGTGCGCAAGGAGGGTTACCGCGACGGCTTCCATCTCTGTATTTACGGCGTGGAGAACCAGCTCCGGTTTCTCGACGAAATCGGCGTGCACGGGGCTCGCGGGGAGAAGGCGAGGGTTCTCGCGAAGCACCTGCGCGACGTCGTACCCAACACGAACGTGGACACGATCCCTCAGGAGGTGTGGGGCAAGGTCCGGACCGTTCTGTCCGAGCAGGACATGACGCACCGAAAGTTCGCCACAGCGATGGGCACCCAGTTCTGTGGCTCGACCATGTGGAAGCACTCTCCTAGCCGGCAACGGCTCGCCAAGGTGGCCGCCGTCCTCGACGACGCCGACCTGGAAATCCTGGCGACCAACGACGTGTTCTGGGACGCGGTGGCCTCCGTCGAGCCTGCCGGAGAAGAGCCCGTCTACGACGCGACGGTGATGGGCACCCACAACTTCGTCGTCGAGGGGATCGCCGCCCACAACAGCCTGGAACAAGACGCGGACATGGTCATCCTGCTCCATCGCGACGACGCCTACGAGAAGGAGTCCACCCGCCCCGGTGAGGCGGACCTGATCGTGGCCAAGCACCGTAACGGCGCGACGCGCGACATCACCGTGGCCTTCCAGGGGCACTACTCACGCTTCGTGGATATGGCCCACTGAGGCGGGCCCGATGCGACGATCGGCGAATCTGAGTTTGAATTATCCGCCGGGCGTTCCTTGATTTCGACGGCCAGTGGCAAGGGGCCGTTGGGGTGTGCTCACATGGAGAGGGTAGGCAGGAACAGGAACGAGCCGCCGAGGGCGATGAGCGCGATGGACCCGAAGGCGAAGACGGCCAGCGTAAGGGCCGCGCGAGGTGCCCGGACCCGCAGGAACAGACCCAATCCTGCCAGAAGGGCGGCAAAGACGCCGGGCACGGCCACGATGACCGCCATGACGTATCCGAGACCGGCCAGGCTCTCGTCCCCGCCGGGTTCCGGGACATAGGTGGCGGTCATGTAGGTGAAGAAGGCCGCGAGTCCGAGGAGCGCGAGTGCACCCAGGAGGGCGAAGGAGGCCAGCCAGGTGACGGGGCGCGTGTTGATGTCGGCGGTGGCGGGGCGCTCATGCAGCGTGCTCATGCGAACATCACGTCCACGTGTGTGACGAAGATTTCCATGAAGCCGATCGAGGGGGCGCCCAGGGTCTGTGTCATGTCTCTATCGTCGGCGAAGCGTGGCCGCAGCGAATCGGTACAGATACTCAGGTCCGACCCTTCAATATGCGGAGGCGTTCACGCCCACGACCGCACTTGAGAGTTTGGGTTGAGGCCTTTCGATGCGATCCGAATCGTGAAACGGTCTAGCCCGTTACGAATCGCAGAGGAGGACTCGATGACCATTCCTGACGCGACCCCGCATGGGCCGCACGAGAAGCTGTCCGTCTTTCTGGGGGACTGGCACGCCGAAGGCACCTCGTACGGCGGGGAGGACCAGTCGATGGCAAACCCCCACGCCGGACAAGCGCCGTGGCGAAGCGTTCACTCGGCGCGCTGGCACTCAGGCAACTACTTCGTCGTCCAGGAGGAGCGGGCGGATGGGCCGTTCGACACGTTGAGCCTGATGGGCTGGGACGCCGACGCCGGGCGCTACTTCCTGCGCTCGGTGGAGAATCACGGCTTCGCCCGTGACTACACCCTGACGCTGGATGGCAATGAATGGACGCTGACCGGCGAGCACGAGCGAGCGACCTTTCGATTCAGTGAGGACGGCCGAACCCAGGAGGTGTCGTGGGAGTGGAAACCCGACGACGACTGGTTGCCTCTGTGCGACCGCACCGCTCATCGCATCAACTGACACCTCGATCACGCTGGCCGTCGGGGAGGGCGTCCAGAGGACTCCGGTCACAACCAGCACCGGTAGTGCGTCACTCCTAGAAGACGACGAGCCAGTTGGGAGTAGGACGGTGGATCAGACCGCGGCCTTCGAAGCCGAACGACCACGCTTGCGGGGGCTCGCCGCCCGCATCCTGGGCGACCCCATCGAGGCCGAGGACATCGTGCAGCAGGCGTGGCTCCGGCTGGACAGAACCGATGCTTCGATCGAGGAGCTACCGGCCTGGCTGACCACGGTGACCTCCCGTCTGTGCCTGGATCGGCTTCGCAAGCGGACACCGGTTCCCGCTGCTGCGGTCGACGAGGTCGGCCCGGGCGACTCGGTCGACCTGAGCCCGGACCCCGTCGAGGACGTCCTCCTCGCCGAGGCCGTGGGAGCGGCGCTGCACCTTGTGCTGGACCGACTCAACCCCCGGGAACGGGTGGCGTTCGTGCTCCACGACAGTTTCGGTGTCGATTTCGACACCATCGCCAGCGTCCTCGACACGTCCCCGGAGGCAGCACGCAAGCTCGCGTCCAGAGCGCGGGCGAAGGTGCGGCTGCCGCCGGACGAGAACAGCGCGGCTTCGTCAGCGGTGGTGGACGCCTTCCTGGCCGCTGCCCGAGAGGGTGACTTCACCCGCCTTCTGGAACTGCTCGCCCCGGACGCGGTCATCGTCGGCGATCCGGCCGCGGTTCTGGTCGGCACACCCGCCGAGATCAGGGGGCAGCGCGAGGTGGCGACCTTCTTCAACGGGGCGGCAGCAGCCGCCCTGCCCGTGACCATCGCGGATCGACCCGGTGCGGCGTGGTTCCACCGTGGAGAACCCAGGGTCGCCTTCGACTTCACCGTCACTGACGGTGTGGTCGCACGCATCGACTTCCGGGCCGACCCCGCAGTCCTGGCCCTGATCGGGCGTCGTACGGACACGACCCGACCCTGACCATCACCACTCGCCAAAGAGAAGAGAACCCATGAAGACCATGACCTGCCGCGACCTCGGAGGCCCCTGCGACCTGAAACTGCGCGGAGACTCCGCCGACGAGATCATCAAGGCGCAGGACCGCCACCTCAAGGAGGCCGTGGCCGCCGATGACAGCGCCCACGAGGCAGCGCACAAGGAGATGAAGGGCCGCTGGCGGCACCCCAAGAAGTCGATGGGGTGGTACTCCGCGACCAAGAAGGCCTACGCCGAGCTGCCCGAAAGCTGACAGGCGGCGCGGACGGCTCAGTCCAGTGAGGCGACCTCGTCGACGCTCTGCACCACGGCGGGCCGCACCCCGGCTCCACAGTCGGGTTCGGGCAACACGTGCTCGGGGTCCGCGACGGTCACGTGGTGACCGTCCTGGGTCAACCGCAGGATCATCTCGAGCAGCATCCGCCGCGCAACTTCGTTGACGCTGTGCACGCGGCTCAGGTCCAGCACCACCTCGTGGGCCAGGCCCTCCGCCTCGGCGAGGTCCCGGGCGAACCGCTCGGCGCCGGCGAACTGCAGCGAGCCGAGCAGCGAGTAGATCGTCGCCGCCCCACCGTCGGCGTGTTCACCCGAGCGCATCCGACGGATGGCCGACCGGGCAGGCTGCGGCGGATCCATCATGTGCATCCCCATGTCCTCGGACAGGCGTCGACACACCTCGACCCCGCGGACGCTGCTTCCGTGTTGGTCCAGGCGGGGGGAGAAGGCGGCGATCCCGAGCTGCCCCGGGAGGGCGCCGATGATGCCCCCGGACACCCCGCTCTTGGCCGGGATACCGACCGTGGATATCCAGTCACCGGCCGAGTCGTACATGCCACAGGTCGCCATCACGCTGAGCACCTGCCGCACCACCCAACGGTCCACGACCTGCTCCTCGGTCAGCGGGTGCACCCCACCGTTGGCCAGGGTCGCCGTCATCAGGGCCAGGTCCCGGCTCGTGACCCGGATCGAGCACTGCCGCGTGTAGGCGGCCACCACGTCCTTGGGGTCCTCGCTGATGGAGTCGCGGCTGCGCAGCATGTTAGCGATGGCGTAGTTGCGGAACGCGGTCATCTTCTCGGACTGGTACGCCGCCTCATCGACCTCCAAGGGCCGACCGGCGAAGGCGGACAGACCCGCCAGGATCCGGTCACTGCGCTCGGCGAGCGAACAGTCGCCACCGACCAATGTGTGGGTGACGATGGCGCCGGCGTTGATCATCGGATTGAGCGGTCGCCCGGACGCCTTCTCCAGAGACAGCTCGTTGAACGCCTCGCCCGACGGTTCCACATCGACCTTCTCCAGGACCGCGGCCAGTCCACGGTCGGCCAACGCGAGGGCGTAGACGAAGGGCTTCGAGATCGACTGGATGGTGAAGCAGTCGTCCGCGTCACCCGCGCCGTAGACCGCGCCGTCCACCGTCGCCAGGACCACGCCCAGGCGATCGGGGTCGACGCCAGCCAACTCGGGAATGTAGTCGGCCACGGCACCGCTGGTGTCGGAACCGCAGGCTCCGAGGACCTCGGTCAGGTAGTCGGGAATCAACGCACGCATCCCAGCAGCATGACGCCCGAACTCCACCCGGAGCCAATCGGTTGTCCGACCACCGATCATTGCGACCCGTCGCGTTGGTCTACCTTCTCGTCAACGGTCAGCACTTAGGAAGGCAACCCACATGGGCACCATCAAGGTCAGGGAGTTCATCACCCTGGACGGCGACATCGGCGTACCGACGTTCACCTTCGACTTTCCCTCCCCCCTATGCGCACTGCCGGCGACCTTCACCCTGACGCACGCGGAGAAGTTCGACAACGGCGTCCTGCACCTGAGCTACGCGTCATGAGCTCGAGTGAGATCTGGTCGGTGGTCCACGCGGAGCGAGCCGCACTGATCAGTGACCTCGAGGGCCTCGCACCAGAACAGTGGGACACGCCTTCACTGTGTGAGGGCTGGACCGTGCACGACGTCGCCGCTCACCTGGTCGACTCCGCCCGGACGACGAGGATCGGGTTCCTCGTCGCCTTGGCCGCATCTCGCTTCGACTTCGACCGGCTCAACCAGCGCGGTGTTGATCGTGAGCGAGGCGAGGACCCCTCGGCGACGCTGACCCGGCTTCGCCAAGTGGCGGGTCGCACCAGCACTCCGCCGGCCTCGCTCGACACGCGCGTGGTGGAAGAGATCGTGCACGGAGAAGACATCCGGCGACCACTCGGTATCCACCGTGATTACCCGATCGATGCCGTGATCAGGGCGCTCAGACTGCAAGCCCGGACACCCGCGTCGTTCGGCGGTGCCAAGGAGTTGCTGGGCCGAGTCCGCCTGCAGGCCACCGACGCAGACCTCGCGCTGGGTGCCGGCCCCCTGGTGGAAGGGCCGGTGCTTGCGATGCTCCTGGTGGCCTCGGGCCGTCGATCCGCCGTGGACGAGCTCCGCGGCGAGGGTCTGGACGCATTTCAAGAGGCATAGTCAGCCCCGCGGACCTGGACCACCCCGGTTCTACGCGGGTGGTTCCGCGCGCCGGAGCAACTATGCCTGTTGAAATACGGTCGGGCGCTACTGCTCCGCGATCTTCTTGATCGCCGCGAGGGTCTGCGGGATGCCTTCGTAGGCCGCCCGGGTTCGGATCTCGATCTCCTCCTGGGCGCGGTCCCCGAACTTCTCGCGGAACATAGCCAGTCCACCGGGGAGGAACTCCCACTCCTCGGTGAGTTCGGTGCCCCCCTCTGCGGGGCTCATCCGGTATCCCCAGCGCACCAGATTGCCGCCGACCTGCCAGGCGAACTCGACGCCCGGCTCGGCCACCACGACCTGGGACCTCGTCTCCCACTCCCGCTCCGGGGTCACGTTGCGACCGGTGAACCACGCCCCCATCTGGGGGCCGGCGCCGTCCTCCCAGGAGCACGAGACGCAGATAGGGCTCCACTCCCCGGTGCGTCCGATGTTCGTCACGAGGTCGTAGAGCTCGGTCGGGGTCGCGTCGATCTGGATCGACTGCGCGTGGGTCATGTCCATGCCCGGGAGCCTAATGGGGCCCGACACAGGACGCCCCTCGTCGGGCGGCACCGTCCGTAAATGTGGACAGACTGTCGAGAGATTTAACCGTATTCATCCTCACGGGTGGTGGTTTCGTCGGGCGCCTCGTGGTGATCTGTGAAGGTCCCGCACACAACGGAAGGCTCGGCTATGAACATCGACAACTTCGACCTGGAGGGCATCGCGACGCAAGTGGTCGGTGCCGTGGTGATCCTCCTGGTGACCTGGATCCTCGCTCGTGTCGTCAAGACGGTCCTGACCAAGGGCCTCGGGAAGGTGTCCTTCCTCCAGAGCAGGGGTGAGGACGGGGAGAACCTCGCCGCCTCGCTCGGGACCATCGCCTCGCTGGTGATCTGGCTCCACGGTCTGATCGCCATCCTCAACGTGTTCCAGCTGACCGAGGTCGTCGCTCCGTTGCAGAACATGCTCAACCAGGGGCTAGCGGTCCTCCCGGGGATCATCGGTGCGGCCCTGGTCTTCTTCGTGGGCTACGTGCTGGCCAAGATCGTCCGGGAGATCGTCGAGATCGCCCTGCAGTCCGCCGGGGCGGACCACTGGCTCTCCCAGGCCGACGCCAGCGCCACCACCGACACCGGGGGCGACAACCCGGCGCCGATGAAGCTCTCCAAGATCGCCGGCCAGGTCGTGTTCGCCCTGATCCTCATCGTCATCTCGATCTCCGCACTGCAGGTGCTCGGCATCCGCGCGATCTCCGAACCGGCTACCGAGATGCTGTCGCTGATCCTGAACACCCTGCCGCTGATCATCGCGGCCGCCATCCTGCTGGGCCTGGGCTACTTGATCGCTCGCTTCGTGGCCCCAGTGCTCGAGAACGCCCTGCGCGGCCTCGGCACCGACCGCTCGATGAACGAACTCGGCGTGACCTCCGGGAGCACCAGCGCGTCGGCGTTGATCAGTCGCGGCGTGCAGGTGGCCATCATGTTGTTCTTCGCCGTCGCGGCGACGCGGGTCCTGGGTTTCCCCGAGATCACCCGCATCCTCGAGACCGTCCTGGAGATCGGTGGCCGCGTCGTCTTCGGTGGCGCGGTCATCGCCGCTGGTGTCCTGATCGCGACCATCCTCAGCCGCCTGGCCTCCGGTCAGACCGCGGTGATCATCCGGTACGCCACCATCGCGCTCTTCGTCGCTATCGGCCTGCAGTTCATGGGGCTGGCCGACATGATCATCACCCTGGCCTTCGGCTCGATCGTGATCGGTGGTGCTCTCGCGGCGGCCATCGCCTTCGGTCTGGGAGGACG
This sequence comes from Nocardioides salsibiostraticola, assembly GCF_054783655.1. Classification (NCBI taxonomy): domain Bacteria; kingdom Bacillati; phylum Actinomycetota; class Actinomycetes; order Propionibacteriales; family Nocardioidaceae; genus Nocardioides; species Nocardioides salsibiostraticola. The sequence continues at coordinate 150,003 of NZ_BAAGQD010000026.1, read as the reverse complement.
CGACGCAGCCGCCCGTCAGCTCGAGCGGATGCAGTCGCGCCAAGCCAGCAGCACCACCCCGACCAGCCCCAGCGCCGGCACCACACCGTCCTACGGGAGTGACCCGCTGGGCTGACCGCCCGACGTGACCCGCGGCGTCGTACGTCCTTTTCGAGGACGTACGACGCCGCTGGAACATCTGAGGAACCCGTGCGGTTATGCCTCCCATGACTTTGACACCTAACGCCCAGACGCCCCAGCTCGCGCTGCCGCTCACCGCGGGGGGGACCACCGACGACCTCAAGCTCGGAGCCGGAGTCGACGGCCGCTTCACCCTCGTGGTCTTCTTCCGTGGCCTGCACTGCCCGGTCTGCCGCAAGCAGCTCGGCGAGCTCGACCGCAAGCTCGACGACCTCGCCGAGGCGGGGATCGGCCGCGTGGTCGCGGTCAGCATGGAGACCCCCGAGCGCAGCACTGAGCTCGTCGATTCCTGGAAGTTGGAGAACCTCTCCGTCGCGCACAGCCTCACCGAGGCGTCCGCACGGGAGTGGGGGCTCTACATCTCGACCGCCATCAACGACGGCGAGCCCGACCTCTTCAACGAGCCCGGCATGTTCGTGCTGGACTCCGACGGCTCCCTGTTCTGGAGCAGCGTCGCCTCGATGCCGTTCGGTCGACCGGCCCTCGACGACGTGATCGCCGGGCTGAAGTTCGCCCAGAAGAACGACTACCCGGCTCGCGGAGCCGCCTGACCGAAGGCGTAGGACTCCAGGGGAAAGGTGCTGGCGGCCCGATAGGCGTTCCACGTCGACGTCGGGCGTAACAGCGTCGCCTCCCCGTGTTGGTTGAAGTAGTAACTGTTCGCCGTGGCGCACGAGCCCAGGGTGAAGATCGAGTGCCCGACCCGGTCGCTCATCCGATCCAGGAACTCGGCGTTGGCCTGCTCGGTCACCTCGAAGGTGTCGGCGCCACGGCGATCCAACTCGCCGAAGAGCCGGTCCATGTGCCGCATCTGTGACTCGATGGTGGTGAAGTAGGACAGTCCCGAGTAGGAGTAGGGGCTGTTCAACGAGACGAAGTTCGGGAAGCCGGGTACGGCGATCCCCTCGAAGGCCTGGAAGCGGCCCTCCCGCCAGAATCGGCCCAGATCGACGCCGTCACGACCGGTGATACTGATGGCCGGGAAGTTCGCCTCCCACAGGTCGAAGCCGGTCGCGAGAACCAAGACGTCGAGATCGGTCCGCTCCCCATCGGCGGTGACGATGCCGCCCGCGTCGACGTGGACGATCGAGGTCGTCTCGAGGTGGACGTGAGGCTGGGTGAAGGTCGGGTAGTAGGTGTTGCTGAAGGTCGGCCGCTTGCATCCGAAGGTGTAGTCCGGGGTCAGCTGCTCCCGCAGCGTCAGGTCCTTCACCTGCCGCCGCAGGTGCCGACGGCACATCCGTTCCGCGCCTGCGTTGACCACCGGCAGCTGGTCGTAGTGCAACACCCCGGAGACCATCATCGTCTCAAGGAGCGCCGTACCCCCGACGCGCACCGCGCGCTGCAGCAACGGCACCTTCTCGAAGGCCGACCGGGCCGCCTTCGGCACCGGCAGGTCCGGTTTGGGGGCCACCCAGATCGGGGTGCGCTGGTAGACGGTCAGATCGCCGGCGACCTTCGCAAGCTCTGGGATCAGCTGTACGGCGGTCGCCCCGGTCCCGATGATGCCAACCCGTTTGCCCGTCAGATCGATGTCGTCGTCCCAACGGGTGGTGTGCACGACGGTGCCGGCGAAGGACTCGATGCCGGGGATGTCGGGCAGCTTGGGCTGCGAGAGGAAGCCGGTCGCCGTGAGCAGGAAACGCGCCGAGAGCACCTCTCCGGCGGTGGTGGTGACCCGCCACACGGAGCCCGACTCGTCCCAGACGGCCGCCTCCACGGTGGTGTTGAAGCGCATGTGGCGGCGCAGGTCGTAGGAGTCGGCCACCCGGGCGGCATAGGCCTTCAGCTCGGCCCCCGGAGCGAAGAGCCGGGTCCAGTGCGGATTGGGCTCGAAGGAGTAGGAGTAGGTCGAGGACGGGATGTCCACGGCCAGACCCGGGTAGTGGTTCACATGCCAGGTGCCGCCGAGGTCGGACTCGCGCTCGAGGATGACCAGGTCGTCGTACCCCAGACGGCGCATCTGGATCGCGGCCCCGATCCCGCCGAATCCGGCTCCGATGATCAGGGCGTCGTGAAGGGTGTCCATGGGGTCGACGGGAGGCTCCTGGGGGGTGCGCGCGGGGGTCGGAATCTTATGTCAGTTTCGGAATCCTATGTCACTTCTCAGGCGCGAACTCTAGACTCCACGAGGTGAACGCAGCAGCAAAACCACCGTCCCGGTCGCAGCTCCGTAAGTCGGCGTTGCGCCAAGAGATCGTCGACGCGGCCTTCGACGCCTTCGCCGAGCAGGGCTATCACGCCACCTCCATCGCTGACATCGCTCAGCGACTCGGCATCGGCCACGGAACGTTCTACCGCTACTTCAAGAACAAGCGGGACATCATCGAGCACGTGATCGATGGCCTGGTCGACGAGCTTCTCGAGACCCTCGCCGAGGACAACGCCCCGGAGGCCGTCACCACCCTGGAGGGGTACCGCTCCCAGTCCGTGCGCATCGGGGGAGCACTCGCGAAACTCTTCGGAGGCGACCCTCGGGTGCCACGTCTCCTGTTGTTCGAGGCACCCGGCGTCGACGCGGCCCTGCGCGAACGGGTGTTGGACTTCCTGGACTCCGCAGCCGACCTGACCGCCGCCTACCTCACCCACGGCATCGAGCACGGCTACCTACGAGCTGGCCTCGACGTACAGAACACGGCCCGGGCCCTGAACGGGATGATCCTCGGCGGCGTGGTGCACGGGGTCCGCCAGTGTGACCTCGAGGCTCAACAGGCGATGACGAAGGCCATCCAGAGCGTGATGTACGACGGGATCTCGGCTCCGCGGGCGCAGGACGCCCCCTCGGATCCCGGCTCGGACCCCGGCTCGGAACCCGTCGGATGACGGTGAAGTTGCGGACCCACCTAGAGGAGACGACCTGATGAAGCAGTTCCAGATCCACCGCGAGGACATCAGCCGCACCCGGGTCGTCGACACCCCCGACCCCGAACCGGGGTCGGGCGAAGCGCTGTTGAGCGTGCAGCACTTCGGGTTCACGGCGAACAACATGACCTACGCGGTGCTGGGGGACCAGCTCGGCTACTGGCAGTTCTTCCCCGCCACCGAGGAGCCGGACCAGTGGGGCGTGGTCCCGGTCTGGGGGTTCGCGGAGGTGATCGCCGAGCAGGGCTCGGGGCTCGAGGTCGGGGACCGACTCTTCGGCTACTTCCCGACCGCCACCCACCTGATGATCCGGCCCCAGGGTGACCCGGGCAGGACGGTCGTCGACACGACGCCGCACCGGGCGGCGCTGCCCGCGGCGTACAACAGCTATCAACGTGCTGCGGCCGACGCGGACCGGCTGACCGAGGATCTGCGGATGCTGTTGTTCCCCCTCTATCTGACCTCCTGGGCCATCGGCGACATGCTCGAGGACAAGGGCTTCTTCGGCGCTGACCAGGTGCTGGTGGCCTCGGCGTCCTCCAAGACAGCCCTCGGGGTCGCCTACGCGATCCGGACCGCGGCGAACCCGCCCGCCCTGGTGGGTCTGACCTCTGCGACGAACCGGGAGTGGGTGGAGGGTCTGGGGCTCTACGACCGGGTCGTGGTCTACGACGACGTCGAGACCGAGATCGAGAAGCGGCCCACCGTCATCGTCGACATGGCTGGCAACGGTCCGCTGCTGGGACGTCTCCACACCCACCTGGCCGAGGCGATGCGGCGTACGGTCAGCGTCGGCATCACCCACTGGGAGGACTTCGGCGCCCACCCGGACGTGATCGGGGAACGGACCGAGTTCTTCTTCGCGCCCACCGTGATCGCCGACCGCATCGAGCAGTGGGGGGCCGGCGAGTTCGTACGACGCTCGGAGGCCTTCATCAGTGAGGCCGCCAGTGCCAGCGCGGGTTGGTTGAGCATCGTCGAGTCTGCCGGGATCGACGCTCTTGGCGAGCTGTACGCCGAGGTGCGCACCGGTTCCGTCGACCCGAATGTCGGGTCCGTGGTTCGGGTCTGACCCTGGTGTGATCCGGAGAACCTGATTCCCTCCCAGATGGTCGCGAAACGGGTCCGCGGGCGACCATTCGGGAGGGACTGAGATCGGAGGGGTACGGCCTACCGGGCGTCCCCGAGGGTGGCGTGCTCGTCCCGCAGTTGCCGCTTGAGGATCTTCCCGCTCGGGTTCTTGGGCAGGGCATCAGAGATCACGACGTACTTCGGGGTCTTGAAGCCGGCCAGCACCGATCGGCTGTGCTCGATGACGGCCTCGGAGGTCAGCTCAACCCCAGGCTTGGGTACGACGACCGCCACCACCGCCTCCACCCACTTGGGGTGGAACACCGCGAACACGGCGACCTCGGCCACCCCGTGCAGGGTGTAGATCGCCTCCTCCACCTCCCGGCTGGCGACGTTCTCCCCACCGGTCTTGATCATGTCCTTCTTGCGGTCCACGACGTAGATCCGGCCTTCGTCGTCGACGTACCCCAGGTCCCCGGAGTGGAACCACCCGTTGCGGAAGGCCTCGGCCGTCTTGGCCTCGTCGTTGTAGTAGCCCAGGGTCGCGTGCGGGGATCGGTGCACGATCTCCCCGACCTCACCAGCGGGAAGGGTCACGTCCTCGTCGTCGACGATCCGCGTCTCGACGTTGAGGACGGCCCGACCCGCGGATCCGGGGGCTGTGAGTTGCTCCTCAGGTCCCAGCATCGTGGCGAGCGGAGACATCTCGGTCTGGCCGTAGAGGTTCCACAGATCTACGTCGGGAAGCCGCTCGGCCATCTCCTTGAGAATCTCGACCGGCATCGCGGAGGCACCGTAGTAGCCCTTCCGCAGCGAGGACAGGTCGGCGTTCTCGAACTCGGGGGCGCGCAGCAGCCCGATCCACACGGTGGGTGGGGCGAAGAACTTGGTGATCCGGTGCTCCTCGATCGCCGCCAACACCGCCGCGGGGTCGGGGCCCGGGAGGAGGACGCTGGTGCAGCCGAGGTAGATGTCGACCCCGAAGAAGACGTCGAGTTGGGCGGTGTGGAACAACGGCATCGAGTGCAGTTCCACGTCGTCGACGTGCATCGAGGCGTCCACCACACAGGAGACGTACTGCCACATCAGGGCCCGACTCGACAACAAGGCCCCCTTGGGCCGGGACTCGGTGCCGGAGGTGAACATCATCCGGATCGGGTCGTCGTCGGCCACGCTCACCGGGGGCGGGGTCGCCTCCCGGTCGAACCAGTCCTGGGCGTCGACCCATCCGTCCGGTACGGCGGTCCCCTGCAGTCGGATCAGCGCGCGGGTGGTGACCTCCGGGGCGGACTCGAGCGCGGCCCGGCCGACCTCCAGGAGACCGTCCTCGACCACGAAGGCCACCGCGCCGCTGTGCTGGAGGATGAACGCGACCTCGCTGGCCCCGAGCATGTAGTTGATCGGCACCAGCACCACTCCCACCCGGGCAGCGGCGAAGTCCAACACCCCGAACTGCCAACAGTTGTGGCTCAGCAGCGCCAACCGGTCACCCTTGACTAGCCCGGCCTCGGCAATGGCCGCGGCGGCGTGATCGACCAAGCGGTCGAAGTCGGCGAAGGTCAGCCGGGTGTCACCGTCGATGATGGCGAGCTTGTCGGGAAGCCTCAGCGCCGTACGCCGCGGGAGGTCGCCCAGGGAGTGCTGCCGGGCCTGGGACACGAGCGATGGGGTCGTTGCAGAAGTCGTTGCAGGGGTCATAGCGACGGAACCTACGCCGCATCCGACCTCCTGTCTGCGCCCACCCGGGAAGGAAACCGGCAGCCTGGTGGTTGTCAGGGTGTGACTGACACCAACACCGAACACTTCGACCTGATCATCATCGGCAGCGGATCGGGGAACTCCATCCCCGAGTACCTCTCCCACAAGTCGATCGCGATCGTCGAGCGCGGAACCTTCGGGGGCACCTGCCTGAACGTCGGGTGCATCCCCTCGAAGATGTTCGTGCTCCCCGCCGACGTGGCGGTGCAGGCGCAGAACAGCGCCAAGCTGGGCATCGAGACCTCCTTCGAGAGCGCCGACTGGGCCGCCATCCGGGACCGGGTCTTCGGCCGCATCGACGCCATCTCCGCCGGCGGTGAGGCGTACCGCGCCACCGGCACGGAGAACGTCACTCTGATCCAGGGCACGGCGCGCTTCACCGGCGACCGCACCTTCGACGTCGAGGGCCGCACGATCAGCGCCGACCAGGTGCTCCTCGCCGCGGGTTCCCGCCCCTCGGTCCCGCCGATTCCCGGCCTGACCGAGACCGGGTTCCACACCTCCGACTCCGTGATGCGGCTCGAGAGCCTGCCCGCCCGGATCGGCATCATCGGCGGCGGCTACATCGCCTCCGAGATGGGGCACGTGTTCTCCGGTCTGGGGTCGCAGGTCACCTTGATCAACCGGTCGCCGCAACTGCTGCGTGGCCAGGACGACGAGATCGCCCGTCGCTTCACCGAGGTGTTCGGGCAGCGCGTCGACCTGCGCCTGGGTTCTGTCCCCACGAAGGTCGAACGCCGAGGGAACGAGATCGTCATCCACAACGCTGGTGAGGAGATAGTGGTCGACGAGTTGTTGGTCGCCGCCGGTCGCGAACCCAACAGCGACCTGCTCGACGTGGAGACCGGGGGCCTGACCTGCCACCACCACGGGACCGTGGTGGTCGACGAGTACCTCCAGACCGCAGCCGAGGGTGTGTGGGCCATCGGTGACCTGGTGAACCAGTTCCAGCTCAAGCACGTCGCCAACCGGGAGGCCACCACCGCCTTCTGGAACATCGCCCACCCCCACGACCAACGCGCCGTGGACCACAAGGCTGTCCCCGCCGCGGTCTTCAGCAACCCTCAGATCGCCTCCGTCGGAATCACCGAGGAACAGGCCCACCAGGAGGGGCACGACTTCGTGGTCGGCAAGCGGGACTACGCCGGCACGGCGTACGGCTGGGCGCTGGTCGACGAGACGTCGTTCGCCAAGGTCTTGGTGGACCGGAAGTCGGGCCTGATCCTGGGCGCCCACATCATCGGAACCCAGGCGGCCACCCTGATCCAACCCCTGATCCAGGCGATGCAGTTCGACCAGACCGCCCGCGAGGTCGCTGAGGGTCCCTACTGGATCCACCCCGCGCTGACCGAGGTGGTCGAGAACGCCCTGATCGAGGCCGTCAACCAGCTCTGATCCGCCGCTGGTTGGAGTGTGAGGAGCGCTAGCGACGAGCCCGGTTCCGCACGGGGGTTGAGGTGTGAGGAGCGCTAGCGACGAGCCTCGAAACCAAGTGCCATCGACGGACCTGGGTGGCACGGTTGCGTGGTTTCGAGGCTCAGGCCTTGGCGGCCTTCGCTCCTCAACCAGCGTCGGGTTCCTAGCCGGCCTTCGCACCTCAACCAGCGCCGGGTTCCTAGCCGGCCCTTGCACCTCAACCAGCGGCGGGGCCCCGACGGCGTACCGTCGCAGCATGCGCATCGAGGAGCTCGACTACCAGGACACCCCGATCGGGGTGATCAGCCTGCGGCGCCGTCACGACCGGACCGTGGGGCGGGACGTCTACGAGGTCAAGATCGACGACGAGTTCCTGATGTCCAGCCTGTTCACGGTGGTCGAGCGCGAGTTGTCGCACCTCGGGTTGGCCCAGGCCCAGGGTGAGAACCTGCGGGTCCTGGTCGGGGGCCTGGGCCTGGGCTACACCGCGGTGGCCGCGCTGGAGGACCCTCGGGTCACCGAGCTCACCGTCATCGACGCGGTGGCAGCGGTGATCGACTGGCACGAGCGTGACCTGTTGCCCGAGACCGTCGGGCTCGCCGCCGACCCCCGGGTGCGTCTGGTGCAGGGCGACTTCTTCGCCCTGTCCGCTGCCGCGGAACTCCCCGATGCGCCGTACGACGCGATCCTGCTCGACGTCGACCACTCGCCGGCGAATCTGTTGCACCCCAGCCACGGGCCGTTCTACACGGCCGCTGGTCTGACCACCCTCGCGACGATGCTGGCGCCCGGCGGGGTGTTCGGGCTGTGGTCCGACGATCCGCCCGACCGCGGGTTCGAAGCGGCCCTGGCCGCTGTCTTCGCCACCTCGGCCAGCCACGTGGTGACCTTCCCCAACCCCATCACGGGCGGGGAATCGGCGAGCACGGTCTACGTCGCCGTGACACCAGCCGTGGCCCCGGCCTGACCCCGAGCCGCTACAGCGACTCGTCGAGCACCGGCGGGGCGCCGTTCTCCTCGACGACCTCCACGGAGGTCTCCGGCTCGCGGGCGTGGTCGGCGATGTGGATGACCGCATCACCGCTGTTGACCAGCGGCGCCTGGGTGCGACCGATGATGATTCCGTCCCGGTCGGAATGCACCAGACGGACCCGCTTGCCGAAGGAGTCGAAGAGCCCGCCCAGCTTCTCACCCTTGGCCACCCACTGCCCCAGGCTGACCTCGACGTCGAGGATGCCGGTGCCCCGCGCCCGGACCCAGCCGCTGCGCCAACAGTCCACGCTCGGCGGTGGCGGGTCCTCCTGGACCGGGTCGGTCATCTCGAGGGCAGCCAGCACACGGCGTACGCCGGCCACCCCGGCGTCGATGGCCCAGTCGTCCAGGCGCCAGGCCTCGCCGGCTTCGTAGAGCAGGACGGTAGCGCCCCGCTCGCGGGCGGCGTGACGCAGCGATCCGTCGCGGATCCGGGCGTGCAGCATCACCGGGGCGGCGAAGGCCTCGGCCAGCCAGCGGGTGCGCGGGTCCTCGAGGTCGGCGCGGATCTGCGGGAGGTTGGTCCGCCGGTCCGAGCCGGTGTGGAGGTCGATGCCCACCTCGCACTTGGCCACCACCTCGGTCATCATCAGGTGCGCGATCCGGCTGGCCAGGGACCCCCGGGCCGACCCCGGGAAGGAGCGGTTCAGATCCCGGCGGTCGGGCAGGTAGCGGTCTCCGGCCATGAAGCCGAGCACGTTCACGATGGGGATGGCGATCAGGGTGCCGCGGAAGGTTTTGGGGTTGAGGTCGGCGATGACCTGACGCACCACCTCGACCCCCACGGCCTCGTCACCGTGGATCGCGGCGTCGATCCACACCGTCGGCCCGTCCTCGCGGCCGTGCACCACACGCACCGGGAGGTCCACCTCGGCACCGGTGACCAGACGGGTGATGGGCAACGCCACCGATCGGGTGGTGCCGGAACGGATCCGGACGTTGCCGATCTCGAAGGAGGCACGAGCCACGGGTCACTTACCTCGGTTCTTGCGTCGGCTGCTGCGCGGTGGTCGACCGCCAACGTAGGAGCGACCTGGATCGACGAGGAACGCGCGGCGCAGTGCCTCGCGCCCCACCAGCATGCGGAACCCCATCTCGTCGCGACGACTCAGCGTCATCTCGGCGTCAACCGAGTGGCCGACGAGGCTGAGCTCCATCATCACCACCAGTCGTTCCTCGGTGTGCCCCGAGGAACTGCGCACCCCGCGTCGGTCCAGGATGGGGCTCTCCGCCACCACCGAGTCCTCGGCCGAGCGCTGCCAGGGGTGCACCGAGTAGCGGACCCACGGCGTCCCGTCCCGATCGAACTCCTCGAGATCGAAGGCGTGGATGGCCGAGGTGCGGGCACCGGTGTCGAGCTTGGCCTTCACCCACGGCACCCCGATCGAGGGCAGGCTCACCCATTCTCGCCAGCCGGCGATGGTGTGGGACGGCTCAGGTGTCACTCGTCGATCCTCTCAGGCGCGACCAGTCAAACAGGACAGCGGCACGGTCGACCCGCGTCAGGCTGACGGGACGAGCCAGATCTCCTCCTCGCCACCCGGAGAGCCGCCGAGGGCGAGGCATCGGGTTCTGGGCACGACCTGAACGTCGAAGATCTCTTCGATCCCGGTGGTGAACTCGAGGGTGGCGACCGTGGATCCGGTGGCTAGGTCGATCACGCCGAGACCACACTTGAGTTGGTCGTAGTACGCAGCGATCGGGACCCGCCCGAAGATCGCGGTCTCCCGGATCCGGGATAGCCCCACGAAGGCAAGACCTCCGTGAAGGGCGAGTCCGCGGGCGTATCCGGGCAGCAGCGCGACCACCTCGCGGCGACCACTCCCGAGATCGACCCGCTCCAGCCGGCCCATCCCGGAGTTCAACACGTACAGGGTGCCGTCGTGCCAGCGCGGTGAGTGGGGCATGGCGATTCCGGTGGTGACGACCTCTCCGGAGGCGACGTCGAGGATGGTGCCGGTGTCGGTGTCCAGTCCTCGCCATCCGGACGGTTGGTTGGTCTGGGCCATCACGGTGACGTAGGCCGGTGCTCCGTCGCGCATCGCGAGTCCGTTGAGGTGGCAGCGGTCCTGCCCGGCGAGGTCGGTGATGAACGGGGGTCGCCAGCGGGGGACGAAGCTGTGGTCGTCATCGAGCCCGGCCAGGCAGGAGAACAGGGTGTTGACCAACCACAGGTCTGGCTCCCCGTCGTGGTCGGTGCCCCAGGCCATCTCGTGGGAGTGGATCTTTCCGGTGACGTGGGTACGCCGAGGCAGGAAGCACCGGTCATACCTGCCGGCGGGTTCGATGCTCCCCGCGAGCCCGGAGTGATCGGTCAGGCACCAGACCTGGTTCTGAGACCCGACCGCGATCTGATCCGACCCGACCGCGACGCCCATCGCATGGTCGAACCGACGAAACGAGAACTGCGGCCGACCCTGATCGACGCCTACAGCAATCAACTGACCGGCTTGGTAGGTCGAGATCAACAGCGAACACCCTGCCGCTTCTAGCGTCTCGGCGAACGAAGAGCTGTGACGGAACCCGGCTTCGACGAACCCGTCGGCGCTCCCGGGGGTGCTCACCGCCGTTTGATGATGAAGGTGCGCTTACGGACTTCCCGGGTGCCGCCGGAGCGCTTGAACGCGATCTTCACGCGGACCTTGATGTGCGCCGTCGTGCGGCCCTGCTTCTTGGCGTTGCGAAGTTTGCGGTTCAACTTCTGACGCCCGGCCTTGGTGGGCTTCACCGTCAGCCGAGTCTCGCCAGCCCGGGCGAGGGTCTTTCTCTTCACCTTCACCGGGGAGTTCCCCAGCGGCTGCAGCCGCAGGGTGCCGGGGCACGGTACGACGACCCTGACCCCTCTGGTGCCCTTCTCGGTGTTGGCCCGGCCCTTCTTGCCCACGATGAATCGACCACCCGACTGGCCAGCGAGCGGGGGATCGTCAGTAACCCTCCACAAGTGCTCCTTTCTGTAATCAACGTCGTCAACGGTCGTGAAGTAGAGGACGCCTCCAACGTCGGTCATGGAGTACAGGGAGATGAAGCCAAGGGCGCAGATGTTGTCGACGCGCACGGTTCCCTCGTTGGTGCCGTCGGATCTCCACAATGGCCCTGAGTCGCCCGCTGGGTTGGTGAAGTACAGGGTTCCGGCGACGTCGGTCAGCCAAGACGGGTTGCGGGCCGCGCCGGATGTGTTGTATTCCACCGGGGTGGTCCCTGCGGTAGTGCCGTCGGACTTCCACAAGCGGTCGTTCAAGGCGACGAAGTACAAGATTCCGCCGACTTCCGTCAGGTTCCTCGGGCCGCTGCTTGATCTGCCCGGGATGATGTCTTTGACCAGGAAGGTTCCGGCCTCGGTGCCGTCGGATCTCCACAGCTCGTCCCCGGTCGTGCCGTCGTCGGCGGTGAAGAGCAAGGTGCCACCGACGTCGGTCAGGTAGTACGGGTCGTAGCTGTAGGGCCCGGGGTCTTGGCTCACGGTGCCGGGGGCGATCTCCTTGACCATCGTGGTCCCTGCGGTAGTTCCGTCGGACTTCCACAGCTCGTACCCGCTGGCGGCCGCGTAGGCCGTGAAATAGAGCGTGCCGCCGACGTCGGTCAGGTCGCTCGGCCGGCTGTCCGCGCCGCCAGGGTTGATGTCCTTGACCAGGCGGGTCCCGGTGGTGGTGCCGTCGGACTTCCACAACTCCATGGCGTTGGCTGAGTCGCTGGCCGAGAAGAACAGCGTTCCCCCGACCTCGGTCAGGTTGCTGGGGAAGCCACCACCGGTGCCGGGGTCGATCTCTTTGACCAGGGTGGTTCCGGTGGTGGTGCCGTCGGATTTCCACAGTTCGAGTCCGCGGGTGCCGTCGTTTGCGGTGAAGAACAGGGTTCCATCGACGTCGGTCAGGTTGCTGGGGTAACTGGTTGCGGTGCCGGGACTGATGTCTTTGACCAGGGTGGTTCCGGTGGTGGTGCCGTCGGATTTCCACAGTTCGAGTCCGCGGGTGCCGTCGTTTGCGGTGAAGAACAGGGTTCCATCGACGTCGGTCAGGTTGCTGGGGTAACTGGTTGCGGTGCCGGGACTGATGTCTTTGACCAGGGTGGTTCCGGTGGTGGTGCCGTCGGATTTCCACAGTTCGCGCCCGTGGGCGCCGTCGTTTGCGGAGAGGAACAGGGTTGCCCCGACGTCGGTCAGGTATCTGGCTCCGCCCGGGAACTCTGCGAGCCGCGCCAGCGAGTCGGGTTTGGGTGCCGCCGGGGCCGCGGGCGTCAGCGGCGCTGCAGGGACGGGCCCCGTCATGCCGGTGAGGGTGAACGCGCTGGCCACGACCACGGCACTCGACCTGGCGGCGATCCGTCGTGCGCGTCGTCGCCGCGACCGCAGAGCCGAACGTTGCTGGCCAATCCCATTGGTGATTCGTCGCCGCCGACTGCTCATGCCCCGGCACGCTACGCCCGGGAAGGGGTCGTGCGCGGACGATGATTTTCCGAAATTGGCGGGGCATGGCTCCGCGGCGCGTTGTTCGCGGAGGGGAGTTGTGCGGGGTCCCGCCCGCCCAGCCATGGTGTTGGATGGTCGCGATGTCTCACACTGATCTGCGCTGGACCCGATCGTCACTCCCCGTCGAGACCTGGAGGTCACGGCCATGAAGCTAGCCATCCTGTCGCGCGCCCTGGGTTCCTACAGCACCCAGCGGCTGCGGACCGCCGCGCTGGACCGGGGTCACCAGGTCAAGGTGCTCAACACCCTGCGCTTCGGTATCGACCTCGCCGGTGACGAACCGGACCTGCAGTTCCGGGGTAAGCCGATCTCGCACTACGACGCGATCCTGCCGCGCATCGGCAACTCGATCACCTACTTCGGCACCGCCGTGGTGCGTCAGTTCGAGCAGATGGACGTCTACACGCCCAACACCTCCAACGGCATCGCCAACTCCCGCGACAAGTTGCGCGCGAGCCAGATCCTGTCCCGTCACGAGATCGGGATGCCGGGCACCACCTTCGTGCGCGACAAGGCCGACGTGATCCCGGCGATCGAACGGGTCGGCGGGGCCCCCGTGGTGATCAAGCTCCTCGAGGGCACCCAGGGGATCGGGGTCATCCTCGCCCCCGACATCAAGGTGGCCGAGGCCATCGTGGAAACCCTTCACAGCACCAAGCAGAACGTCCTCATCCAGCGTTTCGTCAAGGAGAGCAGGGGCCGCGATATCCGGGCCCTCGTCGTCGGGGACCGGGTCGTGGCCGCCATGCGTCGGGTGGCCCAGGGAGACGAGTTCCGCTCCAACGTGCACCGCGGTGGCAGCGTCGAGGCTGTGGAGCTGACTCCCGAGTTCGAGAAGGCCGCCGTGCGGTCCGCCCAGATCATGGGCCTGCGGGTGGCGGGCGTCGACATGCTCGAAGGCGACTCAGGTCCGCTGGTGATGGAGGTCAATTCCTCCCCCGGACTGGAGGGCATCGAGCGGGCCACCAACCTCGACATCGCCGGGTCGATCATCGACTACATCGACAACCAGGTCGCCTTCCCCGAGATCGATGTGCGTCAGCGCCTGACCGTCTCGACCGGGTACGGCGTGGCCGAGATCGTGGTCCAGACCGGTTCGGACCTCGTCGGCCGGACCCTGGGCGAATCGGGGCTGCGCGAGCGCGACATCACAGCACTGACCCTGCAGCGCGCCACGAACGTCATCCCCAACCCGCACAGCCGCTATGTGCTCGAGGACGGCGATCGGATGCTGTGTTTCGGCAAACTCGAGGAGATGCGGTCGATGATCCCGGCTCGTCGACGCAAGAGGACCCGGGTCCGCAAGCTCCCGAAGGCTCCGATCCACGACGCGTGACACCCCATTATCCGCTTTACGGTAATTCGGACGGTCTGCCCCAAAACCTTCCGAAAGGCCCATCCGGCCCGTACGGTCAGGACTAGCCCAAATATCGGGGGACTAGCGCACTGGGGGGACAATTCGGTGATTCCGAAGTCTGTGTGCGCGGAAATGGGGCAGCATTATGGTGGCCGGTTCATCAGGTAATCGGATAACGACCATCGGATCGGGGGATCCACTGATGGCAGGTGATCCCCACGACCCTGCCTCCAGACCCGATCCCAGGATCGAGGCCGTCCGCGCGGTCCTGGCGGGAGGGGACGTCGACGAGGTCGCCCGACAAATGTCGATCGACCCCACCCTGGTGGAACGCTGGGTCACGATGTTCGTCGACGCCGGCACCGGGGCCGTCACCAACCGTCCCAACGACCAGACCGCCGTGCAGCGCGACCGGTTCCTGGCTGCGTTCGCCTTCGAGGTCCGTGCACCGTTGACCGTGGCCATGGGGTGGGCGGACCTGATGGGGTCCGGCGACCTGGACCCCGAGTCGTACGTCGGCACGGCGGGCCGCCTGCAAGCGGCCCTGGACGACCTCTCCGAACGGATCATCGACGCCGAGTTGCTGGTGGCGGCCTCCCTGGGTGGGCTGGTCCTGGAGAAGACGCGAGTCACCGCGGGTGAGATCTGCACCCTCCCGGGCCTCCCTCCGGTGCTCGGCGCAGGACCCAACATCGCCTTCGATGTCGACGTCGACCTGTTCCGCTGCATCGTGCGGGACCTGTGGAACGCCGCCGGACAACGACCCAGTCCGACCTCGCGTGGCCTCGAAGCCGTGGTCCGGGGGCCCTGGGTGGAGTTGAGCGTGACCCGCAAGGGCGACCCGATCGATGTCGATCATCTCCAGGCCCTCTTCGAACCCTTCGACCATGACCTGATCGGCAGCGGCGTCACCGTCGGCCTCTATCTCGCCCGAGCGCTCAGCGTGGCGCACGGGGGCACTATCGGAGTAGATCAAGATGATGACGGAGCGGTGTTCTGGGTCCGAGTCCCGCGCCACTCCACTCAACGGGGTCAAGACCCCACAACCAACGGAGGAAAGTCATGACTTTCAAACTCGCCTGTGGTGACGTGATGCCGGGTTGCGCCTCACGCTTCGAGAACGACTCCAAGGACGCCCTGATGAACGACGTGGCGATGCACGCCAAGGAAGATCACGGCATCACCGAGATCACGCCCGAGATCGCCTCGGCCGTCGAAGGCAAGATCCACACCGCCTGACCTCGCAGGGACCACCGGAGTGCCGGGTCGTCACTTGGCCCAGCGCGTCGGCATCTCCGTGGTGTCCAGCATCTCGGGCTGGCTCTCGTGGGCGGTGGAGAGCCTGGCCGCGAGCCGGCCGGTCCAGGGGTTCGCGCTGACGCCGTGCGCGACGATGCTGATCAAGATGGCCAGGGTGGCCGTCACGAAGATCGTGTCGGCGGCCGGACCCTCGATCTCGTCGACGACCAGCAGGGCGAAGAGGATCGAGGCCAGCCCGCGGGGCCCGAACCAGCCGATGAAGAAGCGCGTGTGGACCAGGGCGCCTGATCGCCATAGAGCGATGAGCACCGCGACGGTGCGGATCACCAGCAGACTCAGGGCGGCGTACAGCACCGAGGACCAAGTGACCTCGGCCAGGGCGGACCCGGCGAACAGGGCTCCGAAGATGAGGAAGGTTGCCGCGGTCAGCAGTTGGCCCTCGTCCTCGGTGAAGTCCACGATCTCGTGGCACTCCGTACGGGCGACGCGTCCGAAGGCGAGCCCGGCTACGAAGGCAGCCACGAAGCCGTTGCCGTCCAACAGTTCCGCACCGGCGTACGCCGCGGCTGCGATGGAGAGCACCCCGAGCTGTCGGTAGACCCCCTCGACCCGGCCGGCCATCGAACTGCGCTGCAGGATCCAGCCGGCACCGAGCCCGCACACGAGGCCGGCGGCCAGCCCGAAGCCGATCTGCTTGGCCACGAATGCCCCCCAGACGTCGAACCCGCCGCCCTCGGCAGCCGCCAGCGCCAGGAGCACCGCCACCACGGGCACCACGATCCCGTCGTTCAGGCCGCTCTCGACATTCAGTCCCTGCCGCAGTCGCACCGGTAGGCGCCGGTCGCTGACCACGGCCTGGCCCAAGGCGGCGTCGGTGGGGGCCAGGACCGCCGCGAGGAGCGCGGCCTCGGGCCAGGTGAACTCCGGGAAGACCAGCAGGGCGGCGAGGGTCCCCAGGATCAGCATCAGGGGAAGGCCGATTCCCAGCAGACGGGCGGGCAGCCACGCGTCGTGACGCAGGGCCCGCACGTCGATGCGAACCGCGTCGGTGAACAACACCAGGACCAGGGTCGCCTCCACCAGGATCGCCACCCCCTCACCCTCGAGCTCGAGGTCGAACAGACTCAGGCCCTGACCCCCGACGGCCAGTCCGACCACGGTGAAGACGATCGGGGCGGTGATGACCGAACGCGAGGCCGCCATCGAGAACAGCGAGAAGACGAAGAGTGCGAGAGCGACCACCAGGAGTTCGATCATGGTCCCATCGTCTCAGGCGCGTCGTTCCTTCCGATGTCATCGTTCTGTAGGGCAGGGTTGCTCGGGTGGCCGACCACGGACAGCTACAGTCCGAAGTGACCTGACTCCCGCCCGGAAGGCCCACTGATGGAACCGATCGAGGCCGTCATCTTCGACGTCAACGAGACCCTCACCGATCTGACCCCGATGCGGGATCGCTTCGTCGAGCACGGTCTCGCCGCCCATCAGGTCGACGCCTGGTTCGCGTCCGTCCTGCGCGAGGGCTTTGCTCTGACCAGCGTCCAGCAGATCGCGTCGTTCGCCACGATCGGGGGTGAGTTGCTGCACGGGTTGCTGCGGGCCGACATCCCCTCGGATGCGTCACGGGACGAGGCGGTCACCGCGATCCTGAGCGCGTTCAGCTCCCTGCCGGTGCACGACGACGTCCCCGAGGCCATCCGCGACTTGGCCGCACAGGGCCACGCCCTGGTCACCCTGAGCAACGGATCGGCGAAGGTGGCAGCAACCGTTCTCGAGGCGGCGGACCTGACCCGCCACTTCGACTCCCTCCTGTCTGTGGAGGACGCAGGGATCTGGAAGCCCGCCGGGGGCGCCTATGCCCATGCGTTGAAGCACGGAGGCTGGACTTCGGCGAAGTCACTACTGGTCGCCTGCCACCCGTGGGATCTGAACGGGGCCAGGGTCGCCGGCTTGGCCACGGCCTGGGTCAACCGGACCGGAGCGACGTGGCCGTCGTACTTCGCGGAACCGGACCTGACCATGACCGACCTGCGGGAACTCCCGGGCCTGCTGAAGGCTCCTGCCTGACTCACCGTTCCCTCCGAGATGGTCGTCCGGATAGGTGCGAGGCGACCATCTGGGAGGAAACGGGGTCTGTGGCCCCGGGTTGTGAGGGTGCTTCAGACGGCGGGCAGGTGCAGGGTGAAGGTGCTTCCACCGCCGAGCGTGGATTCCACCTCGATGCGACCGCGGTGCCGGGTCACGATCCGATCGACGATGGCCAGCCCGAGGCCGGACCCGCCACGGCTGCGAGCCTCGGGGTCGGCGGAACGGAAGAACTCGCGGAACAGATTCTCCTGATCCTCCGGCGAGATTCCGATGCCGGAGTCGGAGCAGGAGATGCGGATCTCGCGGTCCACGGGTTCTACCGTCAAGGTGACCGTGGAGTCCGGTGGGCTGTACTTCAGCGCGTTCGTGACGAGGTTGCCCAGGGCGCGGTCGAGTTGCCGTGTTTCTCCCAGGGCCCGGACGGGGCCCTCCGGCAAGATCACCTCCACGGACTGTCCGGACTTCTGTGCGGTCACTGCGGTCAGGTCGCGGACGGCCAGGGCCACGCTTCGTATGTCGACCGGTTCGAACGGACTGCCCGGATCGGGATCGCTGACTCGGGATAGCAGGAGAAGGTCCTCCACGATCGTCACCAACCGCTTGGCCCCGCGATCGGCCGCGGCGAGTGCGGCGGTCGCCTCATCGGCGGTGAGGTCCTCGACATCGAGGAACTCCAGGTTTCCCAGGATCGAGGTCAGGGGCGTGCGCAGTTCATGAGAGATGGTCGAGATCAGCTGATCCTTGTAGGCGTCGATGCTCTGCAGTCGTGCAACCAGGCGGTCCTGCTGGTTGAGGGTGCGCAGGTTGAGCACGGCCCGGCCCAAGTCGTGTCCGAGATCGAGTGCGGTCGAGGCCTCGACGTCGCTCCACCCGGGGTCGTGGCGGCCACGACTCAGCATCAGGGCGCCGAGGCACTGCTCGGCAGCTCCCAGGGGAACCACCATCAACGAACCGATCCGACGTTCGTCGAGGAACCGGCGGGTGACCTCCTGATCGGTCGGATCCAACTCGGTGCCGAGCGCTTGGTCCACGGTGAGCCGGATGACCTGCTGGCTCTCCCAGGCCGTGACCGCGAGAAGGCGGGTGACGCGGGCGACCTCATCGGTGGAGTCCCGGGCGCCGACGAGCACGGTGGAGGGTTCCTCGAGGAGATTCTCGTCGAAGACGTGCACCCAGGCCTCGCGCGCGGCGTACCCGGACTGAAGGGCTGTGCGGCAGTCGGCCACGATGTCGGACAGGGATGTCTGAGCGGTGGCCGTGCGTACGACGCGTCGGGCGATCTCGGCCATCCGGGTGCGCTGAGCGAGCTCGTCGTACTCCAACTCGTTGAGGATCGCCCGCAGGGCCTGGATCGCGCAGCGCTCCAGGATCCTGCGTCTGGCCGGTCCGGGTCGGCGACCGTCTCGAGGACGGTCGAACGACAAGATGGCGCGCAGTTCACCGTGTCGGTCGTAGAGCGGCGCGAGGAGCACGTCTAGGGGTCGCCAGGGCTTGTCATCGTCCGGCGGAGCGTTGTGACCTGCGGGGATGGCCCGGAAAGGAGCGGCGAGCTGGGTCAGGGGCCCCTCGGGTACGAACCTGAGGATGCCCCAGTCCTGCGCCTGGGACACCAGGGTCAGCAGATTGCCGATCGTGGTGCGGACGCCCAAGGCGGCGGCCACACTCGCCGGGTCTCCGGACACGGCGACCACTTCGAGTTCGTCCTGACGGACCAGGGCGATCCTCGCGATGTCGAAGCCACTGAACTCGGTGACCCCTTGAGCGATGACCTCGAGGCTGTCGAGCCGCAGCGCATCGCTCCAGAGCAGGGGCGGAGGAACCTGGGAGGCGTCCTGAGGTCCTGGCATCGAACCAGTGTTCCATCCCGCGAAGCGCGCGTGTCCTCGTCAGCCCCGACCCGGACCCCATGACCGGGTCGAGGCTGGCGAGATTCACGTGTCGCACGGCGGCCCGCCATCACCCCTGAAAGCGGGCCACCGTGCTTCTGGGGGAACAACGAGAACGGCCGCCTGAGGTTACGGAAGCAAAATTTCGGACGAAACTGGTCTAAACCAGCTCAAGTCGCGTTAAGTGGATGCCGATACCCCCTCTAGGGCCGCCATATCTTGACGTTTCTCATGGTTGCCCCTGAGCCGCCTCCTGAACGCTTGGTCCCCCGGAAAGCCCCATGACTCCCGAACCTTCCCCCGAAGTCAGCGCGCTGCGCGACCTCCATCGGGTCGTCATGCTCGTGCACTCGGGCCAGGACCTCACCGAGGTCCTCCAGGTCGCCGCGGAAGGAGTCGCCGCAGCCCTCGGCTTCGAGAGCGCAACCATCAATCTGCTTACGCCACGCGGTGACTACGAAGCCGTCACCTCGGTGGGTCCGGGTGCCGCACTGCTCCACGGGACGCGCAACGACCGCGCCGAGTTCGAGAGCGAGCTCAGCATCGCGGACGCCTGGGGTTCGCTGCGGTTCGTCCCAGCTGGTCGGTACGCCGTGCCGGCGGGTGTCGTGGTGTTCCGCCCCGACGAGGAGCCCTTGGACGTGCCCGACGCCTGGCACCCGGACGACGCGCTCTACGCGCCTCTTCGCGATCAGAGCGGCGAGATGCTCGGCATCCTCAGCGTCGACCTGCCCCTGAACCGTCGTCGTCCGAGTCTGCTCAAGCAGCAGTGCCTGGAGATGTACGCCGTCCAGATCGGTTTGGCGATCGCCCACGCCCGCGAGCGCGAGCGCCTCGAGCAGCGGGTGCGGCTGACCGAGGTCATCAGCAGCGTGACCAACGCGGTGGCTGAGGCCTCCGAACTAGACGTCGTACTGGACGCCAGCCTGACCCCGATCCGGGTCGGCTTCCAGGCAGAGTTGGCGTGGTTGAGGCTGTTCTCCGACGAGCAGGCGGGTTGGGCGGCGGCCAACTACGCCCGGGATCTGACCGACTGGTTGCGTCCGTCGCCGGCCGCGACGGGTGATGAACGGCCGGTGGTGCCGCAGGAGGACTTCGATGCTGCCGCGCAGTTGGCGCAGGCCTGCTGGCACCAACGCCGGCCCGTGGTCGTCACCGACTGTGGGCACGACACGAGCCGAGGGATGCTCACGCGTCGCGACCGTCAGCGGATCCTCGACTGGCTTCGGGGGGTCGAACTGGACACCTTCATCCTGTTCCCGGTGGGGACGGCCCACCACTGCGCGGGATTCGTCAGTCTGGCCCGGCGAGCGAGCGCCGGTGAGTGGACCCCGACCGAGGAGGACGCCGCCTCTGACGTCGGTCGTGAGTTGGGCCGGGCGATCAGCATGGCGCGGGCCCGCAAACGCGAGACACAACTCCTACGGAAGTTGGAGGAGATCGACACCCACAAGAACGAGATGATCGCCACCGTCGTCCACGAACTGAAGAACCCGCTGACCTCGATCAGAGGGAACCTCGAACTGATGGAGGACGACCCGGAGGTAGCGGACCGCGCGTCCTCGGCCATTGCCTTCAACGTCGATCGCATGCTCGGTCTGGTCCAGAACATGCTGACACTGAGTCGATTGCGCGACCCGCGCACCGAACTCCACGCCGTCCTGGTCGACCTGACCGCGATGGTGCTGTCGTTGGAGTCCCTGGTGGAGATCCAGGCCCAGCGATCCGGGGTGGTCGTCTGCTTCGAGAACGTCGAGGCGGACATCAGCTTCCACGGGAACCGGGAGGGGCTCGAGCGGATGATGGTCAATCTCGTTTCGAACGCCGTCAAATTCAGCGAGCCCGGCACCCAGGTGCGCGTCAGCCTGTCGGCCGCGGCCGACGCGGTGGAGTTCACGGTCGTCGATCATGGGCTGGGGATCTCGGTCAATGAACAGAACCACCTGTTCGAGGAGTTCCACCGCTCAGACGACCCGGAGGCTCGCGCGCGCCCGGGGACCGGGCTGGGACTGGCCATCGTGGCCAGGATCGTGGAGCGGCACGGTGGCCGAATCCGGGTGGACTCAGACCTCGGGGTCGGGAGCACCTTCGCTGTTCGCCTGCCCGTGGCTGGATGAGGACTCGTTCTCCAACGCCCGGTCGGTGCGGATGCGGCGTACGACCAGGGCCAGGGCGATGACGAGCAGCGCTCCGAGCAGGTAGGGCAGGAACGCAGGGAAGCCACCGGTGCCCATCTCGTCGAGTGTCTGAGCCTCGCCCGGAGAGTCCAGCGACAGGTCGGAACAGGCGGCGGTGAGGTCGTTGTCCGGGCGCTCGCCGCCGGCGACGACCTCGAAGGAGTACTTCCCGCGGATCAGGTCCCCGTCGTCGCTGGTGGCGGAATACTCCAGCGTGTGGACCCCCGGTTCCAGGGGGCCGGTGGTCGCGCACACAGCGGTCGCGTCCGCGGTCGTCTGCGCGGGCCCGACGGCGATCGGGTCACCGCCAGCGTCGAGGATGGCGATCAGAGCCCGACCCTCCTCGGCGAGATCGTCGAACTCGAGCGCGACCACGACTCCGCCCGGGGCCAACGAGTCACCAGGGCCGGGGCTCCCGTCGACGAGGTCGCCGTGAGCAAGGGCGGCGGGCGCGAACAGGCCCATCACCGCCCCGAGGAACAGGGTGGTGACCAGCGTGGTGAGGGAGGCCCTCAGGAGCTGAAGTCGGCGCATACGAGGCGGTTGTCCATCGAGTCGGCGGGGTGGACGATCGCGGAGGGAGCCAGGTCCTCGACCCGACGGTCATTGGTCACGGTTGCCTCGCCCGTGCCGTCATCGCTCGCGGTGAACCCGAGGTGCACCTCGTTCGGGGGCACCTCCTCGCCCTCGGGATCGAAGGCGAAGTGCGGACCACCGTTGTCCTCGCTGCACGACTGGGCGTGCAGGTGCGAGACGTACTCGACGCCCGGTTCGAGGCCACTGAGACGGATGGTCACCGTGGTGCCGTCGTCGTTCTGGGCCAGCCAGGCCTGGCCGGCGACGTCGTCGCTGCCCGGAGGAGCGGTGTCGAGGAGGGTGAAGGTGCCCTCGGTGACCTCTCCGTCCACCTCGTCGGCCGGGGTCGCGTCGGGCTGGTTCGCCTCCGACATGTCCATGCCGTCCATGCCGTCACCTGCGCCGGCGGAGTCGTTCATGTCGGGCATGTCGGACCCCTCCTCGGTGGAGGCGTCGCTGCCGCAGGCGGCAAGAGTGCCGGCCAGAGCGAGAGAGGCCAGTACAGCGGTCGTGCGTCGCAGACGGGTCATGAGGCAGAAGGTACCGGGACGGAGGGCTGTTCTACAAGTTGTAGAAATAACCGATCCTCAGTAGACCGATACCGACCCGAGCACGGCGACGCCCAGGACGTCGCCGACCTTGCGCACCACCCCGCCGGTGTCCCGGGCGGTCAGCCCGATGGAGCCCGAACGCAGTCGCACCGAGGAGTAGGGGCCGAAGAAGCCCACCTCCTCGACCGTGGCCTGGGGCAGCGTCGCGTCGTCGACGAGGTCGATCTGTTCGGGACGGATCACGATGGTGACGTCGCGGCCCTCGTTGGCGGCGACGTCGTACGCCGGCGACACGGTGAGGCTTCCCAGCCCGCACTCGACGCGACCGTTGGTGATCCTGGCGGGCAGCACCGTGGCGCCGCCGACGAAGGAGGCTACGTCGGTGTCGGCCGGGGCGGCGTACAGGTCGGCGGGGTGGGAGACCTGGGCGATCTTCCCGCCGCGCATGACCGCGACCCGGTCCGAGAGGGACAGCGCCTCTCCCTGGTCGTGGGTCACTAGGACCGCGGTCGTGCCGGCGGCCCGCAGGACTCGCACCACGTCCTGGCCGGTCGAGGTGCGCAAGGCGGCGTCGAGGGAGGAGAAGGGCTCATCGAGGAGGACGACGCCCGGTCGAGGTGCCAGGGCACGGGCCAGCGCCACCCGCTGCTGTTGCCCGCCGGACAGTTGGTGCGGCGAGGCGTCGGCGACCGCGGGGGGCAGGTTGGCCAGATCCAGCATCTCCGCGAGCCGGGCCTCGGTGCGGTCCTTGCGGGGCAGGCCGAACAGGATGTTGCCGCGCACGGTCAGGTGCGGGAAGAGCGCACCTTCCTGCGGGACGTAGCCGATCCGCCGTTTCTGGGGCGGGACCTGCTTCTCGTGGGTGGCCACGACCGATCCGTCGACGGAGACCGATCCGGCGTCGGGGTCCAAGAACCCGGCCAGGATGCGCAGCATCGTCGTCTTGCCGCAGCCGGAGGGCCCCAGGACGGCCATGATCTCGCCGGGGGCGACATCGAGGTCGACCTCGTCGAGCACCTTGAGGGATCCGAAGCTCCGGGACAGTCCGCGCAGGGAGACGGAATTGCCAGTGGGGTTGCCGGTGGGATGGCCGGTCATGCGCGCGACACCTGACGGCTGAGCATCCAGGTCGCGGGCACCGAGACCAGGATCAGCAGGAGGGCGTAGGGCGCGGCGGCGCCGTACTGCACCGAGGACGACTTGGACCAGAACTCGGTGGCCAGGGTGGTCGTCCCGATCGGGGAGAGCAGCAGCGTGGCGGTCAGCTCGGTGGAGACGGCCAGGAACACCAGGGCTGCCCCGGCGCCGAGGCCGGAGCGGATCATCGGCAGGGTCACCCGCCACAGGGTGGCAGGTCGGCTCAGTCCCAGGGAAGCCGACACGTCCTCGAGCACCGGCGCGGCGTGCTCCAGACTCGACCGTGCGCTGACCACGGCGCGGGGCAGGAACAAGATGGCGTACCCGAGGATCAGCAACGGTGCGGTCTGGTAGATCCAGGGAAGGTTCCGGGCTGCGATCGAGACCAGAGCGAGGCCGACCACGATCCCGGGCAGGGCGTGGGCGGCGAAGGTGGAGCGTTCGACCACGGTGCTGATCGGGCCGCGGTGGCGCACCGCGAGCCAGACCACGGGCAGGGCCAGGATGACGGTGACCACGGCGGCGGCGGCCCCGAAGGTGACGGTGGTGAGGGCGGCGGAGCCCAACTCCCCCAGCGGGAAGGCGGTCGAGGTGCCGACCAACAACCACTTGGTGAGGCTGGCCAGGGGGACCCCTAAGGAGAGGGTGACGACCAGCAGGGCGGCGATGATCGCGGGCGCCGTGAGGCGGCCCAGGCTCAGCAGTGTGGCCGGGCGGACGGTGCCGCTGCCGACCCGCCAGAGCGCCGCGTCGCCGCGCAGCCGCAACTCGATCATCAGCAGGATCAGGCAGAGCAGGAGGAGAACGCCGGACAGGATGTTGGCGGGAGCGGAGTTGAAGGCCGAGCGGTACTGGTCGTAGATCCCGGTGGTCAGCGTCGGGTAGTTCAGCATCCGCAGGGCGCCGAACTCGGCCAGGACGTGCATGCCGACCAGGAGCGCGCCGCCGAGGATGGCCGGTCGGACCCCCCGCAGGGTGATCTGGCGGAAGGTCGCCCAGGGTCCGTGGCCCAGGGACAGGGCCACCTCCTCCAGGGACGGGTCCAGGGTGCGGAAGGCTGCGAGCGTCGGCAGGTAGACCAGGGGGAAGTAGGACAGGCTGACGATGAACAGGGCGCCGGCGTAGCTCTGGACCGACGGCGTGAGCGAGACCCAGGCGTAGGAGTTCACGAACGCGGGGACGGCCAGCGGCGCGACGAACAGCACCCGCCACAGACCACGCAGGGGGATGTCGGTCCGCTCGACGAGCCACGCGGCCGCCACCCCGAGCGTCGTGCTGAGCGCGACCACGCCGACCAGCAGGGTCAGGGTGTTGGTCAGCAACGTGCCGACCCGGGGGCGCACCAGGACGTCGTACGCCGCCCCGGGACCGAGGTCGACGGCCGAGACCACGACGTACCCCAGGGGCACGAGGGTCATCAGCGCGACGGTGATCCCGGCGAGGGCCAGGAACAGGGGCGGTAGACCGTGGTGCTCCCGGCGGATGCGGTTCCCGGGTTCCTCCGTCAGATCCACGGGGGTGTGGCGCGTTCGTTCGAGCAGGCTCACAGGAAGCCGGCTTCCTCCATCAGGTCGACCACCTGGGGACCATTGAGGCTCGCCACGTCAACGGTGGGCGGCTCGAGGTCGGCCAACGGCATCACGTCACGGTCGAGGGGGACCTCGGGGTTGAGGGTGTACTCGAGGGCGTAGCTGTCGGCGATGATCTGTTGCCCGGCGGGGGAGGTGAGGTACTCGACGAACTTCTGGGCGTCCGCTGCGTCGTCGCTGCTGGCGAGAACGCCGGCTCCGGAGACGCTGAGGAATGCGCCGGGGTCCTGGTCGCCGAAGAAGTGCAGGGCCGAGTTGTCGGAGTCGGCGCCACTCTCCTCCTGGTCGCGGTACCAGTAGTAGTGGTAGATCACGCCGGCGTCGACCTCACCGGAGTTGACCGACTTGAGCACGACGTTGTTGCCGTCGTAGATCGTGCCGTTCTCCTTCAGGCCGGCCAGCCACTCGCGGGTGGCGTCTTCGCCCTCGGTGGCCAGCACAGCGCTGACGATGGCCTGGAAGTCGGCGCCGGTGGGAGAGAAGGAGATGCGGTCCTTCCACTCCGGGTCGGCCAGGTCGAGCAGCGACTCGGGCATGTCGGCCTCGGTCATGGTGTCGGTGTTGTAGACCATCACCGTCGAGCGAGCCGCGAACCCGGTCCAGTCACCGTCGGTGGGGCGGTACTCCGCGGGGATCATGTCCAAGGTGCCCTGGTCCAGCGAGGCGAGCAACCCCTTGCTGTCGACCAGGGACATGCCGGGGGAGTTCTCGGTGAGGAAGACGTCCGCCGGGGAAGCGTCGCCCTCGGCGACGATCTGGTTGGCCAGTTCCAGGTCGGACCCGTCGCGCATCTGCAACTCGATGCCGGTGTCCTCGGTGAACTGCTTGGCGACCTCGTCGATCAACTGCTCGTGCTGAGCGTTGTAGATGACCAGGGAGGGACCGTCGTCGCCGCAGGCGGTCAGCAGGGAGAGGCCGAGGACGGCTCCGGTGGCGCCCGCGAGCAGACGCATCCGGGAACGGGGGGAAGGCATGGGGAAGGCTCCTGAGCATTCGGGAGTTGATGTGTAGGTAAGGCTTACCTTTACTATAGCGTCTGTGCCTGATCTCGACTCCCCGGTGGTGCCCCCGCACTCTGCCCCCTCCCTCGACGAGGGGGTGGTGTCCGCGCTGCGTCGGCACGGTCCGCGCACGGCCCTGGTGGGTGGATCGGTCCCCGACGGAGCCCTGTCTTACGTCGATCTGGCCCGCCGCGTCAGCCAGGTGCGCGACCGGCTGGGCAGCACGCGACGTCTCGTGTTGATCGAGGCGACCAACGATGCGGACACGGTCATCACCTACCTCGGTGCACTGGCCGGCGGGCACCCGGTGCTGCTGACCGGCCCCGACCGGTCACCGGCCCTGATCGATCGGTTCGACGTCGACGTGGTGGCGTCGGGTGCCGAGATCACCGAGCGTCGTACCGGCACGGCGCACGACCTGCACCCCGACCTGGCGTTGTTGTTGTCGACCTCGGGCACCACCGGATCGGCCAAGTTGGTCAGGTTGTCGCGCGAGAACCTGTTGGCCAACGCCCGATCGATCGCCGAGTACCTCGCCCTGCGACCCGACGACCTCGCAGCCACGACCCTCCCGCTGCACTACTGCTACGGACTGTCGGTGCTGCACAGCCACCTGCTCGCCGGTGCCGGGGTCCTGCTCACCGACCGGTCCGTGGCCAGCACATGCTTCTGGGAGGAGTTCGAGGAGGCCGGCGCGACCTCCTTCGCCGGTGTCCCCCACACCTTCGACCTGCTCGAGCGGTCCGGCTGGGCCGAGCGCGACCTGCCGCGGCTGCGCTACACCACCCAGGCGGGCGGCCGGATGGCCCCGGAGGACGTACGCCGGTGGGCGGCCCGGGGTCAGCGCAACGGCTTCGACTTCTTCGTGATGTACGGCCAGACCGAGGCCACCGCCCGGATGGCCTACCTGCCTCCCGACCTCGCGGCAGCCGCCCCCGACGCGATCGGGACCCCGATCGCGGGTGGTCGTTTCGAGATCGAGGACGCCACCGGCGAACTGGTCTACTTCGGACCCAACGTGATGCTCGGGTACGCCGAGAACGCGGCCGACCTGGCGCGAGGGCGCGAGATCGACTCCCTGCGCACCGGGGACCTGGCGCGCCGACGCGAGGACGGCCTGTTCGAGATCGTGGGTCGCTCCAGCCGGGTGGCCAAGGTCTTCGGGCTCCGGGTGGACCTGGACCTGGTCGAGCGCACGCTCGCAGCGAGAGGCGTGGTGGTCGCCGCCGCGGACGGCGGGGACCGGCTCGTGGTGGCCGCCTGCTCGGCGGCGCGCCCGGTGGACGAGGGGCGGGTGCGCCGGCTGATCTCCGAGGAGTTCGGCCTACCTGCTGCCGGTGTCGTCGTGCTCGCCCTGGACGACCTGCCACGGTTGGCGTCCGGCAAGGTCGACTACTCCGCGCTGGTTGAGGTGCGAGGAGCGCCAGCGACGGCCCACACGTTGGTTGAGGTGCGAGGAGCGCCAGCGACGAGCCTCGAAACCACCGCAGCGGACCTCACCCACCTCTACTCCCGCCTGCTCGGCCGACCCGCCACCGAGAGCGACTCCTTCGTGGGGCTCGGCGGAGACTCCCTGTCCTACGTCGAGTGCTCCCTCCAGCTCGAGGCCGCGCTCGGTCGGTTGCCGGCCAATTGGCCGACCCGGACCATCGCCGACCTCCTCGCCGAGCCCCCGCGGTCGACCCGCCGGCGATGGGGGACTCCGGTGGAGACCAACGTGCTCCTGCGCGCCTTCGCCATCATCAGCATCGTCGGCACCCACGCCAACCTCCTGACCATGCTGGGCGGCGCCCACCTTCTCCTGGGGATCGTCGGGTTCAACTTCGGCCGCTTCCAGGTGACCGGGGTGGCGGGTCGGCCCCGACTGGCGCGGATGCTGCGCAGCATCGGGCGGATCGTCGTCCCCTCAGCGCTGGTCATCGGCACCGTCTCCCTGTACACCGAGGGGCTGGGTTGGCGTCAGATCCTGCTGGTGAACTCGCTGACCACCTCGACCTGGTCCGAGCCCGGTTGGTACTACTGGTTCATCGAGTCGCTGGTCTACACCCTCGTCGCGATGGCGGCCCTGCTGGCCATTCCGTGGGTGGCCCGACTCGAGGCCCGTTTTCGGTTCGGTCTGCCCTTCGGCTTGGCGGTCGCCGGACTGCTGACCCGCTACGGCGTGGTCTCGCTCGGTGGTGAGGACGAGATCCATCGCGCCCACGTGATCTTCTGGCTCTTCGCCCTCGGTTGGGCGACCGCGAAGGCCGACCGGTTGGGTCACCGGGTGCTGCTCTCGGTGCTGCTGGTGGCCTCGGTGCCGGGGTTCTTCTCCGGTTTCGAGCGCAACGCCTACGTGGTGATCGGGATGCTCCTGCTGGTCTGGGTCACCCAGCTCCGGGTGCCGGTCATCGTCGGCCGCCTGGCGGGTCTGCTGGCGGGAGCCTCCTTGTGGATCTACCTCGTGCACTGGCAGATCTACCCGCTGCTGGAGTACCGCATCCCCCTCCTGGCCACCCTGTTCTCCCTCCTCGCCGGTGTCCTGGCCTGGCGTCTCTCCACGAAGTTCGCCGAATGGGGCGTCGAAGTTCGCCAAATGGGAAGCCGAGGTTCGTCAGATGGGGAGCCGAGAACCGGATCCGGCCTCGACGTCAGGGTTTGACGGCATGGACCTTGGCCCCACAGGTGGTGGCCTTGGGGTTGGCGTCATTGGCGCCGACGGTGACCGAGTGCATGTAGTAGCCCTCGGCCTTGAGGTTCCACCGGGGCAGTGAGTAGGTGCCGTCCGCTGAGATCGTGCGGGTGGTGAACTTGTCATAGGGCGATGCTCCGCTGCGACACTTGGCCTGGGAGCCCCTGGCAAAAGGCCCGATCCGTTCGATCGTGACCTGCCGAGCGTCGTCTCCCACGCTGCCGGTCACCGTGAAGGTTCCCTTCGGGGCCTTGCCGACCTGAGTTCTGTTCCGTGTGACGAACACGCGCACCTTGGGACTGCCGGCGGTCACTTCTACCGTTCCGACGCTCCGCAACGAGCGCTTCACGCCAGCCACAGCGACCCGGGACGCGGCCTTCCTGACTGGCTTGCGCACGAGCAACCGGGTGTTGGGAACGCGGTTGACCTTCGTGTCGACCCGGTGAGTGCCTGCCTTTGGCGTCGGAATGGAGACGAGGGCCTGGCCGGATCCGTCGGTGTCTGCGGTTCGGGTGGCTCCCTGACTCCGCACTGTCAAGGGCAAGCCCTCCATCCCCGCCCCGGAACGCTGAGCCGTCACGGAGACGAGGATCTGCGCTTCACCCCCGGGTACGGCGGTGCCACGTTGGGCGGAGGTGACCAGGTAAGGCCCGGCGTACCGAGCCGACTCTCCGACCAGGGAGCGGGCCATTCGCTTCACGGCCCAGGGGCGCCCGGTGCGCAGGATGCGGTTCTTCCCCTTGGCTCGGCTCAGGCGGTACTTCCCACCCTCGAGGAGGTGCAGGAGCGAGGCATCGACAGCGGCGGACTGGACGTCGAACTTGACCGTGCCGTACTTCGCGAGGATGTACGCCGCGCGGCTGGTGGCGAAGCGACCCGCCGACACCTTGCGGCCCTGGCCGGAGAGCTTGGCGACCTTCTTCACCGGTCCGAAGCGGGGTCCGGACTCGCGGGCGGCGCGAGGATCGATGCGGTAGACCACTCGCTTGCTGAGCTTGCGAGCCCCGACCCACGGGGTCGCGGCGGTGTTGTCCTGGGCGATGCGGAAACCGGACCAGGGCCGGTCGGTCGGACGACTTGCTTCCGCCGGGGACACAGAGAGGCTGGCGCCCACCAGTGCCCCGAGCGCCGCAACGACAGCCATCCGAGTGGCGGGTGTTGATCGATTCATGAGGAACTGCCTTCCGAGTAGGTACTGGTGCGCTGTTGAGGTGACGCGTGAGTCACAGATCATCGGGATCGATGGGACCGGGCCCGTCGTCGTCGGGGTCGCGAGGACCCGGAGGTCCTCCACCCGTCCCGCCGGTGCCCTTGGGTGGGGGTTTGTCGGGCTTGGGCGGCGCGGGCCGGGGCGGGCTAGTCGCGGCCGGCGATGAGTCGGTCACGGGGGTTGGCTCGGGGGTTGGCTCGGAGGCCGGGACGGATGAGCCGTTCGGCTGACCCGAGGGCGCGGTGACCGCTGGTGGCGCCGCGATGGTGGCCCGACCACGCTCGGCGCGCTCACCGGGCACGTCAACCCTCCACTGCACATCTCCGGCGGGCAGGTCGACGAAGCGGACGCTCTTCGCACCTGCCTCCCTGACCCGGATGGTTCGGCGGCGGAGGACCGACCCGTCCGCCTCGAGGATGACCTTTGCCGACACCGCCCGCCGAACTGTCAGGGTCAAGCGGAGTTCGGCGATCCCGGCACGCGGGCGCACGGACTCGATCGCCCGTGGCGCGAAGGAGGCCCCGGGCAGGATGGTCTGCGCTGCGAGTCTCACGGAGATCTCGTCGGTGTCGGAGGGCCCCGGTGGGTCGGGGATCGTCGCGGCCGGCGGGGCCTCAAGGGGGTTCGGGGCGATAGGAGTCCCTGCCGCTTCGGCTTCCGCCTGGGCTGAAGCGGACTTCGGGGAGGTCCGGTCGCCCGCGTCGTAGGCGTGCACGACCAGGATCGCGGCGCTGACACCGATCGTTGCGGAGGCCGTCACGAGTACGGCGCGGTGGCCGAGCCTGATCAGCAGCGGTCGTCGGCCTCGGGGCCGGGCCCCTCGACCGGCCCTCCGACGGCGACGGGGTTGGCGCTGCGCCCATTCCTCATCGGTCAGGACAGGCAGGGCCGGCGTGCCGTCGGTCGTCGCGCGCAGGCGCGTTTCGTCGTCAGCCATCTGCTGACCCGCTGCCGCGACGCCGCGGCGTACCACCCGAGATGTGCATGGTTTCCCCCGAAAGAAACGTTCTCCGTACAACTCGGGAGCCTAAGTTGTGGCGCGGGAAATGGCACCCCCCTCCGACTCGGATCTGTGGAAAACTCCGCACTCGAGACTTCAGCCGCCTCACCGGTCCCATCCGCCTCATGCATCTCGGGGGTTGAGCGAAAGGCGGGCGGCCGCGATGCTGGGTCGGTGCTCCCACCCCGTGACCTGCGCCCGCTGCGATGGACGACCACAGTCGCGGTGACCTCGGTGGGTCTCCTCCTGCTCGCGGTCAGCCAGGGGTGGCTGGGCGAGGACGTGGGACGAGGCGCGAACTTCTGTGAGGCGGCTCGAGCGGGACTGCTCAAGCAGCCCGCCAACAGCCTGTCCAACGCCGGGTTCGTCGTCGCTGGCCTGATGGTCGCCTGGCGTGCCGGACGCCGTTCCGACCTGGGCGACACCTTGCCGCAACACCCCGGTCTGCCCACGGTGTACGCCGTCGTCCTGGTGCTGCTCGGCCCGGCCAGCGCGGCGATGCACGCCACCCAGTCCTCCCTCGGTGGCCACCTCGACCTGCTCAGCATGTACCTCATCGCCTCCTTCGCTACGGCGTACGCCGTGATGCGACTGTTGGGTCAGTCGACGCTGACGTTCGTCCAGGTGGGACTCCTCCTCGTGGCCGGTTGCGAGCTCGTGGAGGCGGCCGGGGCCGGGCGAGAGATTCCGGTGGTGATGTCCACGGGAAACCTCGCTTTCGGCACCCTGTTGGTGGTGGCGGTCGTCCTCGAAGTGGTGCTGTGGCGGCGCGGCGTCGAACGCACCGACCTGCGGTACGGCGCAGCCGCACTGGGCGCGATCCTGATCGCGTTCACGATCTGGAACCTCTCCAAGTCGCGCTGGTGCGACCCCGATTCCCTGCTGCAGGGGCACGCGGCGTGGCATCTGCTGTGTGCCGTCGTGGCGTACTTCTTGTTCCGGCTCTACGCCTCGGCGAAGGCCGAACAGCCCGAACCGGTCAGCCTCGAGAGCGCAGAACGTTGAGGTCGACCGGTCCGTCGACTCCGCTGACCGAGGCGGTCTGGCTGCGCTGCCACAACCACCACTTGCGGCCGGGAGGCTGGTCCCCGAGTCGGCGTACCCACTGGCGACGGTCGAGGTCGTCGGCGAATCCGTAGCGCTCCTCGAAATCGGGGAAGGAGTAGACGACCACGCGTTGCCCGGTGGCTTGCTCCACGACTTCGAGGAAGGCGCGGACCTCGGCGAGCAACTCCTCGCGCGCCGGCGGGCCGGTGCAGGAGCCGAGCAGCTCCAGGTCGACAGCCGGAGGCAGGGCGAGGCGTACGCCGGCATCGGTCTGGGCGGCCATCGTGGCGGCGAAGTGCTGGCCCTGCTCGCCGCCCGCTGAGCACAGGCTGAAGTAGTGATAGGCCCCGACCCGCAACCCGGCCGAGTCGGCCGCCCGGCTGTTGGCCGCGAAGCGGGGGTCGGTGAAGGTGCGGCCCTCGGTCGCCTTGAGGTAGGCGAAGTCCACCCGATCGCGGCTGACGGCCGCCCAGTCGATGGATCCCTGGTGGTGGGAGACGTCGATCCCCAGCAGCGGCGGAGTCGGCGGGGTTGGCTCGGGTGTGGTCTCCGGGGCGGGCTCGAGGGTCGGCTGGGGCGTCGGCTCGACCGTCGGGTCCGGGGTGGAGGACGGCGTACCGGTCAGTGGCGCGGACGCGCTCGGAACATCCGGGGTGGGTGTGGGGTTCCCCTGAGGAGACGCAGTGCTCGAGCACGCCGCGACCGACCAGAACAGACACAGGGTCACGAACGCGCGGAGCATGACGTCACTCAACCACTGGATCGACCTACGAGGAGCACCGATGCGCGCAGTGTGGAACGGCCAGACCATCGCCGAGAGCGACCAGACCGTCGTGGTGGAGGGCAATCACTACTTCCCGTTGAACTCCGTGGTCGACGGCGTCCTCAAGCCGTCGGACAAGACGACGGTGTGTGGGTGGAAGGGCACCGCGTCGTACTTCGACCTCGAGGTCGACGGCCAGACCAACGCCGACTCGGTCTTCCAGTACTTCACCCCCAAGCCCGCGGCCGCCGAGATCGACGGACACGTCGCCTTCTGGAAGGGCATCACCGTCACCGAATGACCCGTGAGTCGGCGCAACTTGACGCCGGATTCGGCCCCAGTCGGCGCGTCGTGTGCAACTAGCGCCGACTCGGTGACCTTGGAGCGGGTTGCCACGCTTGGGGGCATGGTGCGTTCCCTGCTTCCCCTGGCCCTCGCCGCGCTCGTCCTCTCCGGATGCGCGGGTGGATCGGGCGCGGACAACGAACCGAGCGACGGTACGACGACCGCGGACGTCGACTCGGCTCCCGCCGCCGAGCTGAACGCCACCGACTTGGCCACCGATCTCACCAGCCCCTGGGGTCTGGTCACCCTCGGGGACGGGTCGGTGCTGGTCAGTGAGCGCGACACCACCGACATCGTGCATGTGCTCTCCGATGGCACCTCCGAGGTCGTGGCCACCATCGAGGAGGCCCGCCCCGCCGGTGAGGCTGGGCTGCTCGGGCTGATCGCCACCCCGGACGAGAGCACCGTCTTCGCCTACTACACGGCGGAGAACGACAACCGGATCGTCTCGATGACCTGGGACGGTACGACGCTGGGCGCACCCGACGTCATCTTCGACGGCATTCCGATCGGTGACGGGAACCGTCACGAGGGCGGCGGTCTCGAGCTCGGGCCCGACGACCTGCTCTACGTCGGCACCGGCGAGACCGGGGTCAGCCCGGAGCTGGCCCAGGACCGAGAGTCCCTGGGCGGCAAGATCCTGCGCCTGACCCAGGACGGCGATGCCGCCCCCGGCAACCCCTTCGACTCCGCCGTCTATACGTGGGGTCACCGCAACGTCGAGGGCTTGGCCTTCGACGACCAGGGCCGGCTCTGGGCCTCGGAGTTCGGGGACAGCCGGTGGGACGAGTTGAACCTGATCGAGGCCGGCAACAACTACGGCTGGCCCGAGGTCGAGGGATCCGGCGGCGGCGACGACTACGTCGACCCGGTCGCCGTCTGGCGGACCGAGGACGCTTCCCCGGCCGGGCTCGGGTTCTGGGACGGCAGCCTGTGGATGGCGGGGCTACGCGGCGCGACCCTCTGGGAGATCCCGCTCGACGACGCCGCAGAGGGACCCGGTGCCGGTGAGCCGGTTGCTCATCTGACCGGGGAGTACGGCCGGTTGCGCAATGTCGAGCCCACCGCCGATGGTTCCGCCCTCGTGCTCGCGACCTCCAACACCGACGGCCGCGGCGACCCCGACCCTGGCGACGACCGCCTGCTCTCCCTCACCCGTTGACCACGAAGTTCGTCAGATGGGGCGCCGAAGTTCGTGAAATGGGGCCGCGAGAGCCGGTGCTACCGATGTCGACGCCCCATTCGGCGTACTTCGTGTCCCCATGTGCCGTACTTCGTGTCCCCATCTCGCGAACTTCGTGGTTAACGTTTGCCGGGGACGATGGCGCGCAGGACGCCCATCGCGGCGCCCTTGGTGAAGTTGGCCAGGCTGAAGTGGTCGTCCCACAGGGTGATGAGGCCGTCGCGGACCTCGAAGGTGCCGCAGACCCAGAACTCGTTGGCGAACCGGCCGAGCTTGATGACGTCGATGCGGTCGGTCAGGACGACGTTGCCGGTGGTCGCGACGTGGGTGAGGCGCGCCTCGAACCCGATGCGGCGCTTCTCCATGTCGCGCAGCAGACCGCCGACGCGCTTCTTCCCGCGGACCGTGGGCAGACCCGTGTTGCGCCACTCGACGTCCTCGGCCAGGAGCGCGACGGCCTGCTCGGCAGCACCGTCCTCGAGCAGGGTCAGGAAGCCGCGAACCACGATCTCTGCGTCAGGCATGGGCCTCAGCGTACCGATTCGGCCGATCGACGGATCCGCCGAAGCGCCACCTCGATGATCGCGAGGTACGCCGGCGCCCACACCGGGACGTCCATCCCGACCTCGCAGGAGTCGGCTCCGGTCGGTCGGACCCAATGCCCCGTCGCGGGTACGCCGGCCACGCGCCACCCCCAGCGAAGCTCGTCGGGCTCCTCGGTCCACTGGGTCACGGTGTAGGGGATCCACACCCCGACCGGGGTACGCACCGCCCCCGTCGCGCCGGGCCCGATCCGCGAGCCCGGACCGCCGTCGACGCGTGCGCCGGTCACCGAAGGACCCCATGAGGACCAGTGGGTGGTGTCGACCAGTTGCTCCCAGGCGGCTGCCGCCGGGGCGTTGACCTGAAGGGACCGCGACCAGTTCGCCATCGTCCTCAGACCTCCAGTTCCGGCTCGTCGGGGGAGGCCATCTGACCCTCACCCGCACACTGACTGAGGGTGATCTGCTTGTACTTTTCAAAATCCGGGGTCTCCACCGCGGCCGGGTAGTCCTCGGCGGGCAACTCGGCGTAGTACTCCACCGCCTCGAGCAGGTCATCGGCCAGACGCGATGGCTCCTCCTCCGCGGCCGTCTCGGCCAGCGGGAGTGCCTCCTCGAACCGGGACACGGTCTCCTCGAGGTCGCCCTGGTTGAAGGCGTCGATGCCGGCGCGGACCTCCGCGCAGGAGCTGGGTTCGTCTCGTGGGGGCTCCTCGGGGTCCGACTCATCCGCACCGGGCGGGGAAGCGCTCGGAGGTCTTGACTGCGCCTCCGGGCTCGGGCTCGCGCCATCCCCCGAGGACCCTCCGAGACCGCAGGCGCTCAGCGCGATGAGCAGCAACGACGCCACGAGAATCCTCACCTTGCCGAGGTTACCCCTGACGTGGATCGATGGTGGTCGTCGTGACGCGGTACCGCACGAAGGAGGGTACGACGAGCGCAGCGACCACCGTCCCGATCACCACCAGCACCCCGCCGCCAGCCGCCGCGGTCGCCGTACCGACCATGGCCGCGCTCGCGCCGTGGACCACGTCGGCCACCCGGGGGCCACCGGCGACCACGACGAGGAAGATGCCCTGGAGCCGACCGCGCACCGCGTCGGACGCCGCCGCCTGGAGCATGCTCATCCGGAAGGCCGCGCTGGCCATGTCGGCCGCTCCGCCGACGGTCAACATGAGCACCGCGACCCCCAGCATCACCGTGGGCCACCGTGACGCGAGGCCCACCGCGAGGCCGAAACCGATCATCGCGACCCCCCAGACCAGGATGCAGATGACCACGGCCTTCCCGTGGGCGGAGACGTGCGAGACCCACCCCGACAACACCCCGCCGA
Source organism: Nocardioides salsibiostraticola (assembly GCF_054783655.1). Taxonomy (NCBI): domain Bacteria; kingdom Bacillati; phylum Actinomycetota; class Actinomycetes; order Propionibacteriales; family Nocardioidaceae; genus Nocardioides; species Nocardioides salsibiostraticola. The sequence goes on along the minus strand of NZ_BAAGQD010000026.1, from coordinate 113,506 downwards.
TCACGGCGCCGATCGGGATGGCGGCGAAGAGCAGCGCGAAGGCCAGGCCACCGGCCTCCGGGCCGCGGAAGCTCTCGGCGGCGATCTCGGGGAACAGCGCGCGCGGCATCCCGAAGACCATGGCGATCAGGTCGACCACGAACGACATCAGCAGCACCGGCTGGGTGCGCAGATAGTTCAGCCCCTCGACGACCGACCGGAACCCCGGTGTCCCCGTGGCCGCACCCTCCACCGGCAACCGGGGCAGGCGGATCACGGCCGACAGCGTGGCGAACAGGGTGAACGTGTCGATGAGGTACAGCCACTGGAACCCGATGAACGGGATCAGCACCCCTGCGATCAACGGCCCGGCGATCGCCCCGGCCTGGAAGACCGTCATGTTCAGCGAGTTGGCGGCCGGCAGCAGCGCGGGTTCCACCAGTTTGGGCACGATCGCGCTGCGAGCGGGCTGGTTGATCGCGAAGAAGGCCTGCTGCACGGAGAACAGGCTCAACAGGAGCCAGACGTTGGTTCCGCCGGCCGCGGCCTGGGCCCAGAACAGCGCGCTGGTCACGATCAGCCCGACGGTCGAGCCGATCAGGAGGGTACGTCGATCGAACACGTCGGCCAGCGCCCCGCCGTACAGGCCGAACACCACGAGCGGGACGAGACCGAAGACCCCCGTCAGCCCGACGTACGCCGAGGAGCCGGTTGCCCCGTAGATCTGCGCCGGCACCGCCACCACGGTCAGCTGAGCCCCGATGACCGTGATGATGTTGGCGCGCCACAGTCGCCGGAAGTGTTCGTTCTTCAGCGGTCGGGTGTCGGCCACCAGGCCGCGGATCTGCACTCGCAGAATGTACGCGTCGTCCGGCCCTACCGCTCAGGGACGGCGCCCTGGACGGTCGGCCCGGTCAGACCAGAAGGACTACCGGGTTACTGGCCCGGGCCGGCGATGTTGAACATCCAGTGGATCCCGAACCGGTCGGTCAGCTGACCGAAGAAGTCACCCCAGGGCGCTGCCTCGAGCGGGTCCTTGATCGTGCCGTCGGCGGCCAGGCCATCCCACCAGCCGCGGAGCACGGTGTCTTCGTCGCCACTGACCGTGATCGGTCCGTTCGCCTGGTCGGAGCCGGGCATGTCCGACCCCATGAGGCTGACGCTGTCGTTGACCAGGAGGTCGGCATGCATCACCAGATGGTGCTGGTCCTCGGGCATACCGAGCCCGCCCATGTCGGCGTACTTCATCACGATGAACTCGCCGCCGAGGACCGAGTGGTAGAACTCCATGGCTTCTTGGGCTTGACCCTGGAAGGTGAGATAGGGATTGAGGCGCATGGTCGTGACTCCTTTTGGTCGTAGACGATTCACGCTAGTCCTCCCGAACCTTCCCGGCTAGCGTCTCGCCATGGCCCCTCACTACGACGTGCTCGTCGTCGGATCCGGATTCGGTGGCAGCGTCACGGCGCTGCGGTTGAGCGAGAAGGGATACCGGGTCGGGATCCTCGAGGCCGGGCGACGCTGGGCCGACGAGGACTTCGAGACCCAGACCTCCCAGGACATGTTGTGGGCGCCCCGCCTGGGCATGTTCGGACCGATGCGGATGAGCATGCTCGGGGAGATCTCGCTGTTCAGCGCGGTCGGGGTCGGGGGTGGTTCTCTGATCTACGCCAACACGCTCTACGAACCCCACGACGCCTTCTTCACCGACCCCTCGTGGGGACACATCACCGACTGGCGCTCGGAGTTGGCGACGTACTACGACCAGGCGCGCCGGATGCTCGGGGTGACCACGAACCCACGGTTGTGGCCGGTCGACGATCTGCTGCGCGAGGTCGCTGCGGACCTGGGCGTCGAGGACACCTTCCAGGCCACTGACGTCGGGGTGTTGTTCGACGAGAACGAACCCGGTCGCGACATCCCCGACCCGTTCTTCGGCGGAGCCGGTCCTGTCCGCAAGGCGTGTGTTCACTGCGCGCGCTGCACGTCGGGCTGCCCCTTCAACGCCAAGAACACCCTGCCGAAGAACTATCTCTACCTGGCTGAACAGGCCGGAGCCGAGGTGCACGCGCTGACCGAGGTCACCGACGTCCGGCCCCGTCCCGAAGGTGGGTACGCCGTCCGCACCCGACGGCCGGGCCGCGGCAAGCAGGACGCGGGGACCTTCACCGCCGACCAGGTCGTCTTCGCGGCGGCCGCCCGCGGAACCCAGCAGCTACTGCACCAACTGCGTGCGAACGGGTCGCTGCCCGACCTCTCTCCGCGCCTGGGCGAACTGGCCCGCTCGAACTCCGAATCGATCGTCAACGTGCTGGCCCGCGAGCCCCAGGGCTTCGCCCAGGGTGTAGCGATCACCTCCTCCTTCCACCCCGAGCCGCACACCCACGTCGAGTTGGTCCGCTCCAACGAGATGCAGGACAAGGCCGCCGCGATGAACGTCCCGCTGGTCGACGGCGGACCCGGACGGGTGCGCCGCTTCATCGTGGAGCAGGTCCGCGGCCCCGGAGCCTTCCTGCGCACCCGGCGCCTGAAGAACTCCTCCTCCCGCACGGTGAGCCTGCTGGTGATGCAGTCGTTGGACAACTCCCTCACCTCCTACCTGCGACGCGGCAAACTGCGCACCCGGGTGGGTGGCGGCACCCCGAACCCGTCGTGGATTCCGCTGGCCCACGACGTCGTACGACGGTTGGCGGCGAAGGTCGACGGCGACGCGACCTCACTGGCCAGCGACCTGGTGGGCACCCCTGCCACCGCTCACTACGTCGGGGGCGCCGTCATCGGAGACAGTGCCGACTCGGGGGTCGTCGACCCCTATCACCGGGTGTACGCCTACCCCGGGTTGCACATCATCGACGGGTCGACCATCGGGGCGAACCTGGGCGTCAATCCCTCGCTGACCATCACCGCTATGGCAGAACGGGCGGTCGCGCTGTGGCCGAACCGGGGCGATGAGGATCCTCGGCCAGCCATCGGGGCGGCCTACGTACGTCTCGACCCGGTGGCGCCGGGGTCACCCGCCGTTCCGGCCGAGGCCCCAGCGGCCCTGGTGTGGCTGGGCGTGCCCGAGCGCCCCGGCCCGGTCTGAGCCGGAATTACTCCTCGACCGCCCACCGCGGCACGATGAACAGACCCTCGGCCTCCACAGCAGCACCGTCCACTCCACCGATCTCGGCGGTCACCGTGACCTTCCGTCCGGTGTCGGAGACGACACGTCCGGCGAGCCACACCTCACCGAGGGGAAGCGGCCGGGTGTAGCGCAGCGTGAGGGTGCCGGTCATCGTCAGTTTCTTCATCGCGGAGGCGGTGACCCCCATCAGATGGTCGAGCAGCAGTGCACTCACCCCGCCGTGCACCAGGGTGGGGGGTCCCTCGTAGGCGGGACTCAGGGTCAGCCGTGCCGAGGTCGTCCCGTCCTGGTGTCGCTCCACCACCATCGGCGGGGCGATGGCGTTGCGCTGGCCGACGACCGCGTTGCCCCACTGCCAACTGCGTCCGGTGGCGTTGTACTGAACCCCGGCCGGCCCCGGACGCGTCCGATCGCGCAGGATCTCGGCGGCCGCCCGCAGATGCTCACGAGCCCGGGCGACCTCCTCGTCACCGACCTCGGAACGGATCGTGAGGTCGACCAGTTCACGGACGTCCTCGGTCAGCGGCACGTAGAGGTCGTAGATCGCGTCCACGTCGGCGTCGCTGAGGTCGGAGAGTTGGAAGAGGCCGCCGTACGCCGGTCGCCCCTGCTCGGGCGTCGTCACCGGGTTGCCCCGCCAGCGGCGCGCTTCGCCTTCGCGAGGGTGTCCTCGACGATCGAGTTCAAGCGGGCGCCCTGGGGCCAACCGGCGTAGTGGCTGAGGAAGATCACGATCTCGCGCAGTTCTTCCTCAGTGAGTTCCCCGTTGGCGTACGCCGCCGGAATCTGCAGACCCAGCACGTCCGCGGCACCCTGCCCGGCGAGCAGGCCGATCAACAGCAAACGGCGGTCGCGGTCGGTCAATCCCGGACGGGTCCAGATGTCGGCGAAGAGGTGGTCGGCGGTGTAGGCGAAGAAGTCGCCGGCGCCGTCGGTCAGGTCGAAGCCGTAGATCGCCTCCATCTTCTCCAGGCCTCGGCGGCGGGTCTCGGGAAGGTCGTCGAACTGACCCATCACTGCTCCTTCGTTGGTGGTGCATCGGTGGTCGGAGGCAACCCCAGCCCGGGCCCCAGTCGGGCGAGGGCGAGTTCGGCCAGCGGCACCTCGACCCCCAGCCGGTCGGCCAGATCGGTCGCGAAGCGCAGGTCCTTCTCGCCCAGGTCGCGCACGTGGGAGAACACCCCGAACCAGAAGTCGTCGGGGTCGAGCGGAGCGGTGGTCTCCCGGTGCATGATCGCTCCGGGGCCGCCGGTGATCGCGTCGGTATGACGCACCACGTCGCCCAGGACTTTCAGGTCGAGCCCGGCGGCCTCGGCCAACCGCTGGGCCTCGGTGGCGGCGGTGAAGGCGACGAAGTGCATCAGGTTGCGGGCCAGCTTCATGGCCGTGCCGGATCCGATCGGGCCGACGTGCAGCACCTGGGAGCCCATCGCCTGGAGGGCCGGACGGGCCGCAGTGAACCCCGCCTCGGAACCGCCGACGAGGATCGCCAGCGAACCGTCGGCCGCCCCCATCGCACCACCGGAGACCGGAGCGTCCACGAGGAGTACGCCGCGCTCGGCCGCGATGAGCTCCAACTCTCGCGGCGTCTCCGGGGCGACGGTCGAATGCACCGCGATGACCAGCCCGGGACGGGATGAGGCGAGGGCCCGGTCCAGGACCTCGCGCACCTGGTCGTCGTCTCGGACCATCACACACAGCACGTCGACCGCCGCGGCGAGTTCGCCGACCGAGTCGGCCATGGTGGCGCCAGCCGCCTGGAGGGCGACCAGGGGTTCGGGCGCGACGTCGTACACCGACAGATCGATCCCCTGTGCGACCAGACGCAGCGCCATCGGTCGACCGATGGCGCCGAGCCCCACGAAACCGACGCGCATCAGGCGGGCTCCGCGATGGTCTTGGTCTCGAGGTACTCCTCGAAGCCGGCCACCCCCATCTCGCGCCCGATCCCCGACTGCTTGTAACCGCCGAAGGGTGCGTCGGGGCTGAACCAGACCCCGCCGTTGACCGAGAGCGTGCCGGCGCGGATCCGGGCCGCCACCGCCTTCGCCCGCTCCAGGGATCCGGAGTCGACCGACCCCGAGAGCCCGTACGCCGAGTCGTTGGCGATCCGCACCGCGTCGTCGTCACCGTCGTGAGCGATCACCACGAGCACGGGACCGAAGATCTCCTCCTGCGCGACGCGTGAGGTGTTGTCGAGTCCGGCGACGACGGTGGGTTGCACCCAGAAGCCCTCCCGCTCGATGATCGCGCCACCGGTGGCGAAGGTGCCGCCCTCCTCGACCGCGAGCCGCAGGTAGGCCTCGACCCGGTCGCGCTGGACCCGCGAGATCACCGGCCCACACACGGAGCCCGGATCGCTGGGATCCCGAGCCCCGATGGACTCCATGGTCGCGGCGGCCACCTGCACCGCCCGGTCGTACTCCGCCCGGGGGACGACCAGCCGGGTGGTGATCGCGCATCCCTGGCCGGCGTGGATGCAGGCGGCGAACGCGGCAGCGCCGGCCACCGCGCTCACATCGGAGTCGTCGAGGGCGATCGCAGCGGACTTGCCGCCGAGCTCGAGGAAGACCCGCTTCAGGGTTGACGCAGCGGCGGCCATGAGCGCCTTGCCCACCTCGGTGGAGCCGGTGAAGGACACCATGTCGATGCGCGGATCGGTCGACAGCCCCGAGGCCACCTCGTTGGAGCGTGGGGTCACGATGTTCAGCACCCCGGCGGGGAGATCGGTGTGCTCGGCGACCAGACGACCCAGCTCGCAGGCGACCCAGGGGGTCTCCGGGGCCGGCTTCAGCACCACCGTGCAGCCGGCGGCCAACGCAGGGCCGATCTTGGCGAGATTGATCTGGGTCGGGACGTTCCACGGGGTGATGGCCGCGACCACCCCGACCGGTTCGCGGCGTACGGTCCGGCGCGAAGGGATCCCCATCGGCTCGGCGACCCCCAGGTCGGTCTCGAAGTCGTACGCCGCGGCGAGGTCCGTGACCCACGCGAGACCCTCGACAGGGACGTCGAAACCGGCGGCGGCCATCAGCACCGCAGGCATCCCGACCTCCGCGCGGGTCAGCGCCCGGAACTCCTCGGCGTGGTCGATCAGAGCCCGGTGCAGTTGCCGCAGGCAGCGCACCCGCAGGTCGACATTCACCGACCAGTCGGTCTCGTCGAAGGCCCGTCGGGCGGCCGTCACAGCGGCGTCGACGTCCGCGGCCGTGCCGTCCGGAGCTCGGCCGATCTCACGCCCGGTGGCCGGGTCGATGATCGGGTAGGAACCGCCGTCGGAGGCGTCGACGAGCCTTCCGTCGATCAGCTGCTTCGCGGCGGGGGTCGCGAGGTCGGCTGGGTCGGTCGGGCTGACGGGGCTGGTCGGACCGGTCACCGGATCAGCGTCGCTTCACGGACGTCACGGGCACCGAGGCGAAACCACGGACGCTGACCGAATGGACCCGGAGACAGTCCTCGTGGGCCACGTCGATCGAGCGGACCCGGTTGACCAGTTCGCGCAACGCGATCCGGGCCTCGAGGCGGGCCAGGTTGGCGCCGAGGCAGAAGTGTCGGCCGCCGCCGAAGCTGACCATCTGCGCCAACTCCGATGCCGGGCGGTGGATATCGAAGACGTCGGGGCGGTCGAAGACCCGTTCGTCGCGGTTGGCCGACCCCAGGGCCAGCGCCAGTTTGGCGCCGGCCGGAGCGACCCTGCCGTGGAGCGCTACGTCCTGCAGGAGGTGTCGGGCCAGGACCTGGGTGGAGGTGTCGTAACGCAACGTCTCCTCGATCCAGGGCTCGACCAGTCCACCTACACCCGCGGGACCGGGGGCGGCAAAGACGTCGGCGTACTGCTCCTCGTGGCGGGTCAGGTGGAACAACGCGTGACCCAGCAGCTTCGTGGTGGTCTCGTTGCCCGCCACGACCATCAGGAAGAGGAACGCGATGATCTCCTCGTCGGTCAGCCGGTCCCCTGCTCCTGCCACGTTGATGGCTCCGTCGTCGGTGTCCATCCGGGCCGCGATCAGGGCGCTGGTCAGGTCCTCGGTCGGTCGCCGGCGTCGCTGGGCGACCATGTCGGCGTAGTAGACGACCAGCTCGAGCGCCGCGCTGACACCGGCGGCGGGTACGTCGTGGACACCGTCCTCGCGGTGCACGACCAGGTCAGCCAGGCGGCGTACCTCGTCACGATCGGCCACCGGAACCCCCATCAGTTGGGAGATGACGTCCATCGGGAGTTTGCTGGCGAAGTCGGTGATCCAGTCGAACCCCTGCCCGCTCTCGGCGAGGTCCAGGCATCGGGTGAGGTACCGATCGGTCAACTGTTCGATCTGCGGAGCGAGTTCGGTGACGCGACGGGGGGTGAAACCCTTCGAGACCAGGGAACGCAACCGCTGCTGCTGATCGCCGTCCATCCCGAGGAAGGACATCATCTTCGGGGCGTGCGGACCCCAGGCGCTGGGCTCGAGGGAGACGCCCATGGCGTTGGAGTAGACGTCCTCGGTGCGGAAGGCCCGGTGGACGTCCTCGTGGCGGGTCAACACCCAGAAGTCGTGGGTCTCGTTGTGGTGCAGCGGTTCCTCGGCCCGGCAGCGCGTGTAGACCGGGTAGGGGTCCTCCTGGAAGCCGTAGTCGAAGGGGTCGAAGGCAATGGGCTCGACGGCGTCGGCGTGGCTCACAGGTCGTGTCCTTTCAGGATGACGGCAACCACGGCTTGGAGTTGGTCGGCCATCTCGGCATAGGTCATCAGCCCCATCCCGCCCTGGAGCAGTGCTCCGAAGAAGGCCAGGGTGACGGCTTCGAGGAGGTGCGGATCGGCGTCGGGTCCCAGCGCGGAGTGGAAGCGGCTCACGAACTCGTGACCGATCTTCACCCGTAGGCGCTCTACGTCGGGGTCGGTCCCGAGCAGCGCCGGGGTCACGGCCGCGGCGAGGTGTGGGGCCTGTGCGAGCCGCTCGACCAGCCGCCGGGTCACCCGTTGGAGTCGCTCGACCGGGTCCGCCGTGGTCGGTTCCACCGGCGGGTCCTCGACCAAGAATCGCCAGAACAGCTCGGCGAACAGATGGTTCTTCGAGGCCAGATAGGTGTACGCCGTGGCGGGGGAGACCCCCGCCCGGGTGGCGACCGATCGGACCGTGAGCGCCTCGTGCCCCACCGCACCGAGTTCGGCGAGACCGGCGACCATCAACCGCTCGACGGTCTCGGCCTGGCGGGCGTTGAGGCTCTGGCGGGAAGAACTGGACACTTGACTGGACACCTGTTCAGAATGCCTGGAATCGACGCTTCTGTCCAGCGGTCGTGCGGTCGCCCGGGATCGCCGAGTTGGAGGTCGCCGGTTGACTTGGCCCATGAGGATCAAGCCAGTGAAGCCCGGCCCCGGCCAGGAGTCCGCGTGGGACTACCCGCGACCGCCGGCCCTGGACACCAGCAACGAGTCGATCGTGATCGAGCTGGGCGGGATGGTCATCGCCCGGTCCACAACGAGTTGGCGGGTGCTGGAGACCAGCCACCCCCCGACGTACTACCTCCCGCGCGAGGCGTTCGTCGAGGGCGTCCTGCGCCCCATGAACGGAGCGACCTGGTGTGAGTGGAAGGGGAAGGCCTCCTACTACGACCTCGTCGCCGGCGACACCGTGGTGGCGGCCGGGGCCTGGAACTACCCCGAGCCGACGGCGCGCTTCGCCGCCCTGAGCGACGCGATCTCCCTGATGCCCGCCACCGTGGACCGGATCACCATCAACGACGAGGTGGTGACCCCCCAGGAGGGCACGTTCTACGGCGGTTGGATCACCAGTCGGGTGGTCGGACCCTTCAAGGGAGCCCCCGGCACCGGGCACTGGTGAGAGTCGGACCTACGCCGGGTCGTCGGTGGCGCGGGTGAAGGCGCTGGCGTACGACGTCGTACCCACCGCGATCGAGTAGGTCTCGTAGAACTCCTCGATGCCCCGCCGCTGGGCTGATCGGTGCCGCGGGTGTTCGCGCCACCCCGCGTGGGCTGCGGGATCGGCGAACGTCACCACCGTGGCTCGCTCCCCGTCCTCGGCGACGAAGGTCTTGGTCTCCACGAACCCCGGCATCGACCGGGCCAGCTCGGCGACCACCGCGAGTTCGTCGGCGTACTGCGAGGTCGACTCCGGGCGAAGTCGGTTGCGGAAGACGGTGACGACCTGACCGACGCGGGGCTCCATGGAACGATTCTGCATGAGAGGTGGCGAGGGTGGGCTCGACCACCGAGAACCACCCTGGCCGTACCGTTGCGCTGTGACTCTCGAACCCCTCTCGCTGCCCGCCGACGACCACGCCGAGACCTGGGTCAGGGACCGTGCCGAGCACGGCCTGGCCGCCGCCCGCCGTCTGGCCGACGACTTGCGCAGCGGACCCGCTCGCGACGCTGCGGCGACGCTGAAGGAGTGGGACGAGCTGAACCTGCAGCTCGGCAATGTCGCCGCGATGGGCTCCCTGCTCTCCAACGTCCACCCGGGCGAGGCCGTGCGCACCCTGGCCGAGTCGGTCGAGCAGGACGTCAGCCGGATGGCCACCGAGCTCGGTCTCGACCGTGCCCTCTACGACGCCTTCGCCGCCCTGGACGGAAGCGACCTCGATCCGACCGCCCAGCGGTACCTCACCAAGGTCCTGGCCGACTTCACCCGCGCCGGCGTCGACCGGGACGAGGAGACGCGCGCCCGGATCACCTGGATCAACGAACGCCTCACGCAGCTGGACCAGGAGTTCTCGCGCAACATCCGTGACGACACCCGATCGATCCGGGTCACCCCCGAGCAGCTGAAGGGCCTCCCTGCGGACTGGCTCGAGGCGCACCCCGCCGACGACGAGGGCCTGGTCACCGTGACCACGGAGTACCCCGACGCCCTGCCCACCCGGATGTACGCCGAGGACGCCGGCGTCCGTCGCGAGATCGCCGTGGCCTCCCTCTCGGTGGGGTGGCCGCAGAACGACACGCTCCTCAAGGAACTCTTCGCGCTGCGCCACGAACTCGCCACGCTGGTCGGGTACGCCGACTGGGCGTCCTACGACGCCGACGTGAAGATGATCGACTCGGGTCCGGCCATCCCGGAGTTCATCGACCGGATCGCCGCGGTGGCGCGTCCGGCGATGGAGCGCGACCGCGCCGTACTCCTCGAGCGCCTGCAGCGCGACGTCCCCGAGGCGCAGGGGTTGGAATCTCCCGACTCGATGTTCTACACCGAGATCGTCCGTCGCGAACAGTTCGAGGTCGACTCCCAGCAGGTGCGGACCTACTTCGACTTCCCCAAGGTGCGTCAGGGTCTCCTCGACGTCACCGCGCGGCTCTTCGGGCTGCGCTACGAGCCGGTCGTCGACGCCACGGTGTGGCACGAGGACGTCACCGTCTACGACGTGTACGACGCGCGCACCGGTGTCGGGGCTGGTGTCGAAGGCGGGACCGACCAGGCCAGCTTCGGTCGCATCTATCTCGACCTGCACCCGCGAAAGAACAAGTTCAACCACGCCGCCCAGTTCACGCTGACCGACGGGGTCGCGGACCGGCAACTGCCCGAAGGGGTGCTGGTGTGCAACTTCTCCCGGACCCTGATGGAGCACGACCACGTGGTGACGCTGTTCCACGAGTTCGGACACCTGGTGCACCACGTCCTGGCCGGTCGCGGGGAGTGGGCGCGGTTCGCCGGCGTCTCCACCGAGTGGGACTTCGTCGAGGCGCCGAGCCAACTGCTCGAGGAGTGGGCCTGGGACGCCGACGTGCTGGCGTCCTTCGCCACCAACGCCGCGGGCGAGCCGATCCCGGCCGACCTGGTCACCGCGATGGTGCGCGGGGACGACTTCGGCAAGGGCATCCAGGCCAGCTCGCAGATGTTCTACGCCGCGATGTCCTACTGGTTCCACACCGAACGACCCGAGGACCTGACCGCGCGGACCCGCGAACTCCAGGAGCGCTACGCCCCGTACCCCTACCTGGACGGCACCCATATGTTCGCCAGCTTCGGTCACCTCGGCGGCTACTCCTCGGCGTACTACACCTACATGTGGTCGCTGGTCATCGCCAAGGACTTGTTCAGCGCGTTCGACGGCATCGACCTGGCCGCAGCCGGGGCCCCCGACGGCCCCGACGGAGCCGCAGGCACCGGGGTCGCGGGTCGCTACCGCGACGCGATCCTGGCTCCCGGTGGCAGCAAGGACGCCGCGGACCTGGTCGAGGACTTCCTGGGGCGCCCGTTCACCTTCGACGCCTACGCCGAATGGCTCGCCCGATGAGCGACCTGTCGGCCGGGCCGCGGATCGCCATCCCCGACCTCCTGGCCGAGTTCGACACCGCGCGTGCCTACACCGAGTCGCTCTACGCGGACCTGAAGTCCGATGAGGTCTTCTGGCGTCCGCACGAGAACTCCAGCGCCATCGGTTGGCACCTGGGCCACCAGGCGGCCGTCACGCACTTCATGGTCCGCAACCTCACGGCCGCCGAGCCTTCGCTGGATCCCGAGCTCGACCGGCTGATGGACGCGGCCACCGCCGAGTCCGCCCGTGGCCAGTTGCCGGTGCTGGACCGGATCCGGGACTACCGGGCGGCCGCCGCCGATCGGCTCCACGTGCGGATGACCGACATCGTCGACGGACGTGTGGGTGCCCCGCAGCAGCTCTCCCACATCGCGGTGGGTCTGATCGTGGCGGTCACCAACCACGAGTACCAACACAGCCAGTGGATCGGGGAGGTCCGCAACCGGGACCTGGGCCACGCCCTTCCCGAACGACCCACCTCGGAGTTGATCTGTGAGATCGACGGCTACTTGATGGTCGGCTGACGGTCGGCTGACCCGACTGGTCCACGGCATGAAGTGCCGGGGTTCGGGGTACAGGCAGGGTATGACGACCTCGGCGCCTGCCCTCATGCGCGTGGTCGGGCGCTCGCGATTCCTGGGACAGATCGCCGGGGTCGGGTCGACGAGCGGGGTGCGCATCGTCGTCGGCAACTGGGCCGACAGCCCGCTGGGCTCGTTCGGCGACGCCATGGTCGAACTACCCGGCGGACATCGCATCCTGGTTGCCCCCTCCGGGGCGGTGGCCAACTTCATCGGGGCGACGTACCGCTTCGACGAGATCCGCGTCGAGCCGTTCGACCTGGTCGACGACGGGTCCACCTGGTCGATCCGTTCGGCCTCGCTGCACCTGGACTTCGAGGTGGGGCGTCGGACGTGGCTCGGCGCCCTGCTGCGGCTGGTCCCCCGGACCGTGGCCCACGCGCCCCGGTGGATCTCCCTGATCGACCTGATCGCGCGGCTGGTGTTGCGTGGGGTGCGGGTCGCGGGAGAGACCGTGAACGGCCGCAAGGAGTGGTACGGCGCGACCGACAACCGTGTGGTCACCTCGCTGGCGGGCACCTTCGACGGCCGCGACCTGGGTGCGCTCGCCCCGGTGGAACCCTCACCCCGGTTCGGGTTCTCCTCGACTCCGCCCCGACCGTCGGTGACCCGGATCTGCACCACGGTCGAGGTGCCGGCCGCGGGTTAGCCGAGCTTTCGGTCGATGGTGTGATCGGGCGCGGAAACCCTTCGCGAAGGACGGGTTTCGGCATGCCTCGATGATGACGCGCCACCGGCCCGGAAGCCGCGCAAGGTTCGCGACGATCCGGGCCGGGCGGTGTTGTCGGGGTCGATCAGGGGTCGATCAGGCGTTCGCGTTCGCGATCGCGGAGACGTCGAACTCGAGCTTGACCTTCTCGGAGACCAGCACACCGCCGGTCTCGAGTGCGGCGTTGAAGTTCAGGCCCCAGTCTGAGCGGTTGATGGTGGTGCCGCCCTCGAACCCGATCCGCATGTTGCCGAACGGGTCGCGCGCCGAACCGGTCTCCTCGAAGGGGATCTCGACGGACTTCGTGGTGCCCTTGATGGTCAGGTCGCCGGTGATGGTCCACTCCGAACCGTCGCGGGTCACCTCGGTGGAGACGAAGGTGATCTCGGGGTTCTCCTCGGCGCCGAAGAAGTCGGCGGACTGGAGGTGACCGTCGCGGTCGGCGTTGCCGGTGGTGATGCTGTCGGTCTTGATGGCCAGGCGCACCGAGGAGGCGGCGGGGTTCGCGGTGTCGACGGTGGCCTCACCGGTGAACTCGCCGAACTGTCCGCGGACCTTGGTCACCATGGCGTGGCGGGCGCTGAAGCCGAGGCGGGAGTGGGAGGGGTCGATCGTGTACTGGCCGGTGATGTCACTCAGGGCGGTGGTGCCCGTGTCGAACTCAGTCATGGTGGTGCTCCTTCGGGAGGTAGTTGGTTGTACTTACAACTAACTCAAGCAAGGCCCATCCCGATCTATTCCGCCCTCCCCCAATCTTCTGGTGAGTCGGCGCAACTTGACGCCGAAAAGGGCCCGAGTCGGCGCTAACTGCGTCAACACGCGCCGACTCAGCGGAAGGCGGAGGTCCCGGTGAGGGCCTGGCCGATGACGAGCTGGTGCACCTCGGCGGTGCCCTCGTAGGTCAGGACGGACTCCAGGTTGTTGGCGTGCCGCATCAACGGCCACTCCAGCGTGATCCCGGCGCCGCCCAGGATGGTGCGGCACTCGCGGGCGATCTTGATCGCCTCGCGGGTGTTGTTCAGCTTGCCGACGCTGATCGCAGGCGCTTCGAGCCGGCCCTCATCCTTCATCCGGCCCAGGTGCAGAGCCAGCAGCATGGCCTTGTTGAGCTCGACGCTCATGTCGGCCAACTTCGCCTGGGTGAGTTGGTACGCCGCGAGGGGCTTGTCGAAGATGTCGCGCTGTGCGGCGTACCGCAGGGTCGCCTCGAGGCAGTCGCGGGCGGCTCCGACGGAGCCGAAGATGATGCCGAAGCGGGCCTCGGTCAGGCACGACAGCGGGCCGGAGAGCCCGCGAGCCTCGGGCAACATCGCCGAAGCGGGGACCCGCACCTCGTCCAGGATGAGCTCTGAGGTCACCGAGGCGCGCAGCGACATCTTCTGCTTCACGTCGGCGGTGCTGAACCCGGGGGTGTCGGTGGGAACGATGAATCCGCGGATGCCTTCCTCGGCCCGCGCCCACACGATCGCGATATCGGCCACCGAGCCGTTGGTGATCCACATCTTGTTGCCGGTGAGGATCCAGTCGTCACCGTCGCGGACGGCCCGGGAGCGCATGCCGCCGGGGTTCGAGCCGAAGTCCGGTTCGGTCAGTCCGAAGCAACCGATCGCCTCGCCGGCCGCCATCTGCGGCAGCCACTCCTGCTTCTGCTCCTCCGAGCCGTGGGAGTAGATCGCCTGCATGGCCAGGGAGCCCTGGACCGAGGCGATCGACCGCAGCCCGGAGTCGCCGGCCTCCAACTCCAAGCACGCCAGCCCGTACGCCGTGGCGCTGGTCCCGGCGCAGCCGTAACCCTCGAGCTTCATCCCGAGCAGTCCGAGCTTGCCGAACTCCAGGGCCAGGTCCCGCACGGGCACCTTGCCCGCGTCGTACCAGCCGGCGATCTCGGGCTTGAGGCGATCCTCGACGTAGGAGCGCACCGTGTCCCGGATCGCCCGGTCCTCGTCGTTGATCAGCGCATCGGTGTCCAGCAGGGCCAGGGGAGACATGGAATCGGTCACCACGCCATTGTCACCCGTGGAGCCAACGCATCACAGGAATGACCCCGAGGAGGGGGTGTGTGCGGTGGTTCAGGCGGCAGCTACGACGGCGATAGGCGCGACAGCGGCGGCGACGGGGACCGCAGGTGCGGCACTCGGGTCGACCCAGCGCGCTTCGAGGCGTTGGCGGCCATTGTCGTCCTGAACGCTGACCCAGCGCATTTCGCAGGCGGTCTGCCCCTGCGAGGTCATCTGGCTGTAGGCCATGAGACATCTCCTGTTCATCTGCTGTTCACCAGACTAACACGGTCCCCAATTCGGGCGGTCAGATGTCCGAGAACCGCCCTTTTTGCCCCACCTGAGGGCCGGATCTGCGCCGCAGAGGGGGTTGTCGCACCCCGCGGGGTGCGGCCGCTTCGAGGAGACGGGCGACCGGAAGGTCCCACGCGCAGAAGACTGTGACGCAACCTTTTTTCCGTCGAATCGAGACGTGGGCCCTATTACCACTACCGTTGGCGAGTGAACAACGCAGAACCGGCCTCCGAGACCAGCCCAGCAACCGACCCCACTTCGCCGGGCGACGAGCCCACTCAGACCCCTCCAGCACCAGACGCTGGCCCGACCTTCGCCGACCTCGGCCTGGGTGACGCAGTCCTCAAGGCGCTGCGCGACGTCGGATACGAGTCCCCCTCGACGATCCAGGCGCAGACGATCCCGCCACTCCTCGCGGGTCACGACCTCGTCGGGCTGGCCCAGACCGGGACCGGCAAGACGGCCGCGTTCGCGCTGCCGATCCTCGACCAGCTCGACGTCAAGCAGAAGACCCCGCAGGCGCTCGTCCTGGCCCCGACCCGTGAGCTCGCGCTCCAGGTCTGTGAGGCCTTCGAGAAGTACGCCTCCCACTCCCGTGGCGTCAAGGTCCTGCCCGTCTACGGCGGCCAGGGCTACGGCGTCCAGCTCAGCGCGCTGCGCCGCGGTGTCCACGTGGTCGTCGGAACCCCCGGCCGGATCATGGACCACCTCGAGAAGGGCACGCTCGACCTGACCGAGCTGCGCTTCCTGGTGCTCGACGAGGCCGACGAGATGCTCAACATGGGCTTCGCCGAGGACGTCGAGACGATCCTGGCCGACACCCCGGACGACAAGCAGGTGGCCCTGTTCAGCGCCACGATGCCGGCCGCGATCCGGCGGTTGTCCAAGAAGTACCTCACCGACCCGGTCGAGATCACGGTCAGGAACAAGACCACGACGTCGGCGAACACCACCCAGCGCTACCTCATCTGCTCCTACCCGCAGAAGGTCGACGCGCTCACCCGCATCCTCGAGGTCGAGAACTTCGAGGGCATGATCGTCTTCGTCCGGACCAAGAACGAGACCGAGACCCTGGCCGAGAAGCTGCGCGCCCGCGGCTTCTCCGCGATGGCCATCAACGGTGACGTCGCGCAGAACCAGCGTGAGCGGACGGTCAACCAGCTCAAGTCGGGCAAGCTCGACATCCTGGTCGCCACCGACGTAGCCGCTCGCGGGCTCGACGTCGAGCGGATCAGCCACGTCATCAACTACGACATCCCCACCGACACCGAGTCCTACGTGCACCGCATCGGTCGCACGGGCCGCGCTGGCCGCAGTGGGGACGCGATCAGCTTCGTCACGCCGCGCGAGAAGTACCTGCTCAAGCACATCGAGAAGGCGACCCGTCAGCCGCTGACCCACATGCAGCTGCCCACGGTCGACGACGTGAACTCGACCCGACTGGCCCGCTTCGACGACCAGATCACCGAGGCGCTCTCGCACGCCCAGATCGGGTTCTTCCGTGACGTGGTCACCCACTACCTCGGCGAGCACGACGTCCCCGAGGTCGACGTGGCCGCCGCACTGGCGATCGTCCTGCAGGGCAAGCAGCCCCTGCTGCTCGAGCCGGAGCCGCAGCGCCCCGCCCGCAGCGAGCGCCCGCAGCGCGACCAGGACGACCGTCCGGGCCGCGGCAAGGACCGCCCCGAGCGCAGCGAGCGCTCCGGGAACTCCTCGCGAAGCAGCCGTGGCAGCCAGAGCAACGTCCCCATGGCGCCGTACCGGATCAGTGTCGGGAAGCGTCACAAGGTCGAGCCGCGCCAGATCGTTGGCGCCATCGCCAACGAGGGCGGCCTGTCCCGTGGGGACTTCGGTCACATCGCCATCCGCCCGGATCACTCGATCGTCGAACTCCCCGCGGATCTGTCGAGTGAGTCGTGGGAGAAGCTCAAGGGCACCCGCATCAGCGGCAAGTTGATCGAGTTGCAGAAGGACACCGGCCCGCCGGCGCGATCGGCCCGCAAGGAGTTCGGTTCCGACTCGGACTCCGACGGCCCGCCGAACCGATCCAAGAAGCCGCGGCACAAGAAGAACTTCTCCAACGACTGAGTCGACGCCCGGTTGCTGAACCGCCAGATCGCCGAGTGACACCTGACGCAGGATTCTCCAGCGCTGAACCCTGCAGGGTGTGTCACTCGGCGCTTTCGTGATGGTGATGCTGGCGCCCTGCACCGAGTCGTTCATCGAGGATGTCGGCTCCGGCTGATACACAAGGCGCATGTGGGAGAACCGTCGTCGCCGAGTGCGGCTTGCCGTGTGCGCGTCGAGCCTTGCCCTGCTCGCCAGCGCCTGTGATGCGATCACCCCGGGTCCCGACGGGCCCGAGCCGGAGCCCGCGGCCGAGGCGTTGGCCACGGCCCTCGCGGCCGGCGATCTCACGGGGTTGCCCCTGTCCGGCGCGACTGCCGACGAGGCCACGACGACCTACTCCGCGATCCTCGAGGGCATGGGCGAGATCCAGCCCGCCGTGACCGTCGCCCAGGTCGAGCGGCTGGAGGGCGCCGACCCCGAGCCCGACACCGCCACCGCCACCCTGACCTGGACCTGGCCGCTGGGTGAGGGCGGTGTCGATGGCGGGGCCACCGACGGAACCACAGACGGAACCACAGACAGGCCCACCGAGTGGACCTACGACGTCACCGCCGACCTGAGCCTCGAGCCCGGTGAGGGGCAGGAGTGGCAGATCGCCTGGGACGAGAGCCTCATCGAACCGTCCCTGGCCGGGTCCGCGGTCCTCGAGGTGAACACCTTCACGGGCAGCCGTGGCGACATCACCGGGGCGCGGGGGCTGGCCATCGTCACCAACCGTCCGGTGGTCCGCGTCGGGATCGACCGGACCCTGGTCGGCAAGGGGCGCGCGGTCCGTTCGGCCAGCGGGCTGGCTCAGTTGGTGGGGGTCGACGCGACGTCGTACGCCGACCGCGTGGAGGCGGCCGGCGACCAGGCCTTCGTGGAGGCCATCACCTTCCGGGCCGATGAGATCCCGCCGGCGGTGCGTGACAACTACGAGAAATACAAGGGCGCCCGGCTGATCGGCACCGACCAGCCCCTTGCACCCCGTAGGGGTTTCGCGGCCCCCATCCTCGGCAGCGTCGGCGAGGTGACGGCCGAGATGATCGAGGCCGAACCCGACCGGTTCGAGGTGGGCGACACCGCCGGGCTCTCGGGGCTTCAGGCCCGCTACGACGAGCAACTGCAAGGAGAATCGGGCGTCGCCGTCACGGCGGTCGGGTCGGACGGCAAGGAGCGGGAGGTCTTCCGATCCGAGGCGGTCGACGGCGAGCCCCTGGTCCTGACGATGGATCTCGATCTGCAGATCGAGGCCGAGCTGGCCCTGGCTGACGTCGGACCGGCCAGCGCATTGGTGGCGATCCAACCCAGCACCGGCAACATCCTGGCCGCCGCGAACGGACCCGGGACCGGTGGGATCAACCTGGCGACCTTCGGTCAGTTCGCACCGGGATCGACCTTCAAGTCCGTCAGTGCCCTGGCGCTGCTCCGCTCGGGGCTCGAACCGAGCAGTCAGGTGTCCTGCAGCCCCACGATCACGGTGGACGGCAAGTCCTTCAAGAACTATTCCGACTACCCCAGCAGTGGGATCGGCCGGATCCCGTTGCGCACGGCGGTCGCCAACTCCTGCAACACCGCCTTCATCGCCGAACGGGGTCGATTGAAGGACGGCGATCTGGCCGCGGCCGCAGCCTCCCTCGGGTTGGGGGTCGACCACGACCTCGGCTTCCCGGCCTTTTTCGGGTCGGTGGAGCCGGCGACCACCCAGACCGGTGCCGCGGCTGCTCTGATCGGTCAGGGCACCGTCCTGGCTTCCCCGATGGCGATGGCCACAGTCATGGCCTCGATCCAAGGGGGTTCCCTGGTGGTGCCCCGGCTGATCGAATCCGTGACCTCGCAGCCTCCGTCCGGGGTGGCGCCCCTGAAGCCCGCCGAGGCCGCGCAGGTCAAGGGTCTGTTGCGTGGCGTGGTGACCGATGGCAGTGGTCGGGGGCTGGCGGACATCCCGGGCCCGGACATCATCGCCAAGACCGGCACCGCTGAGTTCGCCGACGGCAACCAGATCCGCACCCACGCCTGGATGATGGCCGCTCAGGGTGACCTCGCGGTGGCCGCGTTCGTCCGGGTCGGCGACTCCGGGTCACAGACCGCCGGGCCGATCCTGGAGCGCTTCATGCGAGCAGCCCGTTGATGCTCGCCGTGCAGTCTGACCCCGGGTGGGTACCGTGCAAGAAATGGAGCGAGCCCCCCGCTGCATGGGGTCAGCGAGGGGCTCTGTCGTCTCCAAGGTGCTCCCTCCGAAGGACGACACGCAGAACTATACGTCTCACCTCCAATCACGTCACGGAAAATTTCTTGACCAACCAATTGATGGGCGATTACCAATGAGTGGACTGGACCGCATTCCGACCGAGAACCGCCAACTCTTCATCGGCGGTGCCTGGCGAGGCTCGTCGACCGGAGCGACCTTCGAGGTCATCGACCCGGCGGACGGGTCGGTCCTGGCCGAGGTGGCGGACGGCAGCACCGCGGACGCGGCCTCGGCCCTCGACGCAGCCGTCGCGGCCGGACCCGAGTGGGCGGCGACCCCGCCGCGGGAGCGTGGCGAGATCCTGCGCCGATGCTTCGAACGGGTCACCGAGCAGGCCGACGACTTCGCCGAGATCATGAGCCTGGAGATGGGCAAGACGATCGCGGAGGCCAAGGGCGAGGTCGGCTACGGCATCGAGTTCTTCCGCTGGTACGCCGAGGAGGCGGTGCGCATCCACGGCCGCTGGATGACGGCACCGGCCGGTGGCAGTCGTCTGTTGACCGTGAAGAAGCCGGTCGGCCCCTGTGCGTTCATCACCCCCTGGAACTTCCCGCTCGCGATGGGGACACGCAAAATCGGTCCGGCGATCGCGGCCGGGTGCACGATGGTCATGAAGCCCGCGGCCCAGACGCCTCTGACCATGCTGGCCCTCGCGGCCGCTCTAGCCGAGTCCGGCCTTCCCGACGGGGTCCTCAACGTCATCACGACGACCGACTCCAGCGGGTTCAGCACGACCCTGCAGGGCGACGACCGGCTGCGCAAGATCTCCTTCACCGGGTCGACCGGGGTGGGCAAGAAGCTCGTCGAGCAGTCCGCCCGGGGACTGCAGCGGGTCAGCATGGAGTTGGGCGGCAACGCCCCGTTCCTGGTCTTCGGCGACGCCGACGTCGACGCGGCCGTCGAGGGCGCGATGGTCGCCAAGATGCGCAACATGGGGGAGGCCTGCACCTCGGCCAACCGGTTCCTGGTCCACACCTCGGTGGCCGAGGAGTTCGCTGAGAAGCTCGCGGCGAAGATGTCCGCCCTGACGATCGGTCGCGGCCAGGACGACGGCGTCGACGTCGGACCGCTGATCACCCCCGAGGCCGTCGAGTCGGTCAGTGAGTTGGTCGCCTCCGCCGTCGAGTCGGGAGCCCGGATCGTCTGCGGCGGTTCCGCCCCGGAGGGTGCCGGGTACTTCTACGAGCCGACCGTGTTGGTCGACGTCCCCGCCGACGCGCGGGTCAACTACGAGGAGATCTTCGGACCCGTCGCCCCGATCAGCACCTTCACAGAGGAGGCCGACGCGATCCGTCGCGCCAACGACACCGAGTACGGCCTGGCCTCCTACGCCTACACCCGCGACATCGCCCGGGTCATCCGGCTGGCCGAGTCCCTGGACTACGGCATGGTCGGGATGAACACCGGTCTGGTTTCCAACCCGGCCGCCCCGTTCGGGGGGATGAAGGCCAGCGGCTTCGGTCGCGAGGGCGGATTCGAGGGGATCGAGGAGTACCTCGAGACGACGTACGTCGCGCTTCCCGCCGACTGACCGGGAACCGACCCTCCACCCTCGTGCCACGATGAACTGATGCGGACGAGGGTGGGGGCACTGGCGGTGGGTTGTGTCCTGGTGCTGGCGGGGTGTGGCTCCGAGGCAGGTGAGAAGGCGGGGGAGAACGGGGACGTGGGCCCGGTCTCCCCGGCCCCGGTCACCGGGCTCGCCTCGAGCGACCCGACCCCGCAAGGGACGACGAAGAAGCCGGGGCTCAGCCGGACCGAGCGGGAACAGGCCCGGCTCCAGGCCGAGGCGGAGGCCCAGGCGCAAGCCCAGGCCCAAGATCAGGGGGAGGGATCGGGAGCCGATCCGGTTCTGGGCGCCGACATGAGTTGGCCACAGTGCCCCAAGGGACTCGGCCTCCCCGAGAAGCGCACCTTGGGTGCGCCGTTGCCCATCGACGCGGCGCAATACATCGTCGTCGGGCTCACCAACGGTCCCGGCTTCGTGGTCAACCCGTGCCTGGCCGAGCAGGTCGACTACGTGCGGCAACGCGGCAAGCAGATCGCGGCGTACGCCGTGTCCAGCTTCCCCGACAACGTCGCGCTCGCCACCTACGGAGATGACGGCCCCTTCGACGGGAGCACCCGGCTCGGGGCGTTGCGCAACACCGGCTACCAGCAGGCGGGCTACAACGTGGCCTCGATGAAGCGCACCGGATTCCTGAGCCCCGTGGTGTGGATCGACGTCGAGCCGGTGCCGGACTTCGCGTGGAGCAGCGATCGCGAGGCGAACGCGGCGGTCGTGGAGGGCGTGGCGCGTGGCTACACCGACGCGGGCTACCGGATCGGGGTCTACTCCACCGCCTACCTCTGGGAGCAGGTCGTGGGTGGGCTGCGACTGGGGATCCCGGAGTGGCGGGCGGCCGGGCAGACATCACGCGCCGAGGCCCTGAAGCGATGTGGGGAGGCCAGTCAGATTCAGGGCGGTCCGGCGGTCCTGGGTCAGTGGGTCGAGGACAACCGGGACATGAACGTCACCTGCCCAGGGATCGCCGGTCAGATGGAGCGTTGGTTCCACCAGTACTGACCGGCATCGGTCAATGCCCCATCCGATCCCCGATCGGCTACGGATGGTCCGTGTAGCCTGCCCGCGACGTCGCCGCCCACGCGCGACCGAACCCGAGAAGGATCCACCGTGCCTGCCAAGCGACTCTCCCCCTGCCCCGACGGCTCGCAGAAGTGCGTGTCGACCCTGGACACCCAGAAGTACTGCGCGATGGACCCGGTCCCGTTCACCGGTTCGGCGGCGGAGGCCAAGGCGGCGGTGCTCGCGGTGATCGCCGACCACTCCCGGACCTCGGTGACTGCCGATGAGGCGGATTACGTCCAGGCCGTCTTCAAGACCCGGGTGATCCGCTGGAAGGACACCGTCGAGTTCGAGATCGACGACGAGGACAAGGTCGTGCACTTCCGCTCCGAGTCGGTCCCCTACGCCGGATCCGACCTGGGTGCGAACCGGAAGCGGATGACCAAGGTGCGCGCCGAACTGGTCGGCAAGCTCGCCTGAGCAGCCTCTGCGAGGACGGGTCGGTTCCGCTCAGACGGTGGTGCCGAACAGCGGCGCCAAGCCCCTGCGGGAGCGGATGCCGAGTTTGCGGTAGACCCGCGACAGGTGCCACTCGACGCTCTTGACGCCGACGTCGAGTCGTTCGGCGATGACCCGGTTCGAGTGGCCGTGGGCGGCTAGTTCGGCGACCCGACGCTCGGCCTTGGTCAATCCCGACAACCGCTCGGACTCCACGGGGGCAGACGCCTCGTCGAGGCGATCCAGCACACGGCGTACCCGAGCGCGCAGCGGCCACAACTGCTCCCGGCCGGCGTACGCCTCCGCCTGCCGCAGGAGTTGGACCGTTTCGTTGTGGGTGCCGGGTTCGTTGCTCAGGGCCAGCATCTCGGCCAGGTCAGTGGCGATCTGGGCGGTCAGCCGCTCGGTTGTTGCCCCCTCCACGGCGGCCAACGCCTCGCGCAGCAGCGCCACCCGTCGACCACCGCTGTCGCAGGCGGCGACCGTGCGAAGAGCCAGGGCCAGGGCGGGCTTCGAACCGGACTCCACCACCAGGTCGAGGTGGTCGGCGGCCAACGCCGCTGCGCCGCCGGTCCTGGTGTGGAGAAGGGCCAGACTGGCGCCGGTGCGCCATGGGATGAGCATGGACATCCGGGCGTCGGAGCCGATGTGGGCACCGGCGGCGGCGAACAGATCCGCAGCCTGCTGCGGGTCGCCCAACGCGGCGGCCAGGGTTCCTTTGCCGTACAGCGCCAGGCCGGCCGCGGTCCCCGCGGTGTCGAGGTGTTCGGTGAGTTCGTCGCCGGCCGCCATGGCCTCGAGGAGGTCGCCGCGGGCGAGACGGCATTCGAGGATGACGGTCCGCACGGCGGCGCGGTGGATGTCGGTGGCGCTGGAGAAGGTGGGGAAGTCCCGGTCAGCCTCGGCGCGGGCCAGGGCCCGGCCGATCGCACCCCGCTGGAGCAGCGTGCGCAGCTCGCCGAGGGTGGCTACCGGGGCAGGAGCGCTCGCGTCCAGGTCCGGGTCGAGGTGGGTGTCCAGCGACCGCTCGGAGATGGTCGACGTATTCGTCGGCTGAGCGTTGGGTTCCCCGGGCATGGCACCAGATTAGGACGCAGGATGACCGATTGAGGGGGAATGGCGGAATTGCGCCGTGCGGGAGTTTCACCGGCCGGCCGGTGAAACTGGACCTTGGACGAGAAAGTTTCATCGGCCAAGGTCCAGTTTTATCGGTCAAGCAGTGACACCAGCCAGCGTCAGTGCGCGCTGGGCCAGGGGTACGGCGGCCTCCCGATCGGCGGGGACGAGTCCGATGCGCGTACGCCGATCCAGCAGGTCGTCGACGTCGCAGGCGCCCTCGTGGGTGATGCCGAAGAGAAGCTCGGCCAGCGTCACCGGAATGGTCGACGAAACCGGCGCGAGGAGCTCGGCGTCGGGCAGACCCGTCACCGCCCGGGCCGATTCGAGCACCAGCTCCGCGTCGGTGCCGTAGCGCCGGATCAGACGCGCGGGGGCTTCCAACCGGGCCAGGTCGGAGCGGGGCGCGGCTCCGAGGAGCGGCAGATTGCGGGTGCGGCACTCCCCGGCGCGCAGGTCACCGTGAGTCACCGCAGCGTCGACCGCGTCCTGGGCCATCTGCCGGTAGGTGGTGAGCTTGCCGCCGACGATGGTCACGACACCGGATCGGCTGACCAGGGTCGCGTGCTTGCGGGAGAGATCGGCGGTGGAGTCCTCGCCGGCCACGTCGAGCAGCGGGCGGAGTCCGGCGAAGGCGCCGACGACGTCGCTGCGGTGCAGCGGACGGGTGAAGGCTGCGGACACGACGTCGAGCAGGAAACCGATCTCGGGTTCCGAGGGGGTGGGGACGTCGGGGATGTCGCCCTCGATCGGCTCGTCGGTCAGGCCGACGTAGATGGTGCCGTCGGGCTGGGGCAGCACCAACACGAACCGGTTGGTCTCCCCGGGCACGGGTGCGAAGACCGACACCGACAGGCCGGGCAGTGCCTGCGCGCGCAGCACCAGGTGGGTGCCGCGGCTCGGGCGCAGGGTGACCTCCTCGACCAGGTCCCCGGCCCACACACCGGCCGCGTTGACCACCGCGCCGGCGGTGACTGTGTGCTCGGCGCCGCTGAGCTCGTCGCGCAGCCGTACCTCGGTGCCCGTGGCCGAGAGCACCCGGGATCGGGTCCGCACGTGGGCGCCGTGATGGGCCGCCGTACGGGCGATGGTGGTGACCAGACGGGCGTCGTCCTCGAGTTGGCCGTCCCAGGAGAGCAGCCCCCCGCGCAAGCCGGCCGATCGCAGTGGTGGCGCCATCTGGAGGACCTCGGTCGCGGAGAGTCGACGAGGTTTGGGCAGCGTCTCGACCCCGGTCCGGGCGGAGCGGCGTAGGGCGTCGCCGGCCAACAGCCCGGCCCGGGTCAGCGCGGCCTGGAGGCGGGTGACCGAGGAGGACAGGGGGACGACCATCGCCATCGGGCGAGTCAGGTGGGGAGCGGTGATCTCCATCAGGATTCCGCGTTCGACCGCGCTCTCGTGGGCCACCCCGACCTGTCCGTTAGCCAGGTAGCGCAGGCCGCCGTGGACGAGTTTGGAGGACCAGCGCGACGTACCGAAGGCCATGTCGTGGGCGTCTACCGCCAGCACGGAAAGGCCGCGGGAGACGGCGTCCAGGGCCACACCGGTGCCGGTGACTCCGAGCCCGATGACCACGAGGTCGACGTGGGTGGGGGCGTCAGCTAGCCCGGCCCGGATGCGCGTCGGGGCGCTCACGGCTGCAGCGCCCGGGTGAGGAGTTCGGTGAGCTCGGCATCGAGTTGCTCTTCGGTGCAGTCGTCGTCCAGGACGGTCTGGGCGGAGAACACGAACCCGTAGCCGGTGAGCATGAGGGTGCGGGCCAGGGTGGTCGGGTTGCCCGGCCGGATCTCGCCCGCGTCCTGGCCGGCACGCACGGCCGCCTCGGTCAGGTTGAGCACCAGGTTCTGCGAGCGCCCGCGGCGGTAGAACAGGTAGGGGAGGATCAACTCCGGGTCCAGCTCGACGATCCGGACGAACAGCTCGTTCTCGCGCAACTCGTGCACGGTCGCGGTCACCTGGGCCACCAGACGGTCTACGCCGCTGCGTTGGTCCTGCTCGCGGACCACCGCCTCCACCACCCCGGACCATTCCCGCGCCATCAGGTCACTGAGGAGCTGGGGCATGTCGGGCCAGGTCCGGTAGATCGTCATCCGCGACACCCCGGCGCGACGAGCCACCTCGGTCAGCGTCGTACGCCGCCAGCCCACGTCGAGGATGCAGTGACGCGCGGCATCGAGGTAGCCGTCCCGGGCCTCGCGGGGCCCCTCCTTGGAGGCGGCGGTGCCACCCGCCTGGTCGGTCGACGCAGCGCCCGGCTGGGTGCCCGGCTGGTCCGCGGCGTCGAGACCACTTTGGTCGGAAGGGTTGTTACGAAGTGACGACATGTGTAACACTGTAACACATGACCTCATCACGCCCGCTCGTCGAACAGTCCGAGATGCACCCCCAACGGTGGGGCGACCCGGCCTCCCAGACGCAGTTGCCAACCAGCGCCCGGGACCTCGTCGAGATGGCCTTCGGCCTGACCGAGAACCCAGCCAGCGACGCCGTGGACCTGCCGCCGGTGGGGATCTCCTCGACCCTGGTCGACCACCTCAAGGACCTGTTGGGTGCGGCCCAGGTGCTGACCGACGACGCCACCCGTCGGCTGCGCACCCGGGGCAAGTCGACCCCGGACATGCTCAAGGCCCGCGCAGGAGACCTCACCGATGCCCCCGACGTGGTCGTCCGCCCCTCCACGCACGACGAGGTTGCCGCCATCCTGGCCTTCGCCGTCGAGCACCGGCTGGCGGTCGTCCCGTTCGGGGGCGGTACGTCGGTGACGGGCGGTCTGGTCGCCCGGACCGGTGGGTACGCCGGCTGCCTCTCGCTGGACCTGATCCGGATGAAGGCGCTCATCTCGGTGGACCACACCTCGATGACCGCGACCCTCGAACCCGGCCTGCGCGGACCCGAGGCAGAGGCGCTGCTGGCCGCCGAGGGGCTCACGCTGGGGCACTACCCGCAGTCCTTCCAGTACGCCACGATCGGCGGATTCGCCGCCACCCGCTCCAGCGGGCAGTCCAGCGCGGGCTACGGCCGCTTCGACGCCCTGGTCGTCGCGCTGCGTGTCGCCACGCCCCGCGGTGAATGGCGGCTGGGCAGCTCGCCGGCCAACGCCGCCGGACCGGACCTGCGCCAACTCGTGTTGGGTTCCGAGGGGGCCTTCGGTGTCATCACCGAGGTCACGGTCCGGGTCCGAGCGCTCCCCGAGACGCTGGTCTACGAGGGTTGGCGCTGGCCCTCCTTCGCCGTCGGCGCCGAAGCGATGCGGACACTGACCCAGTCGGGTCTGCTGCCGACGGTCATCCGGTTGTCGGACGAGGCCGAGACCTCGATCAACCTGGCCAACCCCGACGCCGTCGGCGGTGCGGGCGACCCCGGCTGCCTGATGATCACCGGCTACGAGGGGACCCCCGCAGCGGTGGAGGCCAAGCGGACCGCCGTGACCTCGGTGCTGACCGGGTTGGGCGGGACGAACGTCGGCACCGACCCCGGTGACGCCTGGGCCCACGGACGCTTCAACGCGCCCTACCTGCGCGACTCCCTGCTCGACGTCGGCGTCCTGGTCGAAACCCTCGAGACCGTCACCTGGTGGTCCAACCGGGATGCCCTCTACACCGCGGTGAAGACCGCGCTCGAGACCTCTCTGGGCGAGGGCACGATCGTGCTGTGCCACATCAGCCATGTCTACGAGACCGGCTGCTCGCTCTACTTCACCGTCGCTGCGACCGGTGCTGCGACGGGCGGCCTGGAGCGCTGGCTCGCTGCGAAGGCCGCCGCCAGTGACGCCATCACCGCCACGGGCGGCAGCATCACCCACCACCACGCGGTCGGCACCGACCACAAGCCGTGGCTCACCGCGGAGATCGGCGAGCTGGGCGCCTCGGTGCTGCGCGCCGTCAAGGCCGACCTCGACCCGACGGGCATCCTCAACCCGGGGGTGTTGATTCCGTGAGTGGTCCCGTGACGCGGTCCTTCACCTTCCTGGTCAACCCCAACTCCGGTGGGGGGGCCGCCCCCGAGGCCGTCGTCCCCGTTGCCCGGTTGCTGCGGGACGCAGGCGCCCGGGTCGACGTGACCTACTCACCCGGACCCAAGTCCATGGGCGGGTTGGTTCACGAGGCGGTCGAGCGCGGCGACGTCGTGGTCTCGGTGGGAGGCGACGGGATGCTGTCGTCGCTGGCCGGTTCCGTGCACGCCGTGGGAGGCACCCTGGCCGTGGTGCCGGCCGGGCGGGGCAACGACTTCGCCCGCATGCTCGGTCTTCCCGAGACCCCCGAGGGGGAGGCGAAACTGCTGCTCGAGGGCGAGGCCCGTCGGGTCGACCTGATCTCCTGGACGGTGCCCGGAGCGGCTCCCCGGATCATCGCCGGCTCGGTCTACTCGGGAGTCGACGCCCACGCGGCGGAGATCGTGGACCGGGTGACCTGGTTGCCTCGCTCGTTGCAGTACCCCTACGCCGCCCTGCGCGCCCTGGCGACCTACCGTCCGGCCCGCTACGTCGTGTCGGTCGACGGGGTCGACCACAAATTTTCCGCCTCGAACGTGGTCGTCGCGAACTCGGCGTACTACGGCAAGGGCATGAAGATCGCGCCCGCCGCGGTCGTGGACGACGGCCTGCTCGACGTCGTGGTCATCGAGGCCACCTCGAAGGTGGCGCTGATGCGGGCCCTGCCGACGGTCTACGACGGTGAGCACGTGTCCCGCCCCGAAGTCACCATGCTGCGCGGCCGACGGGTCGAGATCCGGGCCGACGGCGCCCGCGGCCAGGTGCCCGTCGGCGGCGACGGCGAGCCGCTGGGCGTCGTACCGGCCCTGGCCGGTGCGCCCGGTGTCGCCGAGGTGCTTCCGGGGGCGTTGTCGATCCTGGCGTGACCCGGGGTGGGAGTCCCCGGTTCGCCGGGGACTCCGACGCTGCCACGCGGTACGACGAGTGGCTCAGCTGCTCTGAGTGGTCTGCGGCTTCCACTCATAGGGTTGAACGATCACGAAGCCCGGGCCGTGGAAGGCGTACTGGAAGGCCTCTCCGGATCCCCCGCGGATCAGCGAGGACATCTTCATCGAGTTCACCACCTGAGGCACGAGGTTGGCCGACCAGGCGACGCAGGCCTGGGTGTCGACGTACGTCGGCTGCTGGGAGCAGTCCAGCAGCACCGGCTTGCCGACGGTGCACAGCGCGACCGTGCCGGTCCCGGTGACGGTGGTGTTGAACAGGCCGCCAGCGAGGATGCCCGCACCCTTGGTGCGGTTGATGTCCCAGTTCAGGGCGGCGTCGAAGGCCAGGAGGTTGCGGCCGTTGATGCTGATCGCGTCGCCGGTGAGTTCGACGAGGTAGATGTAGCCCGATTCGTTGGCGAAGAACACCTCGCCCTGGCCGTGGACCCGCATGAGCGGGTTGTCCTCGGCGGTGACCATCTTCTTGAGCAGCTTGCCCATGCTGCCGGCCTTCTCGTGCTCGAACTGGATCTGGCCCTGGTAGGCCACCATCGAGCCCTTCACGGCCAGCACCGGTTCCCCGAGGGCGACCCGGAGCATCTGGGAGTTCTGCTGGACGAACCGTTGGGTCGTCTCGTTCTCTTGCAGGGATTGGTCGAAGAGTTCGCTGCGCATGGGGCCATCCAACACGCTGGGCGGACCTGAGACCAGAGTCAGACCGGAGTCAGACGATGTCGAACACCCACACCAACAACAGCGTCGGCACACCGGCGGCCACGGTGTGCGCCGGCTCGTCGGTCATCTCGAACGCATCGCCCGCGGCCAACGGCTCGGCCATCGAGGAACGGGTCAGGGCTCCGGTCGCGACGTAGGCGTGGACCAGGGGACCGCTGGGGAGTTCGGCGGGGGATCCGGGCTCGAGGTGCAGCGCGTAGAGCGTGGCGTCGGGTCGGGGCCGGGCGATCTCGACCAGGCTTCCCGGCTGGACCGCAGGCGTCGAGACGTCGTACGACGTGGGTCGGGCGTCGTCCGCCGGCCGAACCCAGGCCTGGACGAAACGACACAAGCCGTCCTCGGTGGCGTGCTCCGCGTGCTCGACCCCACCCTCCGCCCCGTCGCCGGTGCTGAGGACCGCGACGGACCCGGCGGGCACGATCACCGATTCGCCGGATGCGTCGGTGTGCCGCAGGGCCCCGGACACGACGTACGACACGATCTCGAGGTCGGCGTGCTGGTGCAGATCGAACCCGCGTCCAGCCCCCAGGAGGTGGTCGTCGTGGCAGACCATCGGCCCGATGGCGAGCCGTTCGGGGTCGTAGCGCTCCCCGAACGACAGCGAATGATGGGTCATCCGACCCTCGGATCGTTCTGCGAACCGGGCGGAACCCCGGCGAATCTCTACCGTCACGTGCAAGATTGTGCCGGTGCCCCCTACTCGCCGTCCCGCACTACCCCCTGGGTTCAGCTTCGGCGTGAGCAGTTCTGCGCTCCAGATCGAGGGTGGCGAGGCGCGCGGGCAGAGCATCTGGGACACCTTCGCGACCCTCCCGGGTCGGATCGCGGACGGGACGACGCCAGCGATCGGAGCCGATCACTACCAGCGCTACCGCGAGGACATCGACCTGATGAGGCGGCTCGGCGTGGACGCCTACCGGTTCTCGTTCTCCTGGCCGCGGATCCAGCCGACCGGCAAGGGCCCGGCCGACCCGGCGGGCCTGGACTTCTACGACCGCCTTGTCGACGGTCTTCTCGAAGCCGGGATCGAGCCGACCGCGACCCTCCTCCACGGCGACCTGCCCAGCGAGCTGGAGGCCGACGCCGGGTGGATCAACCGCGCCACCATCGACCACTTCGCCCAGTACGCCGCCCTCCTCGGTGAGCGGTTCTCCGACCGGGTGGCGCACTGGATCCCGATCAACGAACCCAATGTGATCGCGCTGGTGGGGTACGGCACCGGTCGGTATCCCCCCGCCCGTGCCCTCGGCTTCGCCTGCCTTCCGGTGGCCCACCACCTGCTGGTCGCCCACGGTCGGGCGACGGTCGCACTGCGTGATGCGGGAGCCCGCAGTGTGGGGTGTGCGAACCTGCACGCCCCGATCTGGCCCGCGAGCGAGGACGCCGCGGACGTGGGGGCGAGCAAGTGGTTCGACTCGATCTGGAACGGCATGTGTCTCGAGACGATGCTGCTCGGTCGCCTTCCGGCCGATCTGGCCCCGATGCTCGAGGAGTTCGTCGAGGAGGGCGACCTCTCCATGATCCGCCAACCGCTCGATTTCTACGGCGTGAACTACTACAACCCGCTGAAGATCGGCGCTGCCGCGGAGGACGCGATCACCCCCTTCGTGGTGCAGGAGATCCTGGGCTACCCGACCACCGACCTGGGGTGGCCGATCGTGCCCGACGCGCTGCGGGAGTGGCTGGTCATGCTCCGCGCCCGCTTCCGCGCGGCGCTGCCGCCGATCGTGATCACCGAGTCGGGGTGTTCGGACAACACGCCCCTCGACGCCGACGGGGTGGTCGACGACCAGGCGCGCATCGACTACCTCGACGCCCACCTGAACGCGGTCGCCGAGGCCGCCCAGCGCGGGGTCGACGTACGCGGGTACTACGCCTGGTCGCTCCTGGACGGCTGGGAACTGATCGACGGTTACACCCAACGCTTCGGCCTGGTCGACGTCGATCACGAGACCCAGGTGCGCACGCCCAAACGCTCGTTCCAGTGGTACGCCGACAAGATCGCCTCGCAGTCCCCCTCGCTCGGCTGATCCGCTTGTTACTGACCGTCGTTACTACTTCCGGACCGTTATAACTGTCACCTAGTAGTAACGACGGTCAGTAACAAAGCCAGTCACACCGAGTAGCGGACCGCCAGCACCTCACGTACGGCATCGGCGTCGTACGGCTCACCCAGCCAGGCGAACATCGGCTCCAGGACACTCGGGTCGGCGACGTACTCGTCGTAGTGGATGCGGTACGCCGCGTCGCCCAGCGACTCGGCCAGGGCCAGGATGCCCTCCTCGACCCGGGCGAGCCCGTCGGCGTGGTCGCCCTGAGCCCACCAGCCGCTCGCCAGCACCGAGGCGTGGTCACGGGTGTTGATCAGGAACTTCGCGCCCGGGAAGACCTCACGCAACCAGGCGACGTACTCCTCCAGATCGGGTTGGTACCACCGGATCTCCTTGAACCCGGTCACCCGGGTGTCGGGTTTCGGGCGCAGTACCGTCTCCACGGCCAACCGCCGGATCAGCTTGATCGATCGCTCCGGGGGAAAGTCGCCGATCCCGAAGAAGGGATCGGTCTTCATCCGCAGCCGCTTGATGGGTTTGCGGGTCGATTCGGTGAGCATCGTGCGGTGGAACTCGAACAGGTGGTGCAGGGCGTCCCGGTTCTCGCCGCGGATGAGGTACCCCGGCAGCGAGTTCAACAGCCCGGCCACCAGGGTCGACCCCGACCGGCCGTAGGTGACCACGAAGAGGTAGTCGAGGTCGTCGCGGTGGGCGTTGCTGGGCACGGGGGCAGTCTGTCAGTCACACGTTCGCCCCGCCCATCTACTAGCGTGTGCGCCATGGCCCCCGACGGATCTTCAGCTGCCCCAGCCGCCCCGGCGGCCCATGGTGCGGGCCGCAAACGCCGGGTCGTCTTCGTCGTCGGCTCCGGCCGCAGCGGCACCAGCACCATGGCCGGCACCCTCCAGGCCCTCGGCATGCACGTGCCCCAACCCGAGGTCACCGCCGACGAGAGCAACCCCAAGGGGTTCGGGGAGCCGCAATGGGTCGTCGACTTCCACACCGAGCTACTGGCCCGCGCCAACGTCGCGGTCTCCGACTCCCGCCCCGCCGCGTGGTTCGAGTCCGGCAAACTCGCCACCGACGAGGCGCTGCGCGAACGGCTCCACGAATGGCTGGCCGGGCAGTTCGAGATCGCCCCCGAACTGGTCGTGAAGGACCCCCGCCTGGCCTGGTTCATGGGTCTGTGGCGCTCGGCGACCCTGCGCTGCGACGCGGCCCCGGCGTACGTCACCATGCTCCGCCCGGTCACCGAGGTCGTCGGCAGCAAGGAGCGCTACTACGCCGCCCGCTCCGGTGAGATCAACCGCACCGCCGCCTGGGTCAACATGATGCTCCACACCGAGCGCGGAACCCGCGGCTCGACCCGCGCCTTCGTCCGGTACGCCGACCTCCTGGACGACTGGACCGTCCCGCTCGCCGGCGTCGGCCAACGCCTCGACCTCGATTCGGTCAACTCCGCTTCGGCCAACAAGGTCCGCGCGGTCCACTCCTTCATCGATCCCGGCCTGCGCCGCGTCCAGCTGACCTGGGACGACATCGAGGTCCCCGCGCGGCTGCGCGAGATCGCCGAGGAGTCCTGGCAGGGCCTCAACCGACTCGCCGATCCGGACGGGGACACCCCCGAGGTCCACGACCAGCTCGACGAGCTGCGGGCGGCGTACTCCGACTACTACGGCGAGGCCGAAGCGGTCGCAGCCTCGTCCGCCTTGGCCGCGCACCGGGCCGGAAAGGCGGCCGGTCATCCCTCCGAGCCGACCCAGGGCCTGGTCCGCCGCGGTTCGGACCGCGTGCCCCACGGCGTCCGCGCGATGGTGCCCGAAAGCGCTCGCCGCAACCTGCGCAAGGCGCTGGGCCGGGAGCGATGAGCGCTTCGGTGGACGGGGCCCGAGCCGCAGACATCGCCTGCCGCGAGGGCGATCCGGGGTACGACGTCCGCTGGGCCTGGCACGACGGCCCCCTCAAGCCGGGACTGACGTGTGTGTTCCGGGTCAAGAACGAGGCGCGGAACCTGCCGTGGGTGTTGCCGCCGATGTTCGAAGCCGTCCAACACGTCGTCCTGGTCGACAACGGCTCCGACGACGGGACCCTCGAGGTCGCCCGACGGGTGGCCGAGGAGTGCGGGGCGAGTGACCGGTTCACCGGGACGACGTACCCCTTCTCGGTGAGTCGCGCCGGAGGCGAGCACCTGGCCACCCCGCCCGATTCGGTGCACTCACTGACGCACTTCTACAACTGGTCGTTCTCCCACGTGCGCACGGCGTACTCGATGAAGTGGGACGGCGACATGGTCCTGACCCGCGACGGGGTCGGGATGCTCGCCGACTTGGCCTGGCAACTCGAGGACTCCAACGCGGTCGTGGCCATCCCGCGGCATCCGATCACGATCGAGAGCGAGTCGGTGGGCTGGATCGACCTCGGGTTCCGGTTTCTGGAGCCGTGGATCTACCCCATGGGGCCGGAGTTCACCTACGTGAAGGCCTTCGAATGGGAGGTTCGCGAGTTCCCCGAGACCTCGGAGCGGATCATCGCGCCCGAGGGGCTGACGGTGGAGCTCAAGTGGCTCGACGCCGACGAGTTCGGCCACTGGACCAACCCCGAGGACTTCGAGGCGGCCCGTGCTCCGCGCAAGCGCCGCGAGTGGTTGGTGGACTCCTCGGTGCGTGCCGGTCGGGGTGCCGAGGTGCCGGGTCTGGTGCGGATCGAGGCGCCCCCGGGCGAGCACATCGTCGACTACGTGACCGGCACCTGGCTCCAGCAGGCCCCGCGTCCCCTGGTGCAGCGGCAGGCCTGGCGTGATGTGTGAGTCCCCACGCTGGTTCAGGTGTGACGAGCGCAGCGAGGAGCCTCGAAACCTGGTGACCGTTCTCGCTCACTTGGGTCTACACGATGCTTGGTTTCGAGGCTCAGGCCTGGCGGCCTTCACAC
The DNA here is from genome assembly GCF_054783655.1 of Nocardioides salsibiostraticola. Taxonomy (NCBI): domain Bacteria; kingdom Bacillati; phylum Actinomycetota; class Actinomycetes; order Propionibacteriales; family Nocardioidaceae; genus Nocardioides; species Nocardioides salsibiostraticola. The sequence goes on along the minus strand of NZ_BAAGQD010000026.1, from coordinate 79,395 downwards.
CTCAACCAGCGCCAGGGCCCCTCGCACCTCGGCATGCCCGAGGCACGAATGCCTGAGCCACAGGCCGTCCGCGGGTTTCTCGACCAATCACCCGACGCGCTGCACCTCGACGGGACCCCTGGCCTGCCGGGGAAGTACCCCCGCGTCCTCGTCTCCGTCGCGGACGTCGCCGAGCTTCGCGCCACCGAGGTGGCCAGGGGAGTGAAGTCCCCGGTGATCGGGGTCTACCTCGCCTCCGCCGACGCCGCCCTCTCGCTGCGGCCCAAGCCCGAATGGCCGCGCCTGCTCGCGATCCGCAGCAACGAGGCCGCGGACGGGCAGGGCTGGATCACCGTGCTCCGCTTCGCCCGCCAGGTTCCGGTGGCCGAGGTGACCGCCGAACTCGGTCGACAGGCGGTCTGGCCCGACCGTCGTGGCAACGAGGGTCTGTGGGAAGTGGGCGCCGACAAGGTCGAGCCGGACGACCTCGGCCGGTGGCAGACCGACGAACCCGGACCGTTCGACGAGCGGGTCCTCAACCCGATCGGATTCGTCGAGGCCACCGACCCCCGCGTGCTCGACCTGGCCGAGATCGATCTGTACGGCGGGGTGACGGCCGGTCTGGTCGCCTCCCTACGTCCGTACGCCGGGGTTCACGCCGACTGGTCGATCCCCGAGATGAACACCGCCGTTGCTCAGTTGGCGATGGCCGGGGTCCCGCTCATCGCTGCGGACTCGCCCCCCGCGTTGCGCGCCATCGGGCCAGCCCTGGCGGCCCCGGTCGATCTGGCCGATCCCGTCGCGCGCGAGGAGCACAGCATCGTGCTGCGCCGGGCCGCGTTGGCGGCGTACTCCACGTCCGCCTGGCGGCGCCGTGTCGGCAGCGACCTCGGGATCAGGGTCGCGGCCCCCCCGTCGGTCAGCGTCGTGTTGGCGACCCGACGGCCCGAGATGTTGGACCACGCGTTGGCCCAGATCGCGCGTCAGCGCGGAGTCGCGGACCTGGAGGTCGTGGTCGCCCCCCACGGGTTCGAGCCCGACCTCATCCCTCTGCGCGAAGCACTGCCGGGCCGGGCGGTGACGGTGCTGGCCCAGCCGGAGACCGCGGTGTTCGGCGACGTCCTCGCCACAGCGGCTGGCGCCGCGTCCGGGGACGTGGTCCTGAAGATGGACGACGACGACTGGTACGCCCCCGACTTCGTCGCGGACCTGCTCCTGGCCCGTTCGTACTCCGGCGCCGAGATGGTCGGCTGTGCCCCCGAGTTCCACTACCTCACCGAGCAGGACCTCACCATCCGTCGCGGCCACCCGGCTGAGCTCTACGCCCGATTCGTCGCGGGAGGCACGATGATGATCGACCGCGCGATGCTCCGCGAGATCGGCAACTTCCGCTCGGTGCGCAGGTGGGTCGACGCGCAGTTGCTGGCGGCCGTCTTCGCGGCGGGCGGGACGGTCTATCGCACCCACGGTCTGGGCTACGTCCTGCGCCGCAACCCCGGTGGCCACACCTGGGACGCCGACCTGGAGTTCCTCCTGGATCCCGACCGGATGGCCGCGTCGTACCCCGGCTTCCGCCCCAGTCGCCTCCTCGAACTCCCCTGACCACGAAGTTCGTGAAATGGCCCCGCGAAGTTCGTGAAATGGCCCCGCGAGGTCGCGGTCGAGGGCCATCTGCCGCCCCTCGAAGGGCCATTTGGCGAACTTCGCGTCCCCATTTGGCGAACTTCGTGGGGGATTCAGGTGAGGGAGATGGCCAGGCGGTCGACGAGGTGGGTGAGGCGCTCGGGGCTGGTGGCGAAGTTCAGCCGGATGTGGCCGGTGAGGCCGGGGTGGAAGTCGTGGCCCGCGGACACCCGGATCCGACCTCGTTCGAGCGCGAACGCTGCCGGGTCCGCGTGCCCGTAGGGGCGCAGGTCGATCCAGGCGAGATAGGTGCCTTCGGGTCGCCGCATTCGGGCCGCGGGCAGGTGGGTGGCCAGTAGTTCGGTCAGTAGGGTCCGCTGATCATCGAGGCGGGCGACCAGCGCGTCGAGCCAGCCATCACCGGACTCGTACGCCGCGATCGCGGCGATCACACCGAAGGGCGACCACGAGTCGTTGACGACCATGGGAGCCCCGGCCAACCGTTCGCGGGACGATGCATCCGGCACCACCAACTGGGCGCACCGCATCCCCGCGGTGTTGAAGGCCTTCGACGCGGCAACGACCGCGACCGCGTGATCGCTGGTCCCCTCGAGATCGAGGTAGGAGGTGTGCGAGGCCCCGGGCAGGACGAGCGGGGCGTGGATCTCATCCGAGATCACCCGAGCTCCATGGCGCAGTACGACGTCGCGTACACCCTCCAGCTCGGCCCGGGTGAAGACCCGGCCCCAGGGGTTGTGGGGCTGGGTGAGGAGGAGGGTCCGGGCGCCGGCCGCGAAGTGTGCGTCGAGCTGGTCCAGGTCGAGCTCGGCCCGCTCGGCGTCCGGGTCGACGATCAGATCGACCCGGTCCCGGCCGGTGACCTGCGCGACCTCGAGTTGCGGGGTGTAGGCGGGCACCAACATCACCATGGGACCGGGCTCGCTGAGCACATCGAGAGCCACCCGGACCCCCGCGGTCACATCGACCACCGGCAGCACGGTGTCGGGGTCGACCACCTGTCCGTAACGCCGAGCCGCGAATCCGGCGTACGCCTCACGTAGTCGCGGGTCCCCACCGAATCGGGGATAACCCAGCTGCCCTCGGTCGACGGCGGCGTGCAGCGCTTGGGCGATCACCGGGGCCGGGGCGTAGTCCATCTCGGCCACCCAGGCGGGTGTCACGTCCGCCGGGCAGCTTCCCCACTTCTCCGGCATCGCCGCCCGGCACTGCTCATCGGTGAGGTCGACGATCACGAGTCGGAGCCGTAGGCGGTGGCGGCGGACTCCAGGATCCCGGGAGCCGCGGCCGTGGGGATCCACGGGAGTTCGAGTCGATCACGGTCGTCGGTGTAGCGCGGCACCACATGCAGGTGGAAGTGGAAGACGGTCTGCCAGGCGACCTCGCCCCAGCAGTTGAGCAGGTTGACGCCGTCCGCGCCCAGGTCGGCCACCGCCTTCCGCGCCATCCGCTGCGCGGTCAGCGAGCAGGCGGCCAGATCCTCGGGGGCGATCTCGCCGAGGTCGCGGCTGTGCTCCCGCGGGATCACCAGCAGGTGCCCCTCGGTGGCGGGGTTGATGTCGAGGAACGACACGGTCCGCTCGTCGGAGTCGATGATCGTGGCGGGCGCTTCACCGGCGACGATGGCGCAGAAGATGCAGTCACTCATGGAGTGACCCTAACGACGGTCGTAGCCAGACATACACAATTCGAGAACCGGTCCCTCAGGTGGCGCAACGGCGCGGGATCGGGAAACGAAAAAACGATATGTGTATGTCTGGCTACGAGCATCCGTTCAGAGAGCGGCGACCACGCGGGTCCCCTGCTCGATCGCACGCTTGGCGTCGAGTTCCGCGGCCACGTCGGCGCCGCCGATCAGGTGGCGGTCCTCAGCATCGAGCCCGCGCACCGACTCCTGCCCGGCGCACAGCACGACGTGGTCCACGGCGAGCACCTGCGGCTTGCCGTCCACGGTGATGTGGAGGCCCGCGTCGTCGATCCGGTCGTACGACGCCCCGTTGACCTGGACGATCCCGGACTGCTTGAGCACCGCCCGATGTGCCCAGCCCGACGTCTTGCCCAGGCCGATCCCGATGGGGGTGGTCTTGCGCTGGACCAGCGTGACCTCGCGGATCGGCTCGCGCGGCTTGCGTTCGGTCAGGCCGCCGGCGTGTAGGGACGGGTCGCCGACGCCCCAGTGGGACATCCAGTCCTCCATGGTGTCGGTGGGGTCGTGGGTGAGCCAGTGGCTCACGTCCACACCGATCCCGCCGGCGCCGATCACGGCTACCTTCTTGCCGGGCACGACCTTGCCGGAGAGCACGTCGGCGTAGGAGACCACGCTCGGGTGATCGACACCCGGCAGGTCGGGGATCCGAGGCACGACACCACTGGCCACGATGACTTCGTCGAACGGCTCCAGCGCAGCCTCGTCGGCCGTGGTCGAGAGACGCACGTCGACACCGAGCACCTCGAGGCGGCGTGTGTAGTAGCGCAGCGTGTCCGCGAAGTCCTCCTTGCCGGGGACCGCCATCGCGAGGCGGAACTGTCCGCCGAGCTGATCGTTCTTCTCGAAGAGGGTCACCTCGAAGCCGCGTTCGGCAGCGGAGACAGCCGCAGCCAGCCCGGCGGGACCCGCACCGACCACGGCGACGCGAGCCGAACGCTTGGTCGGCCCGAGCACCAACGTGGTCTCGCGGCAGGCCCGCGGGTTCACCAAGCAGGACGCCTTCCGGTTGGCGAAGACGTGGTCCAGGCAGGCCTGGTTGCAGGCGATGCAGGTGTTGATCTCGTCGGATCGTCCGGCCTGGGCCTTCACCACGAAGTCGGGATCCGCGAGCAACGGGCGGGCCATCGACACCAGATCGGCCTGACCGGAGGCGATGATCTCTTCGGCCATCTCGGGGGTGTTGATCCGGTTGGAGGCGCAGACCGGCACGGACACCTCCGCCTTGAGGCGGGCGGTCGCGTCTCGCCAGGCGCCGCGAGGGACCTGGGTGATGATCGTCGGCACCCGAGCCTCGTGCCAGCCGATGCCGGTGTTGAACACGGTGACCCCGGCCTCCTCGAGGCCGTGCGCGAGAGCCAGCACTTCCTCCCACGTCTGACCGCCCTCGACGAGGTCGAGCAGGGAGATCCGGTAGATCACGGGGAAGTCGGCGTCGACCTGCTCGCGCACCCGTCGCATGATCTCGAGCGGGAACCGCATCCGTTTCTCGGCGGACCCACCCCAGGCGTCGGTGCGGTCGTTGGTGCGTTCGGCGAGGAACTGGTTGATGAGGTAGCCCTCGGACCCCATGATCTCGACCGCGTCGTAGCCCGCCTTGACCGCCAGCGCGACGGAGTCGGCGAAGTCGGTGGCCGTCTGGTCGACCGCTTTGGTGGACAGGGCGCTGGGCTTGAAGGGGCTGATCGGGCTCTTCTTGTTGCTGGCGCTGACGTTGAGCGGGTGGTAGCCGTAGCGCCCCGCGTGCAGGACCTGCATGGCGATCGCGCCGCCGGCTTCGTGAACGGCGTCGGTGACGTCGCGGTGCCGCATCGCCTGCAGCCGCGTGGTCATCTCCGAGGCGAACGGCTTGAGCCATCCGCGCTTGTTGGGCGCGTAGCCGCCGGTGATGATCAGGCCGACCCCACCCCGGGCGCGCTCGGCGAAGTACTCCGCCAGAGCGGGCAGGTCCTTGGCCCGGTCCTCGAGTCCGGTGTGCATCGATCCCATGACCACGCGGTTGCGCAGGGTCAGCGACCCGAGGGTGACGGGTGCGAGCAGGTGTGGGTAGTTCACGGTGCCTCCGGTGATGGGTGTTCGCTGGGCTGTCTGCGGTCGAGGTATTCGGTGAGCCAGGTGACCCAGGTCTGTTCGGTGAGTACGCCGCCACGCAGGACGAGGTACTGGTCCAGCGCGAGCCCACTCAGTGAGTCCGGATCGGGGTAGTCCCGCTTCATCAGCTGTTCGTAGTGGCCCAGCCGGGTCTGGTGGTCGGCGAGGTTGGTGCGTACGACGTCCAGCACCGACTCGACCTCCCCGAAACTCGCACCCCGCAACTTCACCGCGAGTTCGCTGCGCAAGGCGTGCGGTTCGGTCGGTTGGGCGAGCCAGACGCTGAGGGCCTGCGACCCGGTCGAGGTGACGGCGTACTGCTTCTGGGTGGGCTTGCCGGGGGCGTGGACCTCGCTCGCCTCGACCCACCCGTCCTTTTCCATCCGGCCCAGCACGCGGTAGATCTGCTGGTGGGTGGCGTGCCAGAAGAAGCCGATGGAACGAGCGAAGCGGTGCGACAGTTCCTGGCCGGACGCTGGCTGCTCGCTCAACGAGACGAGCAGCGCGTGTTCGAGGGCCATGACGAAACCCTGCCACGGGTATGCAACGAGTTGCAAACAGACGTGACCGGGGTCTCGTCCCGCACCGTGACGGCGTCGGTGACAGCAGTTCTGTCATGATCGCGCCCATGAGCAACGACACGAGCATCGAGTTGGGCAAGGGCACCGGGCCGCTGAAGGGCGTCAAGGTGGTCGAGATCGCCGGCATCGGACCGGGGCCGCACGCCTGCATGATCCTGGCCGACCTCGGGGCCGACGTGATCCGCCTCGAACGGCCCGGCGGGCAGATGTTCTCCGGCGGGGCCACGATGTTGCTCAACCGAGGCCGCCCCAGCGTCGCGATGAACCTCAAGGACCCCGAGGCGGTCGCCACGGTGCTGGAGTTGATCAAGGGTGCCGACGTGCTCGTCGAGGGGTTGCGACCGGGCGTGACCGAACGGCTCGGTCTCGGCCCGGACGACTGCTTCGCGGTCAACGAGCGCCTGGTCTACGGCCGGATGACCGGTTGGGGCCAGGACGGACCGCTGGCCAAGGCGGCCGGCCACGACATGAACTACATCGCCATCACCGGCGCGCTGTTCGGCCTCGGTCAGGACCCGGCCAAGCCGCACTTCCCGGGCAACCTCGTCGGCGACTTCGGTGGCGGGTCGACGTACCTCGTCATCGGGATCCTGGCCGCGCTCCTGGAGAGCAAGCTGTCCGGCAAGGGGCAGGTCGTCGACGCGGCGATCGTGGACGGTACGGCGCACCTGAACACGATGACCTCCGCCTTCTTGGCGCAGGGCGGCTACAAGGAGGAGCGGGCCGCGAACCTGCTCGACGGTGGCGTGCCGTTCTACGACATCTACGAGACCTCCGACGGCCTGCACATGTCGGTCGGCGCCCTGGAGCCGCAGTTCTTCGACGCGATGGTCACCCTGCTCGACATCAAGGACACCTGCCCCGGCCAGCTCGATCTGGAGCGGTACGACGAGATGCGGGACCTGCTCACCGAAACCTTCGCGTCCCGGACCCAGGCCGAGTGGGTCGAGGTGTTCGAGGGGACCGACGCCTGTGTCGCCGGCATCCTGCCGCTCACCCAGGCCTCCCAGCACCCGCACCTGGTGGCCCGGGAGACCTTCGTCGAGCGGGATGGGATGACGCAGCCCGCCCCCGCGCCGCGCTTCTCCCGCACCGGGGCGACGCTGACCCTGCCGCCCTCGACCGAAGCCGGCGAACACACCCGCGCCGCGCTGACCGCGTGGGGGATCGCGGATGTCGAGGGCCTCCTCGAACGCGGCATCGCGGTGCAGCCGGAGGGATGACCGGTGGATGTGACCTCACTCACGACTGCTGAATAGTCGTCAACAGCAGGTTAGATTAGGAACATGCCTTCCGTGAACAGCCCCGAACACGTCGACGTCCTGATCATCGGAGCCGGCCTGTCCGGCATCGGAGCGGCGTGCCAGTTGCGCACCTCGCACCCGAACCGATCCATCGCGCTCCTCGAGACGAGGGACACCAGCGGCGGCACCTGGGATCTGTTCAAGTACCCCGGCATCCGCTCCGACTCGGACATGTTCACCTTCGGCTACCGGTGGCGGCCGTGGGCCAGCGACACCGCGCTGGCCGACGGTGAGTTGATCCTGAACTACGTGCGCACCGTCGCGAAGGAGTACGGCGTCGACCGGCTCATCCGCTACCGCCACCGCGTCACCGGCGCCGACTGGGATAGCGCCACCTCGCGCTGGACCGTGCGGGTCGACATCGACGGCGAGCCCACCACCATCACCTGCAACCTGTTGTGGGGAGCCTCGGGCTACTACAACTACGACCGGGGCCACGTCGTCGAGTTCCCCGGCCAACAGGACTTCACCGGTCAGGTCATCCACCCGCAGCACTGGCCCGAGGACCTGGACTACACCGGGAAGAAGGTCGTCGTGATCGGCAGCGGGGCGACAGCGGTCACCCTGGTGCCGTCGATGGCCGACAAGACCGAACACATCACGATGCTGCAGCGCACCCCGACGTACATCCTCCCGATGCCCAACCGGGACCCGCTGGCCAAGCTCCTCGCTCCACTGCCGCAGAAGGTGGTCTACCCCATCGTGCGGTGGAAGAACGTGCTGATGATGGTCGGCAGCTACAAATTCTCGCGTCGCTTCCCGGACGCGATGAAGAAGGTCGTGCGCAAGGCTGCGGAGGCGAGCCTGCCCGATCACGTGTCGTTCGACGAGCACTTCCAGCCGGCGTACAACCCTTGGGACCAGCGCCTGTGCGTGATCCCCAACGGCGACCTCTTCAAGGCTCTGAGTTCCGGGGACGCCTCGATCGTCACCGACACCATCGAGACCTTCGACGAGACCGGGATCCGGCTCACCTCGGGGGAGCACCTCGACGCCGACATCATCGTCACCGCCACCGGGCTGAGCATGAAGCTCTTCGGCGGCATCGACTTCTCGGTCGACGGGGAGAAGGTCGACCTTTCCAAGTCGATGGCTTACAAGGCACTGATGCTCAGCGGCATGCCCAACTTCATCTTCACCATGGGCTACACCAACGCCTCCTGGACGTTGAAGGCCGACCTGGTCGGCGAGTACGTCGCCCGCCTGCTCACCCACATGGACCAGACGGGCTCCACTGCGGTGGTGCCGGTGCGTGACGAGAAGGTGGGGGAGCGGCCCTTCATGGATCTGTCGTCGGGCTACATCCAGCGTGCGATGGACGACCTGCCCAAGCAGGGCGACCAGGCGCCGTGGCTGCTGAAGCAGAACTACCTGACCGACGTACGCACCATCCGCCGCAGCGACATCGACGACGGGGTCCTCAGCTTCTCCTGACCGGTGGGCCCCGGGCCGACCCGCCGCGTGACGTCGGCCACTTCCGCCCGTGAACCGGCGTCGTAATGCGTCCAGAACACACGCGTACCACTACGGTGTGACCACCAGTCCGGCAAGTCTTGCCCCGGACTCACGCGTAGCCGGTCACTCGGAGCGGCACGCCCCTCGATCAGATCCTGCATCGGGGCCGCTACTTCGCACCCCGCAACCGGCGGGGTCAGCTTGGTGAGACACCCACCAACGTGAGTGATACCAACATGTCTTCAGAATTCGCCACCCTCGGCGTGCCCAACAACCTTGTCCGCCTCTTGGCCGACCAGGGCATCACCGACCCCACCCCCATCCAGCGCGCGACGCTGCCCGACTCCCTGGCCGGACGCGACGTCCTCGGCCGTGGCCGCACCGGCTCGGGCAAGACCTTCGCGTTCCTCCTCCCCCTCGTCGCCCGGCTCGTCGACACCGGTCGCCCGGCCGAGTCCCGCAAGCCCCGCGCCCTGATCATGGCCCCGACCCGGGAACTGGTCGGCCAGATCAACGAGGCCCTCAAGCCGATGGCCAAGGCCAACAACCTGACCACCGTCACCGTCTTCGGCGGCGTCGGCCAGGGCCCGCAGGTCACCGGACTGCGCAACGGCGTCGACATCGTGCTGGCCTGCCCCGGCCGCCTCGAAGACCTCATCAGTCAGCGTCACTGCGACCTGTCGAACATCGAGATCACCATCCTCGACGAGGCCGACCACATGGCCGACCTGGGCTTCCTGCCGGCGGTACGCCGCATCCTCGAGCAGACTCCCCGCAGCGGTCAGCGACTGCTCTTCAGCGCCACGCTGGACAAGGCGATCGACGTCCTGGTCAAGAAGTTCCTGACCAACCCGGTCACCCACCAGGCCGACTCGGCCCAGTCGCCGGTTTCCAAGATGGACCACCACGTCCTGCAGATCACCCGCGACAGCCGCGTCCCGGTCCTGGTGGACCTGGCCAGCGCGCCGGGCCGCACCGTGGTCTTCACGCGCACCAAGCACGGCGCCAAGGCGTTGGCCAAGCAGCTGAACAAGAACGGCGTACCCGCCGTCGAACTGCACGGCAACCTCAGCCAGGGCGCCCGCACCCGCAACATGGATGCCTTCCACGAGGGCAAGGCCACCACGTTGGTGGCCACCGACATCGCCGCCCGCGGCATCCACGTCGACGACGTCGCGCTGGTCATCCACGCCGACCCGCCGGCCGAGCACAAGGCCTACCTGCACCGCTCGGGCCGCACGGCGCGCGCCGGTGCCGCCGGCACGGTCATCACGTTGATGACCAGCGAGCAGGTCCGCGACGTGCGTGACCTGACCCGCGCAGCCGGCATCAAGCCGACCATCACCCGCATCGACGGTTCGAACCACCCGATCCTGGTCACCCTCGCCCCCGGCGAGCGGACCACCGTTCCGGGCGGACTGGTCGTGGCGATCCCGCCGGGCACCGGTGGCGTCGGCGGCGGTCGCTCCACCCGCGGGAACTCCGCCGGTGGCCGCGGTCGCGGACCCAAGGGCGGCCAGGGCGGCCCCAAGACCGGGCAGGGCGGCGGTCAGTCGCAGGGTCGGTCCCGCACCCAGGGCGGCAAGGGCGGCCAGGGCGGTCAGGGCTCCGGTGGCGTTAAGCCGGCCGGCGGCGGCAACCGCAGCCGCGGTCGCAGCGGCGCCTCCGCGGGTGCTGCCGGTGGACGCTCGGGTGGCGGCCACAGCGCCGCCTCGTTCAGCTCGCGCTGATCCGTCACGCAACCTGGGGTGAGCCGCAGCACGTTCTGTTTGGCTCCACCCCGGGTTGGGCACTGTAGACGCAAAGGGCGCGACGTCCAGGTCGTGCCCCCGATGCGAAGGAGGCCCCCATGGGAGCCGACGACAAGCTGAGCAACAAGGGCCAGGACCTCAAGGGCAAGGTCAAGGAGTCCACCGGAAGCGCCGTGGGCAACGAGAGCCTCGAGGCCGAAGGCAAGGGCGACCAGGCCGAGTCCTCGGTCAAGCAGGGCGTCGAGAAGGTCAAGGACGCCGCTGGCGACGTCAAGGACGCTTTCAAGAAGTAGTCCTCATCACGCAATTCTTTGTTCGCCCCTCCGTCCTCGTAAAGTCGAGGACGGAGGGGTGATTGCATTGTCGAACTGGGTCAAACGGTCGCTGTGGGACGTGGTTCCGCGCGACCAGCAGGACACGCCGACGGAGTTGCGGCGCCGGCAGTTGGTCACCGCGGGCTTCGTCGCCCTCGGTGCCGTGGTGCTCGCCATGTCGCTGCGCATCGAACCCGGCAACGTGTGGTTCTACCCCGCGACACTCGGGTTGGCCTCGGTCTGGGCCGTGGGTGCCCTCACCTCGGGTCGCCTGCACCTGGGGCGGATCGCCTGGGGTGACGGGTTCGCCCGACCGATCATCACCCCCATCGTCATGGGCCTGATCCTGGGTCTGGTCTTCGTCGTCGGCGCCCTGGTCATCCGGGAGATCCCGTTCCTCGCCGACCAGGTGAACTCCATCCTCGAGTACGCCGACGCCGGCTCGCTGCCGATCCTGGTGGTCATCACCGCGATCAACGGGATCGCCGAAGAACTCTTCTTCCGCGGAGCGGCCTATGCCGCGATCACCCGGCACCCCGTGGCCTGGACGACGCTGGCGTACGCCGTGGCGACACTGGCCACCGGCAACGTGATGCTCAGCTTCGCCGCCCTCATCCTCGGCGTGGTGGTCGGCCTCCAACGCCGAGCCTCCGGCGGCATCCTGGCCCCGATCCTGACCCACGTCACCTGGTCGTTGTCGATGCTGCTGATCCTGCCGCTGGTCATCACCTGACCGTGGGTCCGGTGATCGCTGGACGACACGCGATGCGCGGGGACTACTGGCGGACCGTGGCGCCCTCGATGGGTCCGACCTCGTCGTAACGGCTGTCGTCGAGCAGCACCGAGCGGAGGAAGCCGACCGAGTAGTGCTCGGTCACGTCGAAGGCCCGCGCCAACGCCGCCGGGTCGTCGCAGGCGCCACCGACCTGGGCACGGACCGCCTCGGCCGCACCGTCCGGCACGGCGTCGCCGCCGTTGTCGATTGCCTCCGCGATCGCGCAGACGTCGGTGACCGAGGAGTGACCGGCACCGTCGATGAGCACCAGACGCGAGTCGCCGGTGCTGCGGCTGACCGGTCGGGTCGACTGGTTCTCCACCGGGGTCGTGCGGTCATCGCTCCCGGTGACGATCAGCATCGGCACGTTGATCGACTCCAGGTCGGCGTTGCTGAGGAGCTCCGAGTAGGGCGCGAGGGGAACGATCGCGTCGACCCGCGGGTCACCGGGGATGCCGTCGTACCCACCGGCCGCAGCCAGCGCCGTGAACCCGCCGAAGGAGTGGCCCATCACAGCGACCTTCTCGATGTCGACCAGTCCGGCGGCGATCTCCTGGGACTCCAGACGATCCAGGACGACGCCCACGTCGAGCACCCGGTTGGTGGCGGTGACCTTCGGCGAGGTCTGGGTGCCGAGCAACTGGTCGATCGCGGTGTTGCCGGGATGGTCGGGAGCGACGACGACGAACCCGTGCGAGGCCACCGTCTCGACGATGGACGCGCTCTGTTGGCGCAGGCCACCCGACCCGTGGGAGAACACCACCACCGGGAACGGACCCTCCGCCGAGGCGGGGCTACCGGTGGTGGACAGGGCGGAGTCGAAGGCGACGCCGGGGATCAGTTCGTACGGCGTGGGGGCGCTGTTCGTGTCGGAGGGGTACCAGACCTCCACCGAGAAGGTGCGGTCCTCGCGGGAGGCGTCCACGACCTGCTCGGTGCGGCGTCCGACCGCGAACGGGCCCGGCTCGGAGGGGGCGGAAGCCTCGCCTGTCTCGGGATCCTCGGCGTCGGCCGACTCGGAGGCGGAGGGGTTGGCCGAGGTGGCGTCGGGCCGCGGGTTCGTGATGTTCTGCGCGGCGTCCTCGGTTCCGGAGCAGCCCGCGAGGGTCAGTCCGGCGACCGCGAGTGCCGCAGCGATGGCGTGATGACGAGCGGGACGAGTCATGGGGATCCTCAGGGGTGATGGAAGTGGCGGCTCGCCGCCGGGGGTGGGGCTGTGGTGCATCAGGTGCGTGAGGTGCGTCAGGCCTTGGATTCCTCGATCGCCTGGCGCACGGCCTCCTGGTAGGCGATCGGCTCACCGGGAACGACCTGGAGGATCGAGAACTCGGTGCAGACGACCTCGGTGGCCATCGAATCGATCAGGTTGCGACCGGTGGTGACGTCGACATCGGTGACGAAGGAGATCCACCGCGAGGACAGCGAGGGGCTCAGCACCGGGACGGTCATGATGAACACCCGGCGACCGTTCATCACCTCGGCGGCCTGCTGCAGCATCTCGAGGTAGCTCAACTGCTCCGGACCGCCGATGTCGAAGGTCTTGCCCAGCGCATCGGGATTGTCGATGACCCCGTCGAGGTAGCGGATCACGTCGTCGACGGCGATCGGCTGAGTGCGGGTCTGGGTCCACTTCGGGACCACCATGGCGGGCAGGTTCTTGACCAACTGTCGGGTGATCTCCCACGAGATCCCCCCGGCTCCCACCACGATCGCAGCGCGCAGCACCGTGACCGGAACACCGGCCTCGCCGAGCAGTCCCTCGACCTCACGACGCGAACGCAGGTGCGGTGAGAGGTCCTCGCCCTCGGCACCCAACCCGCCGAGGTAGACGATCTGGCGTACGCCGGCCCGCTGAGCCGCGGCGCCGAAGGCTCGTGCGGCGTCGGCGTCCTTCTTCTCGAAATCGTCGTCGTCGAGGGAGTGGACCAGGTAGATGGCCACGTCGGCACCGCTCAGCGCGTCGCCCAACGTCTCGGGGTCGTGGACGTCGCCGTAGACCGCAGTGCCCGGGCCGTCGTACTTCTTCGGGCTGCGGGTCATGGCCCGCACGTCCAGGCCGCGGTCGTTCAGGACGGGGACGAGGCGGCTGCCGACGAAGCCGGTGGCGCCAGTGACGAGAACGGTGGTCATGGGTCCACCCTAGGCGGCGGCTCGAACCGGGGGACATTCATCACGACCGGCCATGGTGAGGCGGACCACACCACCGGTTGCGCGGATCCCTTGACGACAATGACAGTAAAGGTGTCACAATCAAGGTGGCGGCGCTCCGGCGTACCGCTCTCGAACTGTGCTCCACGCGTCACCAACCTCACGACAAACGAACTAAGGACGGTCATGGCAGAAGCATTCGTGTACGACCACATCCGCACGCCGCGCGGCAAGGGCAAGGCGGCGGGCTCGCTGCACGAGGTGAAGCCGGTCGACCTGGCCGTCGGACTGCTCGAGGAGATGCGCAAGCGCAACCCCTCCCTCGACGTCAACCGCGTCGACGACGTCATCCTCGGGGTCGTCTCCCCGGTCGGTGAGCAGGGTGGCGACATCGCCAAGACCGCCGCGCTGACCGCCGGCTACCCCGACACCGTCGCGGGCGTCCAGCTGAACCGCTTCTGCGCCTCCGGCCTCGAGGCCGTGAACCAGGCCGCCGCTCGCATCCGTGGTGGCTTCGAGGACATGCTGCTCGCCGGTGGAGTCGAGTCGATGAGCCGCGTGGCCATGGGCTCCGACGGTGGCGCCTGGGCCCAGGACCCCGCCACCGCGCTGACGACCGGCTTCGTGCCCCAGGGCATCGGTGCCGACCTGATCGCCACGATCGAGGGCTGGAACCGCGACGACGTCGACACCTACGCCGCCGAGTCCCACCACCGTGCCGCCAAGGCGCAGGCCAACGGCTACTTCGACCGCTCGCTGGTCCCCGTCGTCGACATCAACGGCCTCACCGTCCTGGACCGTGACGAGACCGTCCGCCCCGACACCAGCCCCGAGGGTCTCGCCGGCCTCAAGCCGAGCTTCGCCCAGATGGGACGCGACGGCGGCTTCGACGATGTGGCGCTCGAGAAGTACCACTGGATCGAGAAGATCAACCACGTCCACCACGCCGGGAACTCCTCCGGCATCGTCGACGGCGCCGCCCTGATGGCGATCGGCTCCGAGGCCGCTGGCTCCGAGATGGGTCTGACCCCTCGTGCCCGCATCATCTCCGCCGCCGTGTCCGGCGCCGACTCCACGATCATGCTGACCGGACCGGCCCCGGCCGCCCGCAAGGCACTCGCGAAGGCCGGCCTGACCGCCGCCGACATCGACCTGTGGGAGATCAACGAGGCCTTCGCGGCCGTCGCCATGCGCTTCATGCGCGACATGGACATCAGCCACGAGGTCACCAACGTCAACGGCGGCGCCATCGCCATGGGCCACCCCCTCGGAGCCACCGGCGCGATGATCCTCGGCACCCTGATCGACGAGCTCGAGCGCCGCGACCAGAAGCGCGGCCTCGCCACGCTCTGCGTCGGCGGCGGCATGGGCATCGCCACGATCGTGGAACTCGTCTGAGTCACGACGCCCTGACGGACCCCACACTCTTCTAGAACAGGACCACAACCAAGCATGAGCACAGCAACTGACAGCACCACCGAGACTGCCGTCCGTTACGACAAGGACGCCGACGGCATCGTCACCCTGACGCTGGACGACCCGAACGCCAGCGCCAACACGATGAACCCGCTCTACCTCTCGTCGATGGCCGCGGTCGTCGACCGGCTGTACGACGAGTACGCCGAGGACGAGAACTCCGTGACCGGCGTGGTCATCGCCAGCGCGAAGAAGACCTTCTTCGCCGGCGGAAACCTCAAGGGCATGGTCACCACCACCAAGGACGACGCCGCGGATGTCTTCGCGATGGCCGAGGGCGTCAAGGCCGGCCTGCGCCGCCTGGAGAAGTTCCCCCGCCCGGTCGTCGCCGCGATCAACGGCGCCGCGCTCGGCGGTGGCTACGAGATCTGCCTGGCCGCGCAGCACCGCGTGATCGTGGACGATCCGAAGGTCGAGATCGGTCTTCCCGAGGTCAGCCTCGGACTGCTCCCCGGCGGTGGCGGTGTCACCCGCATCGTCCGCATGCTCGGCCTGCAGGCCGGTCTGATGGAGGTCCTGCTCCAGGGCACCCGCTTCAAGCCCGGTCCGGCCAAGGAGAAGGGTCTGGTCGACGAGCTCGTCGCGACGCGTGAGGAGCTCGTTCCGGCCGCGAAGGCCTGGATCAAGAGCAACCCGGACGCCGCGCTCAACCCGTGGGACGCCCCCGGCTACAAGATGCCCGGCGGCACCCCCAAGTCGCCCGCGTTGGCGGCCTTCCTGCCCGTGTTCCCGGCGCTGCTGCGTCAGCAGACCAAGGGTGCGGTCTACCCCGCAGCCCGGGCGATCCTGTCCGCCGCGGTCGAGGGTGCGAGCACCGACTTCGACACCGCCTCGCGGATCGAGTCGCGCTACCTGACCAGCCTGGTCGTCGGTCAGGGATCGAAGGACATGATCCAGGCGTTCTTCTTCGACCTGCAGGCCATCAACTCCGGTTCGCTGCGTCCCGATGGCTTCGATAAGTGGACGGCGACCAAGGTCGGCGTACTCGGCGCCGGGATGATGGGTGCGGGCATCGCCTACTCCTGCGCGCGCGCCGGCATGCAGGTCGTCCTGAAGGACGTCGCCCAGGAGAGCGCCGACAAGGGCAAGGCCTACTCGGAGAACCTGCTGGACAAGGCCATCTCCCGGGGCAAGAGCACCGAGGAGAAGAAGGCCGAACTGCTCGGCCGGATCACGGCGACCACGAACCCGGCCGATCTGGCTGGCTGCGACCTGGTCATCGAGGCCGTCTTCGAGGACCCCTCGCTCAAGGCGAAGGTGTTCGCGGAGATCGCCCCGCACGTGAACCCGGACGCGCTGCTGTGCTCCAACACCTCCACCCTGCCGATCACCGAACTGGCCACCGGCGTGGACCGTCCCAAGGACTTCATCGGTCTGCACTTCTTCAGCCCGGTCGACAAGATGCCGCTGGTCGAGATCATCCGCGGTGCCGAGACCTCCGATGAGGCGCTGGCCAAGGCGTACGACGTGGTCATGGCCATCCGCAAGACCCCGATCGTTGTCAACGACAGCCGTGGGTTCTACACCTCGCGGGTCATCGGCACGATGGTCAACGAGGGTCTGGCCATGCTGGGCGAGGGGGTCCACCCGATCTCCCTGGACCGCGCGGCCACCCAGGCCGGCTACCCGGTCGGCACGCTGCAGCTGACCGACGAGCTCAACATGGAGCTGATGACCAAGATCGCCAAGGCCAACAAGGACGCCGTCGAGCGCGACGGTGGCACCTACACCCCGCACCCCGGTGAGGCCGTGATCGCCACGATGGTCGAGGCCGGTCGTCCCTCGCGTCTGTCCGGTGGTGGCTTCTACGAGTACACCGACGGCAAGCGTCAGGGTCTGTGGTCCGGTCTGGCCGAGCACTTCCCGGTGGCTTCGGAGCCGCTGCCGCTGCAGGACATCAAGGACCGGATGCTCTTCGCCGAGGCCCTCGAGACCGCCAAGTGCTTCGAGGAGGGCGTCATCACCTCGGCGGCCGCCGCGAACATCGGCTCCATCATGGGCATCGGCTTCCCGCCGATGACCGGTGGTGCGGCCCAGTTCATGACCGGCTACGAGGGCGCCGACGGCGAGATCGGTCTGGCCGCCTTCGTCAAGCGTGCCGACGAGCTGGCCGCGGCGTACGGCGACCGGTTCGAGGCCATCGCCTACCTGCGTGACCTCGCCTCCTCGGGTGGTTCGTTCCCCGCCTGACCCGCGAGTCGGCGCAACTTGACGCCGTGAAGCAGCCGAGTCGGCGCAACTTGAAAAAGTTGCGCCGACTCGTGCGTTCGCAGGGGAGGGGAGTGGTCCGATCGGACATTTTCCGAAACCCTCACGGTTTTGGGCTGTGCCCTGACCAGGGCTCAGGGAAGATGGGTCGGTGACCCACACCCGTCCTCTCGTCGAGGTCCGCAGCCTGCATGTCCGCTTCGGCGAAGTGGAAGCCGTTGCGGGCGTCGACCTGGTCGCGCACGCCGGCGAGGCCACCGCCCTGCTCGGACGTAACGGCGCAGGGAAGTCCACGACGATGCGGGTCCTGGCGGGCGTCGTACCCCCGACCGCCGGCACGGTGCTCGTCGCCGGGTACGACGTCCTGCGCGACCCGTTGAACGTGAAGCAGGCCGTCGGCTACTGCCCCGACGTGGGAGGGCTCGTGCCCCGGGCGACCCCTTGGGAGCACCTGCAACTCTCGGCCCGGCTGCGCCGGATGCCCGACTGGGAGCCCCGCGCCCGCGACCTGTTGGAGCGTTTCGAACTCGGCGACGTGGCCCATCGGGTGACCGCCGGCTTCTCCCACGGCATGGGCCGCCGACTCAGCGTGATCCTGGCCGCGCTGCACGACCCCGAGGTCCTGCTGCTCGACGAACCGTTCGACGGGGTCGACCCGATCGGCGTCGAGGCGACCTTCGAGGTGATCAGCGACGCCCGCTCCCGAGGCGCGTGCATCCTGGTCTCCACCCACCTGCGCGAACTCGCCGTCCAGGCCTGCACCAGCGTCAGCGTGTTGCGGGGCGGTTCGGCGGTGGCCACGGTCGCGGCCGCCGAGATGGCGGGTGAGGAGGGTGCACGTGCCTATCGCGGTCTCCTCGACTGACCAGGTCCACTTCCGTCCGCTGCCCGCCCTGTTCGTCGCGTCCCGACGAGCGGTGGCCGACCTCGGTCCGCTGCTGTCGTTCCGGGTGCGCCAGATCCGGTCGCGCCGAGGTCTGCGGTGGGCGGCACTCGGGCTACTCGCCATGACCGTGGGTGCCGCGACGCTCCCCGCGTTCTTCCCCGATGCCGGCGCCGCCGACGGCCGGGCCTTCGACTTCCTGGTGCTGTTGCCCACTGCCTTGGCCGGGTTCCTGGTCCTCACCACCGTGTCCGCGGCCGCCTCGGGTGGTGGGCGGGAGTTGCTGGCCCGTGACCCCGCATCGGTCTACCCGATCAGTGCCACCACCGACCACCTCGGCGCGCTCATCCTGGCCCCGCTCAACATCGCGTGGATGATCCAGGCCTGGGCGCTGATGGGCGTGACCGCCTTCGCCCTCGGGCCGGGCGTGGTACTCGTTCGGGCCCAGGTCGTGGTCCTGGTGTGGCTGGTCCTGGCGACGTCCTTCGCCCAGGTCCTGGCCTGGTCGCTGGAGGCCGCACGTCGGGTCCCGCACGGGGTGGGCGGCGTACGCGCTCTGACCGTGGCGATCCTGGGCATCGCCCTGGGGCTGCAGATCTCCGGCAACCTGCTGAGGGTCTTCGACCAGCTGCCCACCCGAGCGGTCGTGATCGCGATGATCACCGACTCGATCGGTCGGTGGGCGGTCACGGTGCTGATCCTGGTGGCCGTGGCGTTGCTGGCGATCGTGATCGGGGCGATCCCGGCCCACGTCGCCTCGCGCCGGGTTCCCAAGGACGAGTTGTCGGTCGAAACCGGTCGTTTCCCGGCCCGGGGGATGCCGCGGTCCCCGTTGGCCGGGCTGGTCCGTACCGACCGGGCGTCGGTGTGGCGCGCCGTACCGATGCGCCGCGGACTCGCCGTGCTGGCCATCGGCCCGGGAGTCGTCGCGGTGCTGGGCAACCTGCCGTGGAGCTCGATGACGATCCTGCCCGGGCTGGTGGCCTCGGGCGGGGCGCTGCTGTTCGGGGTGAACTCCTGGTGCCTGGACGGCCGTGGAGCCCTGTGGCGCGAGAGCCTGCCGGTCGACCCGCGAGACGTGTTCGACGCCCGAGCGGTGGTGTTGGCCGAGTTCTTGTTGGTGGCCTCCTTCGTGACCATCGGGCTGGGTGCGATCCGGGCGGGGGTGCCGTCGGTGGTCGAGGCGACCGCCATCGCCTGCACCCTGCTCGTGGTGACCGTTCAGGTGGTCGCCGCCGGCATGCGCTGGTCGGCGCAGAAGCCGTACGCCGTGGACCTGCGCTCGGCTCGGGCCACCCCGGCGCCGCCCCTGTCGATGGTCGGGTACTCCACCCGCCTGGCGATCTCGACGACCATGACCGGCCTGGTCTTCTCCGGGCTGGCGCAGGTGCCGGGATGGCACTACTCGGTGTTGATCGCGATCCCGTTCCTCGCCTGGTCCGGGACCCGCCTGCTGCGCACGCGCGCCGGGTGGGTCGACCCGGTGCAGCGCGCCCGCATCATCACCACCGTCGCGGTGTGACCGGTACAGCGGTGCCCGGGGCCTGTCCAGGCAGGTGAGACCGGCTCAGGCCGCAGCGATGGCGCAGTCGCTCTGAGCCTGGGTCAGGACGTCCAGGGCGGTCGCATCGGGGTCGCCGGAGAGTCCCGCCACCAGCGCAGCACGAATCTGCTCGGCGCTGAGGCTCTCCTCGAGACAGGCGGCGAAGACGCTCTGGTCGACCGCCCCACGGCTTTGCGCCGCGACGGCACGAGTCGTCTCCTCAACGAAGTCGACGCACTCGAACTGGGCGTCCACCCAGTGGCCGGCGAGCCGCTCGTCCAGCACAGGTAGGGCGGTGACCACGGCCCCGCCGGTGTCGATGAGGCCCGTTTGGCGAAGCCCTTCGGTGCCGGTGCGGGAGAAGAACTCCTTGGCGAAGCAGTCGGCGGCGGTGGTGTCCTCGGTCGTCGGGTTGTCCCCGGTCCACAGGGCGGCCAGACCGGCCCGGACCTGTTGGGCGCTGGTGTCGGCGGGGGGCGGCGGGGGCTCCGCCCGCTCGTCGGTGCACCCACTCAGCCCAACGAGAAGAACCAGGGTGAGAAGGGGCGATGAGAACCGGACCGATGGTGCCACGTGATGATCGTCGCACCCCCGAGCACTAATGTGCAGGGGTGGACTTCTCAGCCTCTCCCAGAGCCGCCGATCTGACCGCCCGAGTACGCCGTTTCATCGACGAGGAGATCACTCCCGTCGAGGCGTCATACCACTCCGATCTGGCTGCTCTGCGCCAGAGCGGTGACCCGGCTGCGGCGTGGCAACCGCTGCCGATCATCGAGGAACTCAAGGCCAAGGCCCGGGCCGAGGGCCTGTGGAACCTGTTCCTCCCGGCCGAGCACGCAGGCGAGTACGCCGCCCGCTTCGGCACCGATGGTGGCGAGGGTCTGACCAACGTCGACTACGCCCCCATCGCGGAACTGACCGGCCGGTCACACCTCGCGCCCTTGGTGTTCAACTGCAACGCCCCGGACACCGGCAACATGGAGGTGCTGCTGCGCTACGGCACCCAGGCGCAACGCGACGAGTGGCTCGAGCCCCTGTTGGACGGGAAGATCCGGTCCGCCTTCACCATGACCGAACCCGACGTCGCCTCCTCGGACGCGACCAACATGGGGGCCACCGCCGTCGTGGACGGGGACGAGGTCGTCATCAACGGCCGCAAGTGGTGGTCGACCGGCGTTGGTCACCCCGACTGCAGGATCTTCGTCTTCATGGGCCTGACCGACCCCGACGCGGACCGACACCACCGCCACTCGATGGTCCTGGTGCCGCGCGACACCCCCGGGGTGAAGATCGAGCGGATGCTCAACACCATGGGGATGTACGACGAGCCCCTCGGCCACGGCGAGGTCTCCTTCACCGATGTCCGGGTCCCGGTGTCGAACATCCTCAGCGGCCCCGGTGAGGCGTTCTCGATCGCGCAGGGGCGGCTCGGACCCGGGCGGGTGCACCACTGCATGAGGTTGATCGGGTTGGCCGAGATGGCGCTGGAGCTGGCCTGTGAGCGTTCCCTGGCCCGCTCCGCCTTCGGCAAACCGTTGGCCAACCTCGGTGGCAACCGCGAACAGATCGCCGACGCCCGCATCGCCATCGACTCGACCCGGCTACTGGTTCTAAACGCCGCCTGGAAGCTCGACGTCGGAGGCCCGATCAACGCGCTGTCCGAGGTGGCCCAGATCAAGGTCGCGGCCCCCTCGATGGCTCAGAAGGTGATCGACTTCGCCATCCAGATCCACGGTGGCGGCGGGATGTCCGACGACTTCCCGCTGGCCGGTGCCTGGACCCAGGCTCGTGCCCTGCGGCTGGCCGACGGTCCCGACGAGGTGCACCGGGGTGTGATCGCCCGGCTGGAGCTGGGCAAATACGGAGCAAGCCGATGACGGGTCGTGTGCCTGAGGACCAGCCGGGGCTCGGTGTGGAACACACGACCCGAGTGGACGACGAAACGGGAGCAAGCCGATGACGGGTCGTGTGCCTGAGGACCAGCCGGGGCTCGGTGTAGGACACACGACCCCGTCCGCGGAAGGGGAATCGGCCGGAGGTCGCCGCGTGCTGATCACCGGCGCCGCCTCCGGGCTCGGGAAGGCGTTGGCCGACCGGTGCGAGGCGCGCGGGGATCGGGTGCTGCGCACCGACCTGACCCCGGGGTCCGACGTGAAGCTCGACATCACCCGTGACGAGGACTGGGCCGCCGCGCGCGACCACGTCCAGAAGACCTGGGGCGGTCTCGACGTGCTGGTCAACAACGCCGGGGTCGCCGGCGGTGGACGACTCGATGTCGCCGGCCTCGACGAGTGGCAGTGGATCACCGAGATCAACCTGTTCGGTGCGGTCCGCGGGACCGCCACGTTCACCCCGATGTTCAAGGAGCAGGGCAGCGGCACCTTCGTCAACGTCGCCTCACTCGCGGGACTGGTGCACCCAGCTGGGATGGCGTCGTACAACGCGGTGAAGGCGGCCGTCGTGGCCCTGACGGAGACGACCGGACACGAGTTGGCGGCGTACGGCGTCACGGCTCACGTCGTGTGCCCGTCGTACTTCCGGACCAATCTCATGAGCTCGGTCCAGGGCAAGGACGCGGCGTTGAGCGCCACCCTGAGCAAGCTCGTTGACGAGTCCCCGACCTCGGCCGACGACATCGCGGCTGCGGTCCTCGAGGGTCTGGACCGGGGCGACGAGGTCATCATCCCCGACGAAGCGGCGCAGATGGCCGTGGATCTCAAGCGCACCGACCGTGCGACCTACGACACCGTGATGCGGGCCCAAGCGGCCAAGCTGGACAGGAGTGCACCATGAGCGAGGTCCCAACCGACGCCGACAGCGGCAACCCGGCCAAGCCGGTCCGGGAGGAGGACTCCTTCGACGTCGAGGCGGTGGCCGGGTGGTTGCGCGAGCACCACGCCAAGCTCCCCGACGGCTGGGAGGTCGCGCACCTCGACGGCGCTCCGGAGGTGAAGCAGTTCCCGGGTGGGGCGTCGAACCTGACCTACCTGCTGCGCTATCCCCACGGGGACCTCATCCTGCGCCGTCCCCCGTCGGGGGTGAAGGCCGCCGGGGCCCACGACATGGGCCGCGAGTTCGGCGTGCAGGACGCTCTCGCGCCGGTCTTCCCGTACGTCGCGACGATGGTCGGTCACTGTGTGGACGAGTCGGTGATCGGCTCCGACTTCTACGTCATGGAGAAGATCGCGGGCACGGTTCCGCGCCGGGACCTGCCCTTCACGCTCACGCCCGACGACGCCGGGCAGTTGTGCCGCAACGCCTTCGACGTCCTGATCGCCCTGCACTCGGTCGACGTGGAGTCCGTGCCGCAGTTGGCCGCGATGAGCAAGGGTGACGGGTACGTCGCCCGCCAGATGTCGGGATGGACCCGCCGCTTCGGCGACGCCCGGACCGAGGACACCGGTGACTGGTCGGACATCATCGCCTGGCTCGAGGCCAACGCCCCCGCCGACGTGGCGCAACGACTGATCCACAACGACTTCCGCTTCGACAACCTCGTCCTCGACGGCGATGACCCGATGCGGATCGTCGGGGTGCTCGACTGGGAGATGGCCACGGTCGGCGACCCGTTGATGGACCTCGGCGGGGTGCTGTCCTACTGGGTCCAGGCCGATGACGACGAGTTCTTCCAGATGTTCCGGCGGCAGCCGACCACCGAGCCCGGCATGTGGACCCGGCAACAGGTGGTGGACCACTACTGCGCCGAGATGGGCTTCGAGATGACCCCCGAGCGCTGGCGCTTCTACGAGGTCTTCGGGCTGTTCCGGCTCGCCGTGATCGCCCAGCAGATCTGGTACCGCTACTTCCACAAGCAGACCACCAACGAGCAGTACGCCGTGTTCGGTCCCGCTGTGGGCTACCTCGAGTCGCGGTGCCGGTCGATCCTGACCGCCGCGGGTGAACTCTCCTAGTGGGGCAGATCCTGCTGGTCCGACATGGCCAGGCGTCGTTCGGGGCCGAGGACTACGACGTGCTGTCGCAGACCGGGTGGGCGCAGGGGCGTCGGCTCGGCTCCTTCCTGGGCGACCAGGGGCTCGCCCCGACGGCCCTGGTGCGCGGCGACATGCGCCGGCATCGTGAGACGGCCGAGGCGATGGTCGAGACGTCCGGGTGGCCGGTGCCGGCTACCCAGATCGATGCGGGGTGGGACGAGTTCGACCACGTGGGCATCGTGTCGGCGTACCCCGACCTGCCCTCCGGTGAGATGGACCGCAAGCTGTTCCAGCAGGTCTTCGAGGCGGCAACCGCCCGGTGGATCGCGGGGGTGGGTGACTACCCGGAGACGTACGCCGACTTCGTCGGGAGGGTCCGGGGTTCGCTGGCGCGCGCCTGCGAGCAGGCCGGGTCCGGTGAGACGGTGGTGGTCGTGACCTCCGGTGGTCCGATCGGGGTGGTGGGTGCGGCCCTGGTCGACCCGGAGGCGGACGCCGCGAGCGCGGCTCGGATGTGGGCGCGCTTCAACACGGTGGTCGTGAACACGGGCGTGACCCGGATCGTCGTGGGCTCGACCGGTCCCCGGTTGCTGACCTACAACGAGCACACCCATCTCGACGGTGAGCACCTGACGTACCGGTGAATGCGGAACCGATCCGGCGGGCGACCGTGAAGCCGGCGCTCGACCCGTTCCCGGCCGGCTGCGGTGTCTGACCAGACCGCGAACGCGATCGTGGCCATCGTTCTGGGCAGTGCGATGGCGGTGCTGCTGGTGATCCCGGTGGCGGCCGTGCAGTACCGACGCGACGGACGGTTCGGCCCCGGGGACCTGACCGTCCTGCTGACCTCGGCGATCTACGGGTTGTCGCTGTGGACCTACACGCTGCTGCCGTTGCCCTCGAGCGGTGCCTTCACCTGCGTCGGCCGCCAGACGGAGCTGTTCGGGTCGGTGCGGCCGATCTGGCAGCGCGACATCGCCGGGGTCGCCGACCTGTTGCGGGACCCGGTGTTCCTGCAGGTGGCGCTCAACGTGGTGCTGTTCGTGCCGTTGGGTTACTACGTACGCCGGGTGCTGGGTCGCGGGGTGGTGGTGTCCGCGCTGCTCGGGCTGGCGACCTCGGCGCTGATCGAGACCACGCAGGCCACGGGTGCCTGGACGATCTATCGCTGCGCCTACCGGGCCTTCGACGTCGACGACCTGTGGGTGAACACCCTGGGAGCGATCGCCGGTTCGGTGATCTCGCTGGTGCTGGTCCGTCGCCGTGGGCGTGACCGGCCGCGCCCGACGCGGGTGACGCTGGGTCGACGCCTGATGGGGGTGACCTGCGACGGGTTGTTCGTCGTACTCCTGGCTGTGGTGGTGGCGCTGGTCCGCCGCGGCTACGTGATGTACGGCCCCGGCGTACGCGATCCGGACGTGCGTGCGGCCCTGCTGTTGGGCGTGCCGTTGGCGGTGGAGGCGGCGTGCGTGTTGCTGCTGGCGCGGACGGTGGGGGAACTCATCGTGGACCTGAAGGCTGTTCCGCGGCGGCGGCGGTTGGGGTGGCTCTCGAGGGTGTCGATGGTGGTCCTCGGTGTGGCGCCACCCTTCGTACTGGCCTTGTTCTTGGAACGGCGGACGGCGGCCGTCGCGCTGGCGGCGTACGGACTGGTCACGCTGGTCGGCCTGTGGCGCACGCGAGAGCATCGGGGCTTGAGCCACCTGTTGTCCGGGGTGGATCTGGTGATCGATCAACCGGCCCAGCGGGCTTCGGTGGAGCGCCTGTCAGGCTCGGGCCCGTGATGACCGTTGCGAAGCACGCCGTACGTCTCCTGCTGGCGGCGATCCTGCTCGTCGCGGGCGTCGCGCACTTCTCGAAGACGCAGGAGTTCCTGGGGCAGGTGCCCGATTTCTTCCCGGCCCGGACCGCCGTGGTGCAGGTGTCGGGTGTGATGGAGGTCGGGTTGGGGCTCGCGTTGCTGCTGGCCACCGGGCGCGGCCGGGTGCTGGCCGGCGTGGTGGTCGCCGCCTTCTTCGTCGCGGTCTTTCCCGGGAACCTGTGGCAGTTGGTCAACGGCTCGGACTCGTTCGGACTCGACTCCACGACCGCCCGGGCCCTCCGGTTGCCGTTCCAACCGCTGCTCATCGCTGCCGCGCTATGGAGCACCGGAGCGTGGACGGCCTGGGCATCGTGGCGAGCTCACCGGGCCGGGAACGGTCCCCGCTCCTGACCTTGGCCGAGGAAACTCACGCTTGGACGATAAAACTTTCTCGTCCAAGCATGAGTTTCACCGGCCGGCCGGTGAAACTGGCGCGCCGGTCGCTCAGACCATCTTCTTGAAGATCGGGAGGGGGGCGTGTCGCATGACGGGGGCGAGGATGGACCAGGGCAGGGCGGGCACGCAGGCGTCGGCGACCTGCTTCTCGATCGCGGAGACCATCGAGCGCACGCCCTTCTCGGTCGTGGCCATCAGCGGAGCCTTGTCGGCGACCTGATCGTTCATCTCCGAGGCGATGTAGCCCGGGTAGAGCACGGTCACCTTGATCGGCGATCCGTGCAGCTCGTTGCGCAGGCCCTCCGCGAGGTGGGCGACGCCGGCCTTCGTGGCGGCGTACGTCGCCATCTGCTTGGGCAGCCCACGCATCGCCGACATCGAGGAAACCATCACGAAGTGCCCGGCGTTCTGCGCCCGGAAGATCTCCATGGCGGCCTCGGACTGGGCCAGGGCGGCGACGAAGTTGGTCATCGCCGTCTCCTTGTTCGCCGCGTAGTTGCCGGTGCCGATCTTGGCGCCCTTGCCGAGGCCTGCGTTGATGACGACCTTGTCGATGGTGCCGAAGTCGGTTGCGAACGCCGCGAAGACCTCGAATACCTGGTCGTCGTCGTTGACGTCGAGGGCGCGGATCTCGACGCGACAGTCGGGGGCGAATACCGCGATCTCTGCCTTGAGTTCCTCGAGGCGCTCGAGTCGGCGGGCGCACAGGGCGAGGTCGTGGCCCTTGGCGGCGAACTGGCGGGCCATCTCGGCGCCGAGGCCGGAGGAAGCTCCGGTGATCAGGATCGTGGACATGGGCCGAGTCTGTCAGGTGGCCGAGCGTGCGGATCGCCGACATAGGCTCCTGACATGTCGACTCGGATGCCGACCCCCACCCTCGACGACCCGGCGGGTTGGGTAGGGGCGCACCTGGGCCACCTTGCCTGCGACGAGGCCGTGAAGTCGCCGCGGTTCACCGGAGGTCAGGGGGCGGCGGACGCGGCTGTTGCGGCGTACGACGTCACGGGGTACGCGCGTTCACGAAGCCAGGTCTGGCCCCCGTCGCGTCGGGGAGCGTCGGGACTGTCGCCGTGGATCCGACACGGGCTGTTGCCCCTGCCGCGGATGTGGGGGGAGGTGGCCGACGGTCCGGCCAACGACGTACGCAAGTTCCGCGACGAGCTCTTGTGGCAGGAGTACGCGCGCCACGTCTACGCCCGGTTGGGTGCCGGGCTCGACGCGCCGTTGCGGGCGTTGCCGTATCAACGCGATGAGCCGAGCGACGATCCGTGGGACCGGCAGATGCGCTGCATGGACTCGGTGATGACGGAACTCGAGACCGCCGGGTGGCTGGTCAACCAGACCCGGATGTGGCTGGCCTCGCAGTGGTCGGTTCGCCATGGGGCGGAATGGCGTACGGGCGAGGACGCGATGTTCACCCACCTCCTCGACGGATCGCGCGCGGCCAACCGGGTCGGGTGGCAGTGGACGACGGGCTCGGGGAACGGCAAGCCCTACGGGTTCTCCCGGTGGCAGGTCGAGA
Organism: Nocardioides salsibiostraticola; assembly: GCF_054783655.1. Classification (NCBI taxonomy): domain Bacteria; kingdom Bacillati; phylum Actinomycetota; class Actinomycetes; order Propionibacteriales; family Nocardioidaceae; genus Nocardioides; species Nocardioides salsibiostraticola. The sequence goes on along the minus strand of NZ_BAAGQD010000026.1, from coordinate 51,830 downwards.
AGCGGGCACCGACGTGGTGCAAGAAGTGTGAACTGCGGGGCGCCTGCCCGGTTGAGGACTGGCCCGACGGCACGGTGGAGGCCACCGAGCCCGATTCCCGTCTGCGTTGGGACGACGACCTCCAAACGACGGCTGGTCCCTCGGTGGTGCACTCGGTGGGCGCTGCCGACGCGGTGTGGCTGACCGCTGAGTCCCTGGGCGACGACGACCCGGCCCTGGCCGCGAACCCGTCGCTCCCTGTCGTGTTCGTCTTCGACGAGCCACTACTGAGGCGCCTCCGCCTGTCCGGCAAGCGGCTGGTCTTCCTGAGCGAATGCCTGGCCGACCTGGCGCAGCGCCGCGAGGTGGAGGTCCACCTGGGCGACCCGGGTGCGGTCCTGGCTGACCGGCCACTGGCCAGCACCTTCGCTCCCGTGCCGGGCTGGCGTCGCAGGGCGGAGCGGCTGAACGTCGTCGAGACGCATCCCTGGCTGTGGCTGCGTCGTCCGCACGACCGCTCGATCCAGTCCTTCAGCGCCTGGCGCAAGGGGCTCACGTAGGCGACCTTGGACGAGGAAACTCATGCTTGGACGATGAAACTTTCTCGTCCAAGCATGAGTTTCACCGGCCGGCCGGTGAAACTGGCGCGCCGGGCGGCCAGCTAGACGGGGCGCAAGATCAACCAGGCCCCGAGGGCGAGCGCGCCCAGGTTGACGAGCAGGAAGACCCCGACCCAGAACAGGCCGGGAATCTTCGTCAGTCGGGCCAACGTGTCCGCGTCCGATCCACTGGCACCGCCCCGACGGCGTTGAGCCTGCAACTCCAGGACGGGTTTGGGGGCGGCGATGAGCAGGAACCAGGTGCCGGCGTACGCCGTGAGGGACTGCACCTGCTCGCTGCCGAACCAACTCACTGCGAAGACCAGGCCGCCGGCGACCAGAACGGCGTAGAGCCCGTAGAAGTTGCGGATCTGGAGCAGCAGCAGCGCCAACAGGATCAGCGATCCCCAGAGCACCCCGAGCGCGTGCCCACGAGAGAGGAGGACCGCAGCGGCGAGTCCGAGCAGAGCCGGCCCGACGTACCCAGCGAACGCGGTGGCCACCATGCCCGGGCCGGTGCGCTTGCCCTTCGAGACCGTCAACCCGGAGGAGTCCGAGTGCAGTCGGATACCGGACAGCCTGCGGCCGGACAGGAGCGCGGCGACCGCGTGGGCTCCTTCGTGGGCGATCGTGACCACGTGGCGACTGATCCCCCAGGTCGGCGAATACATCACGACCACGAGCGCTACCCCCGCGGTCGTCCACACGGCCTCCCTCGCCGGCGCGGTCTGGGTGCCCACGATCTCGGTCAGTATCTCGCGCAACGACTCCATTCGCTCACCGTAACGACCGGGTCGCGACACCCCGCGCGAAACCGACAGGGGATGCACAGGTCCATCAGGGCGCTGCTTCAGAACCGCGACGCACACTCGGATCATCCGCCACCACGAAAGGTCCCCCGATGAATGATCCGACGAATGATTCGCCCGACAACCAGTCCGCATCCGGCTCCCGCTGGGAGCCCACCGACCCGCCCACCGAGCCCACCGAGTCCACCGACTCCCTCGAGCAGGAGGGGGCAGGACCGAACGCCGCGGCCTCCGCCCCGACGGACGACACCGCTCAGTTCGCGGCGGTCTCCCGGGCCCAGAGCGCCCGCGCCACGGCAGCCAGTGGTGGTCGGTGGGCCCGCGCTCGCAAGGGTCTGCTGGGTGGCGCCGCCGCGCTGATCCTGGTCGGGGGCACGGCCGGCTTCGCGATCGGACAGGCGGCAAACGGGGCCGACGATCGGGACGGCATCACCCCGGTCGACGTCGAGAGTGGCGTGGATGGCGACCAGTCGGGGATCCCGGACCGCAGTGAACTCGGCGGCCCCGGTGGGCTCGGCGGCCCCGGCGGCCCCGGCGGTCCTGGCGGTCCTGTTCAGGGCGACCCCGAACTGGACGGTGAGCTGGACGGCGATCTGAGCGGTGGTGCAGGCGACACCGGATCCAACACATGACCGTCCTCGCCCCCGACCGCCAACGGATCGGCCAGTCCGACGACGTGGGACGCCGGGCCCGCCGTGACGCCGGCGTGCGGCAGGCGACCCTGGGCCTGATCGCCCTCGGCATGCTCTGGGTCGGATTCCTCTGGGCCCGGGGCGGTGGGGTCGCCGACCTCGGGGGATGGGGCGGCGGGTTGCTCTCGACGGGTCGGTTGACCGGTCTGATCGCCTCTCTTCTCCTGCTGATCCAGGTCTTGATGATGGCGCGGATCCCGATCCTGGAGAAGGCCTGGGGCCAGGACCGGCTGGCTGCGCTGCACCGCCTGATCGGCTTCGCATCCTTCAATCTGATGCTGGCCCACGTCGCGCTGATCACCTACGGGTACGCCGCCGGCCGACTGGCCGCCGTCCCCGGTACGGCCTGGGACCTGACCCTCGACTATCCCGGCATGCTGCTAGCCGTCGCGGGCACCGCCTGTCTGGTCATGGTGGTGGTCACCAGCATCCGGGCCGCGCGAAGCCGTCTGCGCTACGAGTCCTGGCACCTGCTGCACCTCTACGCCTATCTCGGCGCCGGGCTGGCCCTGCCGCACCAACTCTGGACCGGCCAGGAGTTCCTGCGCTCCACCGCGTCCACCGTGTTCTGGTGGGGGCTGTGGGCGGCCGCGCTGGCCGCGGTACTCGTCTGGCGGATCGTCGGACCCCTCGCGCGCAGCCTGCGCCACGACCTCCGCGTGTCCTCGGTGGTGCGGGAGGAAGAGGGTGTCGCGTCGGTCTACCTGCGCGGTCGTCGGCTGGGCTCCCTGCCCGTCGAGGCCGGTCAGTTCCTCACCCTGCGATTCCTCGCGGGTCCCGGCTGGACCCGCGCACACCCCTTCTCGCTGTCCGCAGCGCCGGATGGACGCAGCCTGCGGATCACCGTGAAGGATCTCGGCGACGGGAGCCGGGCACTCCAGCATCTGCGTCCCGGGACCAGAGTGCTCTTCGAGGGACCGTACGGGCGACTCAGCGCCCGAACCCGTACGACCCGGCGGGTCCTGCTCATCGGTGCCGGCGTCGGGGTGACCCCTCTACGAGCGCTGGCCGAAGGACTGGCCTACGCGCCGGGAGAGGCGATGCTGATCCACCGGTGCGCCCAGCGACCCCTGTTCTCCGACGAGTTCGACGTCCTGACCCGCGAACGGGGGCTCCAGGTGATCACCGTTCCGGGCCCGCGTCGTACGCCGGACTCGTGGCTCGGCGCGGGGGCGTGGCCGGTGCAGGTCGCGTCGGACGCGGACCTGTTGGCCGCGTGGGTTCCGGATCTGCGTGAGCGAGACGTGTACCTCTGTGGGCCCGCGCCCTGGACCGAAGCGGTGGCCTCGACCCTGCGGGGTCTCGGCGTGGGCGAGGCCCACCTCCACATCGAGGAGTTCCAATGGTGACCGAGGTGTCTGGTGGGCGACGGATCTTGATGGTGGCGGTCTCGACGCTGGTGGTCGTGCTCCTGCTGTTCAGCTACCGCACCTCGACGAGCGGAGCCGGACTGTCGGTGTCGTCGGGTCAGCAGGTCACCATCAGCTCAGGGGCGACGGCGCAAGCCCCCGAGGCGGACGTCGAAAGCACCGTCAGTCAGACCTTCACGGGCACCGCGGTCCAGACCCGCTACGGGCCGGTGCAGGTCGAGGTGACGATCAGCGGATCGACGATCACGAACGTCTCGGTGCCGCAGTACCCCAGCGGCGACCGACGGGACGCGGAGATCAACGGTCGGGCCCTCCCGATCCTGGTCCAGCAGACGGTCGCCACCCAGAGCGGCGACGTCGACATGGTCAGCGGCGCCACCTACACCAGCGAGGGCTACCGCGAATCGCTCCAGGCTGCCCTGGACGCGGCGGGGCTCTGACCCTCACGGTCCGGGATGCAAACCGAACTACTGACAGAACAAAGCGAATCAGGCCGAAATCGGCCCTTTCTGGGCAGAAATTGCTCGTTCTGTCAGTAGTTCGGTGGAGGCCTCAGCCCTTGGGCTGGTCGATCACCACGGTGCTCACGATCTTGTCGGCGAACGTCTGGTTCTTGTCGTCCCACAGCGGCCAGAGGTAGCCGAGGTAGCAGGGGAGGCTGTCGACGATGTGAGCCAGTTGGCGCACGAACGTCATCCCTCCCCCGATCGGCTGCCCGGTCTGCATGCCGATCAACTTGATGCCGAGAACTCCCTTGCCGATGGAGTAGCCGGTCTTGCCCTGCTTGAGCACGGTGTTCCAGATGAAGAAGCCGAAGTACGTCGCGAAGCCCAGCACGATCAGCAGGATCGGTGCGGCACCGATGTCGTTGTTCTCGATCATCACCGTGCCGTCGGTGGTGGTGGTCTCGGCGCCCGCGAAGATCAGGGCGTAGCCGATCCACAGCGGGATGGCGGCCACCATGGTCAGGACCACGTCGATGATGAGCGCGCCGACCCGCTTGCCCCAGTGTGCGTAGTTCGCCGGGGCGCCGGAGTAGGCGTACCCCGGCTGGCCATACGGCTCGGGCTGGCCATAGGGGTTGGGCTGGTTCGGGTCGGGTGGAGGCGGGCCGTACTCGGACATGGGGGGCTCCTCTCAGAGGGACGATCAGGCAGCCCGAGCCTAGGGTGAGTCGACGTGACGCGGCAGTAGATACCGAGTATGCATTCGTGCTATACATACTCGGTATCCATCCCACGTCCCTCGGAGGCACCATGTCGGTCAAGCAGGCGTTGTTGGCATTGCTGGAGCAGGAGCCGATGTACGGCTACCAGTTGCGAGCCGAGTTCGAGCAACGAACAGGGGCGACCTGGCCCCTGAACGTCGGGCAGGTCTACACCACACTGACCCGACTCGAGCGCGATGGACTGGTCGAGGGATCGGGCGAGGCGAACGACGAGGGGCACCTCATCTACGCGATCACCGCAGCGGGACACGACGAGGTGGCGGCGTGGTTCACCACGCCGGTCGAACGATCCCGACCGCCCCGCGACGAGCTGGCGATCAAGCTGGCCCTGGCCGTGACGGTCCCGGGAGTCGATGTCGGCACCGTGATCCAGCGCCAGCGCAGCGCCACGATGTCGGCACTGCAGGACTACACCCGGTTGAAGCGGCAGGACTCCACGCGGACCGGAGCCAACGATGCCGACGGGAGCGGGATGGCCTGGAGCCTGGTGCTGGACTCCCTGGTCTTCTCCGCCGAGGCGGAGATCCGATGGCTCGATCACTGCGAGGCGCGGTTGCGTCGTGCCGCCATCGGGGGCGCCACGATCGGATCCCGGAGTGTCGTCGAGGTGTCCGAGGAGGTCCAGCGATGACCCCCCTCACGCGCGAGCAGGCGCGCCGACTGGCCGCCACCGAGCGCCGTTGGTTGGCCGAGTCCGCAGATCGCCTGCGTCGACCGATCCACACACGCCCCTCGATCGCCACCCGCACCAGCGTTCGCGAGGCCCAGCGATGAGCGACGTCGTGCTCGAACTCGACCGGGTCACCCGGATCCACGGGGAGGGGTCCACGGCCGTCCATGCGCTGCGCAACGTCTCCTTCCGGGCGTACGCCGGGGAGCTGGTGGCCGTGATGGGCCCCTCGGGCTCGGGCAAGTCCACGTTCCTGACCCTGGCCGGCGGGCTGGACAGTCCGACCGAGGGAGCGGTCCGCATCGAAGGCGTCGACCTCGGCGAGCTGGGGCAGCAGGGTCGGGCGCGGATGCGGCGTACCGCCTTGGGCTACGTCTTCCAGGGCTTCAACCTGATCCCTGCGCTGACCGCGGCGGAGAACGTCTCGCTCCCGCGGGAGCTCGACGGGCTCCGCGCCCGAGCCGCCCGCGCCGAGGCACGCGCCGCGCTCGAGGAGGTGGGGATCGGCGAGCTGTGGGACCGCTTCCCCGACGCCATGTCCGGTGGGCAGCAACAACGCGTGGCCATCGCCCGGGCCATCGTCGGAGACCGACGGCTGATCCTGGCCGACGAACCCACCGGCGCCCTCGACACCGAGACCGGTGAGGAGATCCTGAAACTGCTGCGGTCCCGCTGCGACGCCGGAGCGGCCGGGGTCCTGGTCACCCATGAGCCTCGGCACGCTGCGTGGGCCGACCGGGTGGTCTTCCTGCGCGACGGGGTGGTGGTCGACGAGTCCGGGTCGTCGCCGGTGGACGCCCTGCTCGACGACCGGTTGTCGTCGTGAGTGATCGAGCCTCCGCTCGGGGAGGATGGCGGGTGGCGCTGCGGATGGCCCGACGTGACGCCCTGCGCAACCGCGGTCGCAGCCTGCTGGTGCTGATCATGATCGCCCTCCCGGTGCTCGCGGTCACCACCGCCGACGTACTGCTCAACACCCAGGACGTGTCCTCGGTCGAGTCGATCTCCCGCCGGCTCGGCGGTGCCGAGGCGTTGATCAGGGTCGAGAGTCAGAGCGCGGACCGGGTAGTGCAGGCCCCCGATCCCGAGACGCTGAACTACACCGAAGGCAACAGCGGTGTGCCGCTGACCGCGCCGGTGCTGAAGAAGCAGCTTGGCGGTGCCCGGCTTCTGGCGCAGCGCGAGGGCGAGATCCGGTTCGAGACCGACAAGGGCGTCACCTTCGCCGTCGCGACGGAGCTGGATGCCACCGATCCGCTGGCTGCCGGGCTCTACCGGCTGACCGCGGGTCGGTTCGCTCAGAGACCCGATGAGGTGACGGTCAACGCGGCCGTGCTCGAGAAGGGGTACGCCCTCGGCGATTCCCTTCGCCTCGAGGACGGATCGGCGACCCCGACCATCGTCGGCATCGCGGAGTCCGCCGGCCTGCGGACCTACCCCGTCGTCGTGGGCCAGGCAGGCGGACTCCTGCCCGAGCGCGTGAGTACGTCGTGGCTCGTCGGCGGCGACCCGGTCTCGTGGACGAAGGTGCGGGAACTCAACGAGCTCGGCGCGATCGTGCTGTCCCGGTCGGTGCTGCTCGATCCGCCGTCGCAGTCCGAGGTGGATCCGCAGGTGCAGATGTTCGATGACGGGACCCGGGGCGACATGATCGCCGTGATCGTGCTGATCGTCGTGATGGCCTTGATGGAGGTCGTCCTCCTGGCCGGCCCGGCCTTCGCAGTAGGGGCCCGACGGCAGTCCCACAGCCTCGCGCTGATGGCCGCCGCCGGTGGCACCCCGGCCCAGTCGCGACGATCGGTCCTGGCCGGGGGTCTGGTGCTGGGCGCTGCGGCGTCCGCCGCGGGCGTCGCCCTCGGCATCGGTCTCGCGGCGGCACTGGTGCCGGCGCTCCAGAATCGCTCCGCCGCCTACTTGGGACCCTTCGACGTACGTCCCCTCCAGATCCTCGGGATCGGTGCCTTCGGTTTGGCCAGCGCCGTCCTGGCGGCCGTCGTTCCGGCGTGGATCGCCTCCCGGCAGGACGTGGTCGCGGTCCTGGCGGGGCGGCGGGGCGACCGCAAGCCGTCCCTGCGGTCCCCGGTGTTGGGTGTGCTCCTGCTGGTGGCGGGGGTCGTCGGGGCGGCGTACGGCGCAGTGGGGAACTCCGGGGAGATCCTGATTGCCGGCGCTGCGGTGGTGTCGGTGCTGGGCATGGTCCTGCTGGTTCCGGTGGTCATCGTGGCGCTGGCTTCGGTGTCGAAGGGCTTGCCTCTGGTGATCCGGTACGCCGTGCGCGACGCCGCCCGACACCGGACCCGCACCGTGCCCGCCGTCGCGGCGGTGGCGGCGACCGTGGCGGGAGTCGTCGCCCTGGGAATCTCGACGTCCAGCGACGAACTGCAGAATCGCGAGACGTACCAGCCGGAGCTTCCGCAGGGTGCCGGGATCGCGGTCGTCTACGACCGACGTCCCGACTGGGCGGGGATCCGGCGGGTGGTGTCCCGCGAGGCGCCCGCGGCCGACGTGGCCGAGGTACGGGGAATCCTCGAAGGGAACAGCGGCGGTTACGCCGACCTCCGCGTCGGGGTGCGAGGTGAGGCACGGCTCACCGAGACCTTTGGCTCGGCGGCGGGCTCCAGCCTGCTGGTCAGCGACGGTCCGATCCCTCCGGTGATCCTCGGACTCACCGAGGCCGACCGACAACGCGCGGAGGGCGAGTTGGCGGCTGGACGGGTGGTCGCGTTCGCCGACCGGGCCATCGACGTCGACGAGATCCGGGTGGCGGTCCGCCTGTACGACGAGAAGGGAGAGGCGACGCAGGAGAGCTCACGGGTCGTGGTGCCGGGGACGGTGATCCCGCTGGTCGGGACGTCGTACGGCGCCCCTCAGGGCATCATCCCGACCCGGGTCGCGACCGGTCTCGGTCTGACCGCGGTCACCGTCGGGCTGGCCACGACCGGGGAGCCGATCTCCCAGGACCAGGAGCAGTCGATCGTCGAGTCGTTGGCGGCGATCTCAGATACGATGTACTTCACGGTGGAGAACGGGTACGAAGCCACGGACGAGGCTGCGATCATCCAACTCGTCCTGGCCGGACTCGGGGCCGTCCTGATGCTCGGCGGCACCCTGACCGCCACCTTCCTGGCGCTCTCGGACGCCAAGCCGGACCTGGCCACGCTGGCGGCGGTTGGGGCCGAGCCCCGCACCCGGCGGGGGGTGGCGGCGTCGTACGCCCTGGTCGTGGGGTTCGTCGGTGCCCTGCTCGGGGCCGGAGTCGGGTTCATCCCCGGGGTGGCGATCAGCTACCCCCTGACCCGCAGTTTCGGCGATCCCACCGCGGCCGCGCACTACCTCGACATCCCGTGGTTGCTGATCGCCGGGTTGGTCGTCGTACTGCCCCTGGTCACCGCCGCGATCATGTGGCTCTCCGCCCGCTCCCGCCTGCCCCTGGTGGCTCGCCTCGACTGACCCTGCACTCGGCTGGGAGACCTCCGTCGCCCAACTCCACCTGCAGCCACCCCCTCCAACCCTCCACCCCCTCAGACCCTCAGTCCCCCAGTGCGAGGAGCCGGGCGTCGGCCCCGCGGGTGGACATCGCCATCGCGCCGATCGGAAGGCCGGGGCTGGGGGTCGGGACCGAGATCGCGGGGACCCCGGCCAGGTTGGCCACCACGGTCCAGCAGTCGGTGTACGGCGCCGCCATCGGGTTGGCGAGCTCCTCGGGAGTGGTCTCGCCGTCGAGTAGCGGCGCGACGGTCGGCATGGTGGGCGAGACCAGCACGGGGCAATGAGCCAGCGCGGCCCGCACCTGAGCCACGAGTCGCTCGCGGGTCACCTCGGCCGCCTGCAGGTCGGGGTGACCGAGCAGGGCACGTCCGTAGTCGTATCGGCGTCGGAGCTCGGGCCCGGCCAGACCGGTGTCCATCCAGGGATCGAGCCAGTCCAGGGCGGCGACCGAAGTCAGGTTCATATAGGCGGACAGTGCCGAGGGGGCATCGGGTACCGAGGCGCGCTCGATGCGTACGCCGCGAGAACGCAGCCGGTCCAGCCAGGCCTCGAAGGCGGACAGGACGTCGGGGTGGTTGCGGGCGGTGACGAGCTCCTCGACCACGGCGACGCGGTCCGGCAGCAGGGCCTCGGCCCGGGGCCGGTCCGCCATCACCCCGAGCAACAACGCCATGTCGCCGGTTGTGCGGGCCAGAGGGCCCACCCGGTCCAGACCGACGGAGAAGGGAGCCACGCCACCGAGGGGCACCAAGCCGGGTGACGGGGCGAGCCCGACGACCCCGCACTGCGAGGCCGGCTCTCGGATCGAACCGCCGGTGTCGGTGCCGACTGCGAAGGCTGCCATCCCCGCCGCGACCGCAGCCGCGCAACCGCCTGAGCTTCCGCCCGGGCTGCGTCGAGGGTCCGCGGGGTTGCGGGTCGGTCCGTACGCCGACGTCTGGGTCGAGGCGCCCATCGCCACCTCGTCCATGTTGGCGCGGCCCAGCAGCACGGCTCCTGCGGCCTTCAACCTTCGAACCACCGGGGCGTCGCGACGAGCAGCCCGGCCGGAGTGTGCGAGCGATCCGCACGCTGTGATCTGACCGGCGACGTCGATGTTGTCCTTGACGACGAAGGGCACGCCGGCGAGCGCCCCCGTGGATCGGCCGGGTCGGCTGTCCAACTCCTGTGCGGACTCCAGCGCGCGCTCGGCCTGGAGGAGCACCAGCGCGTTGAGTTCAGGATCGAGCAGGGTGATTCGATCCAGATAGGCGGCGGTGACCTCCGCCGCCGACAGCACTCCGGCGCGCACCCGACGGGCGATGTCCCCAGCGGCCATCGCAGTCAGCGCTGTCGGTCGGCTCGGGCCGCCGGCGGGGTTCGTAGGGGGATCGTCGTACCGCATGCGCTGAGCCTGCACCGTGTGGGCGCCGAAGTTCGCCAAATGGGGACGCGAGATCGCAGCCGGGGGAATCTCGACGCCCCATCTGACGAACTTCGTGATAAAGAATCAGGCTTGACTGTTTGTTGAAAGCCGGGGCATGCTGTCTGGGTGACCACGAACACCGCCCGGGTGCCGCAGGAGGAGCGGAGCCGCGCGATGCGCGCCCGACTGCTCGAGGCGACCATGGAGTGCTTGGTCGAGCGCGGCTTCGGGGGTACGTCGACCACCCTGGTCTCCGAGCGGGCTGGCGTCTCGCGGGGGGCCCAGCTCCATCACTTCCCGACCAAGAACGACCTCGTCCTCGCCGCCGTCGAGCATCTGACCGAGGTGCGCGGTGCGGAGTTGGCTGCGGCCGCCGCCGCGCTGCGCAACACGGGCGGGCCACGCCAGACCCGCGCCGTCCTCGGCATGCTCGCCGACCATTTCACCTCCCCGGTCTTCACCGCCGCCCTCGAACTCTGGGTCGCCGCACGCACCGACGATTCCCTGATGGCTGCCGTCGCCCCGCTCGAACAGCGGGTCGGACGTGATGCCCACCGACTCACCGTTGAGGCCCTCGGAGCCGACGAGTCCCAGCCGGGCACCCGCGAACTCGTCCAGGCCACCCTCGACCTGGTGCGCGGCCTCGGACTCGCCAACACGATCACCGACGACGCGCGTCGTCGGGATCGGATCCTCGACCAGTGGGCCCGCACGCTCGACCACGCCATCCAGGCCCCCACATCCGACCAGACACCCACCGGCAGCCACCGACAGGACACCGCATGAGTGACAACGAAGCCAGCCGCACCGAACTCCTCGAGGGACTGCTCTGCGACCTGACCGCGGAGGGCGACGCCCTGCGCGCCGTGGTGATCGACCTCGACAGCGCCGGGTGGGAGACCCCGACCCCGGCCGCCGGGTGGTCGGTCGCGACCCAGGTCGCGCACCTGGCGTGGACCGACGAGACGGCCACCGTTGCAGCCACCGCGTCCAGCGACAAGGAGGCGTGGGACGCCATCGTCCTCGAGGCGATGGAGGACCCGACCGGCTTCGTGGATGCGAGCGCGGAGCAGGTGGCGCAACTCGCCCCCGAGGCGCTGCTCGCCCGCTGGGACGCCGCCCGTCCGCGCCTGGCCGACGCCCTGCGCGCCATGCCCGCAGGCGAGAAGATGCCCTGGTTCGGCCCGCCGATGTCCGCTGCGTCGATGGCCACGGCCCGGTTCATGGAGACCTGGGCGCACTCGCTGGACGTGTACGCCGCCCTCGACGTCGACCCCCCGGTCACCGACCGCATCCAGCACGTCGCACACCTGGGCGTCCGGACCCGCAACTTCGCGTTCAGCGTCCACGAACTGACCGCCCCGGCCGAGGAGTTCCGCATCGAGTTGGCCGCCCCCTCGGGCGAGACCTGGACCTGGGGCCCGATCGACGCGGCACAGCGGGTCACCGGGTCGGCGTACGACTTCTGCCTGTTGGTGACCCAGCGGGTGCACCGGGCCGACACCGACCTGGCTGCGACCGGACCGGACGCCGGTCGGTGGCTCGACATCGCTCAGTGTTTCGCCGGCCCGGCGGGTGAGGGGCGGGCGCAAGGATGAGCAACTCCCTGATCGTCGGCAACTGCTCCGGCTTCTACGGCGACCGTCTCTCGGCCATGCGCGAGATGCTCGAGGGCGCCCCGAACGGACAGAGCCTCGACGTCCTCACCGGTGACTACCTCGCCGAGTTGACCATGCTGATCCTCGGCAAGGACACGATGCGCGACCCCAGCCTGGGGTACGCCCGCACCTTCGTCCGCCAGGTCGAGGACTGTCTCGGACTCGCCCTCGAGAAGGGCGTGAAGATCGTCACCAACGCCGGCGGACTCAACCCGGCCGGGCTCGCGGACAAACTGCGCGAGGTGGCCAACGGCCTCGGTCTGGACCCGACGATCGCCCACGTCGAGGGGGACGACGTCCGTGCCCTCGCGGACACCTACCCTGCGCTCCAGGGCGCTCTCACCGCCAACGCCTATCTCGGCGGCTTCGGGATCGCCTCGGCCCTGACCGCCGGCGCCGACATCGTCGTGACCGGCCGCGTCACCGACGCCTCGGTCGTCGTCGGCCCCGCCATCGCGCACTTCGGCTGGACCCCGGAGTCGTACGACGCCCTCGCTGGCGCGGTCGTGGCGGGCCACATCATCGAGTGCGGAACCCAGGCCACCGGCGGCAACTTCTCAGGCTTCAAGGACCTGCCCCACAACGGACGTCCCCTCGGCTTCCCCATCGCCGAGATCGCCGCCGACGGGTCCTGCGTGATCACCAAGCACGAGGGCACCGGCGGCGCGGTGACCGTGGACACCGTCACCGCCCAACTGCTCTACGAGATCCAGTCGACCCGCTACCTCAACCCCGACGTCACCACCCACCTGGACTCGATCGAGGTGGCCCAACAGGCGCCCGACCGGGTGGCGGTCACCGCCGTCCGCGGGGAGGCGCCACCGGAGAAGTTGAAGGTCTGCGTCAACGAACTGGGCGGCTTCCGCAACGCGATGGAGTTCGTCCTGACCGGCCTCGACATCGACGCCAAGGCCGACTGGTTGCGCGCCCAGTTGGAGCCATCGCTGGTCGCCGAAACCGTGTCCTGGACCCGGACGCCGATGCCCACCGTTGACGCCGAGACCGAGGAGGGCGCCTCCTGCCTCCTGCGCTGCACCGTGATGGATGCCGACCAGGCCAAGGTGGCCAAGGCCTTCACCGGACCGGCCGTGGAGCTCGCCCTCGCGTCGTACCCCGGGTTCACGATGACCGCGCCTCCCGGACCCCCGACGCCGTACGGCGTGTACCGGCCGGAGTACCTGCCCCGCTCGGCGGTCGCACACACCGTCGTCCACGCCGACGGACGGCGCGAGGTGGTCGCCGACCCGACCGAGTTCTCGGACGCGGCGGTCACCACGGTGGAGGGCCAGCGCCCCTCGCCGTACCCCGCCCGATCGGACACGATCACCCGCCGTTCCGCGCTGGGCACCTTCGTCCACGCCCGGTCCGGGGACAAGGGTGGCGACGCCAACATCGGGCTCTGGATCCGGCACAGCGACGACGTCACCCCCGAGCAGTACGCCGCCCGCGTCCAGTGGCTGACCAAGCTGATCACCCCCAAGAAGGTGCGCGAGCTGGTGCCCGAGGCGGCCGACCTGGACATCGAGGTCTACATGCTGCCCAATCTCGGTGCGGTCAACGTGCTCATCCGGGGGCTGCTCGGCCGAGGCGTGGCCGCCTCCACGCGGTTCGACCCGCAGGCCAAGGGCCTGGGCGAATGGGTCCGCTCGCGGATGGTGCACATCCAGGAGGACCTGCTGTGAGCCGTGCGCCCATCGACCACCAAACCAGGAGCCACCCATGACCGCCGTACTGGAACCCGTCACCACAGCCGAGGAACGTCAGGCCCTGCGCGAGGTCGCGAAGGAGTTCACCCGGCGTGAGATCGAGCCGCACCTGCAGGACTGGGAGGACGCTGGCACGATGCCGCGCGAGCTCCACATCGCCGCAGCGCGTCAGGGACTGCTCGGGGTGGCCTTCCCCGAGGAGGCCGGCGGCTCGGGCGGAACGCTGCTCGACTCGGTCGCCGTGCAGGAGGCGATGCTCGAGGCGGGTGCCTCGAGCGGCCTGATCGCCGGGCTGTTCACCAGCGGTATCGCGCTGCCCCACATCATCGCCTCGGGCAACGTGGACCTCATCGACCGTTTCGTCCGCCCGACCCTGGCCGGGGAGAAGATCGGGTCCCTGGCCATCACCGAACCGGGCGGCGGGTCGGATGTGGCCGGCATCGGCACGACAGCACGCTTTGAACCAGGGAGTGATGGTGGCAGTTACGTCATCAACGGCTCCAAGACCTTCATCACCTCCGCGGTCCGCGCCGACTTCGTCACCACCGCCGTCCGCACGGGTGGACCGGGGCACGCGGGGGTCAGCCTGATCGTGGTGGAGCGTGATACTCCCGGCTTCACGGTCACCCGGTCGCTGAAGAAGATGGGCTGGCACTGCTCGGACACTGCCGAGTTGTCCTACGTCGACGTCCGGGTCCCGGCCGCGAATCTGGTCGGCGCCGAGAACTCCGGCTTCTATCAGATCGCCGAGCAGTTCGTGGTGGAGCGGATCGCGCTCGCGGTCCACGCCTACGGGATCGCGACCCGCTCGCTGGCCCTGACCGCGGCGTACTGCCAGGAGCGCGAGACCTTCGACAAGCCGCTGATCGCCAACCAGGTCGTCCGCCACAAGCTGGTCGAGATGCGACGTCAGGTCGAGGTCGCCCGGGTCTACACCCACGACGTGGCCCGTCGACACGTTGCGGGCGAGAACGTCATCGCCGAGGCCTGCCTGGCCAAACAGACCGCCTGCGACGCCGCGACGTACGTCTGCGATCAGGCCGTCCAACTGCATGGCGGCGCCGGCTACATGCACGGCACCGAGGTCGAGCGGCACTACCGCGACGCCCGCATCCTGCCGCTCGGCGGCGGCGCCACCGAGGTCCTCACCGACCTCGCGGCCAAACTCCTCGGCTACACCCCTTCAACCCCCAGAGGCACCCGATGATCCAGATACTCACCCCCATGACCGACGAGGTCACCGTGTCCATGAACGCACCCCGGGCCGCCGTCTGGGACCTGGTCTCCGACGTGACGCGCATCGGTGAGTTCTCCCCGGAAACCTTCGAGGGCAAGTGGACCAGGGGCTCCACCGGTCCGAAGACCGGCGCGACCTTCGCCGGCCACGTCAAGCGCAACGGGGTCGGCCCGACGTACTGGGCACCCTGCAAAGTCACGAACTGTGTGGAGGGCGAGCTGTTCGAGTTCGCCGTGATCGCTCCGAACGGGCCGCTGAACAACTGGGGTTACCGGTTGTCCGAGAAGGGCGGAGTCACCCAGGTCACCGAGTACTACCGCCTCGAGCCGGCGCTGCCGATGAAGCTCTACTGGATGCTGCTCGGCCGGTTGCGGGCGCGGACCAATGAGAAGGGCATGCGCACGACGCTCGAGCGGATCAAGGCCGTAGTGGAAGCCGAGAACTCCGATGGTTGAGGTGCGAGGAGCGCTAGCGACGAGCCTCGAAACCACGCACCGCGAGGCGATGCTCAGCAAGCTCGAGTCGCTGGACGCCGAGCACGCCAAGGCCGTCGCCGGGGGTGGCGAGAAGAGCAGCGCGCGCCACCACGGCCGCGGCAAACTGCTGCCCCGCGAGCGGATCGAACTCCTCGTCGACGAGGGCTCCGCGTTCTTGGAGTTGAGCCCGTTGGCCGCCTGGGGATCCGACTTCACCGTCGGTGCCAGCGTGGTCACCGGCATCGGGGTGATCGAGGGCGTGGAGTGCATGATCACCGCCAACGACCCGACGGTGAAGGGTGGCGCCAGCAACCCGTGGACGGTGAAGAAGATCTTCCGCGCCTCCCAGATCGCACAGGAGAACGGTCTCCCGACGATCTCCCTGGTCGAGTCCGGTGGTGCGGATCTGCCCACCCAGAAGGAGATCTTCATCCCCGGTGGCAAGCTGTTCCGGGACATCACCCGGGCCAGCGCCCGCAAGGAACCCACCATCGCGTTGGTGTTCGGCAACTCCACCGCCGGCGGCGCCTACGTGCCCGGGATGAGCGACTACACCGTCATGGTCAAGGAGCGCGCGAAGGTGTTCCTCGGCGGCCCACCGCTGGTGAAGATGGCCACCGGCGAGGAGTCCGACGACGAATCGCTCGGCGGCGCGGAGATGCACGCCCGCACCTCGGGCCTGGCCGACTACCTGGCCGAGGACGAACGCGACGCGATCCGGATCGGCCGACGGATCATCGCGCGGCTGAACTGGCGCAAGGCAACCCCGGCGCAGGTTGAGGTGCGAGGAGCGCCAGCGACGAGCCTCGAAACCAGCCGCGGAGCGTCGTACGCCGAACCCGCCGTCGACCCCGACGCCCTGCTGGACCTGATCCCCGCGGACCTCAAGGAACCCTTCGACCCCCGCGACGTCATCGAGCACCTCTGTGACGGGGTCAGCGCGACCAACGGTGCGGTCTTCGACGAGTTCAAGCCGCTCTACGGCTCCTCGTTGGTGACCGGCTGGGCGAAGATCCATGGTCGTCCGGTCGGCATCCTGGCCAACGCCCAGGGCGTGTTGTTCAGCGAGGAGGCCCAGAAGGCGACCCAGTTCGTCCAACTGGCCAACCAGTCCGACACCCCACTGCTCTTCCTGCACAACACCACCGGCTACATGGTCGGCAAGGAGTACGAACAGGGCGGCATCATCAAGCACGGCGCGATGATGATCAACGCGATCAGCAACTCCACCGTGCCGCACCTGACGGTGGTGATGGCGGCGTCGTACGGCGCGGGCAACTACGGCATGAACGGCCGCGCCTTCGACCCCCGGTTCCTGTTCACCTGGCCCTCGGCGAAGTCCGCGGTAATGGGTCCCAAGCAGTTGGCCGGCGTACTCGAGATCGTGGCGCAGCAGTCCGCCGAGTCCAAGGGCGAGACCTTCGACGTCGAGGGGTTCAAGGGGATCAAGGAGGTCGTCGAGGCTCAGATCGAGGAGCAGTCGTTGCCCTACGTGCTCTCCGGGATGCTCTACGACGACGGGGTCATCGACCCCCGCGACACCCGCACCATCCTCGGGATCTGCCTGTCCGTGATCGAGAACAAGGCCTACGCAGGCACCGACCGCTTCGGGGTGTTCCGCCCGTGAGCACCCTGACGATGGTTGAGGTGCGAGGAGCGGTAGCGACGAGCCTCGAAACCGAGCAACCGATCTCCAGAAAATTCTCGACGACGCTCACGAGGTTTCGAGGCTCAGGCCTTGGCGGCCTTCGCACCTCAACCAGCGTGTGCTCGCCTCCGCTGGTTGAGGTGCGAGCGCAGCGAGCCTCGAAACCAAGGAGCCACACATGATCACGCGACTGATGGTGGCCAACCGGGCCGAGATCGCGAGCCGGGTCTTCAGGACCTGCCGTGACCTCGGCATCGAGACCGCGGCCCTGCACAGCGACGCCGACGCGGATCTGCCCTACGTGCGGGAGGCGGACTACGCCGTACGACTGCCGGGCAACAGCCCAGCTGAGACGTACCTCGACGCCGACCTCGTGCTGGACGCGGCACGGCGTGCAGGCGCCGACGCGATCCAC
Source organism: Nocardioides salsibiostraticola (assembly GCF_054783655.1). Lineage (NCBI taxonomy): Bacteria > Bacillati > Actinomycetota > Actinomycetes > Propionibacteriales > Nocardioidaceae > Nocardioides > Nocardioides salsibiostraticola. The sequence continues at coordinate 34,449 of NZ_BAAGQD010000026.1, read as the reverse complement.
CCCGGCTACGGCTTCCTGTCCGAGAACGCCGCGTTCGCCCGCGCCGTAAAGGCGGCTGGTTTCACGTGGATCGGGCCGGCTCCCGAGTCGATCGACTCGATGGGCAACAAAATCGAGTCGAAGAAGTTGATGGAGGCCGCTGGGGTCCCGGTGCTGACCAACTTCACCGCCGAGACCGCGACCGAGGCCGACCTGCCGCTGTTGGTGAAGGCCAGCGCCGGTGGTGGAGGTCGGGGGATGCGGATCGTGCGCACCCTGGCCGACCTGCCCGGCGAGATCGAGAAGGCCCAGGCCGAGGCGCAGTCCGCCTTCGGCGACGGCACCGTCTTCGTGGAGCCGTACGTCGAGCAGGGGCGTCACATCGAGGTCCAGATCGTGGGCCATGCCGACGGCGTCCTCGTCCTGGGTGAGCGCGACTGCTCCCTCCAGCGCCGCCACCAGAAGATCGTCGAGGAGTCCCCGGCGCCGTTGTTGCCGGAGGCCACACGCCGGGCGCTGCACGAAGCTGGCCACGCTGCCGCGGCCAGCATCGGGTACCTCGGCGCGGGCACGGTGGAGTTCCTCTACGACGCCGCCCGGGACTCGTTCTTCTTCCTCGAGATGAACACCCGCCTCCAGGTCGAGCACCCGGTCACCGAAGCCGTCCACGGAGTTGATCTCGTCGCACTGCAGATCGCGGTGGCCGAGGGCCGGGTCGTGTGCTCCACGCCGACCGATGGGTCGGGCGCAGGCACACAACCCGAACCCGACGGCCACGCCATCGAGGTCCGCCTGTACGCCGAGGACCCGGCCGCCGACTACCAACCGCAAAGCGGTCGCCTGTCCACGTTCGAGATCCCGGCCGGCGAGGGCGTCCGGGTCGACACCGGCTTCGAATCGGGCAGCGAGGTGTCCACGCACTACGACGCCATGTTGGCCAAGGTCATCGTGCACGCTCCGACCCGGGAGCAGGCGGCGCGTCGACTGCGCGACGTACTGCGGCGAGCGAAGATCCACGGCCTGGTCACCAACCGGGACCAGTTGGTGCGGATCCTGGGCAACCAACGCTTCCTGGCCGGAGAGGTCGACACGGGTTTCCTGGCCGATGATGACACTGCACAGTCCTTCACTCCCGGCACCGCCGACCAACAGGGCGTTGCCTTCTTCGCGGCGGCGATGGCTTGGGTCGCGGCGGAGACGGCTGATCGGTCGGTGCAGGGGGGTATCGCGGTCGGTTGGCGCAATGTCCACTCCGCCCCTCAGATCGTCACCTTCGACTACGCCGGGACCGAGGTCCAGGTCGGCTGGCGATACGGGCGCTCCGGTCCAGAGTTCGTCGACGTCTACGGCGAAGTGTCCGGCGTACGCCTCGTCGCTTGCGAGCCACAGACCGACGCCTGGCGGGTGACCACCGATCACGGTGGGCTGCGATCGACTCACGCCGTAGCGATCGCGGATCATCGCGTCGATGTGGATGGCGCAGTCGGTCATCTGGCTCTAACCCGGGTTCCTCGTTTCGTCGATCCCGCGGATGCGGTGGCCAGCGGGAGCCTGCTGGCGCCGATGCCCGGGACGGTCGTGAAGGTCGCCGTCGAGCAGGGGGACGAGGTCGCGGCGGGGGACGTCGTACTCGTCCTGGAGGCCATGAAGATGCAACACACGGTGACCGCGCCCACCGCGGGCACCGTCACCGAGATCAACGTCCAGCCCGGTGCGCAGGTCGCCTCCGGAGAAGTACTCGCCGTCGTCGAGGAATCGAGCGGCTCCACCACCGAGGAGAATCCATGACCGTCAACTCATTCACCGAGACCGAGGAGCGCATCGAGCTGCGCAAGCAGGTCGCGAAGCTCGCCTCCAAGTACGGCCGGGAGTACTTCACCGAGAAGGCCCGCAGTGGCGGCAAGACCAGCGAGCTCTGGATGGAGATAGCCAAGAACGGTTACCTCGGGATCAACATCGCCGAGGAGTACGGCGGCGGGGGCGGCGGCATCGGCGACATCGCCGCGGTGTGCGAAGAGCTCGCCGCCCAGGGTTGCCCGTTGCTGCTGATGGTCGTCTCCCCGGCGATCTGCGGCACCGTCATCGGCCGCTACGGCACCGAGGCGCAGAAGCAGAAGTGGCTCCCCGGCCTGTGCGACGGCACCGGGACGATGGCCTTCGCCATCACCGAGCCCGACGCCGGCACCAACACCCACAACATCACCACCACCGCGCGCCGTGACGGTGACGGCTGGGTCCTGAACGGTCGCAAGATCTGGATCTCCGGGGTCGACGAGGCCTCCAACGTCCTGGTCGTCGCGCGCGCCGAGGACGCCAAGACCGGCAAGGTCAAGCCGGTGCTGTTCGTCGTACCCACCGACGCCGAGGGCTTCGAGGCCACCGCGATCCCGATGGAGATCGTCTCCCCGGAGAACCAGTACCAGGTGTTCATGGACGACGTGAAGCTTCCCGGTGACGCGCTCGTCGGCGACGAGAACGGTGGACTGGTCCAGCTCTTCGCCGGCCTCAACCCCGAGCGGATCATGGCGGCGGCGTTCTCGCTCGGCCTGGCCCGGCACGCGCTGGAGAAGGCGTCGCAGTACGCCAAGGAGCGGGTCGTCTTCGACGTACCGATCGGCGCCCACCAGGCCATCGCCCACCCGCTGGCGCAATCGCACATCGAGATCGAACTGGCCCGCCTGATGAACCAGAAGGCAGCCGCACTGCTCGACTCCGGCGACGAGATGGCCGCCGGGGAGGCCGCCAACATGGCCAAGTACGCCGCCGCCGAGGCCGCATGCGATGTCGTCGACCGTGCCGTGCAGACCCACGGTGGTAACGGGGCCAGTCAGGAGTACGGCATGGCCGGTCTCCTGGTCGCCACCCGTGTGGGACGCATCGCTCCCGTGAGCCGCGAGATGATCCTGAACTTCGTCTCCATGCACAGCCTGGGCCTGCCGAAGTCCTACTGACCTCCACTCACTCGTGATTCCCACGCACCAGGTGCGTGGGAATCACGAGTGAAGGCCGCGCGGCGGGTACTCCATACTGGTCACATGTCTGACGCGTGGGGGATCGGTGGCGCCACCGCGCTGTCCCTGTATGCGCCGGACGCTGCCGCGGCGTTCACCGAGATGGTGCGGGTGCGTCCCACCGACCTCAACCAGGTCGTGTTCGAATCGATGCGGGCGGCAACGGCGCACGCCATCGACCTCACCCCGCTGCCGGGAGCGCGGGTCGTCGACGTGCCGCCGCTCGGGGTGGTCGCCTTCGCCGAACAGTTCGCTGTCGACGTCTCCATCATCGACGACGAGATCCGCACCGACTGGGCCTCTGAACTGGGTCGTCAGTTCGTCTCGGCGACCCAGATGGTCTTCGTCGCCGATTACGGCCCCCGTGTGCGGACCACCCTGGACGCTCTCTTCGGGAGGGACGAGTGGTTCGAACCGCCGATGCTCCCGGTGGACGACGCCTGGCCGGTGATCGAGAACTTCACGCGAGCGGTCGCCCGTTTGCGGGTGCTGGACGACCTCACCACCGAACTGGTCCGGTTGCGCGGGGCTCGCCAACACGAGTGCCGACTGTGTATGTCGCGCCGCAGCCTGGCCGCAGTCGAGCAGGGAGCCGACGCGGAGACCTTCGCCGACATCGACGACTACCGGTCCAGCACCCTGAGCGACCGGGCCCAAGCCGCCCTCGGCCTGACCGACGCGATCATCTGGACCCCCGCCACGATGCGACCGCGCGACCTCGCCGCAGCCCGCGAGCACCTCAGCCCGGCCGAGGCCGTCGAGGTGGTGCTCGACGTGGCCCGCAACGCCACGAACAAGATCGCGGTGTCGCTCGCCGCCGACGAGGCCGAGAATCCCACGAAGGTCGCCCTCTTCGAGGTGGACGACAACGGAAATCTGACGTTCCCGTGATGGGCCGACAACCCGACTCGAGGGGGCCCGGATGGGGCTGATCGGGGCCGCGGACAGGGCCCAGCGGCGGCGTACGTCGATCGGGTTTCCGCTGGCGGTGCTCTACAAGTTCTTCGACGACCAGGGGAACTACCTTGCCGCGACCCTGACCTACTACGCCTTCATCGCGATCTTCCCACTGCTGCTGCTGGCCTCCTCGATCCTCGGTTTCCTCCTGCAGGGGAATCCGGATCTCCAGGCCTCGGTGCTCAACTCGGCCCTGGGTCAGTTCCCGATCATCGGTGACCAGTTGGGTCGACCCGAGGGGCTGACCGGTTCCACCTCCGCGGTGATCGTCGGGGCCCTCGCTGCGTCGTACGGCGCGATCGGGCTGGGCCAGGCCACCCAGCATCTGATGGCCACGGCCTGGTCGGTGCCGCGCAACAGCCGACCGAATCCCGTGTGGCAGCGGCTCAAGAGCCTGATCTTGTTGGCGCTCTCGGGGTTGGCGGTCCTCGGCGTCTCGGTGTTCTCCGCGACGGTGAGCAACGCCGACGCCCTGGCCATGAACGACATGGAGGTGGGAGGAGCGGTGCGCTGGCTGATCCGGATCAGCACGTTCCTATGCGTGGGGCTCGTCCTGACCGGACTGTTCCGACTCGCTGCACCGCGGTCCCATCGGTTCGGCAAGGCGGCGCCGGGTGCCTTCTTCGTCGCCGGCGGCCTTCAGCTGCTGCAGCTGGCCGGAACCGCCTACGCCACCAAGGTGATCGCCGGAACGAGCAACATGAACGCCACCTTCGGCCTGGTTCTTGGGTTGATCGGACTGATCTACGTCGCGGCCGTGATCGTGGTCCTGGGAGTCCAGGTGAACGTCGTCCTCGCGCGACGGCTGTGGCCGCGTGCGCTGCTGACGCTGTTCACCGACGCGGTCGACCTCACCGACGCCGACCGGCACGCCTACGCGCTGTACGCCCAGATGCAGCGGCACAAGGGGTTCGAGACGGTGGCCGTCTCGTTCGTGGGCCGCGACGGGCGGACCCACGAGATGATCGTTGATCCGGAGGAGACGTGACCGAACGTGGGTCGCGGGTGTGAAACTCTGGAACGGGTCGGGTTAGGACGTTGTCGAGCGCAGGCGGCCGCGCAACGATGACAGCTGGTCCTCCCGCAGCTGCAGACCGCGCGTCAGGTAGCCGTCGAGGTCGCCGTACTCCACCTTCACCGCGTGGTACGCCGCGTTGAGGTAGTCGCCGTCGGCCACCATCACTCGCTCGTAGACGTCGACCTTGTCGGCACCGAGGTGTTCCTCGACCAGTCCGAGGTACTTCACGCGGGTGGCGGTCGAGACGGTGTTGGTGAGCAGGTAGTCCTCGAGGATCAGATCGGGGTCGACCCCGGCGACGTGCAGGAGGAGGGCGGACGCCCAGCCGGTGCGGTCCTTGCCAGCGGTGCAGTGGAAGAGGTGACCGTCCGAGCCGTCGGCGAGTCGCCCGAGGAGGTTGCCGAAGGCGTCGCGGGCTCCGGGATGCCGCACGAAGGTGCGGTAGACCTCGCGCATCGTTTCGGTGGCGACCTCACGATCGGCCAGCGAGGCGACCTGATCCATGGGGATGCCCTTGACCTCCAGGTGCTCCCAGGAGGCGCCGGGGACGTCGGCGTCGGGGTGCGCCTCGACCTCGTGGCTGTCTCGCAGGTCGTAGATCGCGGTGATCCCCAGGTCGCGGATCTGGGCGGCGTCCTCGCCGGAGAGGGTGAGTTCGTTGGAGCGGAAGAAGACACCCTTCCGCACGGTGCCGCCGCCCAGGGTCGGGTAGCCGGGGCCGGCCACGTCACGGAAGTTGTCGGCCGACGCGAGTCGGACCAGGTCCTCGCCGGTGCTCTCGTCGCTCACAGAGCAAAGTGTAGGCGGGCCCGTAGACGCCCCGCCCGGCCCGTCTACGGTTGCTGGGGCGGGCGGTGCGGGTTCATGATCGCGTCGGTGCCGCCGTCGATGGTGACGACCGACCCGACGATCAGGGACGCGGCGTCGGAGAGCAGAAAACCGATCGTGGCGGCGACCTCCTCGGCGCGGCCCGGGCGACCCAGAGCGGTGGGGTAGGCGTCGGCGAACGGCCCGAAGACGGGGTCCTCTCTCAGTTGGTCGGTCATCGCCGTGGCGATCAGCCCGGGGGCGATGGCGTTGACCCGGATCCCCGCGCCGATCCAGTCGGGGGAGGAAGCGGTACGCCGCGACCAGGTCGCGATCGCTGACTTGGTCGCCGGATAGACCTGCACGGCCTCGGTGGTCGCCGCCGCCGTACGCGCGGCCTCTTCGTCATCGGCCAGGCAGGCGGTGACGACCCCTCCGGCGTGGTCGGCCCAGCCGGGTTGGCAGGTGACCGAGTTGGACGAGATCACCACGACCGCCGCCCCGCCGACGCTCTGCGCGGCAGCGAGCTGGTGGCGCAACCCGGACACCAGGCCCACGGCGCCGAAGTAGTTGACCGAGGCGACCAGGGCCGGGTCGATGTCGGTCAGGCCCGCGACCCCGGCGCAAGGGACGACACCGTGGACGACGTCGGCCATCGCCGCGACCGCGGCTACCGCGGAGGCGCGTCCGTCGGGGGTGGACAGATCGGCCACCACCTCGGCGTCGCGCAGGTCGACGGTGATCACCCGGTGTCCGAGGTCACGGAGCATCGCGGTGGTCGCGGCTCCGATCCCGGAGGCGGCACCGGACACGACGTAGGTCTTCATGGGCTCAGGGTAGGGCCGGTGCCCGGCCCGTGGGGGCTACTTCTTCTTCGGAGGGAGGGGGAAGAAGAAGGAGGTGCGTTCGGCGTACTCGGGGTAACCGTCGCGCTTCATCATCGTCTTCTCCAGCAGCTTCCCCCCGGTGCCGAAGACCAGGAAGAACGTCATCGCGAGGGGCGAGAGGATGGTGAGGAGACCCGGCAGCCAGCCACTGGCCAGCGCGCCGACCAGCCACAACCCCCACCAGACCGAGGCGTCACCGAAGTAGTTCGGGTGGCGGGTGTAGCGCCACAGCCCCTGGTCCATCACCACAGGGCGCTCATCCTTCGGAATCTCCTTGTACGCCGCCAACTGCGCGTCGCCGACCGTCTCGAAGAAGACCCCGATCAGCCAGACCACGATGCCGACGATGACCACGGGCCACCAGTCCACGTCGCTGATCGCGCCGACCATGACGGGGATGGAGATGAACCACATGGCCGAACCCTGGATCGCGAAGACGCGCTTGATCGCGACCGGGAGGCCGACCTGGTCCAGGGTGCCGCCGAGCATCGATTCGTAGCGGGGGTCCTCGCCGTGGCCGATCGCGCGCCGACTGATGTGCCAGGCCAGGCGTCCACCCCAGAGCGTGACCAGGGCGACGAGGATCCAGCGACGAGCGTCGTTGCCCTCTCCGGAGACCTGGCCGATGAGCGCCGAGACCCAGGCGATGGCTACGAAACCGAGCGGCCAGGTGATGTCGACGACGGCGACCCGGTTGAGCTCTTTGGCGGCGAAGGCCGTGATCGCCATGGCGGCGATGACGACGCCCAGACCGGCCCCGAGAGTGATGAAGAGATAGGAGTCCACGGGTCGAGTCTGGCCCATGAGCGGTGAGTCGGGGTAGCGCTGGCGTGAACCAACCCTCCCCGGATCAGCAGCGACGAGCAGTAGATCGGCAGCCGATCAGCAGCCGACGTTGGTGATGTCCCCGTCGCTCCGCTTGCCGCGGCCTTTCTTCGACAGCGAGTACGCCGAGCAGTAGTAGAAACTCAGGAGAGGATCACGCTGCAACCGCACGCTGTCCCAGCGGCCGTTCCCGGCAGGCTCGAGGTAGCGGTAGGACGACTTCAGCATCCGCCCTGCCCCGCCCCGGTGCTTGAGGTACCGGTCAAGCCAACGCTGGGTGTAGACGCTGGTCAGAGCCTGGCCGTAGCGGCTGGCGGGCAGGGCGAGCGGAATGTCGGTGTACTCCAAATGGGTGGAGGCCCGCGGCACGACCAGCATCGAGTCGACCCCCGCCTTCTTCCACGAGTCGAAGCCCGACTGCTTCTCGCGACGAGGGTCCGGACCGTCGGGCGAGGTTGAAGGGGTCAAGGAGCTGTTCCCGGACAGGAACCATGGAGAGACGGTGAAGCCGTACTCCGACTGCACGGCCAGGGCCGGCACGACCGGGCGGTTGCCGGTGCCGTCGATCGGTCCTGTTGTGGCCGCGCCGGCGAGCTTGTCCAGGGCGACCACGGCGGCAACGCGCTTGTCGATGCCCTGGACCTTCGAGATGGCGGCCGCGCCGAGGGAGTGCCCGATGAGGGCGATGCGCTTGTTGCGACCGGGGGTCGCCGTACGCCGATCGCGGGACCGGTCGAACTGGCGCCAGTAGGGGTTGAACCGGTTCACGCTGGCTCCGGCGGAGCCGGGGTTGCGGTAGCCGCGCTGGGGGGTCGAGGTGAAGAACGACAGGGCGTCGCGGGTGCCGACGACGAAGTTGGACAACTGCTGGGACGGGACGCCGGGGCACCCGAGCATCTCGTCGTCCTGGGGTTCGGCGAAGGGGTTGCAGAACGGAAGAGCGTTGTTGTTCTGGTGGGGGAGCGTCTCGCTCTGGCCCTGTCCCTGCACGTCGTAGGTCAACACGACGTACCCGCGCTCGGCGAGGTCCTGGGCGAGCCATTCGTACATGCCCTCGGCGCCCTGCACCGATCCTTCGGTGAACACGACGCCAGGGAAGGGGCCCTTGAGCTTGCGGCCGGTGTAGGGGTCGCGCGCGTTCTTCTTGGGGCGGTAGACCGTGCCCTTGAGTAGGGCGCCGTACCGGTTGGTGAACGCGACGCGCCGCGACCGGCCGCGGGTGCCCTCCCAGTCGGCACGCAACGGGTTGCCGATGTTCCAACCGGGGAAGAGGAGCCCCGGGGTGATCGCGAGGCGGGTCGGGTTGGCCGCCTGGGCGAGCAGTTGGGCGGCCGTGGCGGGCCCGACCTCGGTGGTCAGGGCCGTCAGGTACGCCGGGTTGCGCAGCTGGCCGCCGGGGCCGGTGATCCGGCCGTAGGCGTCGCCGATGTTGGCGGTGTCGCGGGCGACGTACGCCGGAGAGCCGGGGGTGGGCCCGTCCGGGGCGGCGAGCGCGGGCTGGGGGGCAAGGGCTCCGGTGGCCGCCAGAGCGAGCGCGGCGAAGCCGATCAGGGGTGAACGCATGCTCGGTTCAACGATCCATGGCCACCTAGGTGACGGCACCCTCCGCTGGTTGAGGTGTGACGAGCGCAGCGAGACCCGGGCCTCGCTGGTTGAGGTGTGACGAGCGCAGCGAGGAGCCTCGAAACCCGGTTCCGTCAACGGGAACTTTTTCGTCCCAGGAATCAGGTTTCGAGGTTCGGGCCTGGCGGCCCTCACACCTCAACCAGCGTGAGCCTCCCCGCGGGGCTCGAGCACGAAGACGGGGATCTCGCGGTCGGTTTTCGTCTGGTAGTCGTCGTAGTCCGGCCACACCGCGGCCGCGCGTTCCCACCACAGCCGACGCTCATCGCCCTCGACCCGGCGGGCGACGTACTCCTGCGCGGTCGGGCCGTCCTGGACGTCGACCTCAGGGTGGGCCACGAAGTTGTGGAACCACGCCGGGTGAGTCGGTGCGCCGCCCTGTGAGGCGACGGCGGCGTAGGTGCCCTCGTGCTCGACGCGCATCAGCGGCGTCTTGCGCAGCTTCCCCGACTTCGCGCCACGGGAGGTGAACAGCACGATCGGTACGTCGCGCATCGTGTTGCCCTCTGCGCCATCGGTGCGTTCGTAGAGCGCCACCTGGTCGCGCACCCACTCGGACGGGCTGGGCTCGTATTCACCTTCGAGGGTCATGCCTCTGTCCTACCCCATTGCCGGGAAACTGTCACCGATAGCCTCCACCCATGAGCGCCATCGACGGAGTGTCGGAGATCTTCGACACCGAGGCCTGGGACGTCGTGCCCGGCTTCGAAGACCTGACCGACCTGACCTACCACCGCGCCAAGGCGCACGGGACGGTGCGGATCGCCTTCGACCGTCCCGACGTCCTCAACGCCTTCCGGCCACACACGGTCGACGAGTTGCTGCGGGTGCTCGAGCACGCGCGGATCTCCTCCGATGTCGGGTGCGTGTTGCTGACCGGGAACGGACCGAGCGACAAGAACGGCAAGTGGGCGTTCTGCACGGGTGGGGACCAGCGGATCCGGGGACGGGCGGGCTACCAGTACGAGACGTCCGGCCACGACGACGCCGGCGCGCCGCCGAACCCGATCGACAAGGCCAAGCTAGGGCGGCTGCACATCCTGGAGTGCCAGCGGTTGATCCGCTTCATGCCCAAGATCGTGATCTGCGTGGTTCCGGGCTGGTCCGCCGGCGGCGGGCACAGCCTGCACGTGGTGTGTGACCTGACGATCGCCAGCGCCGAGGAGGCGCGCTTCAAACAGACCGACGCCGACGTGGGTTCGTTCGACGGTGGCTTCGGGTCGGCGTACCTCGCACGGCAGGTGGGCCAGAAGTTTGCCCGCGAGATCTTCTTCCTCGGGGACGAGTACTCCGCCGATGACGGCGTCCGGATGGGTGCGGTCAACCGCGCCGTACCCCACGCCGAGCTCGAGGCCACCGCATTGGAGTGGGGCCGCAAGATCAACGCCAAGTCCCCCACCGCCCAGCGGATGCTGAAGTACTCCTTCAACCTCATCGACGACGGCCTGGTGGGTCAGCAACTCTTCGCCGGCGAGACCACCCGGTTGGCCTACATGACCGATGAGGCCACCGAGGGCCGCGACCAGTTCCTCGAGAAGCGCGACCCCGACTGGTCGCCGTTCCCCTGGTACTACTGAGCCTTTCGCCTGCGCCTAGGCGCGAACAGGGGAGATGAATCGGCACCAGGTGCCGATTCATCTCCCCTGTTCGGTTAACGCCTCGAGCCCTTCGACGGACGGCTCCTCACCCCTCGCGATCGTCGACCGTGTTGTTCTGTGCCCGTTTTATTTGCTTTGTACCCCTTGAAACCAAACAAACAAAGGTGTATAAAGAGACCCACAGATTGAGACGCAGATCACAACATCGTCGCCGAAGGCATCCGAGCAACCTCGTCACCGAAGGCGGGGAGCGGCCCGAAGACGTCGAGCGAGCCGAGGAGCGAAGCACGATGATGAGCGCAGAAACCAGGCAGCGCCCGAGCGGGTCATTCGGCCGAACCGACGTCGAGGTGGATGCCTGATGACGTCACCCGCCGCCGCAGGGCCCTACCAACTGCCCGACCGCAACCTCGGGCTCGACCTGATGCGAGCCACCGAGGCGGCCGCGATGGCCGCCGGACGGTGGGCCGGCCTCGGAGACAAGGAAGGCGGCGACGGTGCCGCCGTCGACGCCATGCGCCAGGTGCTCGCCGCGGTGCAGATGCGAGGGGTCGTGGTCATCGGTGAGGGGGAGAAGGACGAGGCCCCCATGCTCCACAACGGGGAGGAACTCGGGGACGGCACTGGCCCCGAGATGGACATCGCCGTCGACCCGGTCGACGGTACGACCCTGCTGGCGAACGGTATGCCGAACGCGATCGCGGTGATCGCGGCCGCCGACCGCGGCGGCATGTTCGACCCCAAGGACGTCTACTACATGGAAAAACTCGTCGTCGGTCCTCGGGCCGCCGGCAAGGTGGACGTGACCGCGCCGCCTGAGGAGACCCTGCGCGTGGTGGCCGAGGCCAAGGGTGGGTCGATCTCCGACGTGACCGTCGCCGTACTCGACCGGCCTCGGCACGCCGAGCTCATCGGGCGCCTGCGTGCGGCCGGTGCCCGGATCAAGCTCTTCCCCGACGGAGATGTGGCGGTCGCTATCGCGGTAGCCCGCCCCCAGTCGGGCATCGACGTGCTCATGGGGGTCGGGGGCACCCCGGAGGGCGTCATCACCGCCTGCGCCATGAAGGCGATGGGCGGGGAGATCCAGGCCCGGTTGTACGTCGCCGACGACGAGCAGCGACGACGAGCCCTCGCGGCAGGTCACGACCTCGACCGGGTGCTGGGGCAGAACGATCTGGTGACCTGCGAGAACACCTTCTTCGTGGCCACCGGGATCACCGACGGTGACCTGCTCGCCGGGGTGCGCTACTCCGACGGCGGCGCTCAGACGCGGTCGCTGGTGATGCGTTCGCAGAGCGGCACCGTGCGTGAGGTCAACAGTGATCACGCGCTCAACAAGGTTCTCCGTCACGCCGGGGACCACCCATGAGGATCAATGCTCTCGCAGACCCGTCCCGCCAGTGGCTGAATCCGGTGAACCGAAAGGCAGTGATCTAACGATGGACAAACTCGTCTACCACTTCAGCGAGGGCAACAAGGACCAGAAGGATCTGCTCGGCGGCAAGGGCGCCAACCTGGCCGAGATGACGCGTCTCGGGCTGCCGGTGCCCCCCGGGTTCGTCGTCACCACGGAGGCGTGTCGCCACTACCTCAAACACGATCGCCTGCCGGACGACCTGCGTGTGCAGGTCACCATGGCCCTGCGCCGACTCGAGGACGAGGTCGGGCGCCGGCTCGGCGACTCGGTCGACCCGCTCCTGGTGAGCGTGAGGTCGGGCGCGAAGTACTCGATGCCGGGGATGATGGAGACGGTGCTCAACGTCGGCCTCAACGACTTCTCCGTCAAGGGTCTGATCGAGGCCTCGGGGGACGAGCGCTTCGTCTGGGACTCCTACCGACGCTTGATCCAGATGTTCGGCAAGACCGTGCTCGGCATGGACGGCGACGACTTCTCCCGGGTGCTCGACGCGACCAAGGAGGCCAAGGGCGTCACCAGCGACCTCGAACTGGACACCGACGACCTCCGCCAGTTGGTCGAGGACTTCAAGGCCGTGGTCGAGGAGAAGAGCGGACGCACCTTCCCCCAGGACCCGCGCGAGCAACTCGACCTGGCCACCCGGGCCGTGTTCGAGTCCTGGAACACCGACCGCGCCCGCATCTACCGCCGCCGCGAGCGCATCCCCGAGGAAGCCGGCACCGCGGTGAACGTCTGCACGATGGTCTTCGGCAACCTGGGCGAGACCTCCGGCACCGGCGTCTGCTTCACCCGGGACCCGGCCACCGGCAAGCCCGGGGTGTACGGCGACTACCTCGTCAACGCCCAAGGGGAGGATGTCGTCTCCGGGATCCGCAACACCCTGTCCCTCGACGACTTCGCCGACGTAGACCCGGCCTCGCACGCCGAGCTGCGCAAGATCATGCGGCGCCTGGAGACGCACTACCGCGACCTGTGTGACATCGAGTTCACCGTCGAGCGCGGCAAACTCTGGATGCTGCAGACCCGCGTCGGCAAGCGGACGGCCGCGGCGGCGTTCCGCATCGCTACCCAGTTGGTGGACGAACAACTGATCACCATGGACGAGGCGCTCGAGAGGGTCGGCGGGGCGCAGCTGGCCCAACTCATGTTCCCGCAGTTCGACGTCACCGCCGAGCGCACGTCCTTCACCCGGGGGATGGCAGCCTCACCCGGCGCCGCGGTGGGTCGGGTCGTCTTCGACTCCGCCACCGCAGTCGCATGGGCCGCGAGCGGTGAGCCGGTGGTGCTGTTGCGTAGTGAGACCAACCCTGAGGACCTCGAGGGGATGATCGCCGCAACGGGGATCCTGACCAGCCGCGGCGGCAAGACCTCGCACGCGGCGGTCGTAGCCCGAGGCATGGGCAAGACCGCCGTCTGCGGAGCGGAGGCGCTGCGGGTCGACGAGGAGAACAAGGTCGCGCACGCCGAGGGTGTCGAGGTGCATGAGGGTGACGTGCTCTCGATCGACGGCTCGACCGGTGAGGTCTTCCTCGGCCAGCTTCCGGTGGTCGCCTCGCCGGTGGTGAAGTACCTCGAGGAGGGCCTCGAGCCGGCTCTCGAGGAGGTGGACGAAGGCACCGCTGACCTCATCCGGGCCGTGGATCGTCTGCTCGCCCACGCCGACTCGGTGCGGACCATGCAGGTGCGGGCTAACGCCGACACCGGTCACGACGCCCAGCGGGCACGCCGGATGGGTGCTCAGGGGATCGGTCTGTGCCGCACCGAGCACATGTTCCTCGGTGACCGCCGCGTCCTGATCGAGCGAGTCATCCTCGCCGGCACCACCGCCGAACGCGAGGAGGCGCTCGCCGCGCTGCTGCCGCCCCAACGGGAGGACTTCGACGAGCTCCTCGCCGCGATGGACGGACTCCCGACCACGATCCGCCTGCTCGACCCCCCGTTGCACGAGTTCCTGCCGGACCGGTCCGAGCTGATGGTCAAGGTGGCCAAGGCTGAAGTGCAGGGGTCTCCGGTGGAGGACGACGTACGACTGCTGGCTGCGGTCAACCGGCTCCACGAGTCCAATCCGATGCTCGGCCTGCGCGGGGTACGACTCGGGTTGACCGTGCCCGGTCTGTTCGCCGGTCAGATCCGCGCGGTCGCCGAAGCGGCGGCCCGTCGGATCAAGGACGGCCACGACCCGAAGCCCGAGATCATGGTGCCGCTCGTCGGATCGCTGATGGAACTGCACCTCGTGCGGGAGGAGGCCACCCGGATCCTCGCGGAGGTCGGTGCCGCCGAAGGGGTCACGCTCGACATCCCCGTCGGCACGATGATCGAGCTTCCCCGCGCCGCGCTGACGGCCTTCCGGATCGCCGAGGAAGCCGACTTCTTCTCCTTCGGCACCAACGACCTGACCCAAACCACCTGGGGATTCAGTCGCGACGACGTAGAGGCCGCCTTCTTCGCGGCGTACCTCGAGAAGGGTGTATTCACGGTCTCCCCCTTCGAGAGCCTCGACGTCGACGGTGTCGGCCGGCTCGTCGACGTCGCCACCCGCGAGGGTCGCCGTACGCGTCCGGGCCTGAAGGCCGGAGTCTGCGGCGAGCACGGAGGGGATCCCGAATCGATCCACTTCTTCCACCGGGTCGGTTTGGACTACGTCTCCTGCTCCCCCTTCCGGGTCCCGGTCGCTCGACTCGAGGCCGGTCGAGCCGTCCTGGGCAAGCCCGAGGAGGACACCTCGGACGACATGGACATCCAACGCGCCTAGTCACATCATGTGGTGTGTTCACGCACGGGTCGGGGACACGTTTCCCCGACCCGTGGGTGGGAACCCGGTGGCCCTACTAGGCTCACCGTCGTGGCCCATCTCCCAGTCGACCTCTGAGCGCCTGTGCCACGACCGATCCTCGCGCCGCTCGCGAGCCTGGCTCGCCCGGCCCTGTTCCCGGCCTTGGTGATGGCTCTGTCGCTGGCTCTCTCGGCCTGTGCCGAGCAGACCTTCGAGGGTTCGGTCAGCCGGACCGATCTGGAGGGAGAGGTCGCCGATCTCTTCCCCTCGGGGAACCCCTCGATCCCCCTCGCCGTCGCCTGTGAGGGCGGGATCGACAGCACGGTGGACGCCACCCAGACCTGCCGGATCGCCCGGGTCGACGACGACACCCGGGACAGCTTCGTGCTCGTCCGCGTCGCCGCCGTGGTCGATGACCAGACCCGGATCAGCGCGCGACCCTTCGTCCCCGCTGACCGGGTCGCCGGGGTGATCCTCCGATCGTTGGTGGCCGACGGCTACCTGGTGGACCAGGTGACCTGCGAACGTGAGCTGGACGGAGAGGTCGACGCGTCCGTGGACTGCACGGCCACGCCGGCCACGAAGGGGAACGACGGTGCCATCGTCGCGACCGTGACCAGGGTGGCGGGACTCAAAGTCGCCTTCGACTACGAAGTGAGTGCTTCATGACCGCCCTGCCCCGCATCGTCGTCCTCACCGGAGCCGGTATCTCAGCAGAGAGCGGCGTACCCACCTTCCGTGACGCCGACGGACTCTGGGAGGGCCACCGGGTCGAGGAGGTGGCCAGCCCCGAGGGGTACGCCGCCGACCCGGTGCGGGTCCAGAACTTCTACGACGCCCGGCGTCGGGCGCTCGACCTGGTCGAACCGAACCCGGCGCACGAGGCGCTGGCCCGCCTGGAGCAGGCCCTGGGCGACCGGTTCCTGCTGGTCACCCAGAACATCGACGACCTACACCTCCGCGCCGGGTCTTCACGCGTGGTGCACATGCACGGCGAGCTGCGTTCGGCGCTGTGCGCGCACTGCCGCACCCGGATGCCGTGGCGAGGCGACCTGGGGGCCGCGCTCGTGGATGAGGCACCGCGATGCCCCGCGTGCGGGCAGCGTGCCCTGCGTCCGGACGTGGTCTGGTTCGGTGAGGTGCCCTATCAGATGCCCCGCATCATCGCCGCCCTCTCGACCGCCGACCTCTTCGTTTCCATCGGTACCTCCGGGGCGGTCTACCCCGCTGCAGGATTCGTCCAGCACGCCGCCGACCAGGGGTCCGCGACCCTGGAGCTGAACCTCGAACCGAGTGAGGGCACCGACCTGTTCGCCGACGCACGCCACGGCCCGGCCGGTCTGCTGGTGCCCGCGTGGGTCGAGGAGCTGTTGGGTTCGTAGACCTCGAAGATCGGTTCTGCGGGCCGCCCACGCGGTGGAAGGTCGCCGAGGTGGGCGTCGGTGTGGTCTGATCTTTCGCATGATTGCTATGAAGCGGGCGTCGTACGCCATCGGTTCGGTTCTGTTGGCTTCGACGTTGGCGGCGTGTGGCGGCTCCTCGCCGGGGAACAGTGGTGCGGACGACGACGGCGACAGCGCCGCCGCCGAGGAGTTCGTGGCCCAGTCGGCCGACGAGATCGTGAAGGCAGCCATCGCCGACATGGAAGGCCTCACCTCGGTGCAGGTCAACGCCGACATCGAGACCGCCGATGCGGCGATCAGCCTCGACCTGCAACTGTCCACCAACGGTGACTGCACCGGCACGGTCGGCCTGGACGGCGCCACCGCCGAGGTGCTCTCCGCTGGCGGCTCGTCCTGGTTCAAGCCGGACGCCGAGTTCTTCGGCCAGGTTCTCCCGCCCGAGCAGGTCGACGCGGTGGTGGAAGCCGTCGACGGCAAGTACCTCGCCGACGACCAGGATCAGTTCGCCTCCTTCTGCGACCTGGAGGACCTGTTGTCGAACATCACGGACTTCAACGCCGACGACGATGTCACCAAGGGCGACGAGGACGAGGTCGACGGGCAGGGAACCATCATCATCGAAGGCACCACTGACGACGGTGACCCCTCCCAGGCGTTCATCGCCACCGGCGACAAGCACTACATCCTGAAGTTCGCCGCCACCGGTGAGGAGCCGGGCGAGGTGACCTTCTCGAAGTTCGACGAGGACTTCGAGGTGACGGCACCGTCCGACGACGAGGTCGCCGACCTCGGCTCGTTGGGTTAGTCCGCGAGTCGGCGCAACTTGACGCCGGGAAGGGGCCGAGTCGGCGAGTCTTTTTGAATTAGCGCCGACTCGGCGGGAGGCGGCGCCGTGACAGCGGTCGCTGACTGCTGTGATCTGACCGCGTGGCCCCGGATACGATCTGCGCCATGAAGCGCGAGATCTACGACGAAGACCACGAAGCCTTCCGCAGCTCGGTCAAGGAGTTCCTCGACCGCCAGGTCGTGCCGAACCTCGAGGAGCACGCCGCCAACAAGGCGATGCCGCGTGAGTTCTGGTTGGAGGCCGGCAAGCAGGGCTTCCTCGGTCTGGAGATCCCCGAGGAGCACGGTGGCGCCGGGGCCGACGACTACCGCTTCAACGCTGTCCTCATGGAGGAGCTCTCCAAGGTCAACGCCGCCCTGTCGTCCTGTGTGGGTATCCACGCCGACATCGTGGCGCCGTACCTCGTGGAGCTGACGACCGAGGAGCAGCGCAAGAAGTGGCTGCCCGGTGTGGCCAGCGGGGAGATCCTGACCGCGATCGGGATGACCGAGCCCTCCGGTGGGTCCGACCTCGCCGCGCTGCGGTCCACCGCGGTGCGCGACGGGGACGACTGGGTCATCAACGGCTCCAAGACCTTCATCACCAACGGGTACTCCGCCGACATCGTCGTCACCGCCGTACGCACCTCGCCGGAGAAGAAGGCCAAGGGCATCACGCTCTTCGCGATTCCCTCGTCGGCCGAGGGCTACAGCAAGGGCCGCAAGCTCGACAAGGTCGGTCAGGACGAGTCCGACACCGCCGAGATGTTCTTCGAGAACATCCGCCTCACCGACGACGACATCGTGGGCGAGCTCGACAACGGCTTCATCCACATGATGCAGAACCTTCCGCAGGAAAGGCTCGGCTGCGCGATCTCAAACCTCGCGCACGCCAAGCAGATCCTGATCGAGACGCTGGAGTACTCCAAGGAGCGCAAGGCGTTCGGCGCCGGCATCGGGTCTTTCCAGTCCAACAAGTTCCTGCTCGCCGAGATGTTCACCCAGATCGACGTCACCCAGGCCTACATCGACCAATGCGTCGTCGCGCACGACAAGAAGGATCTGACGCCGGTCGACGCGGCCAAGGCGAAGTGGTACTCCTCGCAGATCCAGAACGAGATCCTCGACCACTGCGTCCAGATCTTCGGCGGCTACGGCTACATGAACGAGTACCGCGTGGCCCGCGCCTGGCGCGACGCCCGGGTCTCCAAGATCTGGGCCGGTTCCAACGAGATCATGAAAGAACTCATCGGCCGCGACCTCGGGCTCTGATCCACCTCTGCTGAACCCGTTCGAACCCACTGAGTGGAGCCTCACCTTCGTTGCGAGGCTCAGCTGAGCCTAGGACGATGGGGTCATGGACGCTGACCTGATCGACCCCGTTGACCCCTCCTTGGAGCCCGGTCCGCATGACGATGAGCCCCACAACCTGGGGATCGGCAGCCGGCTGAACTGGCTGCGTGCCGGGGTGCTGGGGGCCAACGACGGGATCGTCTCGACCGCCGGGATCGTGGTGGGCGTCGCCGGGGCGACCAGCGACCGCAGCGCGATCGCGATCGCGGGTGTGGCGGCGCTGGTGGCGGGCGCGATCAGCATGGCCGCCGGTGAGTACGTCTCGGTGAGCACCCAACGCGACTCCGAGCTGGCGCTGCTGGAGAAGGAGCGCCTCGAACTCATCGAGGAGCCCGAGGAAGAACTGGCCGAGTTGGCCGGGATCTACGCCGGCAAGGGACTCGACGAGGACCTCGCCCTCGAGGTGGCGCGACAGTTGACGGCCCACGACGCTCTCGGGGCCCACGCCGAGGCCGAGTTGGGCATCGACCCGAACGAACTCACCAGTGCCTGGCACGCGGCTGGCGCCTCGATGATCTCGTTCTTCATGGGCGCACTCCTGCCGCTGATCACGATCCTTGCCTTCGGCGACTCGCTGCGCGTGCCGATCACCGTCGTCGCGGTGGCCGTTGCGCTGGCCATCACGGGATACGTGAGCGCCAAGCTGGGCTACGGGCCCGCCGGACGTGCGGTTCTGCGCAACATGGGCGGAGGCATCTTCGCCATGGTCATCACCTTCCTCGTCGGCTCGGCCTTGGGCACCCAGATCGGCTGAGCCCCCACGAAGTTCGCCACATGGGTCTTCGAGGTTCGCCAAATGGGGCCGATCGCGATCTCGACGCCCCATCCGGCGTACTTCGTGTCCCCATCTGGCGAACTTCGTGGGGCCATTCGCCGTACCTCGTGGGGCCATTTGACGGACTTCGTGGGTCAGGAGTGGGTCATACGCGGGGAGGGGCGACGCTCCTCACACGCCCGAGGAATGGAAGGAGCGAGCGCCGGGACCGTTTGTGGCCTACCTTGCCCGAGTGAGAATCGCAGTCGCCAGGGAGACCCGTGAGGGTGAAACCCGTGTAGCCATGGTGCCGGAGCTGGTCGGGAAACTGACCGCCCTCGGTATCGAGGTCACCATCGAGCCAGACGCCGGACGAGGCGCCCAGTACCTCGACGAGGAGTACGCCGAAGCCGGCGCTCGCGTCGATCCCGACGCGGTCGAGCAGGCCGATGTCGTGGTGTCGGTGCAACCGCTGTCGACCGGCACGGTCCGGCGCCTGCGTGAGGGCACCGCCACGATCAGCTTCCTGCCGGTCAACTTCGAGCACCACCTGGTCGCCGACCTGCGGGACTGTGGGGTCACCAGCTTCGCCATGGAACTCGTGCCGCGGATCTCGCGCGCCCAGTCGATGGACGCGTTGTCCTCCCAAGCCCTGGTCAGCGGGTACCGCTGCGCCATCGTGGCCTCCGGGATGCTGCGCCGGTTCTTCCCCCTCAACATGACCGCGGCCGGCACCATCCAGCCCGCCGAGGTCGTCGTCCTCGGAGCCGGGGTCGCCGGTCTGCAGGCCATCGCCACCGCCAAGCGCCTCGGCGCCGTCGTGCGGGCGTACGACGTGCGCGCGGCCGCCGCCGAGGAGATCCGGTCGATGGGCGCCAAGGCCATCGAACTCGATCTCGAGACCCTCGAGGGGTCCGGCGGCTACGCCCGGGAGATGACCGAGGACCGCGCCGCCCGTCAGCGCGACCTGCTGGCGCCGTACATCGCCAAGGCCGACGCGCTGATCACCACCGCCGCCGTACCCGGTCGCACAGCCCCGATGCTGGTCACCGCCGAGATGGTCGAGCAGATGAAGCCCGGCTCCGTGGTGGTCGACCTGGCCGCCGAGACCGGCGGCAATGTCGAGGGCTCGCAGGCCGGGCAGGTCGTCCGGATCGGCAACGCGCAGGTGTGGGGCGGGTTGAACGTCCCCGCGCAGATGCCCGGGCCGGCCTCGAAGCTCTACGCCCAGAACATCGTCAACATCGTGACCCTGATGACGACCCCCGCCACGCTCGGCACCGAAGCCAGCGAGGGCCAGGAGGCTGTGGCCGCCGCCCCGGCCGCGTTCACCCCCGACTTCGAGGACGAGATCGTGATCGGCGCCTGCGTCACGCACGCCGGAACGATCCGCCACGAACCCACCCGCGCCGCCCTGGAAGGGGACGCATCATGACCGCGTTGAACAACGACATCATCTGGCTGACGTTCTTCATCCTCAGCGTCTTCGTCGGCATCGAGGTGATCTCCAAGGTCTCCTCGACCCTGCACACCCCGCTGATGTCCGGCGCCAACGCCATCCACGGGATCATCCTGCTCGGCGCGATCATCGTCGCCGGTGAGGCCGAGAGCGCCATCGGCATCACCGTGGGTCTGCTCGCCGTAGTCCTGGCCGCGATCAACATGGTGGGCGGCTTCCTGGTCACCGACCGGATGCTGCAGATGTTCACCCGCAAGAAGCCCGCGAAGGTCAAGACCGGCGAGGGGGCGGGTAACTGATGGAGACCATGCCTACCTGGGTCCAGCTCGTCTACCTGGCCTGTGCGATCAGCTTCATCCTCGCGCTCAAGGGGCTCTCGGGTCCCAAGACCGCCCGCAACGGCAACCTGCTCGGAGCCGCTGCCGCGACCGTCGCGGTCGCCCTGCCGTTCTTCTACCTCGAGCTCGAGAACAAGACGCTGATCCTCATCGCCATCGCGATCGGTACGGCGGCCGGTGCCTTCGGCGCCCAGCGCGTGCAGATGACCCAGATGCCGCAGATGGTGGCCCTGTTCAACGGGGTCGGCGGTGGCGCAGCAGCGCTGGTGGCGCTGCTCGAACTCAGCAAGCTGGTCGAGATCGACGACCTCGCCGGTGACGGCGCCTCCAAGGCGTTCCTGGTCGCCACCGCGTTCACGATCTTCGTCGGTGCCGTCTCCTTCGCCGGGTCGGTCATCACCTTCGCCAAGCTCCAGGACCTGATGACCTCCCGGCCGGTGGTCTTCCCGGGTCTACCGGTCGCGTTCATCGGCGGCTTCGTCGCCGCTCTGGTGCTCTCCGGTCTGACCGTCGCCGAGCCCGTCATGTGGGCCGGCATCGTCCTCGGCTTCGTGGGCCTCCTGGTCGGCGTCCTGCTGGTGCTGCCGGTCGGTGGGGCCGACGTACCGATCGTCATCTCGTTGCTCAACGCGTTCACCGGTCTGACCGTGGCCGCCGGCGGTTACGTCCTGCAGAACACCGTGCTCCTCGTGGCCGGAACGCTCGTCGGGGCCAGCGGTACCTTCCTGACCCTGCTGATGGCGAACGGCATGGGCCGTTCGGTCACCAACATCCTCTTCGGAGCGCTCAAGGGCGGTTCGACCCTCGGCGCCGGGGTGGCCTCGGACCGACCGGTCAAGAGCGCGACCCCCGAGGATGCAGCGATCATGCTGACGTACGCCGAGCGCGTCATCATCGTCCCCGGCTACGGCCTGGCCGTCGCACAGGCCCAACACACGCTGCGCGAACTCGTCGACGTCCTCAACGAACGCGGCGGCAAGGTCGACTACGCCATCCACCCCGTCGCCGGTCGGATGCCCGGTCACATGAACGTCCTGCTGGCCGAGGCCCAGGTGCCCTACGAGCAGCTCATCGAGATGGACGACATCAACGCCGACTTCAAGGACGCCGACGTGGTCCTGGTCGTCGGAGCCAACGACGTGGTGAACCCGGCGGCCCGCACCGAGCCCACCGCCCCGATCTACGGGATGCCGATCCTCAACGCCGATGAGGCCCGTCAGATCATCTTCATGAAGCGCTCCATGCGCCCCGGGTTCGCCGGTATCGAGAACGAACTGCTCTTCGACGAGAAGACGTCGATGCTCTTCGGTGACGCCAAGGACTCGATGAGCAAGCTGCTCAACGCGGTCAAGGCGCTGTAGGTCCGACCAGCCGTCAAGCACGAAGGACCAGCCCCGAGGGGCTGGTCCTTCGTGCGTTTCTGAGAGCTGTTCGGCTACTGGGCCAAGCCGTAGAGGCGGTCGCCGGCGTCACCCAGGCCGGGGACGATGTAGCCCTTCTCGTTG
The DNA here is from genome assembly GCF_054783655.1 of Nocardioides salsibiostraticola. Taxonomy (NCBI): domain Bacteria; kingdom Bacillati; phylum Actinomycetota; class Actinomycetes; order Propionibacteriales; family Nocardioidaceae; genus Nocardioides; species Nocardioides salsibiostraticola. The sequence goes on along the minus strand of NZ_BAAGQD010000026.1, from coordinate 11,917 downwards.
AGGCGCTCGTCCAGGGCGGCGGTGACGACGGTGATCGGCACGTCGATGCCCTCCAGCCCGGCTTCCAGATTGGCGACGCCCTCGGGGGCCACGAGCAGGCACACACACGTGATGTGGTCCGCGCCGCGGTCGGTCAGGTAGCGGATGGCCGCGGCGAGGGTGCCGCCGGTGGCCAGCATCGGGTCCAGGACGTAGCACTGGCGGCCCGACAGATCGTCGGGAAGGCGCTCGGCGTACGTCGAGGCTTCGAGCGTCTCCTCGTTGCGGACCATGCCCAAGAAGCCGACCTCGGCGGTCGGCAGCAGGCGCATCATCCCGTCGAGCATGCCCAGCCCCGCGCGCAGGATGGGCACGACCAGCGGCTTCGGCGTGGCCAGCCGGATGCCGGTCGTGGGCGAGACGGGGGTGACGATGTCGTGGGGCTCGACCCGTACGTCGCGCGTGGCCTCGTAGGCGAGCAGGGTGACGAGCTCGTCGGTGAGGTTGCGGAAGGTCGGCGAATCGGTGTCTTGGTTCCGCAGGACGGTCAGCTTGTGGGCCACCAGCGGGTGGTCGACGACGTGGGTGCGCATGGGGGGAGCCTAATGCCGGTCGACTCCGCGACCCAGGTGGCTCTTGGCCTGAGGCCCCCCGCATGTCACTCTGATAGCGACTTCGCGGTTCGGCGGGTCCAAGGTGTACGAGGAGCGAGATGGACGATCAGCTCGACGGCGTCGATTTCGCCGTGGCAGCGCATCGCTACCACGGGGACTGGCGACTCTACGAGCTGGCGCACGACACGTTGAGCGACGTCGAGACCCTCAGCCAGGCGTTGACCCGGTTCCCCGGTGAGAGTGGTGCGATCGGGTTGGTCGCGATCGACGAGGACTTTTTCGTGGTCGTCCGGGTGCTCGACGGACGGACCCGGGTGTTGCTCTCCGACGTCACCGCCGCCGAGGAGTGGGAGCTGGCGGACTCGGTGACGGTCTTCCTGGGTCTGCCCAGCCTGGAGGAGAGCGACGAGCCCGAACCCGCCGGTGACCTGGCGCTGCTCGAGGATCTGGGTATGAGCGGCGCCGACCTGGCCGTCCTCATCGACGACGACGAGCTATACCCCGACGAGGTCCTGTCCCAGGTGGCGGTGCGCCTGGGATTCGGGCAGCACTTCGACGACATCGTGGGTCTCACCTCGGCATGAGTTCCCTGATCGATCGCTGGAGTACGCCGATGCGGGTGGCACTCGAGGAGGCCCAGCGGGCGCTGGCCACGGGCGACGTACCCATCGGCGCGGTCGTCGTCGACCCCGACGGCCACGTGGTCGCCACAGGGCGCAACGTCCGAGAGGCCGACCACGACCCGACCGGTCACGCCGAGGTCGTCGCACTTCGGGAGGCTGCTCGCCTGCGAGGTGAGTGGCGCCTGTCCGGCTGCACGCTGGTGGTGACCCTGGAGCCGTGCACGATGTGCGCAGGTGCCGCCGTCCTGTCGCGGGTGGACCGCGTCGTGTTCGGGGCGTACGACGCCAAGGCCGGTGCCGTGGGCAGCCTGTGGGACGTCGTCCGCGACCGCCGGCTCAACCACCGACCCGAGGTCGTGGCCGGGGTGCTCGCCGAGGAGTCCGCCTCGCTGCTCGACCGTTTCTTTGCCGATCAGCGGTCATCGGTCGACATCTGAGGCGATTGGCGAGCCGACCAGACGCTCGGGTAACGTTCCCTCCGGTGGCGTGTCCGAGCGGCCGAAGGTGCATCACTCGAAATGATGTGTGGGGTCAAACCCACCGTGGGTTCAAATCCCACCGCCACCGCCAAGGTCCCTCTTCGTCGGGGGCCGAGAAGTGTCACGAACCCCGTCCGGGTGCATTCTCGGACGGGGTTCGTTGCTTCCCCGATCGGTGGGAGAGTTGGTGTTAACCCGCGTCATAGCCACACGTGGAAGCCGTCGTTAGACTGCTGTGACCAATTATCAGACGGGGGATGTCCGCATGCCATCCTATGCCGCTGATCGACCCTGGCCCGGCGCCAGCAGTTGGTCAGACCCGTTGTCGCGCGATGCCCTGGAGGCGGTCGCTCAGGGGTCTCGCCGGATGATCGGATTCCAGGTCTGTGCCATCAACGTGCTCCACCGCGACCGGTTCCGTACGGTGGCGGTCGCTGGCGACGACGAGGCCCGCGAGACCCTCATGGACTCCGAGCTCGAGTCGACCGTGCTCCTGTACGAACTCACGCGCGCCGATCGCTGGGGCAGCCGTTTCCGCTTCGTGCCGGCCGAGCGAGCCGGTCAGGGGCGGGCGTGGGGTTGGAGTCCCGTTGTGGAGAAACCGCTCGTGGGTGACGCCTGGGACCCGGAGGACCTCCTGATCGCTCCGCTCTTCGACGGGCCCGGGGAAATGATCGGCATGCTCTCGGTGGATGTGTCGGTCGACGGCTTGCGCCCCGGCCCGGAGATCCACTCCTCGCTGGACGCCTACGCCGAACAGGTGGAGCTGACCCTGCGCGTCGCCCTGGATCGCGACGAGGTGGCCGAGCGGGAGCGCCTCGGTGGGGTGGTGCGTGACATCGTCCGCATCGCGATGGGATCCACCTCGCTGCCGAGCATCTGGACCAACTGTGAGCGGCCCGTGCTCGAGGGCTTCGCAGCCCGCGAGGTCTGGGTCCACCAGATCCTGGGTGAGGACCGACTCTCGCCGTCGCACCCGTTCATCGGGGTGTCCGAGCTCAGGATGGCCTCGCGGGAGGTCGCCCAGAAGATGTGGGCCGAGCAGGCGGTCCGGCCTCGCGGCATGCGGAAGACCACGCCGGAGTACCGCTGTGTCGACATGACTCACGAGGCGGTCGAGGTGCTGGCCTCCCACGACGCGGACCGGCTCCTGATGGTTCCCCTGGGCTCCGGTGATGAGTGCGTAGGGCTGCTCACCCTGGTGCGGGGGCGCACGGATCCACCGTGGAGCGCGACCGAACAGCGGCTCGCGTTGGTGTTGGCCCACGACTTCGGGCACGCGGTGTTCACCGCCTGGTCCAACGAGCAGCGCGAGGAGCTCGTCGTACGCCTCCGTGAGACCAACGAGTCCCGGAAGAACCTGGTCGCCACCCTGACCCACGAACTCAAGAGCCCCATCACCGTCCTACGCGCCCACCTGGAGAACCTCGAGGAGCCGGGGGAGGACCAGCTGCCACGGGCCCTGCCGCCCATGCGCCGCGCCGTGACCCGGCTGACCACCATGGTCGACGACCTCCTGCTGCTCGCCCGACTTCAGACCACCGCCACGCCGGTCCTGCGGCAGCCGGTCGACCTGACCGAGATCGCCGCCCAGGCCCTCGCCGAGTACGCCGACGTGGCGGCTCTCAACGGACAACAGATCAGCCTGGAGAGCGACGAGGCGGACCCCGCCTCGTGGTGGGCGCTCGCGGACCCCAACGACCTACGGGTGGTGGCGTCGAACCTGGTGAGCAACGCGTTGAAGTACACCCCCACCGGGGGTCGGGTCCGTCTGCGGGTCGCCCGCGAGGGGATGGACCACATCGTCCTCGACTGCATCGACGACGGCATCGGGATCGACTCCGAGGACGTGCCGGGGCTCTTCGAGGAGTTCGTCCGGGCCGAGGACCCACGGGCGCGGTCGCAGCCGGGGGCCGGGCTCGGACTGTCCATCGTGCGGCGCCTCGTACATCTGAACAACGGCCGGATCGAGGTCGACTCCGAACTCGACGGCGGCAGTACCTTCCGGGTGGTGTTACCCCGCAGCGACCCGTATGCGGCTGCGGAGGTCGCGGGGGATGCGGAACTCGCCTGAACCGAGGCGCGTCCCAGCAGGGTCAGACCGCAGCCGCGGCCGTCGGGTCGGGCTTCGTCGGGTCGGGTCGGGCGTACCGCCACATCGCGATGACGCCCACGACCGGTCCCGGTGCCAGGACGAGGAACGCGTACTGCCAACCCACCCAGGCCGCCAGCAGGGGCACGACCTGGATGGTCACCACGGTCAGCATGAATCCGGCGGCCGTCTGCACGGTCAGTGCGGTTCCGACGTAGCGCTGGTCGGCGGTCTCGCTCAACGCGGTGGAGAAGACGCCGGAGTCGGCGATCACCGAAGCGCCCCAGACGCACAGGAAGGCCAGGAGTACGGCTCCCGGCGCGGCGAAGGCCAGCGGTGAGAGCAGGCAACACAGGCCGCTGACACTCAACGCCCCGATGGCCGACGAGGACCGGCCGAACCGGTCCGAGGCCCACCCCCCGATCAACGCCCCCACGAGTCCGGCCAGGCCGATGGTCACGAAGGCCGTCAGGCTCACCGCCGAGGAGAAGCGACCGCCGTCCCCTACCGTTCCCTCGCGGCTGACGCTGACGAACACCGGCAACCAGGTCCACAGGGCGTAGAGCTCCCACATGTGGCCGAAGTACCCGATATTGGCCAACCGCGGTCGCCGCTCGCGGAAGACCGACAAGACGTAGCGGGCCTGGGGTGTGGCCGATCGGGCCAGCAGCGGTCCCGGGCGGATCAGGGTCAACGCCACCACGCCCCCGCTGAGCGCGACCAGGGACGCGACTCCCATCACGGCGCGCCAGGGCAACGGGCCCAAGCCACTGATGAGGTGCGGCAGTGCCGAGCCCAACGTCAGCGCACCGATCAGGACTCCGAACCACCGACCCCGGTCCACCGATTGCGACCAGGACGCCATCAGTTTCATCCCGACCGGATAGATCCCGGCCAGGAAGAAGCCGGTCAGGAACCGCAGGGGTACGGCGCTCCCCAGTCCGTCGGAGAACGCGGCCAGCAGTGCGGTACACGCCGCCGCCCCGGCCGCGGCGACGAAGATCAACCGTTGAGGAGGGACCCGGTCGGCCAGGTTGAGCACGCTGGAGGCCAAGGCCCCGAGAGCGAAGCCGATCTGCACCGATCCGGTGAGCCATACCGCCGCGGCGCTCGACAGTCCCCACTCCGCGCGCAGGCTGGGGGCGATCGCGGTGGCCGAGAACCACACGCTCAACCCCAACACCTGGACCACGGCAACCAAGGAGCGTTGGGTGAAGGCGGAGGTGGGGGCCACGAGGGCAACTGTGACAGGCCGACCCATCACCACCGTGACCATCGACCGGGCAGGAGCCCGGAACGCCGTCGATGGGCCGGCCGCAGCCGCCCTGGCGCACGCCTTCCGCGACCTCGAGTCCGTCGACACCACCAGCGGCAACCGGATCGAGGGCGCCGCACGGTTCGCCGGTGGTGCGGGGCGCCACGTCTCGGCGTACCGAGGGCGCAGGGTCAGCGCTGCGGAGCCTCGCTGGCGCAGACGGCGATCAGAACGGCCGGGCTGCTGCTCGAGGTGTGCACGGCCCATCCGCGGTCGAACGTCACGTGCTTCAGCGTCCCTGTCCCGGTCCTGATCAGGGCGGAGGGCGGGATCACGTCGGGACCCAGGCCGTCGGTGGAGCACTCGAACGCGGCGATGGCGTCCTGGACCGTCACATCGAAGGCGGTCGGGGCCTCACCGCTCGCACTCTGGGCGGACACCCCCTGCGGGACGAGGAACGCAGCAGCGAAACCCATCGCCACCAGACAGGACACCGCGGCGGCCTGGAACAACCGGAGAGCGAGGACGGCGGGCGCGCGAGCGCCATCGGCGGTCCGCACAGGGGGGAAGGGCATGGGGTGCTCCGAGCTGCAGCGGGGGGACTGCATGGGGGGATGAGCGAGCGTCAGCCCTTCCGAGTGGCTGTGGTTGGTTCAACGGCCACATCCCCCGGTGGTCACGGTGGTCTAGACCGGCCTGGTCGTTGAGAGTGGCTGAGAGTGGCTGAGGGTGGCTCAGGGTGAAGACGGGTCAGCGCTTCGACTGAACCGCGCCGCGGCACAGGGCGACGAAGCGCCCCGGTCGGGTTCCGGTGTAGACGGCCCATCCCTCGTCCTGCGACACGTGCTGCACCGAGTCGTCGACGATCACCAGTGCGGACCACGCCTGACTGGTCGTGGGCACCGGTTGGATCGAGCACCGGTGGGTCCGCATTGCGGCCGTCACCGAGGGTCGCAATCGCGCGGGCACGGTGCTCCCCAACAGCGCAGTGGGGGTCGGCTCGGTCATCAGTCGCGGCACGTCCCTGTCGCGGGGGGAGGTGCCGTACGACAGCAGCAGGACGGCCATCGCCATCACCACACCAGCGAGCATGAACAGGCGCACGCCAGAGCGAAGCCTGCTCGTCGGTGCGGAGTCGTGCATGAAGCGATCAACGATCCCCAGGCACTCAGGTCACGTGCGCGTCGGCCCGTGTTGGTTGTAGGGAAGGATGGGCCCATGACTTGGTTCTCCTCGCCCGCCGACGTCACGACACGCCTCGCGGAGGTGGGATACCTCGCGGATGCGACGACGTCGACCACCGTCTACTTGGCCGGGGTCCTGGAGAAGCCGCTGCTGGTCGAGGGTCCCGCGGGCGTCGGCAAGACGGAGTTGTCCAAGGCCATCTCGCGAGCCACCGGGGCCGACCTGGTGCGGTTGCAGTGCTACGAGGGTCTCGACGAGGCGCGGGCGTTGTACGAATGGAACTACAAGAAGCAACTGCTTCGCATCCAGAGTTCTCAGGGCAGCGACCAGGAGTGGTCGGAGACCCACGACGACATCTTCACCGAAGAGTTCCTGCTCACCCGGCCGCTGCTGACCGCGATCCGCCGCGAGGAACCCACCGTGCTGCTGATCGACGAGGTCGACAAGACCGACGTCGAGGTCGAGGGGCTGCTCCTCGAGGTCCTCTCGGACTTCCAGGTCACCATCCCGGAACTCGGCACCATCGAGGCGGTACGCCGCCCCCTGGTCGTGCTGACCTCCAACGCCAGCCGCGAACTGTCCGAGGCGGTCAAGCGACGCTGCCTCTACCTGCACCTCGACTACCCCGACGCCGAGCGGGAGCACCAGATCATCGCCTCGCAGGTGCCTGGCCTGGACGATCGGGTCACCGAGCAACTGGTCGCCACCGTCGGACGGTTACGGGACCTGGAGCTGAAGAAGGCGCCCTCGATCGCCGAGTCGGTCGACTGGGCCCGCACCCTGATCGCGCTGGAGATCCGGACCCTGGACGAGAAGGCCATCGACGACACCCTCGGCGTGATCCTCAAGCACCGCTCGGATCAGGAGCGGGCGGTCAAAGAGCTGAAGTTGCGGACCCGCTCGTGAGGCCGAGCGCGCGCGATGACCGAGGTACGGGTGGGTCGTGCCCGCGCTGGTTGAGGTGCGAGCGCAGCGCCCCCCCGCGCTGGTTTGGGTGCGAGCGCAGCGAGCCTCGAAACCAAGCAACCGGTCCCACCCGGGTCCCCGACATCGGTCACCTGGTTTCGAAACTCAGGCCTGGCGGCCTTCGCACCTCAACCAGCGACGTGGTTTCGCTGTGAGCGGTCTCGTCGAGCGGCACATCGCCTTTCTGGAGGCGCTGCGCGGAGCAGGTCTCTCGGTGTCGCTGGCCGAGGACCTCGACGCGGTCGCGGCGCTGTCGGCCCTGGGGTGGTCCGATCGTGACGCCATCCATGCGGGGTACGCCGCAACGCTGGTCAAGAAGCAGGTCCAGCGCCCCATCTTCGACTCCTTGTTCGACATCTACTTCCCTCGGATGGTCGGTTCCGGAGTCCGCGGCGCCGAGCAGGCGGAGGCGGACGAGGACGGGGAGCAGAGCCCGGTCCGCGACAACGCCGAGGCTTTGGCCGATTTCCGAGAGGCGCTGGCCGAGGCCCTCGAGCAGGGCGACGAGCAGCGGCTGGCCCAGTTGGCGGCCGAGATGGTCGGCCGGTTCGGCGCGATGCCCGGTCGGGGTCCGGGCCTGTCGTCGTGGTCGGCGTACACCGCCCTGCAGCGCGTCTCCCCGACCGAGCTGATCGACAAGATCGTGGCTGGGCTGATGGCGGAGGGGCGCACCGAGGAGGAGGCCCAGAAGGTCTCCGGTCGGCGCGTCGGTGAGTTCACCAAGCGGGTCGAGGACGACGCCCGCCGCCGGATCGCGGAGGAGAAGGGACCCGAGCACGTCGCCAACGTGGCGTTGCGGCCCAGCATCGACCGTCTCGACTTCACCTCGGCGCGACGGACCGATCTGGAGCAGATGCGCCGCGAGATCCACCCGCTCGCCCGGCGTCTGGCCACCCGGCTGACCCAGGAGCACCACGCCAAACGACGCGGCCCGCTGGACTTCCGGCGTACCGTCCGGGCCTCGATGTCCACCGGGGGCGTCCCCCTGACCACCCATCACAAACCCAAGCGTCCGCACCGCACCGAGCTCGTCGTCCTGTGTGACGTGAGCGGATCGGTGGCCAACTTCGCCCAGTTCACGCTGCTGCTCGTCTTCGCGTTGCGCGATCAGTTCCAGGGCGTGCGGGCGTTCACGTTCATCGATCACGTCCACGAGGTGACCCACCACTTCAAGCCGGGTGCCGATGTCGTCGAGGTGATGAGCGACCTTGCCGCCAGCACCGCTCACGCGGCCCTGTGGGGGCGGACCAACTACGGTCGCGCGCTGGGCAAGTTCGAGGAGTCCTATGGTGACATCGTCGGCCCGAAGTCCTCGCTGCTCATCCTCGGGGATGCCCGATCGAACTACAGCGACCTGCACGAGGACGTGCTCGAGCGGCTGGCCGGCGCCGCCCGCCACTCGTGGTGGCTCAACCCCGAGGCCCGCCGCCACTGGGGCACCGGCGACTCCGCCGCCCCGACGTACGGCGCCTTCGTCGACATGATCGAGTGCCGCAACCTGACCCAGCTCGGCGAGTTCGTGCACGACCTGGCTGTGTAGAACTTCGGCTGTAACTGACTGTTACTACTTCTAGCCTGCGCATATATGCGCGCCCTAGAGGTCGTAGCAGTCAGTTACAAGTGCGCGAGACGAGCGGGGCTACGGGCTCAGGCGCGCGGAGCGTGGCGGTGCTTTCGCCGGGGCCCCGACGTTCACCAAGGGCACCGGGTAGGTAGCGGCGTCGACCGGAGGCGTGCCCACCTGATGAAGCACCAGAGCCAGCCACGCCGACGCCACCTGCGAGGCGGCGTACTCCTCTCGGGCCGGGTAGCGGTCCTGGGACCGGGCGATCTCTGCATCTGCGCTGTAGGTGCGGCCGCTGTCGCGGCTGGCGCCGAGTTGCAGCTGCCCCGCGGCGTGTACCGCCAGCGCTTCTCGAGCCGACCAGGATCCCTCCGGAGCCAGCCCCAGAGCCACGGCGTGGGCGTCGAGGCTCATCAACGGAGCACGTCGCGTGGTGCCCCAGTCGCTTCCCTCGGGGAAGTACACGTCGGTGGGGAACGTGTCATCGGGCCGATAGATGGTGCCGCCGGGTGCCAGGTAGCGCTGGCCCCTGCCCGCGGCAGACACCTCGCCCTCGGTGAAGTCCAGGGTGCTGAAGGCGCCGTAGACCAACTCCGCCTGGTGGCTGGCGGCCTGGGTGACGGACCCACCTGCCAGCATCGCGAAGTCGTAGCCCCACCACAGCATCTGGATGTTGCCCATGTAGTCGGGGTGCAACAGGTGGTGATTGATCACGGTCCCGTCATCGAGTGCGTTGGTCCCCGACAGGCGATCACGCAGGGGTACGCCGTTGATCACCTGGTCGCTGAGGAGGTCCCGCGGCGCCGCGAAGGCCGATGCTTGGAGCTGAATCTCCTGCGCCCGGTAGCGCGCGGTGGCCTCGCTGGCGGGCAGCATCGCGACGGCGAGGCTGAGGAGGGAACCGTTCCATGCGGATTCTTCGGCTGCGGTGTTGCCGGTGCGGCCGGGATTGACCGCTCCGGCGCGGTCCTTCCAGTACTCCGCCGGGCGGGTGAGGAGGCGGTCGGCCTCCGAGCGCACCATCGCCTCGACGTAGGTCCGAACGGGCTCGGGTTGCTCGTCCCAGACCAACCAGGCCGCTTGCGCAGTCAGCGCGGCCCAGTGCGCACTTTGCCAGCTGTGACCCCAACCGCCTGGGGTCACCGAGCGGTGTTGGCACGAGATGGAGCCCACCAAGGAGGTCACGTACTCGTTGGCCGTCTGCCGGTTGCTTCCGACCTCGGAGGTGTCGTGAACGTCCGTGGAGAGAGCGGTCGCGACGGTCAGCGCTGACATGGCGGGACCTCGGTAGGCGATCTCCTTGTTCGGGTTCTGCGAGCGTATGTCGATGAAGTTCTGGTACCGCAACGGCTCCCAGGTCTCTTCGTCGTGCGAGTTGAGTAGATAGCGTTCGACGCGCTGTAGTGCCTTGCGGACGTCCGCGACCCCGTCGCCCTGCGGGACGGGAGCAGCACCGGTGAGTCCCGTGGGTGCGACGATCCGGCTCGCGGCCAGTTTCCGGGGGGCTGCGGTGGGACAGAGTTCACCTTGTTTGTCCGCCGAGGTGCTCCACGGCGCAGGCGTCATGCCCGTCCTCGGTCGGCGGACGAACACGGTCGACCACTGCTTGCGGCGTACTGGATGTCCCAGCAGTCGCCATGAGTTGCGGCGCACGATGCCGATGCCGTCTCGCCCGTTCCCGTTCCAGTCACCGGCGACGGCCGCATCGTTGCGGCGGTGTTTCACGAAGCGGGTGAGTGACCGTTTCCACGACCGGGAGTTACCGCGGGCCGCCTTCTTCAGCCGCCAGGTCCCGCCGAAGTAGCTGCCGACGCTGTCTCGGCCGCGCTTGCTCCAATCACCCACCACCGGGGTCCCGTAGCGGCGACCGAAGTTGAACTTGCGCCACGTGCGGGGTGAGGGCGCGCTCGCGGCGTACCCGGGGAGGGACAAGAACCAGGTTCGTCCTCGGACGACGCCGATGTCCGTGCGTCCATCCCCATTCCAGTCTCCTGCCACGGGACGATCTCCCTTGATTCCGTACTTGAACGTCACGGAGGGCTTCAGGTTGTGGCTCGGCCCGATCATCGACTCGTAGAACTTCCACGTCCCCCGACGGAAGATGGCGGGGGTCTCCACGCCGTTCTCGAACCAGTCGCCCCAGATCAGGGTTCCGCCGAAAGCAGTCGCAAGACGGGTGTCGACAGGTCCGCTCCCGCTCTTGGTGCGGGCGAACGCGACGCCACGTCCTTGATAGGCCGGAACGGTGCGGGTGGGTATCGACCCAGCGACGGTGCCTGCCCCTACAGCAGGGGAGGCCGCGGACGGCTGCGATGTCGAGGGGGGACTTCCTGCTGCTCCCGAAGCGGTAGGGAGCAACGTTGCGACGATCAAGACCGCAGGGAGCACGAGTAGCAGGTATTTTCGGACATGATGATTCCCCTGCGTCCCCATGGCGGGGATTCAAGCACGCATATCGAACGGCTGAGTCCCTTTCGGCATATCGGCAACTGGAGTGGTCAGCCCGCGAGGTACCCCAGGCCGCGCAGGCGTTCTAGCTCGGCTTGGAGCTCGGGATGCTCCGCCGCGTCTGCGGCGCGGGCCCCGGTGACGTAGTCCCCCCTCGGGTCCGATCCGGTGTCGACCACCACGGTGAGTCGGTTGGCTGCGCCCGCGTTGATCAGGGAGCCCAACATCGCCACGGGGTCGGCCCGGTCCTCCAGGGACAGCATCCGCGTGGAATCGGGCAAACGGGGGGCGCTGGCCGAGGGCGCTCCGGCGGTGATGACCTGCTCGACGACCCATCGCTCCGATGGGACCTGCGAGGCGATCCGGGCGGCCGCGGCGCCGCCCAGGCCACGCCCGACCAGCATCAGGTACGCCGTCCCCTCGGCTCCCTCGACCCCCTCGGCTCCCTCGACACCACTGGTCAGCAGGGCAGCCTCGATCGCCCGCACCACCCGCTCGGCGTACGCCGTGGGGTCGCCGTCGACCAGACGCAACCGTGACGTGGTGCCGACGTCGGGGCCGGGCAGGTAGGCGATGAAGCGGCCCGGGCCGACCCGATCCACCGCCACCGACGAGTTGCCCTGTGTCAACCTTCGCTGTGTTTCATGCGGCTTGTGGTGGTGTTTGGTTCAGGACGCGTTGGAGCGCGTTATGTCGGTCGGGGTGGTAGGTG